>NZ_VEZH01000009.1:0-66717 GCF_006440215.1 Helicobacter pylori | reverse complement strand
GGAAAAATATTTCAAAAGTTGCTAATGGTGTAACACGCTTCAATGTTTCAAAGCAATTACTTTCAAAAATAACAATCCCCATCCCACCCCTAGAAGTCCAACAAGAGATCGTTAAGATTTTGGACGCTTTCACAGAATTAAACACAGAATTAAAAGCGCGAAAAAAGCAATACCAATATTACCAAAACATGCTTTTAGACTTTGATGGCATTAATTCAAACCATAAAGACGCCAAAATGAGCGCAAAAACCTACCCTAAACGCTTAAAAACCCTACTCCAAACTCTAGCGCCTAAGGGGGTGGAGTTTAAAACGCTTGAAGAGGTTTTTGAAATTAAAAATGGTTACACCCCATCAAAAAACAATCCTGAATTTTGGGAAAAAGGGACTATCCCTTGGTTTAGAATGGAAGACATTAGAGAAAATGGGAGAATTTTAAAAGACTCTATCCAACACATTACCCCAAAGGCTTTAAAGGGTAAGAAATTATTCCCTAAAAATTCTATTATTATTTCTACAACAGCAACCATAGGAGAGCATGCCCTTTTAATCGTTGATTCGTTAGCGAATCAACGATTCACTTTTTTAAGCAAAAAAGCGAATTGTGATCTTGCTTTAGACATGAAATTCTTTTTTTACCAATGCTTTCTTTTAGGGGAATGGTGTAAAAATAATATTAATGTTTCAGGTTTTGCTTCTGTGGATATGACCGCTTTTAAAAAATATAAGTTCCCCATCCCACCCCTAGAAATCCAGCAAGAGATTGTTAAGATTTTGGATCAATTTTCAGCCCTAACCACCGATTTATTAGCCGGTATCCCCGCTGAAATAAAAGCCCGAAAAAAACAATACGAATATTACAGAGAAAAACTATTGACTTTTAAACCACTCACCCCACACAAAGAAGTTAAAAAATGAGTTTTAAATAAAACTTTAAAAATAAAAGTTTTAGTATCACAGAGCCAAAAATAGCGTAATAAAAAAAGTTTAAAAATTCTAACGCTTCTTTAAGAACAAGCCCTCTAAAATAGGCGATAGAGTGGTTTTTAATGGCTGTTTTTTGCTAGGCGTTTTAACAAACCCTTAAAGGGTTGTTATTTAAAGAGGGTTTAAAGCTTCCACACGATCTCGGTGAAAATATGACTCCTGTCTTGATCGGTGGCAGGCTGGCTGTCCAATTTTGGCCCGTTCCACCCCATTTTATAGCCTTGATGCATCAACACATTATAATATTCAAATTTAATGTCGGCCGAGAAATTTTTAGTGAATTTATAGCCCAAGTTGAGCGATAGGACTTGTTCGTTCGCCCTAGGCCCATAAGTCAAACGCCCCAATAAACCCCAAAGGAATTTCCTATGCACCCCACCGCCAAAGGCAAACACGGTAAAAGCGTTCGCATCCATCATGTAAGACAAAGAGTTAAGGGTGTTTGCATAAACGGTGTTCGTCCAAAAGTCAAAGCCTAAGCGGTTACCATGGTAGCCTATCATCCAGTTAGCGTTCCCAAAGGATTTATAAATCCCAAAACCAAAATTGTATTCATTCCATTCAAACTTTTGTTTGATCATCAAGCTGTGCGCATTCTTACCGGCCGGCATGCCAAATTGATAGGTGCCCCAAAACCTTTTAGCATAAAAAGGATTAAGCACGGTAACATCGGTTTGAGAGCGAAACCCTAATCCGGTAAAAGTGGGGTTGCTATCATAAGTGATCGTAAAGTTAGGGTCGTATTCGTTAAAGGGTGAAAAATAGACAAAAGGCTGAATGCTCCAACCCTTGTAATTCCAAATGATATAAAAGGCATGCACCCCAGGGTTTATGGTTTGCCCGTTTTTAAGGGTGTAGGTTTTAGGCGAATAGAAATTATAAAGCCACTCATTATAGGCAAAACCACGACCAAAAGAGCTAAACCACCAGAATTTGAAATTCCCTAAGTTTAAGGTCATGTCCAAGCCTTGGTTGTAACCACTCATATAATCCGCTGGGGATTCGTATCTCCCGCCCCTAATTTCAAAAATATCTCTGTAGTTGTAGCGCAAGTAAGCGTTATAAATCACATAGTTTCTGGTGTGATCGGCATAAGTTTTTGCGCAAGTGGAAGCCTCTAAAGCTTCTTGATTAGACAATTGTGTCATTTGGGCTTGAGTCATCTTATCGTATTGGCCTTGGGTCAAATTCCCTGTGGCTAACCCGCAACTAGCCCATGGTTTTTGCCCTACAAGACCGCCCCAATAGCCCACATAGTTCCAAGCCATAGCCCCATAGGGTTTTCCTGTAACTTCGTTAATAAAATCCTTAGTGCTATCAAAAATAACAGCACCTCCCCAACCCCCAAGACTCCCGTCTAAATGATGCCCGTTAGCCGTAGCGCTTTTGGGCAAGAGTTCCGTAAAATCTACTTGCATGTAAGCCATAACCGTCATAAAGGTTTCGGTAGGGTAAAGCCCTTTATTAGTGTTGATAGGTTTGTTATTGAAACCGACTTTAGAGAAACTTTCAGCACCCGCTTTAATTTTAGCGATTTTACCCAAATCAAACGCTTGGGCTTGAGAAGAGAATAAAAAAAGAAGCGTTGCGATATTTTTAGCAGATGCAACTTTATAGTTCATGTTTAACCCTTAGTATAAACCAAAAATTCTAAATAGAGTAAGCCAACACCATTCAAAGAAAATTTTTTCTTACAGATCTTGAGAGTCTAATCAGTCTGTTCATCTTTCGTCCTTTTTTCTACGAAGTCCGACTTACAAAGTTAATTCTTAACTAAGTCGTGCGTTAATACTAGCATAATATTATTGTTTTTTTAATTTTGAGAATAAAATTTTTCTTTGTTAGTCAAATAGAGGCACTCAAAGCCTTATTTAATCTCAATATTATTTAATTTTTTAATTTATTCATTCCTTAACACGCTTAAAGCGTCAATAGTAGAAGCTTTTTTAGACGGGTAATAAGAAGAAAGCCCTACGATAATGATAGAGCCTATTAAAGTGAGCATAAAATCCATTAAAGACAAATCCAAAGGCAAGGTGTTAATGCCATAAACATCGGCTGGGAGCGAGATGATAGGGAACACGCTTAAAAGATACATGCTTATAAACGCTAAAACCACCCCAAGCGCCACGCCGCCTAAACCAATGATATTGCCCAAATAAAAAAAGGTTTTTTGGATTTCTTTTTGGCTGCTCCCCATGCTAAAGAGTAGGGCGATTTCTTTACGCCTGTTCATCACCACCATTAAAAGCGAGCTGATGATATTCAAAGACGCCATTAAAATAATGAGCATTAGCACAATGAATAACGCTCTTTTTTCCAATTCCATAGCCGAGAAAAAATTCCCGTTTTGTTGCCACCACCCTTCAATGCCTATGCCATGGTGGTTGATGGTTTTTAAAGCGTTGCGTAAAATTTCAATATCTTTCATGGGCGCTTTAGAATAGACATGCACCCCATCATAAAGCCCTAAGGGCAACCTCCTGATCGCGCTTATGGCTTGAAGGCTCGCATACATGTAGCTCATGTCATAAGATTTTAGCCCTGAATCAAAATCGCCTTTGATGGTAAAACGCTTCATGATAGGGGAGAGCGTGAGGCCTGTTGGCTCTAATTCGGTGAAAAACAAATCGGCTTTTTGGTTGAGATCTAAATTCAAGCTGTATCTCAAGCTTTTCCCCACGATCAAATTAAAAGGGTTTTTAAAAAGATCGTTTGTATTGGTGTTTTTTAAAGCGTCGTTTAAAACTTCATTGATGCGCCTTTCTTTAGAAAAATCAACCCCAAACACCACGCCACCATTCATGGAATGCGCGCTTTTAATCAGGCTTTGGGTTTGCAAATAGGGGCTAAAAAGCAAATTAGGGAACTTTTTTTCTAAAGCTTGAACCACTTCTTCGCTGATCCCATAAGGGCTTGTGGTATAGAGCGTTAAGGGGTAGTTCATCACAAAAAGCTTTTTTTCAAATTCCTTACTCATGCCGTTCATGATCGCCATAGCCACAATTAAAACCATCACGCCAACCGCCACGCCAAAAAAAGCCAACAAAGCGGTGATGCTGATAAATGGCTGGCTTTTATCAAAACGCAAATAACGCTTGATAAGGAAAAAGATTAAGGATCTATTTGGCAAATAAGCCCTTTTTAGGCCCGCTTTTAGCGCAACAATCTTTATATTTTTTGCCGCTCCCGCAAGGGCAAGGCTCGTTTCTTTTAGGGGTTTTAGCGAAAGCTTTCAAGGCCACATTCAAATCTTCATCTAAAGTTTCTTCATGGCGGTAAGTTACGCTCTCATGCTCTCTTTCTTCGCTAAAGTTATCCAAATAACGCTCCGCATCGCTAGAATCTTGCTCGTTTTCAAATTGGATCTTAGAAAAGGTTTTGATCGCTTCTATTTTAATGTCTTCAATGAGTTCTAAGAAAAGGTTGTAACTCTCTTTTTTGTATTCTACGAGAGGGTCTTTTTGGTTATAGCCTCTCAAATTGATACCGGTTTTGAGATTATCCATCGTGTAAAGGTGCTCTCGCCATGCGTTGTCTAAAATCTGCAAATACACGATGCGCTCAATCCGGCTTCTTTGTTCGCTATCCAAAACTTTCATTTTGTTTTCATAATCGCTTTTTAATTTTTCAGCCACAAATTTTTCAATAGGAGCGGCTTTTTCTAAATCTTCTAACTCAACATGAGCGTTAAAATCTTCTTTTAAGATGTTTTTAAGCCCTAAAAGTTCCTCTTCAGACAGGTTTTGATGGTCAAAGGCTTTGAGTTTGGAAAAGATTTGCTTGAGCGCGTATTCTCTGTTTTCAGCGATTTTAGCGCTAATATCGTAATTGGCATCTAATAATTCATCTCTAAATTTATACACGCTTTTTCGTTGCTCATTAGCCACATCATCGTATTCTAACAAATGCTTACGGCTTTCAAAATGCAAGTTTTCCACTTTTTTTTGCGCGTTTTCCACCGCTCTTGTAACAAGCTTGGATTCAATGTGTTCGCCGTCTTTAAGCCCTAATTTTTCCATCACCCCCTTAATCCTATCGCTCCCAAAAATGCGCAACAGATTGTCTTCCAAACTCAAATAAAATTGGCTTACTCCCGGATCGCCTTGGCGCCCGCTCCGTCCCCTTAATTGGTTGTCAATCCTGCGGCTCTCATGCCTTTCAGTGCCAATGATATACAGCCCCCCAAGCTCTTTAATTTCATCAGTGAGCTTAATATCAACGCCCCTGCCTGCCATGTTAGTCGCAATCGTAACCGCCCCCTTAAGCCCGGCGTCTTTGATGATTTCAGCTTCTTTGGTGTGCTGCTTGGCGTTTAAAACGGTGTGAGGGATGCGTTCTTTTTTGAGTAAAGCGTGCAGGGTTTCACTCTTTTCAATGCTAGCCGTGCCAACTAAAACGGGCTGACCCTTATCGTGTAATTCTTTAATCTTAAGGATCACGGCGTCAAATTTTTCTTTTTCACTCTTATAGATCAAATCGTTCAAATCTTTCCGCTTGATCGCTAGATTAGTAGGGATAGACACCACTTCTAAATTATAGATTTCTAAAAATTCTGTGGCTTCGGTTTGAGCCGTGCCTGTCATGCCAGCGAGTTTGGAAAACATCCTGAAATAATTTTGGAAAGTAATATCGGCTAAGGTTTGGCTCTCTTCTTTAATGCTCACGCCCTCTTTAGCCTCTAAAGCCTGGTGTAAGCCCTCACTAAAGCGCCTCCCTTCAGACAAACGACCGGTAAATTCATCTACAATCACCACTTCATTATTGGCTACAATATAATCTTTATCAATAAAAAAGAGGTAATTCGCTTTTAAGGCTTGGTCTAAATGGTGCGATAAGGCGGCGTTTTCAATCTTGTATAAATTATCCACGCCAAAGAGGTTTTCAGCTTTTTTAATCCCCTCTTCAGTGATTAAAATCGCGCGGTTTTTTTCATCTATGGTGAAATCGGTTTCCACTTGCATGCTTTTAGCGACTTCATCAGCCTTGTTGTAATTTTCCATGCACCTATCCACAGGCCCTGAAATGATTAAGGGGGTTCTCGCTTCATCAATTAAAATGGAATCCACCTCATCAACAATAGCGAACGCATGCGATTTTTGCACTTTATGCTCTAAAGAATATTTCATGTTATCCCTTAGATAATCAAAGCCAAATTCATTATTAGTGCCATAAACAATGTCTTTAGAATAAATTTCTAAACGCTCATCATCATCTCGAACGCTTGCAGTGATCGTTCCTACGCTATAACCTAAGAATTGATACAACGGCTCCATTTCTTTAGAATCCCTATGGGCTAGGTAATCATTGACCGTTACCACATACACGCTCTCGCCCTTTAAAGCGTTCAAAGCCACCGCTAAAGTAGCGACTAAAGTTTTACCCTCTCCGGTTTTCATTTCAGCGATTTTGCCATCGTTTAAGACCATGCCCCCAATGAGTTGCACGTCAAAATGGCGCATCTTTAAGATCCTTTTGCTCGCTTCTCTAGTGATAGCAAAGCTTTCTGGTAAAACTTCTAAAAGGGTTTTTTCTTGCAAATCTTTTTCTGTGGATCGCACTCGTTTTTTTAATTCTTCAAAAGCGTTTTGCAGCTCATCATCGCTCATTTTTTCATAAGTAGGCTCTAGGGCGTTGATGGCTAGGACTTTTTTTTTGTATTGTTTGATCCAGCGATCGTTTCTGGTGCCAATGATTTTTCCAATGATTGCTTTTATCATGGTAATAGTAACCTTTTAAGAGTGCTTCAATCCCATTTATTTGATTAAAGCGTCAGTTTTTAATCCCATTTTAGCATGGATAAAATAAAAGTCTTGTAAAATAAAGGGTTTTATTAAAGATGAGAGATTGTTTTAAGGTTTGAATAATGAAAGCTTTTTTAAAGATTGTAATGGTTTTGATTTTTATAAGCGTTGCCTATGCTAAAAGCCTTTCAACGCTTTCTAAAGAAGAAGAGGTTTTGCAGCATTTGCAAAGTTTTAGCGCGCATTTCAAGCAGGTTTTAAAAAAGGAAAAGCCTTTAGTTTATTATGGGGTTTTAAAGGCTAAAGCCCCTAATTGGGCTTTATGGGTTTATGAAAAGCCTTTAAAAAAAGAAATTTACATGAACGATAAAGAAGTGGTGGTTTATGAGCCTAATTTGTTTCAAGCGACCATCACGCCCTTAAAAGACAAGACGGATTTTTTCACCATTCTTAGGCGGTTGAAAAAGCAAGATGACGGATCTTTTAAAACGACCATCAACAAAACCACTTATCGTTTGGTTTTTAAAGACGGCAAGCCTTTTTCGCTGGAATTTAAAGATGAAATGAACAATCTTGTAACGATCACTTTTTCTCAAACAGAAATTAACCCCACCATCGCTAATGAAATCTTTATTTTTAAGCCTAAAGATGAAAATATTGATATTGTGCGCCAATGATTTTTAATGATTCATTGCATTTTGTTAGTAAAAGTTAGTTAAAATAGACAAGCCTTTAGAAATCATGGGGCTGACTTGGATTTCGACAGATTTCTTGTCGCACAGACAGCATGCCAAGTGCTGCTTGTAAAACAGCAACAAAAATAACTGTAAACAACACAGATTACGCTCCAGCTTACGCTAAAGCTGCGTGAGTTAATCTCCTTTTGGAGCTGGACTGATTAGAATTTCTAGCGTTTTAATCACTCCATAACCTTAAGCTAGACGCTTTTAAAAGGTGGTTCGCCTTTTAAACTAAGAAACAAGAACTCTTGAAACTACCTCAAGGTTTTAGAAAGTTGGACCAGAGCTAGTTTTAAGGCTAAAAAACTAACCAATTTTCTAAGCATTGTAGAAGTTTGTGTTTAGGACAAGATTTTTGGACTGGGGTTCGATTCCCCACAGCTCCACCATATCAAAAAGTATCATTTTTATAGCGTATTTAAGGAAGGTGAATGCAGAAGTTTTTCTCTCGTTTTAGAAGGTGGGCGTTGCCCTTTTATTTTGTGAGCGCTTTAGCAGCGATTGATATTGATGAAGTAACAGAAGCTCAAGCTAACAGCATTAAATTAAGCGATCAGTTGGTAAGCCTGAGCGATAAGCTTTTAGAAAAAGCGGTGGATAGGGGGCGAAACACCGATCACTTAAAAGATCTTAACGATTTGCATGAAAAAATCAAACATTTGCGCTTGATCTTAGAGCCTAAACCTAAGGATAAAGAAAATAATCCTAACTTAAAAGATCATCAAGGCTCTGAAACGATTGAAATCGGCGAAGCGATTAAAAAGGCTTTAGGCGAGCCGGTATTCCCCCAAGACGCGCTAGATGCCGCTTTGCAAATTGACAAACAGCTGGATTCTTTCAAGCAGGATAGTTTGGTTGATGTTAAGCCCTTAAAAGATGTTTTATCCCAGCTAGAAACCGAATTGAGAAAAGCCATTGATTTCCAAAAACAATGGCTCAATTCCACCAAGCCTAATTGATAGGGTTTAAAAAAAGAACTTCAAACTCACTATGAGATTGCTCCTGTCTTGTGTGTTCGCCTTAAAGGCTTTATCAAAAGGGC
This sequence comes from Helicobacter pylori, assembly GCF_006440215.1. Classification (GTDB taxonomy): domain Bacteria; phylum Campylobacterota; class Campylobacteria; order Campylobacterales; family Helicobacteraceae; genus Helicobacter; species Helicobacter pylori_CS. The sequence continues at coordinate 58,205 of NZ_VEZH01000009.1, read as the reverse complement.
TAGTGAGATTATTAGTCTTATAGCCAGTGTGCATGCTCACCGCATAGTATTGTAAATTCACATCAACGCTAGCAAAAGAACCCCATTTATAACCCAAGTGCAAGTCAATGGATCTTTCGCTCGCTCTAGTGGCGTAAGTGTATCGGCCTAAAATACCCCATAAAAATCTTTTATGCACGCCCCCACCAAAGACATATCCGCTAACAGAGTCTGCGGTAACAGCGTTACTAAAAACCAAACCATAAACGCTGTTACTTCTTATATCAAAAGGGATCGGGTTACCATACCAGCCAATCCTTGCGTTAGCGTTGCCAAAATTTTGGTAATAACCAAAGCCAAAGTTAAACTCGTTGCAGTCAAAGCGTTGGTGGATCAAAAGCGATGCCCCCCATTCGCCAATCTTAGAGTTACGCCAATACACATCGTATAAATCTTTAGCATAAACGGGGAAAATCACATTGATAAGGGTTTGAGATCGTAACCCTAAACCTCTAAATTTCGGGTTGCTATCAATATGGATTTTAATCCCGGGCGCTTCGTAAGTTTTGGGTGAAAAATAAAAAAAGGGCGTGGCTTGAACATGTTTGCTAGAAAAATAGAGTTGCACCGCATGGATGCCATAATCAACGTCTTTTCTGCCGTCTTCAGTAACAATAGGGGCATACCAATCTCGTATCCATTGCCCCATAGCCAAAGCCCTCCCAAAAGAGCTGAACCATTTTAACGACACCTTAGGTTTGATTTTATATTCTACTTCAAAACCCTCTGTATAACCGCTCATAAAATCCATGTTAGAGAGGTAACGCCCTAGTTTTAAATGGAATTTATCGCCATAAGAATAAAACAAATAGGAATTATACAGCACATAATTACGGGTGTGAGCGTCAGATTCTATGCGAGAGTCTTTCCAAGGAGCGTCGCCTAAATACCCCCACCAACGCCCTATGAAGTAATAAAGTTCTGATCCATAGACTTGATTTGTGGCTTGGTCTATGAGCGTTTTGGTAGAATCATAAGCGAGCGCTCCTAAAATCCCGCCAACGCCTATTTTTAAGCTGTGTTTTTCAATGTTTTTAGGGAGCGGATTGGAATCCACTTGAAGCTTGATCGTGGCGGTTACAAAAGTGGCTGTAGGGAAAATCCCTTCCTTGGAATTGAGTTTGGAATGGTTAAACCCCACTTTAGAAAAAGATTCCGCTACCCCGCTGAACTTATAATCAAAAGCCAATAAAGGGCTTTGATTGTAAAGAATGGAAACAAACAATAGAGATAATTTTTGAAATTTTAACACAGAATAACCTTTGTTCAATTTTCGCTCGCATCATATTCCAATTTTATTAAAAAACCCATTAAAAATGAAAGTGTTTAAATAATTATCTAAATATTATTCTTTTTTGGTTGCGCTTTCATTTTTTATCGGCTCAATCGGCTCAAAAGAATACCCTAAAGCCTGATAAATTTGATTGTGGTAACGGACTTGATTGTCTTCTAAACTTTCCTGAAAAGATTTTTTAAAATGCGGATCCAGCGTGTTTAAAAACACCTCTAGCCCTATCGCACTGGAATAATTCACCCAATCATGCCTTAAATCGCTTTCCAATAAGGAGGCGTATTCTACAAGCGTTTCATCGCTATTTTGCAAGGCATTGACAATGAATAAATTTTTTCTGTCTTTGGGCTGGGTGAGTAAGAGTAAAGAGGGGTTGAAATTGATTTGTGTGGAAAGGATTTTAAAGGGCTTGTATTCTAAAAGCCCTATTTGAGAAAGAATCAGACCGCTTTTAGTGGTAGGGGTGTTTAAAATCAAAATAGAATTTTTAAAAAACGCATCGTTTTTTCTAAAATTTTTAGAAAAACTGGTGGCTTGTTTGTAAGAAATATTTTCTTGGTGTTTGACTTCAATGTTTAAAGACTCCGTGATTTGCCTCAAGCGTTCGCCTATTAAGCCATCATCATCGTATTCAATCACGGGCGAATTAGGGCTAATGAAAGCCGTGAGCATGCCTAATTGCTCTTTATAGTCAATCCCCCCAAAATACAAGTGCTCGCTTAAAGAACGATCAGTTTGATTTTCTAATTGCGCTCTATTCACCGTAGGCACATAAGTAGGGGTGCTGATGGTGGTGTTTTGGAGCAAATTTTCCACGCCCTCTTTAGTCAATAAGGCTATCACAAAAGGGAATTTTTCTTTTTCAATTTCTTTATAGGTTTGCTCTAATTTTTCAGGGCTTTCTTCATCGCTGTCAAAGACTTGGATATTGAAATCGTTGTTTCTGGTGTTCAAATACGCTAAAAGGGTGTTCATCACCGAAATCGCATAACGCCCCACCACCTTTTTAGGCAGTAAAATGGCTAATTCAATCTTAGGTTCATAGCTGTCTTTAGCTGGAGTTTGAGAAGCGATGAATACGGGGTTGAGTTTATTGAGTATGTCTTTGTAATAAGTTTTAAGACTCTCATCTTGGTTGTTGTTATCGTATTGAGAAACAAAAGAAAAGATTTGATTTTGCAGCATCAAGTCTTTCAAGCATTCCAAAGAGCAAGGCTCTGTCTTAATGATTTGCTGGTGTGCTGGGGGCAAAGGGGAAAACAGATAGCTTTTAGCGTTCAAGCTTATCGCGCAAAAAGTTGAAACAATCAGCGCAAGGCGTTTGAAAAATCTTTTTTTTAAGGCGTATGGCATTTTTTAATATCTTTTAAACTGAATTTCCTAAAATTTTATTATAGGATATTTAACCCTAACAAAGAAACTAATCCCGCCCCTACAATCCAACAAGAGAATTTTTTTAAGGCGTGCGAGATTAAACGCGCTTTTTAAATACTCAAACTCTATAAAACCCCCATTACAAGGACACAGAGCGAGAACCAAACCCCCCAACTTTAATTCCTTCAGCCATTAAAGGATTGCATTAAAGGATTGCATCATTGAATGGCGCATGCTTTCATGTTTTTGATTATCCCCTAGCGCCAATTATAGATATAAGGCCTTAAGCTAATGCAGTAATCTCTAGTGCTTAATATATCCTTACGCATATCCCCTAATTGCCCAGACAACACTTCTTGCACTTTTCTTAGATTGTTAATCTCAGTGTTTTGCGCGCTGATGACTTTTTTTAAGTCCCTTATCTCTTTAATCAAATCCGCATTACTGATCGCTTTATCGGCTTGCGCTGGATCCGCGCTTAAAAAAGCCAACGCCACACACCAACCCACAACGATTTTTTTCACCGCCACTCTCCTTTTTTATCTTCTCTCTCAACACTCAGCCATAGCTCTAAATAAAAGGGATCGCCCCTTTTAATAAAACTAGAGCCTGAAATTCTCCATTAAGTTAAAGTTCATGTAGCGATAGATCTTGTCTTTTTGGCTCTCTAGCTTTTCGCTCACTAAATTCATGTATTCTTCTTTAGTAGGGATTCTCCCTAGTAAAGCACACGCCGCCCCAAGCTCTGCGCTACCTAAATACACTTTAGCCCCTCTACCCATACGATTATCAAAATTCCGTGTGGAAGTAGAAAAAACGACCGCATTATCCCTAACCCTCGCTTGATTGCCCATGCACAAGCTACAGCCTGGGACTTCAGTCCTTGCCCCAGCAGCCCCAAAAATCGCATAATAGCCCTCATTAATAAGCTCTTGTTCATCCATTTTACTGGGCGGCACTACCCAAAGACGTGCTTGACTGGGAGGAGCGTTTTTAACGATTTCGCCAAAGGCTCTAAAATGCCCGATATTCGTCATGCAAGAGCCAATAAACACTTCATCAATAGCGTGCGGTCTCTTGCCGGTCGTATCCGCTAAAACTTCGCTCAAAGTAGCGACATCATCAGGGTCATTAGGGCATGCCAAAATAGGCTCAGTGATTTCTGCCGCATCAATTTCAATGACAGCGGCGTATTGAGCGTTACTATCTGGCTCTAACAATACCGGATTATCCACCCAAGCTTGCATCGCATCTCGGCGTTTTTTCAAAGTCTCTTTGTCTTCATAACCGCTCGCAATCATCTCATCAATCAGCTTGATATTGGATTTCAAGTATTCAATCATCGGCTCTTTATTCAAACGCACCACGCAAGCAGCCGCACTCCTTTCCGCGCTCGCATCGCTTAGTTCAAAAGCCTGCTCCATTTTAATATCAGGCAAGCCTTCAATCTCTAAAATACGCCCGTTAAAGACATTGATTTTACCTTTTTTCTCCACCGTGAGCAACCCTTTTTTAATGGCATAATAAGGGATCGCATTCACTAAATCCCTTAAGGTGATCCCAGGATTCATTTCCCCTTTAAAACGCACCAACACGGATTCTGGCATGTTCAAGGGCATCGTGCCTGTAACCGCTGCAAAAGCGACTAACCCGCTCCCTGCTGGGAAACTAATGCCTAAAGGGAAACGAGTGTGGCTATCCCCCCCTGTACCTAAAGTGTCAGGCAATCCCATGCGATTTAGCCATGTATGGATCACGCCATCGCCCGGATGCAACGCCACACCGCCTCTTTGAGTGATAAAGCTAGGCAAGGTTGCATGCAAACTCACATCGCTAGGTTTTGGGTAAGCGGCGGTATGGCAAAAACTCTGCAACACAAAAGGCGCATCAAATTTCAAACTCGCTAATTCTTTAACCTCATCTCTGGTCATCGCCCCTGTGGTGTCTTGACTGCCCACGGTGGTAACCTTTGGCTCACAATAAGTCCCAGGTAAGATCCCTTTTACCCCACAAGCATGCCCTACAATTTTTTGGGCTAAAGTGTAGCCTTTAGCGTCGCTTTTAGGAGCGGCTGGTTTTTTAAACGCTTCAGATTCGCCTAGCCCTAAAAATTTACGTGCTTTATTCGTCAAACCCCTACCAATGATTAAAGGGATACGCCCAGAAGCCCTAACTTCATCTAATAAAGTTTCAGGCTCTAATTTAAAAGTGCTAACCACCTTATCGTTCAGCGTGATTTCGCCTTTATAAGGATAGATTTTAATCAAATCGCCCTCTTTTAAATCCTTAACATCAGCCACAATGGGTAACGCCCCGCTATCTTCACAAGTCGCAAAGAAAATCGGAGCGATCACCCCCCCAATCACAATGCCCCCACTCCTTTTATTAGGCACAAAAGGAATGTCCTTACCAAAATGCCACATGATAGAGTTTGTCGCGCTTTTTCTAGAGCTTCCTGTGCCAACCACATCGCCCACATACGCTACAGGAACGCCTTTAGTTTTAATAGCTTCAATGCGTTGTTCGTAATTTTCAATCCGGTTTTTTAGCATGGCTTTAGCGTGTAAAGGAATATCGCTTCGTGTGAAAGCATCGCTCGCTGGGCTTAAATCATCGGTATTGGTTTCGCCATCAATCTTAAACACGCACGCTTCAATGCATTCATTCAAAGGCTCTTTATTCAAAAACCATTCGGCATTTGCCCAAGACTCTAACACTTCTTTAGCCAGAGCGTTAGTTTTGCTCATTGCGGCGATCTTATCAAACGATCCATAGACTAAAAGAGTGGTTTTTAACGCTTTCGCACTCTCTTTAGCGATGTTTTTGTCTTGACTCTCTAATCCCATAATCAAAGGCTCTACATTATACCCCCCAAGCATCGTGCCTAAAAGAGTGGTCGCTTCTAAAGCGCTAATATGCGCGCATTCTAGTTTTTTTTGAGACAACTGGGCTAAAAATTCTGCTTTCACTTTCGCCCCCTCATCAACCCCAGGGCTTACTCTGTGAATGAGTAATTCTTTAGCGAAAGCGGCGTTTGTGGGATCTTTTGTTAAAATCTCAACGACAGCTTGAACTTGTTTAGCGCTTAAGGGGAGTGGCGGGATACCCTCACTTTCTCTTTCTGAAACGCTTTTTTTATAATCTTCTAAAAAATCTTTCATCATTTCTCCTTTTTAAATAGCATTATTTACTAATGCCCTAATCATTTGCCCCATGATAACAAAACTCTTTTTACTTTTAGTTAAGTTGTAAGAAACTTTAGCTACCATGCGATACAAAAAAGGATTTTAAGTGCGTTTTGGTAAAATTGATTATTTAAACATGCTCCCTTTTGATGTGTTTATCAAATCCTACCCCACCCCTTGTTATTTCAAACAATTCTTACGGCTTAAAAAAACCTACCCTTCCAAACTCAATCAAAGTTTTTTATTCAGGCGTATTGATGCGGGCTTTATTTCTTCTATCGCCGGCCATTCATTCGCTCTTCATTCCTATTCTCTAGGCATTGTCGCTTATAAAGAAGTTTTAAGCGTGCTGGTTGTGGATGCAAAAAACGCTTTTGATAAAGAAAGCGCTTCTTCAAACGCCCTCTCTCAAGCGCTAGGGTTAAAGGGCGAAGTTTTAATCGGCAATAAAGCGCTGCAATTTTATTATTCCAACCCTAAAAAAGATTTTATAGATTTAGCCGCTCTTTGGTATGAAAAAAAACGCTTACCGTTTGTTTTTGGGCGTTTGTGCTATTATCAAAACAAGGATTTTTACAAGCGCTTGTCTTTAGCTTTCAAACATCAAAAAACAAAAATCCCTTACTACATCCTTAAAGAAGCCGCTTTAAAAACCAACTTGAAACGCCAAGATATTTTAAACTACTTGCAAAAAATTTACTACACTTTAGGCAAAAAGGAACAATCAGGCCTTAAAGCGTTCTATCGTGAATTGTTATTCAAACGCATTCAAAAACCCAAGCGTTTTTAGTGATCCGCTGAGAGTGATCCGCTGAGAATGTAGGCTTAAAATTTAGAAAGGGTGTTTTTAAGCAAGATTAGGTTACAATCACAAGTTTTATTAAAATTTTATTAATTAATTAAGAAGGGATCATGCAAGCAAAGATAAAAAACAAGCGGGTTTTGGTGAAATTTTCTGGGGAAGCGTTAGCTGGGGACAACCAGTTTGGGATTGACATTCATGTGCTAGATCACATCGCTAAAGAGATCAAAAGTTTAGTGGAAAACGATATTGAAGTGGGTATTGTGATTGGTGGAGGCAATATCATTAGGGGGGTTAGCGCGGCTCAAGGGGGGATTATCAGGCGCACCAGTGGGGATTATATGGGCATGTTAGCCACCGTGATTAATGCGGTAGCCATGCAAGAAGCTTTAGAGCATATCGGCTTGGACACAAGAGTGCAGAGCGCGATTGAAATCAAAGAGATTTGTGAAAGTTATATTTACAGGAAAGCGATCAGGCATTTAGAAAAGGGTAGGGTGGTGATTTTTGGCGCTGGCACGGGAAACCCGTTTTTCACTACGGATACGGCGGCCACTTTAAGAGCGATTGAAATCGGATCGGATTTAATCATTAAAGCGACTAAAGTGGATGGCATTTACGATAAAGACCCTAACAAATTTAAAGACGCTAAAAAATTAGACACTTTAAGCTATAACGATGCCTTGATAGGGGATATTGAAGTGATGGACGATACCGCTATTTCTTTAGCTAAAGACAATAAGCTCCCCATCGTGGTGTGTAACATGTTCAAAAAAGGGAATTTATTGCAAGTGATCAAGCACCAACAAGGCGTGTTTTCTATGGTAAAATAAGCCCTTTAAAATTGGATAGAGCTCAAAATAAAAGGATCAGTTTGAAAAAAGAGAGAACAGAGAGTTTAGTCGCTCAAGCCTTAAAAAATATTGGGAACGACCGCTACATGCTAGATAATTTAGTTTTCGCTCGTGTGAAGCAATTAAACGCCGGAGCCAAAACTTTAGTGAATATGGATCCTAAGCGTCATAAATTAGTGGATATTGCCATTAGAGAAATCGCTGAAGGGAAAATTGATATAGACAGGATAGATGAACGAAATTGATAAATCCGTTGATATCGGATTCTTACGGATTTTGGATGTTATTAAAAAAGTTACGACCCCAAAGGGTGGCATTGAAATCTTAAGGACTTTAATTGATTTCACGCCCAAGATTGAAAACGCCCTAAATTTAGCGACCAAAAGCCATAAGGGGCAATACCGAAAGAGCGGCGAGCCTTATATTGTCCATCCTATTTGTGTGGCAAGCTTGGTAGCGTTTTGTGGGGGCGATGAAGCGATGGTGTGCGCTGCGCTTTTGCATGATGTGGTAGAAGACACGCCTTGTGAGATTGAAACGATTGAGCGAGAATTTGGGCAAGATGTGGCTAATTTAGTGGATGCGCTCACTAAAATCACTGAAATCAGGAAAGAAGAATTAGGCGTGAGCTCTCAAGATCCCAGAATGGTGGTCTCAGCACTCACTTTCAGAAAGATTTTAATTAGCGCGATACAAGATCCAAGAGCCTTAGTGGTGAAGATTAGCGACAGGTTGCACAACATGCTCACCTTAGACGCCTTGCCTCATGACAAGCAGGTGCGTATTTCTAAAGAGACTCTAGCGGTGTATGCCCCCATAGCGAGCCGATTGGGCATGTCTTCAATCAAAAATGAATTAGAAGACAAGAGCTTTTATTATATTTATCCAGAAGAGTATAAAAATATCAAGGAATATTTGCACAAAAACAAGCAGTCTTTACTCTTAAAACTCAACGCTTTTGCGAGCAAGTTAGAAAAAAAACTTTTTGATAGCGGGTTTAGCTATTCGGACTTTAAACTCGTTACAAGGGTGAAGCGCCCTTATTCTATCTATCTTAAGATGCAACGGAAGGGCGCAGTTAATATTGATGAAATTTTGGACTTGTTAGCCATTAGGATTTTATTGAAAAATCCGATTGATTGCTATAAAGTTTTAGGGATCATCCATTTGAATTTCAAACCCATTGTTTCTCGTTTTAAAGATTACATCGCTTTACCCAAAGAAAATGGCTATAAGACAATACACACGACCATTTTTGATGAATCTTCTGTTTATGAAGTGCAGATCCGCACCTTTGATATGCATATGGGGGCGGAGTATGGTAATTCAGCCCACTGGAAGTATAAAGCTGGAGGCGTGGATAATGAAGATCATCATGAGGGCATGAGGTGGTTGCAAAATTTTAAATACCATGACAGCGATTTGAAAAACGACCCTAAGGAATTTTACGAACTCGCTAAGAACGATTTGTATCGTGAAGATATTGTCGTTTTTTCGCCCCATGGGGACACTTACACCTTACCGGTGGGAGCGATTGCTTTAGATTTTGCTTACATGGTGCATAGCGATTTGGGCGATAAAGCCACGGACGCTTATATCAATAGCAAAAAAGCCTTACTCAATCAAGAATTAAGGAGTGGGGATGTGGTTAAAATCGTTAAAGGCGATAAAATAATACCTCGTTTCATTTGGATGGATCAGCTTAAAACTTCTAAGGCTAAAAACCATTTGCGCATCCAAAGAAGAAACCGCTTGAAAGAAATTGACACTAAGAGCATGATCAATATCTTAGCGACTTTTTTTGGGCGCTCTGTTTTTGAAGATGTGGATTTGAAAGATTATAAAAACTTTGAAGAGAAATTAACCGATTGCGGGGTAGAGATTACTTTAACAGAAGCGATGAAAAGCTTTGAAAATTTAGCCAAACTCACTGAAGAAATTGAAAATAAGGTGTTTTCTTTAAAAGAAGATGCGATTTTAGAATACCAAGAGATGAGTTTATGGACTCGAGGTTTAAGGTATTTGGGTTTTAAAACCAGCGTTTTGAATTTTTTAACCCCAAACCGGCAGTGGCAGTGTAAGGAATTAGAACATTTTAGCGTTTGTTCCAGCAACGCTTTAGAAATCAAACAGGTGTTGTTAAATGATTGTTGTTACCCTAAATACGGCGATGAAATCATTGCGATTGTAACGGATTTAAAAGATCCAAAAGCGGTTGCACACCATAAATTTTGCAAAAAAGCGATGGCGGAAGTGGACGCTAAAGTGCCTATGGTTTATATAGAATGGCACAAGCGGGATCGAACGATTTATAAAATGATGTTTTATTTAGGCGAAAAAAAGTCGGTTTTAGCGGGTTTATTGACTTTTTTAAACAGGAATGAATGCAATATTGTGGGCGTGTCTTATTTGGGCTATAAAGACAAGTATTCTAGCCATTGTGAAGTGAGTTTTGAAATAGCCACGGATAAGGCGGATTGGATCAGAGCTTTAATCAATCGCAAATATCAAGATAGGATTGTAGAATTATCCAGTCTGGATGATGCTTATGAATCATAATAAGCCCTAATTAAGGAATGAACATGGAACAAAAAATCGCTATCGCCTTAAAAGAGATCGCTAGAGGCGCTAATGAAATCATTGGGTTAGAATACATTGAAAAGCTAGTGAGGAAATATTATGAAACCAATGAACGCTTTATCGTTAAAGCCGGATTTGATCCTACCGCTCCAGATTTGCATTTAGGGCATACGGTATTGATCCAAAAACTAGCCTTATTGCAGCAATATGGGGCTAGGGTTAAGTTTTTGATTGGGGATTTTACCGCTATGATAGGCGATCCTACGGGGAAAAATGAAACAAGAAAACCCTTAAACCGGGAGCAAGTCTTAGAAAACGCTAAAACTTATGAAGAGCAAATCTATAAAATTTTAGATCAAAGACACACCGAAGTGTGCTTTAATTCCACTTGGTTGGATACTTTAGGCGCAAAGGGCATGATAGAATTGTGTGCGAAGTTTTCAGTCGCTAGAATGCTAGAAAGGGACGATTTTGCTAAACGCTACAAAGAAAACCGCCCCATTAGCATCGTGGAATTTTTATACCCTTTGCTGCAAGGCTATGATTCAGTGGCGATGGGTGCGGATATTGAGCTTGGGGGCAATGATCAAAAGTTTAATTTGCTGGTGGGGCGCTTTTTGCAACGGGCTTATGGTTTGAATAAAGAGCAATCTATCATCACCATGCCTTTATTAGAAGGGCTTGATGGGGTGCAAAAAATGAGTAAAAGCTTGGGGAATTATGTGGGGATCACGGAAGAGCCTAATGCGATGTTTGGGAAGATCATGAGCGTGAGCGATGATCTTATGTGGCGATACTACACCCTTTTGAGCGCTAAGACTTTAGAAGAAATTGAAGACTTAAAACATGGTATTTTAAATCAGACCTTGCACCCTAAAGCCGTTAAAGAAGATCTCGCTAGTGAAATCGTGGCTCGTTATTATGACAATGATCAAGCATTCAAGGCGAAAGAGCAATTTTCTAAAGTGTTTAGCGCAAACCTTTTGCCCGAAATTTTATCAGAAAGCGATTTTGATGAGGGGGTTGGGATCTTAGATGTGTTAAAACAGATTGGCTTTTGCCCATCCACTTCACAAGCCAGGCGCGATATTCAAGGGGGAGGGGTAAAGATTAATCAAGAAGCGGTAAAAGATGAGAGTTATCGTTTTGTTAAAGGAAATTATGTTATACAGCTTGGTAAGAAAAGATTTATGAAATTAAATATTAACTAATATTAAGGAAAGAGCTATGGTATCAACACTCAAACCGCTAAAAATCGGTAAGCACACCATAAAATTCCCTATCTTTCAAGGGGGAATGGGTGTGGGGATTAGCTGGGATGAACTAGCTGGAAATGTTGCCAAAGAAGGGGCTTTAGGAGTGATTTCAGCCGTAGGGACTGGTTATTATAAAAACATGCGTTTTGTAGAAAGGATTGTGGCTAAAAAACCCTTTGAAGCCTTGAATTTTTACTCCAAAAAAGCGTTGAATGAGATTTTTGCAAACGCTAGAAAGATTTGCGGGAACAAGCCTTTAGGAGCGAATATTTTATACGCTATCAATGACTATGGTCGTGTTTTAAGGGACTCTTGTGAAGCGGGAGCGAATATCATTATTACAGGGGCTGGCTTGCCCACTAACATGCCTGAATTCGCTAAGGATTTTAGCGATGTGGCGCTCATCCCTATTATTTCTTCAGCGAAGGCTTTAAAAATCCTTTGTAAAAGATGGAGCGATCGGTATAAAAGAATCCCGGACGCGTTTATTGTGGAAGGGCCTTTGAGTGGGGGGCATCAGGGCTTTAAATACGAAGATTGTTTCAAAGAAGAATTCCGATTAGAAAACTTAGTGCCTAAAGTCGTGGAAGCTTCTAAGGAATGGGGGAATATCCCTATTATCGCTGCTGGGGGGATTTGGGATAGGAAAGATATAGACACCATGTTAAGTCTTGGAGCGAGTGGGGTGCAGATGGCGACTCGTTTTTTAGGCACGAAAGAATGCGACGCTAAAGTGTATGCCGATCTTTTGCCCACGCTCAGCAAAGAAGATATTTTACTCATTAAATCGCCTGTAGGCTATCCGGCTAGGGCTATTAATACTGGGGTGATCAAACGTATTGAAGAGGGTAACGCACCCAAAATCGCATGCGTGAGCAATTGTGTAGCGCCTTGTAACAGGGGTGAAGAGGCTAAAAAGGTGGGCTATTGTATCGCTGATGGTTTGGGGCGCAGTTATTTAGGGAACAGAGAAGAGGGGCTTTATTTTACCGGGGCTAATGGCTATAGAGTGGATAAGATTATCAGCGTGCATGAATTGATTAAAGAGCTTACAGAGGGTTAATTTGTAGTGCTTGTGAGGTTAGGGGTTGTCGCATGTCTTTTTTGGTTGCATTTTGCTTGTGCTACAACCCTTAAAATTACCAACATTGTGCCTTTTGGCTCTAGCAGTGTTAAAATCTCGTTCAATCAAGAAATTAAAAAATTCAAAGAAGTTTCGCTCAAAAATTTTAAGAGTTATTTGGAATTAGAAGCGATCCTAACCATTCCTAAAAAGCATTACCAATTTTCTAAACAATCGTCCATCACGATCGCGCAATTTAGCCCTAAATTAGCGCGAGTGGTCATTAGCCACGCTCCTAAGATGACTTATGAAGTTAAAATCCTTAAAGACAAACTCTATGTTTCTATCGTGGAGAAAAAGCCCTTAACAAGGCATCAAATAGCACCAAAACCACCCAAACACCATGCGCTAAAACACCCCACACCTAAACCCGCCCCTAAATCTATTAAAAAAGAGGCTAAAGAGAAAACGCCAACTAAGCATGCGCATTCAAAACACGCGCATTCTCCATTGAACGAAAGGAACGCTAAAAAAGAAATTCCTAAAAAAGAAGCGGAAAATGAGAGCAAGAACCAAGTCTTTATAGCAGAAAAAAATGATACTTTCATCAAAACCAAGCGCAAAAAACACAAAAAAATCGTTTTAGACGCTGGGCATGGGGGGAAAGATTGCGGGGCGATGAGCGCGAATTTGGTGTGTGAAAAAGACATTGTTTTAGAAGTGGTGAAGTTTTTGCATAAAGAGCTTAAAAAAAGAGGCTATAGCGTTTTATTGACAAGGGATAAAGACATTTACATTGATTTAGTGGCCCGAACGGAATTAGCCAATAAAAAAAGCGCGGATTTATTCATCTCAGTGCATGCCAATTCCATCCCTAAACGCTCCACCTCTAACGCCCATGGCATAGAAACTTATTTTTTATCCACCGCAAGGAGTGAAAGGGCTAGGAAAGTGGCTGAGCAAGAAAATAAAGACGATGTAAATTTAATGGATTATTTTTCTAAAAGTTTGCTTTTAAATTCATTGAACACGCAGCGATTGATTGTCTCTAACAAACTGGCGATTGATGTGCAATACGGCATGCTCCAAAGTATCCGCAAAAATTACCCTGATGTGGTGGATGGGGGCGTGAGAGAGGGGCCTTTTTGGGTGTTAGCCGGGGCTTTAATGCCTTCAATCTTAATAGAAATTGGTTATAATTCCCATGCGATAGAATCTAAACGCATCCAAAGCAAACCGTATCAAAAAATCTTGGCTAAGGGCATTGCTGATGGCATTGATAGTTTCTTCAGCAAGAATGATTAGGCAATGATTAGGTTGTAGATGAATTTTTATCAAAAAATATACACGCATAAAGTCGTTTTTTCTTCATTGTTTTTTTTGTTGTTTTTGTTCAATGTGGAAACTTTATTGCTTTCGCATTTCAGCGATGATTTTTCGCAATTGTTTTTTTTGTTTGAAAACCATGTTTATGATTTCATTGTCAAATTAGATTACTTGGGGCTAATAGGCGTTTCTTTAATTTATCTGCTTGTGCTTATTCTAAAGCCTTTCACCCTCACGCGCCAAAAATGCGCTTGCGTAGGGATCTTATGCCTTTCTTTCTACGCTTGGAATTTTCCTGTTAAACATTCTTTAATAGCGCTTTATATTTTCTATTTTGCACTGTTAGCGACTTTATTGTGGCGTTTTTTAGGGGCTAGCATGAAGCAATCTTTCTTGCCCTCTATGAATATTTGCATCGTGTGGATTTTTGCTTCTTCTTTACAGAGTTTTAGATTTTTAAACGTGTCTGATTGTGTGGATTTTTCCCTTTTTATACTCGCTCTTATTTTATTGATACTGGTTTTAATCTATCATAAACGCCTTTTTGGGTTGTATGAATACGCTAACACGCTTATTTTGATCGTGGGGCTTAGCGTGGTGGTGCTATGCTCTAGCATGTTCATTCAAACTAAAGAATACTATGGCATGCGATTGGGTTTTTACTTTTTAGGCTTGTTGGGGTGGCTTTTAGAATACATCCATAACACTTTAAGGCGTTTGGAGCATAAGATTTAAAGCTCAAATAGGGATAGCTAAAGTTTTTTGAGTGTCCTTGATTGAGTGTCTTTTTAGGGCTTAAAAGCGGGTTTAAAAATCTTAAAGAGATTTAATGATCTTTTGTTTTTGGCGTTCTTGTTCTAATTTAGCCACTTGCGCAAAGACAATCGCTACCGCTTCAAACAATTCTTCTGGTATGGTAGCGTTTAATTTCACATCTCTATAAAGCTCTCTAGCGAGCGTTTTATTTTCTATAATTTCTATGTCATGCTCTCTAGCGATACCCTTAATCCTAATGGCTAAATAATCCGTGCCTTTAGCGACTACCACAGGCACTGGGTGTTCTTCATCAAATTTGAGAGCGACGGCATAATGGGTAGGGTTAGTAACCACGACATTGGCTTTAGGGATTTCTTGCATCATTTTATTCGTGGCGTTTTTCACCATCATTTGGCGGATTTTGGCTTTGATTTCTGGGTTCCCTTCTTGTTGTTTGTATTCGTCCTTAACTTCTTGTTTAGTCATTTTTAAAGAGTTGGTGTATTGGCGGCGTTTGATCGCTAAATCTATAAAAGCCAAGACAAAAAATAAAAATAAAAGCGAAGAAATGAGCAGTAACGCCTTGCTTTTAAACCACAATAACTGGCCTTGCAAATTCAAAAGAGCCGCATGGTTTAATTCCCCTAAAAATAAGGAAAAGATGAAAAACCCCAGAAAAAAAGCTAAAAAAACTTTTAAGGTGATCAAACTCCCATCAAGGAGCTTTTTTAAAGAAAAAAGGTTTTTGACGCCATTGATAGGGTTGATTTTAGAAAATTTAGGCTCAATGACTTTAGGGGCAAAGAGCCAGCCAAATTGCAAGACATTAGATAAAAACGCCACCACCACTAAAATGATTAAAACAGGTAAAAGCAATAAAAAAGTGTCTTTAGCCAGTTGGTTAAACAGCTCTTGAACGCTTTCTTTACTGAAATCTAGGGAAAAATCTTTCAACACATGGCGATACATTTCGCTAAAGCCATCCACCCACCATATAAAAAAAACAAAAATACTCACTAGCCCAGCCAATAACCCTAAAACCCCCACCACTTCCATGCTCTTAGGCACATTGCCTTCTTCTCTGGCTTTTTGGATTTTTTTCGCGCTAGGGAGTTCGGTTTTTTCTTCTTCAGCCATTGGCCCTCTTTTTTAAAATTTGAACGGCTAATTCATAGTCTTTTAGGGTGTTGAGGTTTAAAAATTCTTCTTCTTGATTAAAATGGATAGCGATAGAAGAGGTGTTTTTCACAAGATCGCTCAAGCGATAATTTTGTGTTTTAAGGGCGTAACAAAGAGCGTTAAGGGTATTTTGATGCCACAGAGAAATCAAATAATGTTCTTTTGTAGGGCTTTTAGCATAGACTACGCTAAAGTTTTTAATCCCACAAAGAGCCTTAATGCTCTCAAAGGACACTAAAGGTGCATCTATGGCGATAAAAAAAATATAAGGGGTTTGCAGCGTTAAAAAAGCGTTATGAATGCCAAAAAGGGGTGAAAAAAGGCCGCTCTCTTTTTCTAAAAGATAGGGAGCGTTTAATTCGTAAGATTTTTTCGCGCTGATAATGACTTGTTTAAAAAGTTTTAAAAGGCGCGAGTATTGGTATTCTAAAAGGCTAGGATACGATTTTAAAGGCGCAAGAGCCTTATTGATTTGAACGTCATTGATGATGAAACGAGAGCTTTTGCCCCCAGCTAATAAAACGCAAGGAATGTTATCAATGATAGGGTTTTTCAAAAGATTTATCCATGTTTGATGTTGTTAAGTTATGGTTTATTATGTTACACTAAAAGCTTAAATAAAGGGCATAAGGGATAAAGGGAGTGTTAGTAGATAGTTTTAATAGGGTTATTGATTATATTAGGGTGTCTGTAACCAAACAATGCAATTTCAGGTGTCAGTATTGCATGCCTGCTACGCCATTAGATTTTTTTGATGATGAAGAATTATTGCCTTTGGATAATGTTTTAGAATTTCTTAAAATTGCCATTGATGAGGGCGTTAAAAAAATTAGAATCACGGGTGGGGAGCCGCTATTACGCAAGGGTTTAGACGAGTTTATCGCTAAATTGCACGCTTATAATAAGGAAGTGGCGTTAGTTTTAAGCACTAATGGTTTTTTACTCAAAAAAATGGCTAAGGGTTTAAAAGATGCCGGGTTATCACGGGTGAATGTTTCATTGGATTCTTTAAAAAGCGATAGGGTTTTAAAAATCTCTCAAAAAGACGCTCTTAAAAATACTCTGGAAGGGATTGAAGAGTCCTTGAAAGTGGGTTTAAAACTCAAATTAAACACGGTTGTGGTGAAAAGCGTTAATGATGATGAAATCTTAGAGCTTTTAGAATACGCAAAAAACAGGCATATACAAATCCGCTACATTGAATTTATGGAAAATACGCATGCTAAAAGTTTGGTTAAAGGCTTGAAAGAGGAAGAAATTTTAGATTTGATCGCTCAAAAATACAAAATCATTGAAACAGAAAAACCTAAACAAGGGTCTTCTAAAATCTACACGCTAGAAAATGGCTATCAATTTGGCATTATCGCTCCGCATAGCGATGATTTTTGCCAATCTTGCAATCGTATCCGTTTGGCTTCTGATGGCAAGATTTGCCCATGTTTATACTATCAAGACGCCATAGACGCTAAAGAAGCGATCATGAATAAGGATACAAAAATGATGAAAAGGCTTTTAAAACAATCTGTCATCAATAAACCAGAAAAAAACATGTGGAATGATAAAAATAACGACACTCCCACAAGGGCGTTTTACTACACAGGGGGGTAGGGGAGTAAAATATTTATCATTTTAAACCTTTTTATTAAAAATAAGGCGGTTTGTTTAGGATTTTTGGTTATAATGGCTAGGATCAAACGATAAGGAGGTCTTTATGGAAAAAGTCCTAGCGTTTTTTATTTCCGGCTTTTTTAGTTTCCGGTCTTTCGGGGGGGAGGGGTTACTTATAAGCCTACCCTAAATTTTTTAGAATCCCCCAAATCTCTCGCTCTTTTTAAATCTCTCGTTTTTGGAGTTGAGCCATGAAAAAAGATCGAGAGAAAAAACAAAAATACAGCAACATTACAGATGCCACTATCATGGGTTCAACTAGCGAAGAGAGTGCACTTTATGCTAGCGCGAATAGAGAGCATCTGTCTGTCTTGGATAAATTGGAAGAGATCTCAAAAAGGAAGATAAACCCTAACTATACTAATCAAAATATCAACCAACAGGCAGGCTATTCTGCGGAAATCAAAGAACAAGCCCATGTTAATGCGAATAATATCCTTGCAGGAAAAATGGGAAGGTTGCGTCAATATGATGATCTTTCTAGCACGCAAAAGGCTCAGATCGGAGAGCGTTTCCCAGACTATGCCACGCCCAGTAAGAACCACGAAATCGTGGATTATGCCAATGTGGATAAAAAGGGGAATGTCATTCCTGGAACGCTCACGCAAAGTAAATTTGTGGGCAGAAATGGTGCGGAGTGTTTTGAAAAATTCTTATCCAAAGATTATGAAAAATACTTTGAAAATGGCGTGAAGGTGAAAATCCCTGAGGATTTTTTTGGGGATTTTCAAAAAGAAGCTAATATTACGATCAAGAGTTTGGAATCTCAGATCGCCAAACAAAAGAGTTTTGGCAATTTCCAAAAAGCCAATATTTTAGAGAGAAGACTCCAAAAATGCAAAACAATCAAAGCCAATACAAGGTCTGCGAGCATCACTAAAGCAGAGGCGATTGAAGCCAGATTGAACCCAAATCTCTCCACTGCCAAAGATGTTACCAGCGTTTCGCATCAAGCAGGAATGAACGCCGCACAAACCGGTGCGTTGATAGGTGGTGGGGTCTCAGCAATAACAAATATCTATGAATGTATCGCAAATGGCAAGGATCCTATGAAGGCGATCAAGCACACCGCCATTGCTACCCTAAAGGGTGGAGTGCTTAGTTATGGTAGCGCGTTTGCAAGCTCATCTTTGGGAGGTTTGATGCAAAGCAGCGCTAATAAAGTCATCCAAAGCCTTGGCAAGGGTTCAGTGCCTGCAATGATTGTGGGTGCTTGTGTGGCAAATGCTACGGTTTTAACTCGCTATTTTTCTGGAAAGATTGATGGGAAAGAGCTTCTTAAACAGCTTGGGAAAGCCAATACCACTCTTGTAAGTAGTGGGGCTATGGCAGTTGCTGGTCAAGTGCTCATCCCCATTCCTGTGGTTGGGGCGTTGGTTGGGGGCTTTGTGGGTGCGATTCTGAGTGAAACTTTTTTTAACGCTTTTCTAAAGGCTAGAGAAGAGGCTAAATTGGCGCGCCAAAGGCGTATTGAGATTGAAAGAGAATGCCGTGAACTCATCAAGCTGTTAGAGACGTATCAAAATCAATTTAATGAAGTGTTTGAGCGATATTTTCATGAAACCACCAAGTTTTTCAATCAGAATTTTGATGAGCTTGAGCGTGCGCTTTATGCAGGCGATGCGGATTTGGCCATAGGAGTCAATAATAAGATTCAAGAAAGACTAGGTCAAAAGGCGTTATTTGATAATTCCAAAGAGGGTTGGGAATTGATTACTAGTAATAAAGACATAAGAATGTAAAGGAGAAAACATGCCATTACCATTTATTTTAGGAGGGTTAGCCCTAGCGGCAGCAGGATACGGATTTAAAAAAGGGATTGATGCGCTTGATGCCGATTGCGAAGCTGATGAATTTATCAAAAAGGCAGAGAGTTTAAAAGAGGAAGCAAAAAGAAAAGTTGATAATGCGCAGTCTAGTCGCAATCAAGCTTTAGTGAGATTGGGTAAGAAAAAACTCCGTGTTTTAAGTCATAGCGTTTCAAACTTTTTGGATCATTTCCACCAATTGAAACACAGTAGGATCACTATTGAAGGTATCAACATGCAAGACATTCAATGCCAGGTTTCAGACGCACGAAACCTCCTTAACCAACTTAATGCCAACGGTATTGATGGAGACTCTGCTCCAGGAGTGATTGCAGGCTTTGGTAGTTTAGGTATTTCTAGTTTTACTACTGGTGCTATTTTGGGTGGAGGGCTCGCTGCGAGTGGTCTTGCGGGTATGGCAGTACTTGGAGGCTTGTTAGCAGCTCCTGCACTCGCTATTTTGGGGGCTATTAGTGCTGATGAAATGGAAAAAAAGCGAGACGATGCCAAGGCTTATTACTCTCAAGTTGAAGTAGCCGTCAAAAAAGCGGATGTGATGGTTGATCAGTTTCAAGCCGTTAGGAAAATGGCAGATCTTTTCATCGAACAGATTACAAGATTTGAGAAGATATTCTTCTCGCTCTCCATAGATGCTATTAGTACGATGAAAAAGCATCACTACGATACCTCTCGTTACAATCAAAAAGAAAAAGATCAGCTCTGCGTTACCGTTTCAACGCTCTCTAGTTTGAGTGCTTTTTTGAAAGCGCCTATCATGGACGAACACCAAAAGCTCAATGAAAAAGCGCAAAACGCTCTCAATCTCATGCGAAATCAGATGAATGCCCTAGAAAGCGGGCAAAAAAGTGGGCATTATAATGTGGCGATGATCCAATCCAAGCAAAAAGGTCTTGAAAACTTGTGAAAAGGGATCGCTTGGGGGCTTGAAAGATGAAGGGCTTTAAAGGTGAGGATATAAAAAGATGAAAGAATCACAAGAAAAGCTTGATCGTTTCCCTTGCACCTCTTGTGGGCTGTGCTGTAAAAATATCACCGGGATTGCTGAGCTTATTGGGTTTGATGCTGGCAATGGGGTGTGCAAGTTTTTGGATTTAGAAACGAATCTGTGCAAGATTTATGAATCCCGCCCGTTAATTTGCAGGGTTGATGAAGCGCACAAAAAGCTTTATTCTCATATCCCACTGAAGGAGTTTTATGCTAAAAACGCAGAGGTTTGCAACGCTTTGCAAGAAGCAAACCATATGGATGTGAGTTTTAGGGTTATTATTACGGAATAGACTAAAAATAGCTCTATTTTCATTAAATATGAACACTCAAAGTCTTATTATTAAAAAAAGGGGTTTTAGTTATTCTATTTTATGATAAAACTCATTCTCTTAATGGGATAGGGGTATTTTGAAATAATTCCCCCTACAACCCCCAACTAAAAACCCCTAATTCAAGAAGACCGCTTTTTAAAGCTATCACTTGACTAGCGTCAAGCTCTTTACTATTGATTGTAAAAAATGCTAATAACTTTTTAAATTTGGTTATTGATATCCTATAAAAACAGACTCTATTTCACCAATAGTTCTACGATTATAAACAATAATTGATTGAAGTATAAAAAATCTATAAGTTTGACTTTTTACAAAAAACTTATTATAATAGGTAGCATATTACTCAACTAGGGTCTCATTTATTCCTGGTCCTAGTTATCCATGTAAAAAGGATAAAAATTATGAACCATACACAAAAAACAGCAATTTTCGTTGATTTTGAAAATTTGAGAATAGGTGTTTTTGAAAAAACATGGAGAAAAAAAACTCTTTTTTAATTACAACAATAATCCACAGAAAGTTGTAGATTTTTGTAATTTATGTGTTTTTGACAGTTACCATGAGAAAGACTTGTTAAATCTATATAGAATATTCTTTTACACAGCAAAACCACTAGATAGTCATTCCAAAAAGAAAGATATACTGAATTTCTTGTCAACACTAGAACGCTTAAATCATACTGCTTTGAGACTTGGGAAGCTTGTTAAGCGTGGTGATGAGGAAATTCAAAAACAAGTAGATATGCTCCTTGGAATAGATATGTTAGAAATTTCCTTAAAACATTTTGTAGAAAAAGTGGTTTTAATAGGATATGACTCTGATATGTCTCCGGCTTTAAAATTGGCTAGAACAAATGGAATTCAAACAGAAATTATTCTTTTTGAAGATCTCGAACAAAAAATAGAGAGTAGCCTTACTAAACATTGTGATTTTATCAAAAAAGTAAGAATAGAAGATATATATAATAAATTAGGCATTAAAAACGACAATATAATTAATAGGTGCTCAGAATAAGGTTATAGGAGTTTAAAACTCCTATTTTACTATATTGGTAATAACTTCTATATTATTTTTGCAATGTTTTAATCTTAATTCTTCGAATAAATCTTTCAAAAGGTGCTTTATCATCGCCCTTATAGAAAACATTGAACTCATCATAAGGTTGCTTAATCATACTGTTCATGTTATACTTATGCATTTGGTATAGTTGTATTTTTTATTGTTCCACAAACACCGCATCAACCAAGTCTTCTATAAAGCGTTCTTCATCAAAAGCGATCAAATCGTCTTCTTTTTCGCCCATTCCTAAATAAAGAATGGGTAATTTCAACTCATACAGCACGCTTAAAATCGCTCCGCCTTTAGAAGTGCCATCAAGCTTAGTCATGATCACGCCGTCTAGTGCCAAAGTCTCATGGAAAATCTTCGCTTGCGTTAGCCCAGAACTCCCTTGCGTGCCGTCTAAAATAAGGAATTTATAAAAGGGGGCGTCTTTTAAAACTTTAGAGCAGGTGCGCGCGATTTTAGAAAGCTCGTTTTTAAGGTTGGTCTGGTTGTGCAGCCTCCCGGCGGTGTCTATAAAAACTTCATCTATATTTTTAGCGATCGCGCTTTCTATGGTGTTGTAAGCTAGAGAGCTTGGATCGCTCCCTTCTTTAGCGCTAATGACTTGAATGTTAAGCTTTTCGCCCCATAACTGGAGCTGTTTGACTGCGGCCGCTCTAAAGGTATCGCCTGCCCCTAAAAGCGCTTTTTTATGCTGTTTTAAAGAGAGCTTGGCGAGTTTGGCGATCGTGGTGGTTTTGCCCGCCCCATTAACCCCAACGATTAAGTGCACTAAGGGCTTTGTGGTGATAGTTTTTAGGCGGGTTTTATCATAATAACTTTCCCCACGCACAAAACGCAACAAAGCGACTTCTAATTGCTTGGGCGTAACCAAATCGCCTAAATGCTGTAACAAGTTCTCTATCAAATCGTATTGGATGTCAAAGCCGATCAAAATTTCTTCTAATTCCTCTTTAGGAATATTTTCACGCTTTTTTTCTTTAACCTCTTCGCCTTTAATTTTATTGACAATTTTTTTGAAAAAATTAAACATAATTTTTAATCCTTTAAGTGTGAAATATCAAATTGGAGCATTTCTGCTGGCACGATCCCCTGATACATTTTAATCAATTGGTGTTTGTCATATAAGAGCATGTTAAAAGAATGGTTTAAAGTGTTATGGTTTAAATGATCAAAAAGAGCGGTATCTTTAGGGTTTAAAATCATCAAATCAGTTTGAGAAGGCACAATAAAGTCTTTGATTGCATCGCTTGAATAGGGTTGATTGAGTAAAATAAGCACCCTCAAACGATCTTTAAAAGTTTTTTTTAAGACGTTAAAGGTGGGGGCGTAATCTTTTAAAGAATTATCTAAAGCACTTAAAATCAATAGGGTAGGGGTGTTGGAATCCGGGCTGATATTGAGAGAATCTAAATCGCCTGTAATCGTGTATTCTTGGTTATTCAAATCCATAGCGGTGTAGGTTTTAGGGCTATCTTGTTGGGTGGTATTGTTTTGAGAATCTTGAGGTTTTTGGGAATTTTTACAAGCGTTAAAACCCAACAAAACGATCAAAACCAGCGCGATAAAACGCAAAAAATAAGCCTTAATTCTCATTATAAACACATCCTTAAGAATAATAAAATGGTAACTAATAACCTAAAATTATACTATAATGTAAGTCTAAAATTTAAGGATTATAACCATTAAAACGATTTTTAGAGATTTTTGTAAAGAACGCTTGAAAAGGGCTAAAGCAAAAGATAAAGCAGTCAGGGATAAATTGGCTTGCAAGCTTTTGTTTTGGAAACTCAAAGATTATCAAAATATTTTATTGTATAGCCCGTTAGGGCATGAGCTTGATATTAGGCCTTTGATTTTTAGGTTAAGACAAAAAAATAAGCGCGTGTGGTTGCCTAAAAGCATCAAAAAAGGCGCTAATTTTTCTAAAGAGGGTTTTACTATCGCGCCCTTTAGGTTGCCCTTAGGGCGTTTGGGGTGGTTTGATGAGCCGAGTTTGTCGCGCTATTATAAGCTAGAATTGGATTGTATTGTCGTGCCGATTTTAGGAATGGATACAAGCTTTAGGCGCGTGGGTTTTGGGCTAGGCATGTATGATAGGAGTTTGCCCCCATTATTCAAAAGGCAACTAAAACGCCCCTTAATCGTGTTTGTGAGTAGGGAGTTAGCGATAGCTAATGGTGTTCTTACAGATGCCCATGACATTGAAGCGGATCTTTATATGAATGCTCGTATCGTTATGAAGAATAATAAAAGGAAACATTATGAGCATGGGGTTAATTTACATTTCATTAGAAGTCTTGGTAGCGTGTTTGATTACCGCTCTAGCCATGTATTATGTGATGAAAAAGATCTATTATGCTAGAGCGCAAGCCGTTTTAAAAGGCGCTTCAGCTAAAGCCAAATTGATGGAGTTTCAAGCGAAATCTTTTGTGGAAGCTGAAGAGATGCGCATGAAAAGCCAAGAATGCAAGTTGCAACAGCAATATGAAAACAAGAATTTGCAACTCCAAACCTATTTTGAAAAAAAAGAAGCGCATTTGAAGCATTTAGAAGTGCAGCACAAAGAATTTGTAAGAGATGAAAAACGCTATTTGGAAAAGGAAAAAAAAGAGCTTGAAAAAGAACGCCAAATTTTAGAACAAGAGAGGGAAAATTTTAAAAGACAGTGCACTGTTTGTAAAGAAGCTCAAGCCAAAGCGTTAGATGCGATGCTCAATTACATGGCTTATACTAAAGATGAAATTAAAAGCATGATTTTAGAGCAATTAGAAGAAGAATTGGAAGCGCAAAAAAGTGCTTTGATTAGGCGTTATGAAAAAGAAGCCAAAGAAGAGGGCAAGAAAAAATCGTATGCCATTTTAGCGGAAGCGACAGCCCGTTTTGCGGGTAATTATGCGACAGAGAATTTAACAACTCGTATCGCTTTGCCTTGCTCAGATTATATCGGTCGTGTGATAGGCAAAGACGGGAAAAATATTGAAGCGTTTAAAAAAGTCAGTGGGGTGGATATAGAATTTAGCGAAGATAGTAGCGAATTGTGTTTGTCCAGTTTCAATCTTTATCGGCGTGAAGTAGCGAGCGAGACGCTTAAAATTTTAATAGAAGACGGCCGTATCCAGCCTAATAGGATTGAAGAGGTTTATCATAGAGTCGCGCGCAACATGGAAAAAGAATTGCTTTCTGAAGGGGAGAGCGTGGTGCTAGAATTAGAGCTTGGGGCTATGGAAGATGAGCTTAAAATTTTAATAGGTAAAATGCGTTATCGCTCTAGTTTTGGGCAAAACGCCTTACAGCATTCTAAAGAAGTCGCTCTTTTAGCCGGCTTGATTGCAGAGCAGCTTGGGGGGGATAAAAAACTCGCCAGAAGAGCCGGTATTTTGCATGATATTGGTAAAGCGCTCACCCAAGAGCTTGGGAGAGATCATGTGAATTTAGGGGTTGAGGTGTGCAAGCGCCATAAAGAAGATTCGGTTGTGATTAATGCGATTTATGCCCACCATGGGCATGAAGAGATCATGAGCGTAGAGTGCGCGAGCGTGTGCGCGGCTGATGCGCTTTCAGCAGGGCGTCCTGGGGCTAGAAGAAAGAGCGATGAAGAATACGCTAAACGCATGCAAGCTTTAGAAGAGATCGCACTAGAATTTGATGGGGTGGAAAAAGCGTATGCGATGGAGAGCGGGCGAGAATTAAGAGTGATTGTCAAATCCAACCAAGTCAGGGACAATCAAGTGCCTATTATTGCCAGAAAGATCGCTAAAAAGATAGAAGAGAGCGCTCAGTATGTGGGTGAAGTGGGCGTGCAAGTGGTGCGAGAAAGCCGTTTCAAAACGACCGCTACGCTCAAGCAATAATCAAGCCTTTTTCCCACATCTTTTCCAAATGCCTTTAGAAAAAACTTTATAGTAGATGAATGAGCGCAAAAAAGTTTCTGATGCGATCACTACAAAAATAAATTCCACCTTAAAATGATAAATTAAAAGCAAGTAAATGGGCATGATCCTTAACCCCCATAAGCTTAGGGTGTTAATATAGAGTGAGACTTTAGAAATGCCAGCCCCTCTAAAAACTCCATCCAGCACAAAATACCCAATTAAAGGGGCTTGAGAAAGACCCACAGCGATCAAATAAGATCGCGCCACTTCCAAAACTTCTTCATCTTGAGAAAAAAGGCTCGCAAATTCTTTAGCGAATAAGACTAAAACAATCCCTAAAACCCCCATTAAACCCATAGAAATTTTTAAAATCAAATGCGCGTATTCTGTGGCGATTTTTGGCTTGTTCGCTCCTAAATTTTGCCCTGTTAAAACCATCGCTGCGATCATAAACCCAAATCCGGGCATGAACGAAAAGGTTTCAACCCTAATGCCTATTTGCATGCCCGCTAACACTTTATCCCCATAGCCCGCTACAAATTTGGATAAGAGGATTAAAGAAAATAAGCTCAATAAGCGCTCAAACCCGGCCGGCCAACCCACTCTAAACATGGTTTTTAAAAAAGAAAAATGAAAGGTTATTTTGAATTTTAAAGGGATTTTTTTGATTTGTATCCAAACGCCAAGCGTGAGTAATTCCCAATAAGAGATAACCACATTCGCTAAAGCAGAGCCTACAATCCCCATTTCTTTAAAACCAAAATCCCCAAAAATCAAGGCTTGATTCAAGAAAATGCATGCGATGACCATGATGGTTTTGACAATAAAGGGGGTTAGGGTGTCTGAAAAGCTAGCGAGCGCTGAAACTAAAACATTTTTTAAAAAAATACTCGGTAGCGCGATCACTAAGACTTCTAAATAATCTTGCGTCAATTGGCGCGAAGGATCTTGTAATCGCATCCAATTTAAAAAAGGCTCAATCAAAAAATAAGAAACAAACAGCACGCCCAAACAAATCACAAACGCCCCTATAAAAATACTTGAAAAAGCGTGATTGATTTGAGTAAAATCCCTAGCCCCCACAAGTCTAGAAAGAATAGCGTTAGTGCCGGTGTATAAAATCGTATTGATGCCATAAAAAAGCATCAAAAATTGCAAACCCACCCCTAAAGCCACAATGTGATGGTGCGAAATCTTGCCCACAAAAAAAACCGAGAGCGCGACCACTAGCACATCTAAAAAAGCATTGATCCCAGAGGGTAAGGCTAAAGAAAAGATTTTCTTAACTTGATAGATTAGCCTAATAGTAACGCTCCAAGAACTCCAAAAACAATCAAAGGGAGGTTATAGACTAAAAAAGTCGGCACGCATGTGTCATAGATATGATTGTGTTGGTTGTCTGCGTTAAGCCCACAAGTGGGCCCCATGGTGCTATCGCTAGCCGGTGAGCCCGCATCGCCTAAAGCTGCGGCTATGCCGATGAGTAAAATCGTAGATTCTATGCTAAAACCTAATTTCGCGCATAAAGGGACATAAAACACAGCGATGATAGGAATAGTGCCAAAAGAAGTCCCTATCCCCATAGTGATAAAAAGCCCTACAACAAGCATTAAAAAAGCCCCTAAAAGCTTCCCTTGGACTATGCTTGTGATCGCATTCACTAAGCCCTCTATCGCATGCACTTTTTGCAACACTTCTCCAAACCCGCTAGCCACTAACATCACAAAAGCGATAAACGCCATCATTTTCACGCTATCATCCATAAGCGAGTCTGTTTCTTTAAACTTAATGCCACGGCCCAGTAAGATGATCGCTAACGCTAAAAAGGCGGCTAAAGGCATCGAATCGGTGGCTAATTGGATCACAAACGCCACGACAATCCCTATAAAAGTCAAATAGTCATGGTAGTTTAATTTAAGCGAATCGTAATTTTCTATGTTAAAAGATTTTTCTTTGTAGCGCCTGGGTTTTTTGTATAGCGTTAATACAGCCACAAGCAGCCCAACAACCATCGCTAACCCTGCTATCCACATCACTCCTGTGATTTGCGCTAGGGTAGCGCTAACGCCATTAGCTTTTAATTGCTCTAAAATGGTGGTTTGAAAAATCAAGCCAAACCCTACAGGAAGCACCAAGTAGGGGGCTTGCAAGCCAAAAGTTAAAGCGCAAGCGACCGCTCTTCTATCCAATTCTAGCCGATTCATTAAATGCAAAAGAGGGGGGATTAAAATAGGGATAAAAGCGATATGCACCGGCACTAAATTTTGCGAAAAACATGCGATGAAAGCGATCAAAAAGCAAAAAGTGGATCGCTTGTAATCCATCAAGCCTATTAATTTATTCAAAGCGACTTTAATGAGATTGCTTTTAGCGATCGCTACCGCTAAAGCCCCTAAAAGGATGTAGCTTAAAGCGATGTTTAAATTGCCTTTCATGCCGTCTATCATCATATTAAAACTCTCTGTGATTCCAAGCCCTCCCATAAGTCCTGCTATGAGAGTGGCGCTAATCATAGAAAGCATGACATTGAGCCTTAAAAGGCTAAGAACGCACATGCAAATGATAGCCACAAAGGCAGGATTGCTCCATATAGAGCTATTTTCTAGCATTTTTGCTCCTTGTTAAAATGAAAATACCGTGCAAAAATGATAGAATTTTTGCACTTGTTTAGCGCAAAAAACCACACCTACCATGTTTAATCCTTTCTAACCTTAAATTTTAAATTGACTGACTGATTAGATATAGCGTTTCAACAAATCGTTATAAAAATCAATGCGCCTGTCTCTCAAAAACGGCCACATTCGGCGCACTTCTTCGGTGCGTTCTAAATCAATTTCCGCATACAAAATCTCTTCTTTATCGCTCGCTTTAGCTAAAAATTCGCCCAAAGCCCCCACCACAAAACTAGAGCCAAAAAAAGTAATGCCCCCCTTAATCGCGCCGCTAGGATCTAACTCTACGCCCACTCTGTTAGTCGCAATCAAAGGCAAGCCATTAGCGATCGCATGCCCTCTTTGGATCGTCTCCCATGCGTTTTGCTGACGCTTTTTTTCTTCGTTAGAATCTTCTTCTAAAAACCCTATCGCGCTAGGATAGATTAAAATTTCTGCCCCTTTTAAAGCCATAATCCTTGCCGCTTCAGGATACCACTGATCCCAGCACACCATAAGCCCTAATTTCCCCACGCTTGTAACAATAGGCTCAAAGCCCAAATCCCCCGGCGTGAAATAAAATTTTTCATAAAAACCCGGGTCATCAGGGATGTGCATTTTGCGATACACTCCAGCGATTGAGCCATCTTTTTCAAACACAACAGCGCTATTGTGATACAATCCTTTAGCGCGCTTTTCAAATAAAGAAGCGATAAGCACCACTTGGAATTTTTGGGCTAAAGTGCTAAAAAAAGCCTTATCTTCTTCAAAATATTCGCCCAAATCAAAAAATTTAGGGTTTTCGCTCTGGCAAAAATAACTATAAGGGTTTAATTCTTGCAACACCACCAAATTGGTCTTAGGGTGTTTTTTTAGCGCTTGTTCAAGCAAGTTCGCTGTATGCTCTATGGTTTTTTTTCTAGAGCCACAATAAGCATGCTGGAGGACGCCTACATAAATCATTTTTCACTCTTCTTCATAATCAGAGTTATAGTCTTCATAATCGTCATCATCATAGACATTCTTATAATCCCCATACTCTTCATCTTCTTCTTCAAAGCCCTCTAATTCTTCTTCTTCAAAATCTTCCAATTCGTCTTCATAATCTTTCATTCCACTTCCTTTCATTAGTAATATTTTATTTGATAATGTCTTGCACGACTTCACTCGCTATTTGCAAACCAAAACTCGCCGTAACCGCATTAAAACTCCCAAGCTCTATGCAATGCGGAACTTCAGGGCTAAAAACCACTTTAAAATCCCCTTTAAAGCGGCGTTTTTT
Organism: Helicobacter pylori; assembly: GCF_006440215.1. Lineage (GTDB taxonomy): Bacteria > Campylobacterota > Campylobacteria > Campylobacterales > Helicobacteraceae > Helicobacter > Helicobacter pylori_CS. The sequence continues at coordinate 28,811 of NZ_VEZH01000009.1, read as the reverse complement.
TAAAAAATCCCTAAATTTACGCCCGAATTTATCGCCATAGCTTTCCCACACGCTCCTTACTTGGATGTGTTTAGGGTTCAAGCGTTTCGCGCTCCCCATAGAGCTGATAAACTTCCCGTAAGCGAAATTTTGACATTTTATCGCCAAGCTTGTTTTAATAGGCAAATCGTCCATGCAATCTAAAATGTAATCATAATCTCTAAAATTAAATGAATTTAAAAACGCTTCATCTACATGCAAATTCAAAGCCTGAACGCCCTTATAGAGATCCTGCAACACCAACACTTTAGATTCTCCTATCCTTTCTGATCCAATCTGGCGGTTTTGATTGGTAACATCAAACACATCTTTATCAATGATAGTGATTTGCCCTATCCCCACACGATACAAAGCGTCTAGCGCAAAGCCCCCAACGCCCCCCACGCCACAGATTAAAACCCTTTGTTGACGGATTTTTTCAAAATCGTTTTTAAACAACCACCTTATGCGCGTGAATCTATCTATGGGTTCAGACAATCTTTAGCCTTCAATAAAAATAGTGCTTTTATTGTATCGTAGTTTAAAAAATCTTAAGACAAAAATTTTTGGATCTTCTTAGCCTTATGCATTTGTGCTTGCAGTTCTTCTTTTTCTTTTTCTAATAGTTCAATGCTTTGGGCTATCATTTCCTTAAGGCTTAAAAGTGTGTCTAAATCTAAGCTTTTTATTTGCTCTAAAGAAAGGCGCTCTATCAATGAAAAGGCTTGCTTAGAATCTTTTTTAACAAGAGCGATTTTAAAGGAATCTAATAACGCATTAGGCGAGTTCATCTGAATGGATTTCCCTCCAAGCTTCTAACAACCCCCTAGCCACATTCAACACCAAATCAATCTTACTCGCATCATTTTCCACATTGGCCTGCGTTAAAACTTTGATTTGATGGGTGTATAAGCCCGTAAGATACACCGCCACTTCCCCCCCTTTTTCATAATCTAAAATATTCAACAATTCCGTGAAAATATCCGTAACCCTGTTAATATAATAAATCTTTTTTTCAATGTCTTCATTTTCAATACAGCGTTTGGCTTGCGAAGAAAATCTTAAAATCCCTTCATAAAGCATTTCAATGAGTTTTGCTGGGGACTCCACACTCACTCGGTTATGCTGGTAGGCTTGATAAGCGTTAGCGTATTGCATAATGTTCCTTTATCCTTTAAAATTGATAACTCTCTGTTTTTTTAATTCTTTTTAGCCGCCGCTTGATCGATCATCATTTGCACGGAATTGAATTTTTGATTCGCTTTAGAGATTTGGCTATCATAAGCCGCAAAGCGCTCCGCCATGATGTTGTAGCGGGTTTTTAGAAGCTCTTGAGCGTTTTCTTTGTCTTTGGTCAGGCTTTTAGCGTCTCTGTCTAGGGAATCTTCATAAATCTTTAATTTAGCGTTCCCTCCATCTATGAGATTGGCGATGACTTGATTGAATTTAGAAAAAATGCCCTCTTGGTGGATTTCTCTGCCCCCCATATCCTTGCTATCGCTCCCATAGAAAAAATCTTGAGTCGCTTTAGGATTAGAGTTTAGCGCACTACTCAATTTAGCCTCATCTAAACTCATCACGCCCTTATCGTCTAAACTAAGCCCGTATTTCATCAAGCTTTCTACCCCATTATCCGTATGCACACTATAAGAAAACACATTATTAAGAGAGGATCTAATGGTGCGAATATCGCCTACGCCGTTAAAAATCCCAGCGATTTTAGTGTCAGCGTCATAACGAGTGTCTTCATCTAATTTAGGGATAAGCTCATTATAGGCTTTGACAAATTCTTTAAGGCTGCCTATAATGGCTTGATTGTCTCTGCTCACGCTGATAATGGCAGGCTTATTAGGCTCTGTGGTTTGCTCTAAAGTGATATTAACCCCGCTAATCACATCATTGATCTCATTAGTGGGGCGTGTGATGCTCACCCCATTATAAGTGAATTCTGAATCGCTCGCTTTTTGTAAATTCTTAGACATAAAAAGCGTGTCTTGTGAAGCTTCATAAGATTGCACCATGCCAGCATTTAAACCCAAATCCTTCAAACTATTCTTGCCTAAAGCGTCCTCGCCCTTAATGGTTAGCATTCCGGTTTTAGAATTGATCACAAGCTTGCCTTCGGCGTTTTTAAACGCACTCAAGCCTTCCTTAGCGTTGATCGCTTGAATGATAGCGTCTGTGTTTTCTTCGCTGGTGTTGCCCTCTTTGGTTAAGGCTTTTAAATCCAGTTTTTGACCATTCAAGCTAATTACCCCTTCTAATTTACCCTCTTTTATCGTGCGAGAGCTTTTTAACAAATCGCTTTCTTGGGTGGCGGTTTGCAAAAACCCAAGCTCTTTAGCCTTGCTCCCTTTAATTTCAATGTTTCCCCCACGCCTGTCATTAATGATTAAAGATTCCCCCCCATGAAGAGTGTCTATGGAAATATCCCCATTAGCGATCAAATCTTTAAAATTAGGGTCATTTTCTAAAGCCTGCTCCATCGCTTTTTGGATTGCGGTATTTTTTTGTTTGATAGAAGCGCTTTCAGGGAGCTCTAGCATGATAGGGACTTCATGCATGTTCCCATCAGCCCCCTTTAAATTCAAACTCACTTCACCTTTTCCGCTTCCATCAACCCCCAAAGAAAGGGCGTTTTTGTTAGTGAGCGTGGATTGGAGGTGTGAACCAAAATAGACTCGGTTGTCTCCGCCGGTGTTTTTGGTATTCACCATTAATTGGTAGGGGTCATTCCCTCCTGTTTTCATCACAATGCCCATCACTTCGCCGTTGGTAGCGTCCGTGATGCTTTGAGCCACATCGCCTAAAGTCATTCCTGCTTTAATATTAACGGCGTAGTCCTTGTTTTGCGTGTAAAACTTGAGCGTGGTATCCACTTGGCTAAAAATATCGTCTCTTGAAGAAAATTTCGCCCCTAATTCGTTAATATCGCCTTGCGCTAAATTTTGCACATCCACTTTAATGTCTTGAATAGGCACGCCAGCCCCCACGCTCGCGCTCAACGCATCGCCTGTAACATTGCTTTTCCTGCTGATATAAGTGGAATAATCTGAAAGCGTTTTAACCGGACCTTTTAGAGCTGAAAGGAGCGTTTTGATTTCTACAAGGGCTTTTTGTTTTTCAACATTTTGTTCCATTTTCTTGTCTAAGGGGGCGATTAACGCTTTTTCATCGGCGTCTTTGAGCTTGTCAATCACATCGTAATTCAAAACCTTACTGCCAAGCCCTAATGAGCTTAATGAACCTATTGCCATGTTTTACCTCTAATCTTTAGCCTTTTTTATCAAAGATAATGCCTATCACATCGTGCATTCTTTGCATAAGCTCCACGGCTTCTTTAGAGGGTATTTCTCTTATCACCTTATTCCCATTAGCGTCTTTGACTGAAACCACTAACCCTTTGATCGTATCGTTATAACTAAAATTAATATTCGTGCCAATGCGTTTCATTTCTTCATTCAGACGCTCGCTCAATAATTCCAGTTTGGGTTTGTATTGATCAGGGTCTATTGTTGTCTTAGATTCATCAATAGTGTTTATCGTATTTGTGCGATTAGTCTCTTTTGTGGGGGTTGTTTGAACGCTTGTGTGAGATGTGGGAATCCCAACCTCTTGAACTTCATTGACCATAAAAACCTCCAAATTTCTCCATGCCTACAAGTATAATGATTTATTTGTTTGCATAAACTCTTTAGCCAATATCGGCAATAAAAATGATTTGTTAAATCTTAATTGCGTGCGATGAGTTCTAAGGGGTTAATGTGCTTTTCTCTCATGGTAACTTCAAAGCCCAAGCGTTGCTCAATGCGCCCTAAAACATAGCCTTTTTGGATCCGCATGCCGCTTTTAATGGTGGGGGCGATTTTATCTAGTTGAGAATAAATCGTGCGGATGCCGTTTTTATGCTCAATGATAACGACTTTTTTAAGCATGTTGATTTCTTTAGCGAACACGATTTTCCCGTCCAAAACATTACGCACCAAAGCGTTTGGGGTTTTTGACACTAGCGTGATAGACTCGCTAAAAATTTTTAAATTATAAACCGGATCAATATAGGGGCCAAATTTTTGCACCACTTCATAATCGTTCAAAGGAGCGATCGTTTTTGGCCCGTTATAGCTCGTGGTGTTGATATTTTGATAAGAGCTAGCCACTTGTTTGACTTCTAAGGCTTGAGAAGATTTTTTCAAACTGACCCTCTCTTCATTTTCCCTATTTTGTTTGATGATATTCAAGCGTTTTAAAAGAGCGTTTAAATTCTGGCGCTCTTTTTCTAAAAGGGTTAGGCGTTGGTTATAGATCGCATAGTCTTTTTGCATGCTCAAAATGAGCTTATTTTGTTCGGTTTGCAAGGATCTTAAGGTTACTTCACGAGTTTTTTGCTCATCTATGACAGATGAGATTTTTTGAATGCTGCTTTTGACTTTTAAAGCTTGCGTATTGAGATCTTTTTCTTCTTGGCTTAGTTGCGACATTTTAGACAGAGTGCTTTGGTGCAAGTTTTCAAACGCTACTTGCAAAACAACATCATTAGAAGAGGCTAAATTCTGCCCCTTTAGGGCTTGTGAAAAAAGGAAATCTTGTAAAAGCGTATCAAACACCCTCTTTTGTAAAAACGATCGCTGTTTTTGCAAATGATCTAAAGACTTGCGGTAGTTAGTTAGGACTTTTTCTTGCGCCAAACTTTCGTTACGATTTTTTTCAAGACTCTTTTTTAAGGCGATCATTTGGCGCTCCATCTCAGCTTTTTGAAGCTCTTTAGAGTGGATCGCTTCGCCTAAAGAACTCAAACGGCTGTTCAGTTGGTTTTTTTCTTCATGGGTTTTTTTCAAAAGGGTTTCTTTATGTTGGATATCTTTAGCAATATCGCTCACTTTTTGCGTGTTAGCTGATAGTAAGGTGGCTAACAAAAACACCCCTAATTTATACATGTCTAGTCCTCCAAGCTACAAGTAAAACAGAAACAAATGAGACCACAAGGCTAAAAAGCAGTCCCCATAAAAAATGGTTTAAAACAAACGCACCTCCTATAATACCCAAAGTATCCATCGTTTTTTCAAAACCTTTTTGCGAAGTGATATAAAGCATGAGCATGGGGGCTAAAAAACTAGCGATTAAAGAATCCATTAAAGCTATTTTATACAAAAACCCGTTTTTAAAAGACACCGAAGCCCCTAATAAATCCATGATCTCTAACCTCTCATGGTATTGATAGATCCAGATGCGGACTTGCTTAAACATCAATAAAACCGATAAGACAAAGACCACTAACGCAAAGATATAGACCGCTGCTTTAATAAAACTCAAGAGATCATACACTTGCATGTAAGTTTTGGCAAAGACTTCAACTTTTTGAACGCCAGGGATTTTGAGCAATTTTTCTTTAATGTTTTCCAAACGCTCTTGAGTGGGGAATGTGGAAAGTTGTAAAGAATAAAAAAAGGGTAAATTTTTTCTTAATTCCTTAAGCCCGTCTGTGCCTAAGGTTTTTTGAAGAGGTTCTAAAGAATAATTAGGATCAATTTCTTTCAACGCTATGATTTCGCTAAAATTTTGACGCAACAATTCCAAGCTTAATTTTTGCGCACTGGCCAACACGACCGAATAATCTTCAATCAATTTTTTTTCTTTTTGCTCTATCGCTTGATTGATAAATAACACGCACTCCAAGCTAAACAATAACGCTACTAGGGGAATGATAAAGGCTAAATGCTTTTTAAGAGTATTCATAAACTTCCCCATCTTCTATATAAAATTTTCGGTGATAAGCGCTAAAATTTTTAGGGAATTTGTGCGTAACCACCACGATCGTAGCGTTTAATTGCGTGTTCATGCCCCTTAATAGGCTCCAGATTTTATCGCTAGAATAATCGTCTAAATTCCCAGTAGGTTCATCGGCTAAAATGAGTTCAGGGCAGTTTGCCATAGCCCTAGCCATAGCCACTCGCTGTTGTTCGCCTCCGCTGAGTTCTTTGGGGTAGCGGTTAGCCTTATGGCGTAAATCAATATGCCCTAAAAGTTTTTCTAGCTGCAAGTGGCATTCTTCTTTTTTAACGCCACAAATCACCATTGGTAGTTTGATGTTTTGCTCAATCGTGTAATCTTGGATCAATTTATAATCTTGGAAAACCACGCCAATATTTTTACGCAAATCTAAAATAGTTGCTTTTGAAGCGTTGTTCATGTTGATGTTGCAAACTTCTAATTTACCGCTAAAAAGTTTTAAATCCCCATAGAATGAACGCAAAAGCGTGCTTTTACCACTCCCGCTAGGCCCTGAAATGAACACAAAATCCTTCCGTTTGATGCGCAAATTGGCATGCTTAATGACCGGTTCGTTTTGCTGGTATTGTAAGCATAGATTATTCGCTGCGATGATCACACTCATCCAATTCCCTTTTGGCTTAGGATATTTTGAAGCAAAAGATGCGCTTTGTGGTTGTTTAAGGTTTTTAAGGGGCTTTTATTGAGGTAAAAAATCTGGTTTTCTGCCAATAAAACAAACAAACGCACAGGCCAATTAAAATCCCCCATGCTCAATTCCACTAAAAAATCCCCCTTATTCTCATAAATATTGCAAACATGCACAAAATACCCCTCTTTAATAATTTTTGGGGTTTTTAAAATCGTTTTAACGCTCTTTTTACTCATTGTTATTGTATCAAAAGAAAAATCAAATGCATGGTTATCAAAAGGGGTTTCATTTAATTCTAAAGAATAAATTCTTAAATCATAAATATCTTTTTTGAGTTTATTCCAGCGCGCTTCATACTTGCTGACAACCGGTATTTGAGCGTTTTTTTTGATTTCTATCTCGCATTGAAAGTTTTTTAGGGCTAATTTTAGGCTGTCTTCAAAATAAAGGCTATCATCGGTGCGTAATTCCAAAAACCCTCTAGGCTTTAAAACCCTTAAAGCTTCGTTTAAAAACTTTTCGCTTAGCACTCGGCGGTGTTTTTTCTCATTCCATGGCACAGGGAAATGCACAAAAATTTTCTCGCATTTGTGATTTGGCATGCTCTCTAAAATCAAACGGCCATCGCCTTGCAAGATGTGCAGATTTTTTAAATCCAACAACTCCATTTGCTTTAAGGCTTGCGCGATAGAGGGGGTGTGAATCTCTATCCCTAAGCATGTTTTAGTGGGGTTGTTTTTGGCTAATTCTATCAAATGCCGCCCGCTCCCAAAACCAATTTCGGCTAAAATAGGGGCTTGATTGTTTTGAATAAAGTCTTCAAAAGTTCCTAAATCAAGGGCTTTTTTTTGGCTCGCATGTTTAGAATTTTCTTGCAAATTATGCGAAATGACTTCAAAAGATTGCGAATAAATCCTTAAAGCTTGTTTTAAAACCTCTCTTTTTAAGGGCGTTGCTTTTTCGCTTTTGATCAAAAAATCACCCGCTCGCCGGATTTTTTGCAATAAAAAAATATGATCCTTAAAACTCGCATACACACAGCTTTTAGTGGGGTGTTTTAAGCTTAAAAACTCCTTATGAAAACAAAAATCCCCTGCAATTAAGGGGTATTTTAAAGGCTTGGAGTCTAGCTTGGCTAAAAAATGGGGCATTAAAACCCTTTTAGCGCTCTAAAAACAAACGCACTTCTTTGCTTGGGTGCGACTCTAAACCATCTTTATCCACGCTCACCACTTGATAGCGGTAAGCCACACCCACTTTCATGTCTTTATCCACGAATTGGTTTTTGGTGATATTCCCAAAGCGCAAAGGGGTTTTAGAATTGGCTTCAAAACGATACACCGCATAGGTGGCTATTTTAGCGCTTGGGTTATTTTCCCATTGAATGAAAGCTGAAGAGTCTTGAATAGTCCCTTTAGTGATGATAGGAGCTTCGGGTCTGTCAGCGGTCTCACCCATTGCAGGCTCTTTGGGTAATGCCCCTTCAAGATGCGTTTTATCTACGGCGACGACTTTATAATAGCGCGTAAGGTTGTCTTTTTCTATTTTATCCACATAAGAAGTGTTAGCGGTTTGAGCGATGAATTTGTATTTATCGTTGCGGTTATTGGAAGCGTAAATGCGATAAGCTATCACATCTTCTTGGGTGGATTTGTCCCAACTCAATTCAATGTGTCGTGTGAGATTTTGGCTCACTCTAACATTAGCGATTTCTTTGGGTAAATCTTTGGTTTTCCCCTCCACTATGATACTAGGCCTGGATTTATCCCCCATGAAATTTTCGGCGATGACTCGGTAGCGGTATTTTTTCCCATCCTCTAAATCTTTATCAAAATACTCCACAAACAAGCGGTTTTTCACAGCCCCTACATTTAAAAATTTGCCTTCTTTATTCTGCCTTTGAATGATGTATTTAGAAACGCTGGGATTTGGGTGTGGACTCCAAAAGACTTTCACGCTTTTAGGGTATTCAAGGCTTGCAAAAACGCTTTCTACAGGATTGATAAAAGAGGTTTTTACTAGAATGGGGTCTGAAAGGTTAGAGATTTTATCGCCCTTGTAAGTAGCGAGCTGGTAAGTGTAAGAACTCTCTGTTTCTAGCCCCTCGTCATAATAATGAGTCGCATAAGGGTTTTTAATCGTGGCGATTCTTTTAAGTTTGGAGTCTTTTTTCAAACGATACAAAATAAACCCATCAATATCATAAGTATCAGCGATTTTAGGCCATTCAAAACCCACTGAACTCACATCGTTAATGGTTTTAATAGAATGGACTACCGGGAGCTTAGTATCTGTATTTTCTTGATTATTAAGGGCTGAAAAAGTATGATTCCTGGTAGAAGAACACCCTATAAAAACCGCTAATACCACACTACTTTGCAATAAAAGCGTGAAGTATTTTTTCTTCATCCAAGACCTCATCTAAATTCTCCTTGTCAAAAACTTTTTTAAGATATTCTAACATATCCTTTAATAGGGGAACTTTAAAGCGCAGTTTTTGCTCGCTTCTAGGGTGTTTGAACTCTATCAAATAGGCATGCAGCATGATTCTTATTTCTTCTTTAGGAAGCGCCCCATTAAGCCCGTAAAGATTATCGCCTATGATGTGTCTGTTCAAATATTCTAAATGCACTCTGATCTGGTGCGTGCGCCCAGTGAACAATTTAGCCCCTATCAAATTAAGATTATTTTGAGAAGTCAGCAAGCTGATAAATTCGCTTTTAGAATAACGGCTTTTTTCTTTTTTGGCCGCTTTGAGCGCTATCATTTTTAAGCGGTTATTAGGGTTTCTTGTCAAATAGCATTCCACGCTCATTTTTTCTTCTTTTAAGGGCGTTGAAAGCAAAGCGATATAGTAGCGCCCCATTATTTTGGTTTTGAGCTGCTCGCTCAAATGAACATGGGTAAAATTGTTTTTAGCGATGACAATCCCCCCGCTCGTGTCCTTATCCAAACGATGCACAATCCCATAGCGCTCTTTTAAACCCAGATTAGAAAGCTCGTAATTTTTAAATTCCAACCAATCCACTAAAGTAGGCTCTTTCACGCTTGGGGCTTTATGGACGACTAAATTAGGGGGCTTATTCAACACTAACAAGTCTTCATCTTCAAAAATGACTCCTATTTCTAAATCAAGCCCTCTTTTTAAGGGTTTAGGCGTGATTTTGGGAGTTAAAAGCGTGATTTCATCGCCCTTTTTTAAGGCTAACCCGCCCTTTTTTACCCCCTTTTTTTGACAAAACACTAGCCCTTCTTTAATCAAATTCAATACCTGGTTTTTAGAAATTTGCAATTCTTTGGCTAAAAATTCATCAATGCGTTTGTGATTAGTTGGGGCGATAAAAACTTTTTGCATCCAAACTCTTTTTTGCTTTTTTAAAAACCATTATTTTACTCAAAACCTTAAAAAATCATGTTTCTATTCATGAGTTAGTTTAATAAACTATAATCCATAAGCCTTATATCTTAAATCATTCTATAAAGGGGTTTTAATGGAACTTGATAATTTTTTAGGCGGTGCGTTCAATAAAAAAATGGGCGAGTTAAATATAGATAAGCTTTCTGAATATCTCTCATATAGCGTATTTGTGCATTCTAGAGTCTTACCCTAGGGTTGAAGAGAGAGTTATTAAGCTTTGATAAAAATTGGAATATCCCAACGATTTTCGTTTTTACCAACACACAAGAAAAAGCCGGCGATGCCTTTGTTAAAGAAACTAAAGAGATCATAGATGAAGAATGGGGCTTTAAAGGTTTTGTCAAAGCCTATGCGAGAGTCAATTCCGTTGCGTTTTCATTTAGAGGCATTGAAGTCCCTATTGAAGGTTTAGAAGAATTGGTAGATGAAACGAAAAAATGCTTGATAGACGCTAAGAAAAACAAACAAAACCATTTCTTGCTGATTCAAAAAGCTAATATCCAAGCACGAAAACAAGCCATGATAGATAAAAGTAAAACCATTATCCATATTGCATCAGGAGCGGCTGGATCGGTTGGGCTTATCCCCATACCTTTTAGCGATGCGCTCGCTATCGCGCCCATTCAAGCAGGAATGATCTATAAAATGAACGACGCTTTTGGAATGGATTTGGAAGAATCTGTAGCCGCATCGCTAATCACCGGATTGTTAGGCGTAACCGCAGTCGCGCAAGTGGGGAGAACGCTCGTTAATGGCTTGCTTAAATTCATTCCTGTTGTGGGGAGTGTTGCAGGGGTGCAACCGCTGTGGTTATCACAGAAGGCATTGGGTTTGCTTATTTGAAAGTGCTAGAAACATGCTTTAATGATGAAACGGGCGAAGTAAAATTGCCTGCAATGGATACGATAAAATCTCTCTTTAAGGAGAATTATCTCAGTTTGGATACCATTAAAAAATTAAAACCATAAGATTAGGGGTTATGAAAAACGCATGGCATTAGACAAAAGAATCTGGATGCATTTTGATTTTTTGCCTTTTGTGTTTATTATTCCCTTGCTTGTGGTTTCTTTTTTATTGATTTTTGAGAGCAGTGCGGCTTTGAGCTTAAAGCAAGGGGTTTATTATGCGATAGGGTTTCTTCTCTTTTGGATCGTGTTTTTTATCCCTTTCAGGAAGCTTGATCGGTGGCTCTTTGTGTTTTATTGGGCGTGCGTTATTTTATTAGCGTTAGTGGATTTTATGGGATCGAGCAAGCTTGGGGCGCAACGATGGCTAGTCATTCCCTTTACCTCTATTTCTTTACAGCCTAGCGAACCTGTGAAAATCGCTATCCTTTTATTATTGGCGCATTTGATTAAAATAAACCCACCCCCTTTTAAGGGCTATGATTGGGGCATGTTTTTAAAGCTTAGTTTTTACATTTGCTTACCGGCGGCTTTGATTTTAAAACAGCCTGATTTAGGCACGGCTCTTATTGTGTTAATCATGGGTTTTGGGATTTTATTGATCGTGGGTTTAAGGACTAGGGTGTGGCTCCCTCTTTTTATCGCTCTCTTAGTGGCTTCGCCTATCGCTTATCACTTTTTGCACGATTACCAAAAAAAGCGCATCGCAGACTTTCTTTCTGAAAAACCTAATTACCATGTCATGCAATCCATTATCGCTATAGGATCGGGTGGGTTTTTAGGCAAATCTAAAGAAGCCTGCACGCAAACCAAATTCAAATTCTTGCCTATCGCAACGAGCGATTTCATCTTCGCTTATTTCGTGGAGCGTTTTGGGTTTTTGGGGGCTATGTTGCTTTTTGCGATTTATATAGGCTTGAGTTTGCATTTGTTTTTTTACATGTTTGAGAGCAACAGCGATTGGTTTTTAAAGATTGTAGCCCTTGGGATTTCTATTTTAATCTTTGTTTATTCCAGCGTGAATATCGCCATGACTTTAGGGTTAGCCCCTGTGGTGGGGATTCCCTTGCCTTTATTTAGCTATGGGGGGAGCAGTTTCATCACTTTTATGATCTTATTTGGGATCTTAGAAAACCTGCTTGCTTTTCGCTATATTTTTGGATACAATAGCAAACCATCTTTTGGGAATTTTGGATTCTTAGCTCAGCTGGTCAGAGCGCTCGGCTCATAACCGATTGGTCGTAGGTTCAAGTCCTACAGAATCCACCACTCCCACTTTTTTATCCCCCTTTCCCCTTTTTTTAAGTGAAAAGCGATTGGACGCTTTCGTTATGATAAATCCTTCTGATCACTTCCGCAAATAAGGGTGCTACGCTTAAAGTGGTGATTTTATCGCATTTTTGAACTAAAGGGATAGAGTTAGTTACCACCACTTCATCTAACGCGCTTTCTTTAATACGCTTGATCGCATTCCCGCTCAAAACCGCATGCGTGCCTAACGCCATGACAGAAGTTGCCCCTTGCTCTTTTAAAGCTAAAGCGGCTTTACAGATCGTGCCTGCGGTATCAATCATATCATCCACTAAAATCACATCGCGCTCCTTGGCTGAGCCGATAATATTCATCACTTCGCTTTCATTAGCTTTTTCACGGCGCTTATCCACGATGATTAAATCCAAGCCCATTTGATTGGCAAAATACCTAGCTCTTGTAACCCCACCCACATCAGGGCTAGCGATCACAGGGTTTTTTAACGCTTTAGAGCGGATATAATCTCTAAAAACGATAGATCCGTATAAATTATCCACCGGCACATCAAAAAAGCCTTGGATTTGCCCGGCATGCAAATCCATCGTAATGATCCTTTCAATCCCCACTTCTTGCATCAAATTAGCGACCATTTTAGCCGTGATAGGCACTCTTGGAGCCGCTTTTCTGTCCTGTCTGGCATAGCCAAAATACGGCAACACCGCTGTGATAGAATTGGCCGAACTGCGCCTTAAAGCATCTACCATGACTAACAATTCCATTAAATTGTCATTGACCGGCACGCAAGTGGGCTGGATAATAAAAATATCCTTACCGCGCACCGATTCGCTGATTTGGATATTGATTTCACCATCGCTGAATTTGCCTATCACCGCTTTGGATAAGGGAAAGCCTAAATGCTTTGACACTTCTTTGCCAAATGCAGGGTGAGCGCTCCCTGAAAAAATCTTAAACCCACGCATCTTTGCCTTAAACCCACGCGCCTTCATCGCTGACACTCCCTAAAATGAATTAAAATCAATTGTAACACACCCAAACTAAAAGCGTTTGTTTTCAATGAAGCTCCTTTTCTAATAAGTTTTTTAAGGTAAGATAGGTTTCATTCAAATCAATCCCGCACACCCTGGTTTGAGCGATAACGCTCATAAAATTGCTATCGCCTAAAAACCTAGGCACTAAATGCATGTGCAAATGCTCAGGGATCCCTGCTCCGGCGTTTCTGTGCAAATTCAAACCTAAATTGATCCCTTGAGCGCCATAAGCATACAACGCTTTTAAAATTTTAGGCACTAATTTATTCATGTTCAGCCAAGTATTCAGCTCTAAAAGTTCCACGCTCGCTTGATGCGCATGGGGAATGATCAACAAATGCCCTGGGTTATAAGGGTAGGCGTTCATCACCACAAAGAGATCGCTATTTCTATAAAGCACTCTGTTTTCTGAATCTTTTGTGGGGTTTTGAGAAATTTCACAAAAGACACAACTCTTATTTTTCTCTTTCAAATAACTTTCGCGCCAAGGAGCGTATAAATGCTGCATGTTCATTTCCTAAATGTAATTAGGGGCGTCATTAGCGAATAAAATCAAATCGCCTTGAATCGTGGTGGCTTGTAAGATATTTTCCAATTGCGCCTTATCCTTGAGTAAGATTTTTTGGGGGGTTTTCAATTTTGAAGCAATCGTTTTGGAGTTCAACTCCCCTGTGATGATAGCGACATCAAAAACCTCGTCTATTTTTTGCGCTAAAATTTCATTACTTTCTGTATTGCTTTCCACTAATCCCGGTGTTACAATGACTTTACGCCCTTTGTGCAAACTCGCTAAACGAATGCCTTCTAACATGCCCTTTAAATTCCCGTTAAAGCTATCGTCTATGATGATTTTTTGATTCACTTCCAAAAGTTGCAAGCGATGGGCAATAGGGTTGAGTTCTAAAACAAGCCGTTTGATCCTTTCGGTTTCTAATCCTAAATGCTTGGCGATTAAAATGGCTGAAGCGATATTATAAGCGTTAAATTTGCCTAAAACCTTTGTTTCAAATCTTTCCCAAACACCATTTATAAGCATTTCAAAAGAAGTGCCTTTTAAAGTGGATTGGATGTTTTTAACCAAGCTAGAAACATCTATTAAAGGGCTATCTTTAGGGGCATAGGGCTTGATTTTTTCTATAGAATAACAAAAGGCTTTTTCTAAGCGTTTGGAATCCAATAATTCCGCTTTAGTCTCGCAAATATTTTCTAAAGTTTTAAAATATTCTAAATGCTGTTCGCCCACTTCTGCGACCACAACAAGGTGCGGTTCAATGAGGCGGGTGATTTCTTTAATATCGCCCTTATTCCTTGCCCCGGCTTCAGCGATATAGATTTCACTCCTATCATCTAAATTCTGGTTAATATCATTCGCAAGCCCTAAAAGGGTGTTGACACTCTTGGGGCTTGCATGCGCGTTGAATGTGGCTTGTAAGATTTGAAGCAAGAAATTTTTGGTGCTGGTTTTCCCAAAGCTTCCGGTAATGGCGATGACCTTTAAATTTTTTAAAGAGGCGATTTTATCTTTAGCGGTTTGCAAATACCGCCTGGATAGGACTTTTTCAAAGATTAAAGAAGCGCTCAAAACGAATATAAATAAACACAAATAAGCGAGTGCGAGCGAAATCCCATTCAAAGGGACTAATTCTGTATTTAAGATTTCATGCAAGATTAAAAAGAGTAATAAGAAGATAAAAAAGCGCTTCACCCTTGGCGTGAAAACTAAAGGTTTGTCGTTGCGTTTGGCCCAAACAAGGAGCATGGGTATTTGAATAACACCGCAAAAGAAATCCAAAACAAACGGCATTTTGAAAGCATACGATAGGATAAACACCCCTAAAGGCCATAAAAAATAAATCCCATGCCAACGCATTTTGTGGTGCTTGGTTAAGATCCTAAACACGCTGTAATGATACCATTGCAATAAAGTCATTATATAATAGCCAAGCCCTGTTATAAAGAGCCAACGAAACGCTAAATTCAGCCAACTAAGACTTTGCATGATGATAATTCTCCACTAGTTTTTCAACCTCTTTTGCTTGGTTTAAAAAAAAGAAATGATCCCCTTCTAAAACGAATAACGCGCTTCTTTTCAATAAGGTTTGCATTTTTTGAGCGGAGCTTAAGGGGGTTGCTTTATCATCTTTACCCCAAAATAATAAAACTTCCTTCTCGCATCGTTTGAAATGATCGCTAAAGTCTTCGCTAACTACTTTTTTAAAGGTTTCATACATCGCTTGATTAAGCCCCATAGCGTCCTTACTCCTCAAAAACCCTAAATTCAAGCCTAATTTTTTAAAGATTTTAGCTAAAAGGATTTTACAACGCACTTTTAAGGGTTTTGGCTCTAAGATCCCTGCACTGCTCAATAAAATAATTTGTTCGTTTTCACACAAGATCGCCACTTTCCCTCCAAAGCTATGCCCAAAAACGACATGCGCTTTTTTATCCACGCTTTTTAAGAACAGGTTGATGATATTGGCATAATCTTTAGTTTCTAAAACTCTTTCATCGTTAGGGCTTTGATTGAAGCCGGGCAAATCCACATACAAATGGTTGTAATTTAAAAAACAGCCTTGAAACGCTTGTTGCATGATTTCCTTAGAACTCCCCCAGCCATGCAAAAACAAGGCGTTTAAAGGGCTATGGTGGTCTATAAAAGTGTAGGAAATGTCAAAAACGCTATCCAAATAAGCGATACTGCGTTTGGCCATTACTTATTCTTTTGGATTTGCAACAAATAAGAGTTTTTGATTTGGATTTTAGGGGTTTTGGGTAACGATTGCGCTAAATTTTCTAGCGTTGTTTTAAAATCATCAAACAAATAATTCGCTAAACTGCCAGGAATGGGGTTGATCTCATTGAGATACACTTCATTTTCTATGACAAAAAAATCGCAACGGATGATCGCGCCATCAAACAAATCGTTATAGAGTTTTTTAAAATTTTCTTTTAGTTGTTCTTCTAGGGCGTTAGAAAGGTTCGCTTTAGGGGCTTTATTGCGTGAAAAATCCAAATATTTTTGTTTGAAATCTAAAAATTCCTGTTTGTTAGGCTCTTCAATATAGGAAAAACAAAAATCCTTTTTAATCTTGCAACCGGCTAAATTGTATTCTTTCACTCCCTGAATGAAAGGCTCTATTAAGACCTCTTTAGAATATTCAAACGCGCCGTCTAAAGCGTAAATCAATTCTTTTTCTTCTTTCACAACGCTCACCCCTAAAGAGCTCCCGGCATTGCTAGGTTTGATGATGAAAGGAAAATTAAAGCCAATCAAATTTAGGGCGTTAGCGCGGTTTTTTTCATTCAAAAGAACATAATCTAAAGTCTTTACCCCTAAGTCTTTGGCGTAAAGCTTGGTTAAATATTTGTTATAACTCAACACGCTCGCTTCAATTCTAGGGCCTATAAAAGCGATGCGATAAAATTCTAACAAGCTCGCTAATTTCCCGTCTTCGCCATCGCCCCCATGCACAAGATTAATCACTAAGGGTAATTCTATTATTTTAGTGCCTAAAAACGAGTTTTTAAGCAAGCTATTGTGTGTCAGCATTAGGGGGGGTAATTTTTTTTCTTTGATTTGAGCGAAGTATTTTGAATGCATGTTGGATTCTTCAATCAAGTAAAAATGATGGTTTTCATCTAAAAAAATAAAATATTTAATCCTATCCTTTAACGCTTCTTTAAGCGCAATCGCGCTCACAATGCTGATTTCATGCTCAAAACTCGCCCCACCAAATAAAACGCAAAACTCCACGATCAAACTCCCTAAAAACGATTGCAATAAAGTCTATCTATATTTACCTAAAAAAAGGCTTTTGAATTTTCTTAAAATTAAAGTTTAATGTTAAAAAATCCTAAAATATTGATAATTAATAACACGCTCAATCCGGCTAAAACACCCGCTAAAGCGTCATCAGCCACAACCCCTAAGCCCCCTTTAACTTCCTTGTCTATCTTGCCAATGAGTGAGGGCTTAGTGATATCATAGATCCTAAAAAAGATAAAACTCAAAACCACGCCCGCTAACGATAACCCGCTAATCGCCATCGCCAACCACATGCCCACTAATTCGTCTATCACAATGTAAGAGCTGTCATGGATATTAGTCTCTTCTTCTTCCTTATCTATTTGAGCGATAGCGATAAGCCCAACAAAAATCGCCCCTAAAAACAAAGTGTTAGCCGAAAAAATTAAAACGGGTAAGCCTAATAACAACGCTACTAAACTCCCTATCGTTCCAGGAGCTTTTTTAGAATACCCGCTAAAAAAAAGGGTTAAAAAACACGTGCGAAGACTAAATTTATCCAATCATTGCCTTAAATTCTTTTTAAATCATGGCATTTTAGCATTTATTTGCATTAAAAAGCGATTTTCCTAAACAATGAGGCTTAATTTTAAGCGCGTTTTAGTATGATAACTTTTAAATTCTCTCAAAAATTAAAGGTTAATTTTAACATGTTGCTTTTCACTCCAGGTCCTGTAGCCATTAATGAAGAGATGCGCTCAAGCTTTTCGCAGCCAATGCCCCACCACCGCACTAAAGATTTTGAAAAGATTTTCCAAAGCGTGCGAGAAAATTTAAAAAAAATGACCGGTTTAGAAGAAGTTTTGCTTTTAAATAGTAGCGGGACAGGGGCTATGGAAGCGAGTGCGCTTTCCTTGTGTCAAAAAGAGTTGCTTTTTGTGAATGCGGGTAAGTTTGGCGAAAGGTTTGGCAAGATCGCTAAAGCCCATTTTATCAAAGCTCATGAATTAGTCTATGAATGGGACACACCAGCTCAAGTGGATGGGGTATTAAACGCGCTTAAAGCCAACCCTAACATTGATGCGTTTTGCATTCAAGCATGCGAGTCTAGTGGGGGGTTACGACACCCTGTAGAAAAAATCGCTCAAGCGATCAAAGAAACTAACCCGAATGTTTTTGTGATAGTAGATGCTATCACCGCTTTAGGGGTTGAGCCTTTAGAAATAACGCATGTTGATGCGCTCATTGGAGGGAGTCAAAAAGCGTTCATGCTGCCTCCTGCGATGAGCTTAATCGCATTGAGCCAGAAGGCGATTGATCGCATAGAAGAACGCAATGTGGGGTTTTATTTCAATTTGAAGAGCGAATTGAAAAACCAAAAAAACAACACCACAAGCTACACCGCTCCTATTTTACACACTTTAGGGTTGCAGCGCTATTTTGAATTGGTGCAGAATTTAGGGGGCTTTGAAGCGCTCTATCAAGAGACTAAACGAGTCGCTTTAGCCACTCAAAAAGCCGTTTTAGCTTTAGGTTTAAAGATTTTCCCTAAAAGCCCGAGCTTGAGCATGACAACGATTGTTAATGAGCATGCCAAAGAATTGAGAAACCTTTTGAAAGAAAAATACCAGGTGCAATTTGCGGGCGGTCAAGAGCCTTATAAAGACGCGCTCATTCGCATCAACCACATGGGGATTATTCCTGTTTACAAAACCGCCTACGCCTTAAACGCCCTAGAGTTAGCCTTAAACGATTTGAAGTTAAGGGAATTTGACGGCGTGGCGAACGCAACCTTTTTGAAGCAATATTATGAAATTTAAGGACTATAATGCATTATTCTTATGAAGCCTTTTTAAAAGACAGCCTGGAATTAGTCAAACAAGTGGAGTGCCTTTGCGGTGTCCCAGAAGCCCTTGTGTGCGTGATGCGAGGGGGCATGACTTTAGCGCATTTTTTGAGTTTGCACTGGGATTTAAGGGAAGTTTATGGCATCAATGCGATTTCTTATGACACCACCAAGCAACAAAACGCCCTAAAAATTGAAAATATCCCAACGATCAAAGATCATTTAAAAACCATTCTTGTGGTAGATGAAATCGTAGATAGCGGTAATTCTTTAGAAGCGGTGCTTAAAGTGTTGCAAGACAAACACCCTGATAAAAAGTTTTATAGCGCGAGTTTGTTCCAAAAAACAAGCGCAAAATACAAAGCCGATGCGTTTTTAAAAGACGCTCCTGAATGGATTGATTTCTTTTGGGAAGTGGATTTGAAAAACTTAAAAAGCCATTAACATGCAAATTAAAGAAAACAAACAACTTTGCTTGATCTCATTAGGTTGCTCTAAAAACTTGGTGGATTCAGAAGTGATGTTAGGCAAGCTTTATAACTACATGCTCACTAATGACGCTAAAAACGCCGATGTGATTTTGATCAACACTTGCGGTTTTATTGAAAGCGCCAAACAAGAGAGCATCCAAACCATTCTAAACGCCGCTAAAGACAAAAAAAAGGGAGCGATTTTGATTGCGAGCGGGTGCTTGAGCGAGCGCTATAAAGATGAAATCAAAGAGTTGATCCCTGAAGTAGATATTTTTACCGGCGTGGGGGATTATGACAAGATTGATATTTTGATCGCTAAAAAACAAAACCAATTCAGCGAGCAAGTGTTTTTAAGCGAGCATTATAACGCGCGTATCATCACGGGATCGAGCGTGCATGCGTATGTTAAAATTTCTGAGGGTTGCAATCAAAAATGCTCTTTTTGCGCTATCCCTAGCTTTAAGGGGAAATTACAAAGCAGGGAATTAGACTCCATTTTAAAAGAAGTGGAAAATCTCGCGCTTAAAGGCTATACGGATATGACTTTTATCGCTCAAGATTCTAGCTCCTTTTTATACGATAAGGGGCAAAAAGACGGCTTGATCCAGCTTATTAAAGCGATTGACAAACAGCAAGCCTTAAAGAGCGCTCGCATCTTATACCTCTACCCCTCTAGCACCACTTTAGAGCTTATTGGCGCGATTGAAAGTTCGCCCATTTTTCAAAATTATTTTGACATGCCCATCCAGCATATCAGCGACTCCATGCTTAAAAAAATGCGCCGCAACTCCAGCCAAGCGTACCATTTAAAGCTTTTAAACGCTATGAAGCAGGTTAAAGAAAGCTTTATCAGAAGCACGATCATTGTAGGGCATCCGGAAGAAAATGAGGGCGAATTTGAGGAATTGAGTGCGTTTTTGGACGAGTTCCGGTTTGACCGGTTGAATATTTTTGCTTTCAGCGCAGAAGAAAATACGCATGCCTATTCTTTAGAGAAAGTGCCTAAAAAGATCATCAACGCTCGCATCAAAGCCTTGAATAAAATCGCTTTAAAACACCAGAACCATTCTTTTAAGGCTTTGTTAAATAAGCCCATTAAGGCGTTAGTGGAAAATAAAGAGGGCGAGTATTTTTACAAAGCAAGGGATCTCAGGTGGGCGCCTGAAGTGGATGGGGAAATTTTAATCAATGACAGCGCCTTAACCACCCCTTTACAACCCGGGCATTACACGATTGTGCCTAGCGCCTTTAAAGACAATATCTTACTCGCTAAGGTTTTAAGCCCTTTTTGAAAAGCTAGCCATAAGGCTAAAAGCGCGGCTAGAGCGTAGTTAGAGGGTGGGGTTTGCGTTTTTTTTTGTTAAAATGCGCAAGAAAAATCCGCTTGAGGCATGCAAAATGAAAGACATTTATCTTGGCGTAGAAAAGAGCATTAAAGATCTTCAAAGTATTTTTAAAAACGCTGATGATAAAGATGAAAAACTAAAGCGATTCAACCAAGAAGCGTTAAAGGTATTCCAACAATTAGAATTTAAAAGTTTAAAAGAGCTTGAAAGCTTGAAAAATAATGAAGAGTGGGAAAATTTTACCATTGCTTTTTATGGGGAAACCGGTGCGGGGAAATCAACCCTTATTGAATGTTTGAGAATGTTTTTTAAAGAACAAAGCAAAGTGGATTAACAAGAACGATTCAAGCGGCTTTATTCCAATTACCAAAACAACTATCAAAATGATGAACGCAAAAAACAAGCTATTTTAAACGAACTTCATTCATTGCAAGATGGAGCGATTATAGGCGATGGGAGGAGCGATTTCACTTTAAAAACACAATCTTATCCTTTCCAATACAACCATCAAAATTTTGTTTTGCTAGATGTGCCAGGGATAGAAGGCAGAGAACAAAAAGTGATCGATCAGATTTCTAACGCAACGCAAAAAGCCCATGCTATTTTTTATGTTACCAAAACGCCTAATCCTCCGCAAAAAGGAGAAGAAGGGAAAAGGGGAACGATTGAAAAAATCCAAAAACAGCTTGATTCGCAAACAGAGGTATGGACGATTTTCAACAAACCGATTAATAGCCCAATAGCCTTAAAAGATGGGCTTATTAATGAAAAGGAAGAAGAAAGCTTAAAAATTTTAAATAAAGAGATGAAAAACATTTTAGGCGAACACTACATGGGCTATAAAGCAGTGAGCGCTCAAGCGGCTTTTTATGGCCTTTCACAGGCTTTGATCCCAGAGACTGATTTTTATGAAAAGAAACAAAAATTTCTAAAAGATTTTAAAGCAGGAGAATTATTGTATCAATCCCATTTTAATATTAGGAGAATTTATAGCCGAAGAGCTTCTTGAAAATTCGCGTGCCAAAATCATTCAATCAAACTGCAATAAAGCCTTAAAAGTGGTAGAAGAATTACAAAATACGATAATAACCACGATTGATGGACAGATAAATCCAATGATTAAAGAACTGCAAGGACACCACCAAGAGGTTTGCGATAATTTGGATCGTTCTAAAGAAAAATATATATCAGATTTGGAAAATTCAGCGGCTAGAAAAATCAATCAATTCGAATTTAATTTTAGAAAAGAAATGCATGAACGCATTGAAAGAGGTATTGGAAATAATGAATGTAAAGAAATTTTTAAAAATGAATGTGAACAAAGAGAGACAAAATTGATTGAAGACATAGAACGGCGGTTCAAAGAATGCGAGGAACAATTCCGTGGAAGTGTAAGAAAAAATATTGAACAACTTGAAGAAAGGGTTCAAGATTCTCTAGCGATTGTAGAACGCATCAATAATCTTAGTCTTAATCCTAATGCTGATTTTAATATGGATAACGGCATTGATACAATGGGCTTATTGGCTTCAATAGGAGGTTTGGTGTTGCTTGGGATAGTTAATATTTGGAATCCTGTGGGTTGGGTTGAAATAGGTATAGCGGGTCTTGTAGCATTAGTGGGGGCAGTTAAAGCATTGTGGAATGTTTTCAATCCAGATTATAAAAAATCCCAACAAAAAAAAGAAGTGGATAAGAATTTACATCAAATTTGTGAAAAAATTACAGAGGATGTGAAAAGCCGACTTGAAAGTCGCAAAAAAGACATACGGGAAAAGATTAAAAAACTCAAAGCCGATCTTAACGAACCTGTTGAGAATTACGAATACAAGAAAGAAAGGTTAAAAGAAGCTGATAAAAGATTAGGATACATCTCTAATAACATCAAAACAAGGAGCATGCAATGAAAAATGAAACGTTAGAACAATTTAAAAGAAACCAAAAGAGGAATCAAGAAATTCTTAAAAAATTACTTGATTTTGTCCATGTTGGGGAAAAATACGGCATCGAGGTTAAAGAGTTTCTCAAAGACAAGATTCGTAATGCGATGGAAAATGTTGCCGGTCAAAAACTTAAAGTGGCTTTAGTGGGAGGTTTTTCTTACGGGAAAACATCCATAGCGGCAGCTTGGATCGATCGGCTAGACAAGAGCATGAAGATAGACCACAAAGAATCCAGCGATGAAGTTAAAATCTATAACATAGATGATGAAATTGAGCTGGTTGACACCCCGGGATTGTTCGGGTTTGAAAAAAAAGAACACGATAGCGGCGAAATAGAACGCTATAAAGATATTACAAAAAAATATATCAGCGAAGCCCATCTCATTTTATACGCGTTCAACCCGTCAAACCCCATCAAAGAAAGCCATAAGGACGATTTGAATTGGTTGTTCAGGACGCTCAATCTTTTATCCAGGACGATATTTGTCATCAGCCGTTTTGATGAAGAAGCGGATATTGAAGATGAAGGAGATTACAACAAAAGATTTAAGATTAAAAAAGAAAACATTCAAAACCGACTGAATGATTTGATTTCTTTAAGCGAAGAAGAAAAAGAAAGTTTGATTATTGTCGCTGTTGCGGCAAACCCTTTTGATTTGGGGGTGGAACACTGGCTAAAACATAAAGAAGAGTTTCAAAAACTCTCACACATCAAAGCCTTGCAAGACGCGACGCAAAAAAAGATTAAAGAAAACGGCGGGAAATTAACCATCATAGAAGAAGCTAAAAAAAGCGTCATTCAAGATGTGGTCTATAGGCAAATGCCGCTTGCAAAAAAAGAGCAACAAGAGATTAAGAGAGAAATGGAATATTTGAATAAAACGCTTGAAAAAAGGCGAAAGGATATTCAAGATCTAAACGGAGAAATTTCTCAAGCCCGCATTCATTTAAGAGAATTTATAACGAGGTATTTTAGCGATCTCATCCGTCAAGTTTCTGGCACCAGCCTAGAAACCTTTAATGATTTTGTTATTAGAGAAATAGGCGATAAAGGTATCAATATAGAAACAAAAGTCCAAAATGAATTTGAAAGGCAAACGCAAGGGATTGTAAATGAAATTTCTAAAATTGAAACTGGTTTTAATGCCGATATGAGTTTTTTTGAAAAGCATGCCGGAGCGTTTGGAAAAATTGGAATCAATCTTTTAAAACAAAGCGGTTTTATCAATGCAACTAACATCAAACTGGCTAGAGACACGATAGCGGCTGCGGGAAAATTTGTGGGCGTAGATTTGGCTTTTAAATTCAAACCTTGGGGCACTGTCAAATTGGCAGGCAATTTGAACAAAGCTTTACCGCTTATCGGTCTTGCTTTTGAAGCATGGGATTCTTATAACAAATACCAAAAACAACAAGAACTTGAAGAAGCTAAAGAAATGAAATCTAATTTTGACGGACAAAAACAAGAAATCTTAGCTCTCATCAACGATGAAACCAGATTCAAACAAACATGTTTCCCGAGCGTGTTTGAACTGGAAAAATGCATCCAAGCATGCGAAGAAAGCGTTAAAAAAACGCAAGAGTGCGCTCAAGGTCTTGAAAAATGGATTCAAACTGGCGAAGATTTTATCAAGGGCGAAGATTTCATAGATGTTGAGCCTGAAAGAGGAATGAACTGAATTTATGTTAAAATTTCAAAAACGCATCAAAAAGGCTTTTTGGCTAAGCTTGAAACGGGTTAATCCAACAAGTGGCATTTTAAATCTTTTAATAAGGAAAGGCGATGTTTTCTAAAATTTGCGCATCTTTTAAGCTTGCCAACGCATTCAAAGGCTTTATATGCAAACGCATTTCAAGCCCCATGCAAAGCACTCGCATTACCAAGATGGTTTTGGGTATCAAAGACGCTTTCAATGACGATAAAGATCCATTGAATAACGCTTGTGAAGCTTTGGATTTGGTAGTGAAGTTTAAGAAAGAGCACCCGCAAGACTTTAACGAATTGTTTGAAATTTTAAAAGATCTCATCCAAGAATACGAACAAAATCCTGACGAGATCAAACAAAACCTCAAAGAAATCCTAAAATAAGACAAGGCATGAACCACCTTTTAATCCTTTATAACCCTTACTATCAAAAAGATGTTATCCAACAACATTTAAGCGTTTTACAGGAAAAATCCCAAGTGGGCTTTGGTAAAATCCGATCAAAGCTCAACGATCAAGAAAAGCAAGACTCTTTAGAAGAGATTTACAAAGCCACCAATGAAAAAAATTTTTTGCAGCTTTTTTTGACCGATTACGCTAATTTATTTGCCGCTAAGGTGATAAAGGTTTCTAAAGAGATTGATGAGGGTTTGATCCCTAGCTATTATAAAGAAAAAAATTTGGAAGTGGAAGACTTTTTTATTATCAGCGATTTAAGGGAATTAGTCAGGGAAGACTTCAGCCTTTTAAGGGATCGATTTTTAGCCAATTTCATCGCCCCAAACAACCACACTTACGCCATTTATGGGAATAATTATGTCTATCCTTTGCCGGTTAAGTTAAAAGAAGAGCGTTCTTATTTTTTAGGCGATGAAAAGCATTATCTGAGCGTGTATAAAAGCAAAGAATATTTAACCATGCAAGAAAATTTCATGCGTTTTGTTTTTGGCAAAAGGCTTTTTTACCTCTTACACCCTGACAGCATCAATAACATCATTCATGCCGAATTAGAGCTTTTACAAAGCGAAAACGATCTTTTGAATGATTTTACAAGCATCATCGTCAAATACTCCAAAACCTTAGAATACGAAATTTATACTTTTGCTAAACAAGTTCTTTTAAAGGCGTGTGCAAAAGACCCCAACCTTTATGATCTGACTTACAAAGTCCAAGGAAGAACTTTGATACTTGAAGATTTTTTCGCTAAAAAGCCCAATCTTGGGAGCATTAAATTTTTACTCAAACACGAAAAAATCCAATGCCATTTAGAAGAAAACTTAAAAAGATTCATCAATTATCCTTTTTCAAAAAGCCTAAGCATCATTCAAAACATCCGCAACGAAGCCGTTCATCAAAAAGCTCCAGGTTTGAATGAAGTGGAAAAACTCAGGAATGAAATTTTAGGCATAGAAGGCGCAAGCTTACTAAAAGGCGTTTTAACCTACAAGGAAACTTCAAAAAAAAGCGCCATCAATCCAGCATGCGTTTAGCACCGATTTGATAGCGCGAGATTTTAAAAATTATTTAGAGCCTTTAAGAGAGGGGAAAAATTTATTGGGTTTTTCAGGTGGGTTGGATTCTACTTGCTTGTTCCATCTTTTAGTTGGAGAAAATATCGCTTTTGACATCGCTTTAGTGGATTATAACACGCAAAAACAACGCCTTGAAATCATCCAGCACGCTCAAACACTCGCAAAAACGCACCATAAAAAATGCTATATCCATTACGCTCCAAAGATTGAGCGCAATTTTGAAATGCAAGCGCGAAAGATCCGTTATGATTTTTTTGAAACCCTAATCAAAGAGCATTCTTACAAGCATTTGATTTTGGCGCACCATTTGAATGACAGGCTGGAATGGTTTTTGATGCAATTGAGCAAAGGTGCCGGACTAAACACGCTTTTAAGCTTTCAAGCTTATGAAAAAAGAGGGTTTTATGCGATCGTTCGCCCCTTACTCTACACCCCTAAAGACACCCTTAAAACGCTCGCTAAAGATTGGGAATTTTTTGAAGATGATTCTAATTCTTCTTTAAAATTCAAACGCAATTTTTTCAGGAAACATTACGCTAACTCCTTGATGCAACATCATTCTAAGGGCATTATCCAAAGTTTTAAATTTTTGGATCAAGAAAAAGAGCGGCTTTATTCTTTAACGCCTATTTCACAAATGCATGGGATCACTTTTTTCCAATATTCGCAAAACGCGCTTTTTATGGTGGATAAAATTTTAAAGCAAAAGGGGTATGTGTTGAGCTTTTCTCAAAAAGAAGAAATCAAACGCCATTTTTTTAGCCTAGAAATCGCTCAAAAATTCATCATTGAAAAGGATAAAGAGCATGCGTTTATCGCCCTTAAACCTCAAAAAACTTTAAGCATGCCAAAGGATTTTAAAGACAAAGCCAGGAGATTGAATATCCCTAAACGCTTACGGCCTGTTTTATACGCAGAGTTTTTAAAACAACCAACGC
Source organism: Helicobacter pylori (assembly GCF_006440215.1). GTDB lineage: Bacteria > Campylobacterota > Campylobacteria > Campylobacterales > Helicobacteraceae > Helicobacter > Helicobacter pylori_CS. The sequence goes on along the minus strand of NZ_VEZH01000009.1, from coordinate 2,224 downwards.
ATGATTTTTTAACCCGTTTTAAAGAGAGTTTAATGGATCTATAAAAGATCTTAATTTTAATCAAGCGATAAGTTTTAAAGCGCTTTTTAACCTTGATTGTGTCAAAATACAGCAAAAACTTTAATATGAGAGCGGATGGACTTTAAAAATAAAAAATGGCTTTTTCTAGCCCCTCTAGCAGGCTATACGGATTTGCCTTTCAGGAGCGTGGTGAAAAAATTTGGCGTGGATATTACCACAAGCGAAATGGTGAGTTCGCATTCGTTGATGTATGCGTTTGACAAAACTTCTAAAATGTTAGAAAAATCCCCTTTAGAAGATCATTTCATGGCGCAAATTTCAGGCTCTAAAGAAAGCGTAGTCAAGGAAGCGGTGGAGAAAATCAACGCTTTAGAGCATGTGAGTGGGATTGATTTTAATTGCGGTTGCCCCGCTCCTAAAGTGGCTAATCATGGTAATGGTAGCGGGCTATTGAAGGATTTAAATTACTTAGTGAAGCTTTTAAAAATCATCAGAGAAAACACTAATAAAAAAATCACAAGCGTGAAAGTGCGTTTAGGCTTTGAAAAGAAAATCCCTAAAGAAATCGCTCATGCCCTAAATGATGCGCCGGTGGATTATGTGGTGGTGCATGGGAGGACACGAAGCGACAAATACCAAAAAGACAAAATAGATTATGAAAGCATCGCTTTGATGAAAGGGATTTTAAAAAAGCCTGTGATAGCCAATGGCGAAATTGACAGCGTGAAAAAAGCCTTTGAAGTCTTGCAAATCACGCAAGCGGATGGGCTAATGATAGGGCGAGCAGCCTTAAGAGCCCCATGGATATTCTGGCAAATCAGAAACAACACCACAAAATTGCCCGCAGTCGTGAAAAAAGATTTGGTTTTAGAACATTTTGATAAAATGGTGGAGTTTTATGGGGATAGGGGGGTGGTTATGTTTAGGAAAAATTTGCATGCTTACGCTAAGGGAGAAATGCAAGCGAGCGCGTTTCGCAACTGCGTCAATACCCTTACAGAAATAAAGAGCATGCGAGAGAGCATAGAGGAGTTTTTTAATCAAGAAATGTTGCAAAGTGAAGTGCCATTATGGGTAGAATTGAATCAAAAAAGCGTTTGAAAGCGCTTGTTTTTTTAGCCAGCTTGGGGGTTTTGTGGGGCAATACCGCTGAAAAAACGCCTTTTTTTAAAACAAAAAACCACATTTATTTGGGTTTTAGGCTAGGCACAGGGGCTAATGCGCTCACAAGCATGTGGCAACAAGCCTATAAAGACAACCCTACTTGCCCTAGCAGCGTGTGTTATGGCGAGAAACTAGAAGCCCATTATAAGGGGGGTAAAAACCTGTCTTATACCGGGCAAATAGGCGATGAAATAGCTATTGATAAATACCATATTTTAGGATTAAGGGTGTGGGGGGATATAGAATACGCTAAAGCGCAATTAGGTCAAAAAGTGGGGGGTGATACCCTTTTATCCCAAGCCAATTATGACCCAAGCGCGGTTAAAACCTACAATCTTGCTTCAAACACTCAAGGCTCTTTGAATTTGCAAAAAACCCCAAACCCCCAAAACTTCCTTTTTAATAATGGGCATTTCATGGCGTTTGGTTTGAACGTGAATGTGTTTGTTAATCTCCCTATAGACACCCTTTTAAAACTCGCTTTAAAAACAGAAAAAATGCTGTTTTTTAAAATAGGCGTGTTTGGTGGGGGTGGGGTGGAATACGCAATATTATGGAGTTCTCAATATCAAAACCAAAACACGAATCAAGACGATAAATTTTTTGCAGCGGGTGGGGGGTTTTTTGTGAACTTTGGGGGTTCTTTGTATATAGGCAAGCGCAACCGCTTCAATGTGGGGCTAAAAATCCCTTATTATAGCTTGAGCGCGCAAAGTTGGAAAAACTTTGGCTCTAGCAATGCGTGGCAACAACAAACGATCCGACAAAACTTCAGCGTTTTTAGGAATAAAGAAGTTTTTGTCAGTTACGCGTTCTTGTTTTAGTTTGGCTTTTCCCATTAAACACTGATGATAAAATTCAAAAAATCATTTTATCGTTACAAAAATCAACGCTTCAAAGATAAATAGATTAAAATACCCCAAAATCTTTTTTTTTTTTTTGAAATCCAATAAATTTATGTTTATGCTATAATTAAACGCATTGTAAATAAATTCTCATTTTGATACATTTTTTGCAATAAAACATTACTTTAAGGAAC
>NZ_VEZH01000008.1:0-93654 GCF_006440215.1 Helicobacter pylori | reverse complement strand
ACCAACAAGAGGGGCCTTGTGCCTTTGGTCTCGTCAGACACGTCGTTAAAGTGATCGGGCTGACCATTGAAAGTCAAAAAACGCTTTGATGTTTAACGAGCGATTTGCCTCACTTACAAAGGACAGGTAGAGAAGCGTTAAGGCCAGAAACCTTTCACACTCCCCCCCCCCCCCCCCATTTAATACCAATACCGCCCTTATCTTATCGCGCCAAGCCAAAGCCATCGGAGAATCTGACTTTGAGCCGCATTCATCAGCAAAGAAGCGAGCGATAACAACATCTACCGCAGAGGTGGGGGATTGGCTTTCCCTTTATTCTGCCTTGCCTAATCTCGCTCTAGTTTGCGATAGAGGCTCTAAAGTAAGCCCCATTTCTAATGTTTTTGTAACAAACATGCTTTGCGATTTGCATGTGAATGGATCGGGGAGTTATGCGTTTTTGTTGTATCGTTTAATATAGGTGGAGATAGGTAACTTCTATCATTTGATGAGAACAAATCCAGAGACTAAACATTAAGATAGCCTTAAAACGCTTGTGTTAAAATAATTAGAGTAGCAGATATAAAAGGTTAGTTAATAATGGATTTTTTAAAAGAAAACTTAAATACTATTATAGAGGGGGATTGTTTAGAAAAGTTGAAAGATTTTCCTAATAGAAGCGTTGATTTTATCTTTGCTGACCCCCCTTATTTCATGCAAACAGAGGGGGAATTGAAGCGTTTTGAAGGCACAAAATTTCAAGGCGTTGAGGATCATTGGGATAAATTTGGCTCTTTTAAGGAATACGATACCTTTTGTTTGGGTTGGTTAAAAGAATGCCAAAGGGTTTTAAAAGATAATGGCAGTATTTGTGTGATAGGGAGTTTTCAAAATATTTTTAGAATTGGTTTTCATTTGCAAAATTTAGGGTTTTGGATACTCAATGATATTATTTGGCACAAGAGTAATCCGGTGCCTAATTTTGCTGGCAAGAGACTATGCAACGCCCATGAAACGCTTATTTGGTGCGCTAAACACAAAAACAGCAAAGTTAGCTTTAATTATAAAACAATGAAGTATCTTAATAATGACAAACAAGAAAAATCGGTTTGGCAAATCCCTATTTGCATTGGTAACGAAAGATTAAAAGATGCGCAAGGCAAGAAAGTGCATTCCACGCAAAAACCAGAAGCGCTTTTAAAAAAAATCATTTTAAGCGCGACTAAACCTAAAGATATTATTTTAGATCCCTTTTTTGGCACAGGCACAACAGGGGCTGTGGCTAAATCTATGAATAGGTATTTTATTGGCATTGAAAAAGATTCTTTTTATATCAAAGAAGCGGCAAAACGCCTGAATAACACTAGGGATAAAAGCGATTTTATCACTAATTTAGACTTAGAAACTAAACCCCCAAAAATCCCTATGAGTCTTTTAATTTCTAAGCAATTGTTAAAAATTGGAGATTTTTTATACTCATCTAACAAAGAAAAAATTTGTCAAGTTTTAGAAAACGGACAAGTGAGGGATAATGAAAATTATGAAACTTCTATTCATAAGATGAGCGCTAAATATTTGAATAAAACCAACCATAATGGCTGGAAATTTTTTTATGCGTATTATCAAAATCAATTTTTATTGCTCGATGAATTGCGCTATATCTGCCAAAAGGAGTTTTAATGGATTATCAAACCTTTAACGAGATTTTTAATCGTTTTGTCTTTGGAACATCTAAAGCAAAATTGCTTGAAAATATGGCTGAAAATCCTGAACGCTATTTGGGGATTTTTAGACCCACTAAGCCTAAAACAAAACTATTACAAAATTTATTGACTTCCCATGAGATTAAGTTTGGCGATGCGTTTGAATATTTAATAGAAGAGTCTTTAAAAGAGCATAACTTTTCGCCTTTATCTAAAAAAATTCCTTATTACAATAAGGGTAAAGAAAAAATGGAATCTTTAGAATTAGATCAGTTTGCCAAAAAAGATAACACATATTATTTTATAGAACAAAAAATGCGAGATGACCATGACAGTGCCAAAAAGAGAGGGCAAATAGATAACTTTGAAAGAAAATTAGAGGCTTTAATCCATCTTTATGGCGAAAACATTCAAGGCTATTTTTACTTTATAGATGAGAGTTTGAATAAAAATCAAAATTATTATAAAGAAGAATTGCAAAAATTATCTGTTGGTTATGGCGTGCCTTTGAGTTTGTGTTATGGTAAGGAGTTGTTTGAAAATCTTAATATCTTGCAAGTTTGGGATGAGGTTTTAACCCATTTAGTATGGTGACGTGAAATTTTACCCGATTTACCCAGTTTGAATTTTGATGAAAATCCTTTAGAAAGTTTTAGAGAAATCAAAGATTTAGCGCCAAGCGTTTATAGAAAACTTTTGGATAATGATGGAATTTTCAATCTTGTGTTAATTTTATTCCCAGAACAAAAAGTTTTAAAAATGTTAGTAGAGCATTTTAGACAACAAAATAAAACGATCTATCAGCAATTAGTCTCAAAGTTAGCGGCAAGATTATTGTCTTTGCGATAGAGGCTCTAAAGTAAGCCCCATTTCTAATGTTTTTGTAACGGGCATGCTTTGCGATTTGCATTTGAACGGATCGGGGAGTTATGCGTTTTTATTATACCGATTAGGCTCAAAATGAGTGAATGAATGGGCATGTTATCTAAATTTTAGATAGAATAAACGCAAAAAATTGAATAAAACCTTAAGGGTGATTCTTTTTCTAATCTCAAAAATGGGTGGTGCTATTAACAATGACAAAACGACTTTTTAAAGGGTTGTTAGCGATTTCTCTTGCTGTGAGTTTGCATGGTGGTGAAGTTAAGGAAAAAAAGCCGGTCAAGCCGGTTAAAGAAGATCCGCAAGAATTAGCGGCTAAAAGGGTGGAAGCGTTCAGTCGTTTCTCTAATGTGGTTACAGAAATTGAAAAAAAATATGTGGATAAAATCACCATTTCTGAGATCATGACTAAAGCGATTGAAGGCTTGCTCTCTAATTTGGATGCGCATTCAGCGTATTTGAATGAAAAGAAGTTTAAGGAATTTCAAGCCCAAACCGAGGGCGAATTTGGGGGGCTTGGGATCACGGTGGGCATGCGCGATGGCGTTTTAACCGTTATTGCCCCTTTAGAAGGCACTCCAGCTTACAAAGCTGGGGTTAAGTCAGGCGATACCATTTTAAAAATCAACAACGAAAGCACGCTGAGCATGAGCATTGATGATGCGATCAATCTCATGCGCGGCAAGCCAAAGACCCCTATCCAGATCACCATTGTGAGAAAAAACGAGCCAAAACCCTTGGTGTTTAACATTATTAGAGACATCATTAAAGTCCCGTCTGTCTATGTGAAAAAGATTAAAGACACCCCTTATTTGTATGTGAGAGTCAATTCTTTTGATAAAAATGTGACCAAATCGGTTTTAGACGGCTTGAAAGCTAACCCTAAGACTAATGGGATTGTGTTGGATTTAAGGGGTAATCCTGGGGGGCTGTTAAACCAGGCGGTAGGCTTGTCTAACTTGTTCATTAAAGAGGGGGTTTTAGTCTCTCAAAAAGGCAAAAATAAAGAAGAAAATTTAGAATACAAGGCTAATGGCAGAGCCCCTTATACCAATTTGCCTATTGCGGTGTTAGTCAATGGCGGTTCAGCGAGCGCGAGTGAGATCGTCGCAGGGGCACTGCAAGATCACAAACGAGCCGTGATTATTGGTGAAAAAACCTTTGGTAAGGGAAGCGTGCAAGTGTTACTCCCTGTCAATAAAGACGAAGCCATTAAAATCACGACCGCACGCTACTATTTGCCGAGCGGGCGCACCATTCAAGCTAAGGGGATCACGCCTGATATTGTGATTTACCCGGGTAAAGTGCCAGAAAATGAAAATAAATTCAGCTTGAAAGAAGCGGATCTGAAACACCATTTAGAGCAAGAGCTTAAAAAGATTGATGATAAAACCCCTAATTCCAAAGAGGCGGATAAAGACAAGAAAAACGAAGAGGAAAAAGAGGTTACTCCTAAAATGATCAACGATGATATTCAACTAAAAACCGCTATTGACAGCTTGAAAACCTGGTCTATCGTGGATGAGAAAATGGATGAAAAAGCGCCTAAGAAGAAATAAAAACTCATGGGGTTTTTATTTGAAAAATCGTTAATGACTTTTTGCACTCATCCAATCAAAATTATTAAAACCATCAGTTTGGTTTTAAGCCTTTTAGCCACCTTTTTGGTTGCTGATTTGGTCGCTGAAAACACTCATGACCCAGAAGAAATCAAGGCTAAAGTGGTTTATGTGAAAATCCCCCAATTAGAAGATTTGGAAAACAACCCCGTTTATATCGGTCAAACTATAGGCGTAACTTATGATTTATTGCTGTTTGACGCTGAGTTTTTGGAAGCTAAAATCAAAGACGAGCTGGATAAAACCCAAATTGAGCTTTTAAGCAAAATGCCTAAATGGAAAAAGGTGGAAAAAGAGCTTTTCAGAGCGACTTATTATTACAAGATTAAGGGCATAAAAGCGAGCATTCCGCCTTTAGAAGTGAGCGCGTTTTCCAATAAAGACAAATATATAGATTATTCCATAGCCCCAAAAGTTACTTTGCAGGTAACGGACTTATCCAAAAACCCTCGTTATGCGAATGTCATGGCTAAAGATTTACAAGTTTTGCAATACAAAACCAAAGATTATGACGATAAAAACAATATTTTGGTGGTGGAATTAGCGTTCAAAGAGGCTAATTGGGAAGATTTTTACATCAAAGAAGCGCTCAAACAAGGGTTTGATAACGCCTCTTTAAACCAAATCAAGGCTAAAGAAGGGAGCGTTTTTTATTATTGCGTGTTGCCTAAAACCATTCAAAACCTTTCTTTTGATTATTTTTCGCTTTCTAACAGGCAATTTAAAACCTTATCTTTTTCAACCATTCCCACTCAAGACACTACCGGTATTCAAAGCGATCTCATCCCTAAAAACAATTTTTTAGTCTTTTCTAATGTGGCGCTGCTCGCTTTGTGCGTGTTTTTCTTGGTGTTGTTTTTCATTTTTGGGCGCAAGCTCATTTTTTTAGGGCTTGGGATTTTGTGCTTAGGGTTTGTTTTGTATCACCTTTTATTCACGCAAAAATCAGCCCTATTGCTCGCTCATAAAAAAATCCGCATTCTGCCCACGCAAAATTCCACCATCTTAGGGCTTTCTAAAAATGAAATGCCGATTAAAATCTTAGGCTCGCATGATGATTATTATAAAATCCTAACGCCGCATGAACAAATAGGATGGGTCAAAAAAGATGAAGTCAAATAAAAAATCTTTAAGAGCGGTTTATAGAGCTTTAGTGATCGCTATAGGTTTAGCCGTTATCATTGTTTTCAATTATTTTAACCGCAAAAACAATAACGCCCGCTCCAGCCGTAGGGCTTGTTCGTGCTTTTTTCCCCTTACCGGGGTTACTTTAGAAAAAATAGGCGCTTTTGATACGGACGCTAAACTCATTGTCTTAAACCACCAAAGCTTATTGGACATTATTTATTTAGAAGCCTACCACCCTAGCAATATTTGCTGGATCGCTAAAAAAGAGCTGGGCGAAATCCCCTTTTATGGGCATGCCTTAACGGATACCGGAATGATTTTAATTGACAGAGAGGATAAAAAGGGGATTGTGAGCCTTTTGAAAGCGTGTAAAGAAAAATTAGATCAAAACCGCCCTTTAGTGATTTTCCCTGAAGGCACTAGAGGCAAAGGAGGAGAAAAATTCCTCCCTTTCAAGCAAGGGGCTAAAATCATCGCCGAAAAATTCCAGCTCAAAATCCAGCCCATGGTGTTAATCAATTCCATTAAAATCTTTAATTCCAAGCCCCTAGAAGCCTATAAAGCCCGCACCCGTTTAGTCATGCTAGAAAGCTATACGCCCAGTTTTAGCTCACCCACCTGGTATGAAGAATTACAAGAACGCATGCAAAAAGAGTATTTAAAACACTACCATGAATTAAACCCTAGCGAACAATGAAGCTTTTTGACTGCGCTCCTTTAAGCTTGGCTTGGCGGGAGTTTTTGCAAAGCGAATTTAAAAAGCCTTATTTCTTAGAAATAGAAAAACGCTACTTAGAAGCTCTAAAAAGCCCTAAAACCATTTTCCCCAAAAGCTCTAATCTGTTTTATGCGCTCAATCTAACGCCCCCTAGCGCGGTTAAAATCATCCTTCTAGGGCAAGACCCCTACCATTCCACCTACCTAAAAAATCAGCAAGAATTGCCTGTGGCGATGGGCTTAAGCTTTAGCGTGGAAAAAAACGCCCCCATCCCCCCAAGCTTAAAAAATATTTTTAAAGAATTGCATGCGAATTTAGGCGTGCCTGTGCCTTGTTGTGGGGATTTGAGTGCATGGGCTAAAAGGGGCATGCTGTTGTTGAACGCCATTTTAAGCGTGGAAAAAAACCAAGCCGCTTCGCACAAACGCATTGGTTGGGAAGCTTTTAGCGATCAAATATTGATGCGCCTTTTTGAAGCCAACGCTCCCTTGATCGTGGTGCTGTTAGGAAAGATCGCCCAAAAAAAGATCGCTCTAATCCCCAAAAACAAGCACATCATCATCACGGCCCCTCACCCTAGCCCCTTATCTAGGGGGTTTTTAGGGAGTAGGGTTTTTACAAGTATCCAAAACGCCCACAGAGAAATTTATCATAAGGATTTTGATTTCAGCTTGTGATTTAAAGGCTTTACTTTAATCAAATATTAAAACTCAAACCTTAATTTTATTTTTTTAAGGGATAGGGGGATATATTGAAATAACTCTCACCCTACAACCCTCAACTAAAACCCCCTAACCTCCCAAGACCGCCTTAATAAATTATCGTTTGATTAAAGCTCTTTTGTTTTAAAAAACGATTAGAAGCTGAAAGTAAAAGTATAAGTGCCTTTGTTAGTTTTTATTTTAGCTTCTTTAAGGTTGCTACAAGCTCTGGTTTTAAAGATTTCGCCAAATTTTAAGGGGATTTCTATAGTATTGCCTTGTTCTTTCATTCTTTTGATTTTTTGTTCCACTTGAGCGAGTTTTTGAGTGAGTTCTTTTTGCTCTTTTAGACTTTCTTGTTGCTTTTCTTGTTGTTTTTCTTGTTGTTTTTGTTGGTGCTCTTTTTGGTATTTTTGCCGTTCTTGCTGGTATATTTTGCGGAATTTAGGAAGTTCTGTTCGTGCCTCTTTAAGAATTGCATTTGATTGGTTTAAAGTAAACTCTTTATATTCTTGAAGATAGGCTGTCCATATTTTTTTCTGTATTTTTTGATATAAAGGATCCAAGTCTTGCTTGAATTTATCTATTTCTTCTTTTGACCATTCTTTTGATGCTTTTTCCCAAAATTCTCGACTAGTAAGCTTGTTATAATCCTCATCTCCCACGACGCTTTTGATATAATCATCAAGGTAGTATTTGTCTGTGCAACCTTCTGAAACGGAGGAAAGAGAGATATGTATATATTTGTGTTGCTACAAATATACCCTTTTTCCGTTCCTACAGGTTTTATCCTGCTTGTTATATTGTTTATAAATTCACGCCCCCCTTTATCGTCGCTAGAATCCCCTGCAAAAAAATATTTTAGATGTTTGTCAAAAAGTTTCAAGGAATAAATTTTTTTATCTTCAGGCCCTTTAGTCCCGTTACCTTCATAATCAATAGTAGAATCCGTACCAGAGTCCAAATCAAGATCTAGAAAACGAGGGCTAGCGGTGTCATTATTTATTCTATCTACCAATTTATCAAAAGTATTGATAGTGCTGAGCTGTTTTTGGAAATTTTCGTTGGTTTTAATAATATCTTCCATTTGTTTCATATTCACTCTTGTCCATGTATCTAGATTGTCGTATGTTTGCACCTTTTCTCTTTTCATCTTTTCTTTCATGTTTTCAATTTGTAGCATAATATTCTTTCTTTTACTTTCATAGCTTTTTAAACTCATGTTGCTATGTATCTCGCTTTTACAATTCCCTCTATTAAGCTCAATATTTTGGATGACAATATCATCTACATTAGACGAGACTTCAAGATAGGTTTGTTCTTCAATATTATAAGTGTATTTATCAAAATTACCCTCTATTTGTTTATGCGCATCAATAGGTACACCTCCAAATAAAGGCGCTAACGCTAGGCTTAAAACCCCCAATGATTTAAAGTTTATTTTCATGCTTGCTCCTTTGTGCAGTTCGGTTCGTGAGCTATAAATGGTTTGTAATTGGGCGAACATTCTAATAGCGTGGTCTCTTCATAACCATTATTAAATGGAGTTATAAGGTTTTTTAAAGCCTTTTTTAAATCTTGCATGTTGTGGTAGGTTTCCAGTTTTTCTAGTTCGCTTTCATATAGCAAAACTTTTTCACTACTTTTTGATTCAAAACAGACGACAAGCTTGAGAAGTAATGTTTTTATCATCTCCAATTCATAATAAATCCAATTAGACTCAATTTTGTTATTTTGGGTTATACTATTGTCCTTAATTACAATATAGACACGGCATTGTTGGATAATTTCTACTAAACAAATTGCCATAAGAGAAGACAAGTGTCTTTCTAGCTCTTGCTCGCTTATCTTATTTTTAAAAATCTCTAAAATACTTTCTTTAACATCTTTAAGAGTGATACTCCAAAACAGGTTATCTGCAAACACCTTAAAATCATTGTCCTTTTCTAGCTCTTCTTTAAGATCTAAAACAATTTGATTATCTTTGTGGGAATGAGAGATGAAAATCCAAGGCTTATCTTTACTCAAAGAAGTGTTAAAACACTCTTCTTTTAAGATTTTAGCATTGATAGTATTGTCATCATTAAGAGATTTTTTTAGGATTTCACGCATTCTTTGTTTGTTGTCGCTATGTTTGTTATCGCTCTTTTCCATTTACTTTTCTCCAAAAACATTATCAAATACAAATTTTTAAGTTTCCTCTCAAATGCCTTTAGTTTAGTAGACTTAGACTTAGCTTAAGCAGAACTCTAAAAAATTTTAGGGCTTATTCATATTTGATTAACAGAGCCAAATGCCTTTATTTAAGAGCATTTGTGATAGAATGGTGATTTTTAAATAAAGGGAAAACATGCCAATTAGAATCGCTATCAATGGGACTGGGCGCATCGGTTTGTGTGCTATAAGAGTCGCTAGTCAAAGAAAGGATATAGAAATTGTCGCTATCAATTCTACCGCTGAATTAGAAACTCTTTTGCATTTGATCCGCCATGACAGCGTGCATGGGCATTTTGAAGCCAAATTAAACGCCAATAGAACCCTAAATATTGGGCATAGTAAAAACATTTTAGTGTCGAGTGAGCGAGACATTAACAAGCTTGATTTCTCTGCCGCTAATGCAGAAATCATCATAGAATGCACTGGGAAATTCAATTCCTTAGAAGCTTCAAGCGCCCATCTTAAAAACAGCGTGAAAAAAGTCATCATCTCCGCTCCCGCGCAAAATACGCCCACCTTTGTCTATGGGGTGAATCATAAGAATTACCATAACGAAAGCGTGATTTCTAACGCTTCTTGCACGACTAACGCTACCGCTCCTTTACTCAAAATCTTAGATGAAGCTTTTAAAGTAGAAAACGCGCTTTTAACCACCATCCACAGCTACACTAACGATCAAAACCTTTTAGACACCAAGCACAAAGACATCCGCCGTGCTAGAGCGGCTGGTTTAAATCTTATCCCCACAAGCACCGGCGTGAGCAAAGCCATTTCGCTAGTCTTACCGCATTTAGGCCCTAAGATCACAGGCCTTGCTATCAGAGTGCCTACCCCTAATGTGAGCTTAGTGGATCTGTCTTTTAGCTTTAAAAAATCCGTGAGTAAAGCGAGCGTTCAGCATGCGCTTAAAGACGCTTGTAAGCATGCCTTTAAAGGGGTTGTGGGTATTGATGAAGAAAGGCTTGTTTCAAGCGATTTTATTTCTTCGCCCTTTAGCGCGATCGTGATTGATGATCAAATCATGACAATAGGCGAAAAAAATGCTAAAGTATTGGCATGGTATGATAATGAGATGGGCTATAGCGAGCGCTTGATAGACATGGCGCAATATATAGCGCAAAATTAAAAGAAAGGATTTTTCATGTTAGCTAAAATGTCGTTTATGCAAAACGTTAAAAACATTCAAGAAGTGGAAGTGAGCCATAAAAGGGTGCTTATTAGAGTGGATTTTAATGTGCCTTTAGATGAAAATTTGAATATTACCGATGACACGCGCATTAGAGAGAGCTTGCCTACCATCCAATATTGTATTGACAACAAGGCTAAAGATATTATTTTAGTGAGCCACTTGGGCCGCCCTAAAGGAGTTGAAGAAAAATTGAGCTTGAAGCCCTTTTTAAAACGCCTTGAAAGACTCTTAAATCATGAAGTGGTTTTTTCTCAAAACATCGTGCAACTCAAACAAGCCCTAAACGAAAACGCACCCACAAGGATTTTTCTTTTAGAAAACATCCGCTTTTTAAAAGGCGAAGAAGAAAATGATGAAAATCTGGCTAAAGATTTAGCGAGCTTGTGCGATGTGTTTGTGAATGACGCTTTTGGCACGAGCCACAGAAAGCATGCCAGCACTTATGGCACCGCCAAATTCGCCCCTATTAAAGTGAGCGGGTTTTTACTCAAAAAAGAAATTGATTCGTTCTATCAAGCGTTTAACCACCCTTTACGCCCTTTATTGTTGATTGTGGGGGGGGCTAAGGTCAGCTCCAAACTCACCTTGTTAAAAAACATTTTAGATCTCATTGATAAGCTCATCATTGCCGGGGCGATGAGCAACACTTTCTTAAAAGCCTTAGGCTATGATGTGCAAGATTCTTCTGTAGAAGACGCTTTGATAATAGACGCCCTAGAGTTATTGCAAAGCGCCAAAGAAAAAAAAGTCAAAGTCTATTTGCCTATAGACGCTGTAACCACTGATGATATTCTCAACCCCAAACACATTAAAATTTCACCCGTCCAAGACATTGAGCCTAAACACAAGATCGCTGATATAGGGCCTGCGAGCCTGAAATTATTTTCTGAAGTCATAGAGAGTGCGCCCACGATCCTATGGAATGGCCCCTTAGGCGTGCATGAAAAGCAAGAATTTGCCAGAGGCACAACCTTTTTAGCCCACAAGATCGCTGACACTTACGCTTTCTCGCTCATTGGTGGGGGCGATACCATTGATGCGATCAACCGCGCGGGCGAAAAGGACAACATGAGTTTTATTTCCACCGGTGGGGGAGCGAGTTTGGAATTATTAGAGGGCAAAGTTTTACCTTGTTTTGAGGTTTTGGACAAACGCCATTAAGGATCGCTTATGGTGAACGTGTTTTTCAAACAGCAAAAATTTGTCATTAAAAAACGCTTTAATGATTTTAATGGCTTTGATATAGAAGAAAATGAAGTCCTATGGTTTGAACTCATCAACCCTACGCCCAACGAATTGGCCACTCTAAGCCAAGAATACGCTATCCACTACAACACAGACCATTCCCAACGAGTCTCATCAGTTGCCAAGTATTGGGAAGACAGCTCCAGCGTTACGATCAACGCTTTTTTCACCAATCATGATGGAAATGAGACTTTCCACACGGAAATGGCGACCTTTATTTTGTCTAATAACATTCTTTTCACGATCTATTATGGGACTTTAGAAATCTTTGATTCTATCCAAAAAAAGGTTTTGGCTAGCCCTAAAAAATTTGAAGACGGATTTGATATTCTAACCAAAATCTTTGAAGTGTATTTTGAAAAAGGGGTAGAATGCCTAGAGTGGATCAACAAACAAACGAGCCTGTTGCGCAAAAATATCATTTTCAAAGAAACTTCTACGCCTACGCATGAAAATGTTTTGATGCGCTTGTCCAATTTGCAAGAATTTAATGTGGCTTTAAGGGATTCCTTTTTTGACAAACGGCGCATTATTACCGCTTTATTAAGGAGCAATAAAGTGGATAGCGATACTAAAAATAATTTAAATATCATTTTAACCGATTTTAGCTCTTTAGTGGAGTCTACAACGGTCAATCTCAACTCCCTAGACAACATTCAAAACCTGTTCGCTTCTCAAGTCAATGTGGAGCAAAATAAAATCATCAAGCTCTTCACGGTGGCGACCATGGCGATGATGCCCCCCACATTGATTGGCACGATTTACGGCATGAATTTTAAATTCATGCCGGAGTTAGAATGGCAATACGGGTATTTTTTCGCGCTGATTGTCATGGCGATTTCTACGATTCTTCCAGTAATTTATTTTAAAAAGAAAGGCTGGTTGTAGCCTTTCATGGAATTTTTATTCTCACTATTAGACGCTCTTTCTACAACGCATGGCATAGTCTCCTTGACTACACTCACGCTTTTAGAAATCATTTTAGGGATTGATAACATCATTTTTATCACAGTGATGGTCTATAAACTCCCCAAACACCAGCAAAATAAAGCCATGATTTTAGGCTTGGGTCTGGCTATGCTCATGCGCATAGGGCTTTTAGGGAGCTTGTTTTTTATCAGCCATTTGCAAAAGCCTTTATTCACTTTAGCGAGCATGAGCTTTTCATGGCGTGATGTGGTGCTGCTTGTAGGGGGGGTGTTTTTAGCTTTTAAAGCGTTAGTGGAATTAAAAGATCAGATTTATCCTAAAGAAAAACACCAAAAAAAAGCGTTTGGCTTTTTCATCACTTTAATAGAAATCATGTTTTTAGACATCGTCTTTTCTTTAGACTCTGTGATCACGGCTATTGGGATCGCTAAACACTTAGAAGTCATGGCGCTTGCTATTATTTTATCCGTAATAATGATGATGTTTTTTTCCAAAATCGTTGGCGATTTTATTGAAAAACACTACCGTGTCAAAACTCTAGCCTTTGTTTTTTTGCTCGTTGTGGGCGTGTTTTTGTTTTTAGAAGGCTTGCATTTGCACATCAATAAAAACTACTTGTATGCGGGCATTGGTTTTGCCTTACTCATAGAATGCTTGAATATCTTCATAGAAAAGAAAGTGAAAAAAAGTTAAAAAGCGTTTTCTTAAAAACAAAATTAAAGAAGTTGTTTGCAAAAGGCTTTCATGCTTTTGTGAATAACCAAATTTTAATCAAAACTCATAAACGCGGCATTTCGCAATGAAACCCCCTTAAAAGAGGGTTTGTGCACGCACCTAGTAAGCGAACACATAATTCAAATACACGCTATAGAGCCTTCTGTATTTGAGTTCAGCGCCCATGAAAGAGTAATAATCCGTGTTAATGGTGGGGATTTTCACGCCCAATTCCATGCCATGCTGAGCGGCATGATCGCTGTCTTTTTTCTTAGGCCTAGCGAGATTCATTCTCAAGCCTAAATCAAACAAAAATTGGAAGTTAGAAGTGCTGACATTAGCGTTATAAATGCCATTTATCATGGTCAAATTCACTTGTTGGGAATTAAGCCACGAAGTCCCGGCTAACGCAAAGCCTCCAAAAAGCCCCACAGAAAGCTTGTTATTTTTGCCTAAAAAGTTGGTGTTTTTATCGTTGATGAAGTTATAAAGTGCATCCATACCCACCCCATAAGTCCACACATCAGAAGCGGAGTTAAAAAAGCTGGATTTAATGAACGCATGGTTGTAATCAAAAAAGCCGTAATACCTTAACCCACACCTGAATAGATTTTTCTTTGATACAAAGAAACTTCATATTATAAGCAATAAATGGAATTTTATGGCTAATTTTAGCTCTAAATTTTAGAGATTTTGTTTTTTTTTTTTTTTGTAAATTGCGAAAAATGGGGGTTTGATTCAACTTTTAAGGCTTAAAACCGCCTTTAAAAGAAAGACTGGCTTAGTCTTCTTTCAAGCTATAAGCGATAGGGATTTTTAGATGCACGGTTTCTTCTGGTTTAGGGAATAAATGCGCTGCGTTTTTAATGGCATCTAAAGCCGCATGGTTTAAAATATCAGTCGTGTTGCTTTTAACTACTTTAATGTCCGTAACGCTCCCATCAGGATTGATCACAAAGCTCACTAACACTTCGCCCTCAATGCCCCTAATCTGCGCCATTTTAGGGTAGCGGTTTTTAGAAGAAATAGCGGTTTGGATCTTCATTAAGAATTCGTTGCTCACCCCTGGGTTATAAGCTTGAGCTTCAGAAGTCGCGCCCTCAGAGGTTTTGTTGGATTCTTCTTGCTTGTCTTTTTCTTTGACTATGTCTTTAGTCGTTACTTGTTTAGGAGCGCTTTTTTCTTTAGCTTCCTCTTTAGCTTCTTCTTTAGCTTCTTCTTTAGCTTCTTCTTTTTTGGGTTCTTCTTTAGGCTCTTCTTTTTTAACCTCTTCAACTTTAGGCTCAGGCTTATGCTCAGGTTTTGGCTTAGGCTCGGGTTTGGGTTTTGGTTTAGGCTTAGGTTTAGGTTTTGGCTTGGGTTTGGGTTTTGAAACCTCTTTTTTGGGTTCTTCTTTTTTTGGCTCTTCTTTCTTGGGTTTTTCTTTAGGCTCTTCTTTGGGTTTAGCCGACTCGGCATTGGTCTTTGTATTGGAATTAGTGTTAATGCTGGCTAAACTCATGGTAACCTTAGTGGTGCCCGCTTGCGCTAAAGGCGTTGGGGCCTCTTCGCGCAGTAAAAAATAGCCAAACCCTATAGCGTATAGGGCAAAAGAGATTAAAAAGCTAACACTCGTTGAGACTTTACTTAGCTTCTGTGGAGATGGAGAAATTTTCATGATTATGCTCTTTTAAAATATCCATAATGCTGATAAAAGTTTCAAAACGAGAGCTTTTGTCGCTTTTTAAGTCTATAAGGGTTTTAGGGTCTGTTTGTTTGATTACAGCACTCAAAGCTTCTAAACTCGTCGGTTTGTCATCTACGAAAATATTGTCATGCTCATCTACAGAGATGACCACCACTTTTTGATCGTTTGGCTGGGATTTTTCCGCATTTTTAGCGTTAGGGAGATTGACTTTAATCTTACCTTGCGCGATAAAAGTAGAAATGCTTAACACGATCGCTAGCAAAACGAGCATAATATCAATAAAAGGGACAACATTCAGCCCATCGCCTCTTCTGATGCTTTTCATTTTTTCATGATCCTAAATTTTTCGCTCAAAACATCGGATTTTCTCAACAGGCTGTTATAAGCGATCAAAGTAGGGATCGCCACAGCAAGCCCTAGAGCGGTCGCTTTTAAAGCTAAAGACAAACCTACCATGATCGTTTTAGCGTCCATCCCGCCGCTCATGCCCATGTCATAGAAAATCACCATAATCCCTAAAACCGTCCCTAATAAGCCCACATAAGGCGCGTTAGAATAAATCACATAGAGAATGGTTAGATTCTTGGTTAAATCCAAATTTAGGGCATCTATATCATCGTAAGCTTTCAAATTGACTTTGGAATAAAAAATAACCCTTTCAATCACAAACCACAAAGCTAAAAAACTGGCCACGCCAAGCACCGCAAAAACAAACACATCCACATAATCTTTCAACATTGCCATTGAAAAACCGCCCATAAAAACTCCTTGTCTATGATGAAATAATTCCCTTAAGATTGAAGCAACACGCAACACAGCCATTCTAAGAGCATGCGCTCTTTAAGAAGCATCTGTTCGCATAAATGCTCCAAAATGATAAAAGAATGTTGGATTGTTGATTATATTGTTTTAATAATAACAAGTCAATGGTAATTAAGCTAGTAATTGTAATTAAATTCAAACGCTCTTATGACCAACCATTTAAATCCAATCTGTATTATAATTGTTCATTTTAAATTAATTCAATCATACTAGCATGAGCGGCTTTTAACAGACTTATGCCAAAAAAGGATTTTTCTCAATGGATACACCCAATAAAGACGATTCAATCATCCGCTTTTCGGTTTCTTTGCAACAAAATTTATTAGATGAATTAGACAACCGCATCATTAAAAACGGCTATTCTTCTCGCTCAGAATTAGTGCGCGACATGATCAGAGAAAAATTAGTAGAAGACAATTGGGCAGAAGACAATCCTAATGATGAGGGTAAAATCGCCGTGCTTGTGGTGATTTATGATCACCATCAAAGGGAATTAAACCAGCGCATGATAGACATTCAGCATGCCAGTGGGACGCATGTTTTATGCACCACGCACATCCATATGGATGCACATAATTGTTTAGAGACGATTATTTTACAAGGCAGTTCGCTTGAAATCCAACGCTTGCAATTAGAAATCGGTGGGCTTAGGGGGGTTAAATTCGCTAAATTGACTAAGGCGTCTAGCTTTGAACACAATGAATAGCGTCTTAAGATACAAAGAATTAGCGCTCTATGGAGGGAGTTTTGATCCCTTACACAAGGCTCATTTAGCCATCATTGATCAAACTTTAGAATTATTGCCATTTGCCAAGCTCATTGTCTTACCCGCTTATCAAAACCCTTTCAAAAAGCCATGTTTTTTGGACGCGCAAACCCGTTTTAAAGAGTTGGAATCAGCCTTAAAGGGAATAGATAGGGTGCTATTGAGCGATTTTGAAATCAAGCAAGAAAGGGCTGTGCCTACGATAGAAAGCGTTCTTCATTTTCAAAAACTCTACCACCCCAAAACGCTTTATTTAGTCATAGGGGCGGATTGCTTGAGGCATCTTTCTTCTTGGACTAACGCTAAAGAGCTTTTAAAAAGGGTGGAATTAGTGGTTTTTGAAAGGATTGGCTATGAAGAAATCCAATTTAAGGGGCGTTATTTCCCTTTAAAAGGCATTGATGCACCGATTTCTTCTAGCGCGATTAGAGCTAGTTTAGGGGTTTAAGCGTGTTTTTTAATGTGGCGGTAAGCCTCTTGAATGATAGCGAAGCGTTTGGCGTAAAGAGCCTTTTTTTCTTTCAGATCGCACAAATCAGGGTGGTAGGTTTTAGCCAACTCTAAATAGCGCTTTTTGACTTCGCTGAAATCTTCATGCTTGATAAACCCTAACGCTTTGTAGCATTCCCTTAATTTGCGTTCAGCCAAAGTGGTGTAGCTGTCCTTGCCAAAGCCATTAGGATAGATGAAATCTAAGCATGCGTTATGGACGATTCTATTTTCATTGAGCGTTACAATGAGTTCCCAAAAACGCTCTGAATCGCCTCTTATATGCAATTCATCTTGGGTTTCTAAAAACACACAGCCGCTGAATTTTTGGCGTAAAAACCGCTTGGCGATAGGGTGCTTGGTGATAAAAAGCGCGTATTCTGCCCCAAAGGTTAAAACTTTCACTTCTATTTTTTCTAAAAGCGTGTTTTGAGCTATGATTTTGATGCGTATGGGCAGGTGGCTTTTTTGTAAAATCTCTTCTAAAGAATGCGCGCTAATATCTTTCTCATGCGTGCATTCAAGGGCATGATAGACCCAATTGAGCAAGTAGTTTTTTTTAAAGCATTCCGTGTCGTTTAAGATGAGCAACGATGAAGAGAGCATGTGGCACTGGCTGAAATGTTTTTTAGCGTAGTTTAAAACTTTTTTCAATAAAGGGTGGCTGTTAGGGAGCGCGATTTGCGTGAATTTGGCTAACAATTCAATTTTGGCCATTGCCCTTATTTTCTCCATGCGTTTTGATGCGATTTTTAAAAATCTTTAGGTATTTTAGCATGCTAATGGTTAAAAAAGGTGGTTATGAATGGTTTTTGCGCTAGACTACGAGCCATAACTCATTTAATGAAAGATTAAAAATGAAAATAGCGGTATTACTCAGTGGGGGGGTGGATAGCTCTTATAGCGCTTATAGCTTAAAAGAGCAAGGGCATGAATTAGTGGGGATTTATTTAAAACTCCATGCGAGTGAAAAAAAGCATGATTTATACATTAAAAACGCTCAAAAAGCATGCGAGTTTTTAGGCATTCCTTTAGAGGTGTTGGATTTTCAAAAGGATTTTAAAAGCGCGGTTTATGATGAATTTATCAGTGCTTATGAAGAAGGGCAAACCCCTAACCCATGCGCGTTGTGCAACCCTTTAATGAAATTTGGATTAGCTTTAGATCACGCTTTAAAATTAGGGTGTGAAAAGATCGCTACCGGGCATTATGCGAGGGTCAAAGAAATTGACAAGGTAAGTTATATTCAAGAGGCTTTGGATAAAACTAAAGATCAGAGCTATTTTTTATACGCTTTAGAGCATGAAGTTATCGCTAAATTGGTGTTCCCTTTAGGGGATTTGCTAAAAAAGGATATTAAGCCTTTAGCCTTGAATGCGATGCCTTTTTTAGGCACTTTAGAGACTTATAAGGAATCTCAAGAAATTTGCTTTGTGGAAAAAAGCTACATTGACACTTTAAAAAAGCATGTTGAAGTGGAAAAAGAGGGCGTGGTGAAGAACCTGCAAGGCGAAGTCATTGGCACGCATAAGGGCTATATGCAATACACGATTGGCAAACGCAAAGGCTTTAGTGTTAAAGGCGCGTTAGAGCCGCATTTTGTGGTGGGGATTGACGCTAAAAAGAACGAGTTAATTGTGGGCAAAAAAGAAGATCTCGCCACGCATTCGCTTAAGGCTAAAAACAAATCTTTAATGAAAGATTTTAAAGATGGCGAATATTTCATCAAAGCTCGTTACAGGAGCGTGCCTGTTAAAGCGTTTGTCAGCCTCAAAGATGGAATGATTGGAGTGGAATTTAAAGAGTCTTTTTATGGCGTGGCTAAAGGGCAAGCCTTAGTCGTTTATAAAGATGACATCTTGCTTGGCGGGGGCGTGATTGTTTAAAAATTAAAAAACTAAGAGATACGCCTTTTGGCAGTCTCTTAATGCTTTATTGAATAGGCGTTATTGTTGTTGCTTTCTAAATTGTGGCAATCTAGTGGTCAAATAATCAATATGCTCTTCTAGATCTTCTCTAATAGGATTTCCCATAGGATCAAGAGTGAAAATGATGCCTTCAACTCGAGCAAGTTTTGCAGCAGGGACAAAATCGCTATCACCAGAAATTAAAACGATTTTTTGCACTAATTTTTTCAACGCTAAAGTGGCTATATCAAGCCCTATCTTTATATCAACGCCCTTTTGTTTTGCGTGATAGATAAAATCATCATTTTGAAATTCCTCTATACTTATTTTCCTGTTAAAAAGTTTCTTTTCTTTTTCTTGATCACGAATGACCCATTTGGCATTTTTCTCGTCAAGATACCCCAACCTTAACGCTAAACAAGGCTTAGAGATTAAGTGTTTGTGTAACTCTTTCCTTTCTTTATAGGTTGAGCTTTTGGATAGATCTAGAGCTTTTTGAGTGTGTGGATAATGAACCCTTTTCTCTAATGGCTTGCAATCGTAAAAAAATATGCGGTATAGTTCCTCATTCTTTTTATTGATATGCCTTAGGCAATGAGTATGAATATTGTCTGCTAATTTTTTTGGGTTAAGATCTTCATACTTGTCACCAAACTGCTTCTTAAGATGAGATTTGTAGCGTCTTATAAAAAAGTCTCCATCTACAAGTATAGCTACTTTTTTTGACATTCTAAAATCCTAATGAGATATAAAAGCCCGCCCCTTTCAACCCTTTCAATATTGGGCGACAAGAAACGGATAAAAAATATCTAGGGTTCGCACTTGTATTCTATAGGTTCACAAGGGTCGTGGGATCTCTTAATAAAAGAGATCCTTCCTAGAAGTTATGCTCTTATTTTACTATAATTGTTTTTGCTTGTCAAATATTGTCCTACTCTTGCTTAAAATTTTTAAAGCTAGGGAATCCATGCGGATCTAAGCGGATATTTTTAATAAGGGCTTTCCCATCGCTCAAACCACCGCTCACATTGAAGGGCTTTTTAGTCTGTTGTTGGGCTAAAAGGGCTAAAACTTTGGCGTTTAACGCCATGGTTTCATTCAAAAACGCCATTTGCTCACTCAATTCGCTTAAAAATTCTATATTCAAGGTTTTTAGCGTATGCTCGTAATTGGCTAAGATTAGAGCATGCTTTTCTTTATTATTTTTAGCGTTTTTTAGTTCTTTATCTCGCTTTATCAGGGCGTTTTGGTAGCGTTGGCGCAATTCTTTAGCGCATGATTTTAGATTTTCTTTATCGCATAAAAAATGCGTTTTTAAAGTTTCCAGGCGCTTTTCTAAGGGTAAAAAGGTTTTTAGAGCGTCTTCTTTAGCTTGGATTTGGCTTTGAAGCTTGTTTTTAAATTTTTTCAAACGCATGGCTTTATAGGCTTGAAAATCATGGTTTATGAGGGCGTTGTATTCTAGGGTTTTGTTATGGGATTGTTGGTTATGGGCTTGGTTTTCTAAAACTTGATCGCACAAGGCGTTTAAAGCGCTCATCAAATCCAATCGTGAGAGCAAATGGGCGAGTTTAGGCTCTTTGAGCAAGAAAA
Organism: Helicobacter pylori; assembly: GCF_006440215.1. GTDB lineage: Bacteria > Campylobacterota > Campylobacteria > Campylobacterales > Helicobacteraceae > Helicobacter > Helicobacter pylori_CS. The sequence continues at coordinate 73,365 of NZ_VEZH01000008.1, read as the reverse complement.
GGGCGTTGTTTTGCTCTTGGACTTCTAAAGCGTTTGAAGCCTCTTCTAAACTCTTAACGCCGCTCAAATAAGGGCAATGCTCTTGTAAAAAAAGCGTTTGGGATTCTTCTATCAAGCGTTCTTGTTCCATGCCCTTTTTTATGTGTTTTTCTAAAGCTTGTAATTTTTCTAATTCCAAAGCGCTTTGTTTCAATAGCGCATCAGTGTCCATAAGGCGGATCTGGCTGGCGTTAAAAAAACGCCTCTGGCTATTTAGGGTGCTGTTAGCCTTTTTGATTTCTTTGAGTTGATCCTGGTTGTTGGAAAGCACGCTTTGATAGATTCTTAAACTTTCATTGAGTTTATAAAGCATGTCAGAAAGCTGTTCGTTAGAGCGCGAGAGCTTGGCGTTAGTTTGAGAATCAAAAGTCATCATTATCTGTGCGTTTGAAAAGGTTAGAAAGAATAAGAAAAAGCAAAAAAATCTCATGGGGTTATCTTTATTACTATAGTTTCATCGTGTTATTTTATCTAAGTTTTGGCATGCATAAAAACACGCAAAATTATCGCTTTTAAGATAAAATAAGCGTTTTGATGCCATTTTTGGAGCGATCGTGGAATTGAGTTATTATGAAATTTTGGAAGTGGAAAAACACAGCAACCAAGAGACCATTAAAAAGTCTTACAGAAAGCTGGCTTTAAAATACCACCCAGACAGAAACGCCGGCGATAAAGAAGCCGAAGAAAAGTTCAAGCTCATCAATGAAGCCTATGGGGTGTTAAGCGATGAAAAGAAACGGGCCTTATACGACAGGTATGGTAAAAAAGGCTTAAACCAAGCCGGCGCGAGTCAGGGCGATTTTTCTGATTTTTTTGAAGATTTAGGCTCGTTTTTTGAGGACGCTTTTGGGTTTGGCGCTAGGGGGAGTAAAAGGCAAAAAAGCTCTATCGCACCGGATTATTTGCAAACCATTGAATTGAGTTTTAAAGAAGCGGTTTTTGGCTGTAAAAAAACCATTAAAGTCCAATACCAGAGCGTCTGTGAAAGTTGCGATGGCACGGGTGCCAAAGATAAAGTTTTAGAGACTTGCAAGCAGTGTAATGGGCAGGGGCAGGTGTTTATGCGTCAAGGTTTTATGAGTTTTGCGCAAACTTGTGGGGCGTGTCAAGGTAAGGGCAAGATCATTAAAACCCCATGCCAAGCGTGCAAGGGTAAAACCTACATTCTTAAAGATGAAGAAATTGATGCGATAATCCCTGAGGGCATTGATGATCAAAACCGCATGGTGCTTAAAAATAAAGGCAATGAATACGAGAAGGGAAAAAGAGGGGATTTGTATTTAGAAGCGCGAGTCAAAGAAGATGAGCATTTCAAGCGCGAAGGCTGCGATTTATTCATTGAAGCGCCGGTGTTTTTCACCACTATCGTTTTAGGGCATACGATTAAAGTGCCGTCTTTAAAAGGGGACGAACTGGAATTAAAAATCCCTATAAACGCCAGAGACAGGCAGACTTTTGTGTTTAGAAACGAGGGCGTGAAACACCCTGAAAGCTCTTATAGAGGGAGTTTGATCGTGGAATTGCAGGTGATTTACCCTAAAAGTTTGGATAAAGAACAGCAAGGGTTATTGGAAAAATTGCATGCGAGTTTTGGCTATGAGGGTGAACCGCATAAAAGCGTTTTAGAAACCTGTATTTCTAAGATTAAAGACTGGTTCAAATAAAAGGTTGTTGATGCATGATTTTCTAAAAGCCTTCAAAGACGCTTTCCCTCATACCATTTCTATCTTTTTAGGGTATTTGCTTATGGGAATGACTTTTGGAATGCTTTTAGTCCAGCATGGCTATGATTATAAAGTAGCCCTGTTCATGTCGTTATTCATCTACGCTGGGGTGGTGCAGTTTGTAGCGATCACGCTTTTAAGCGCGCAAGCGAGTTTGATGAATGTCGTTATTGTGAGCTTGTTAGTGAATGCGAGACAGACTTGTTACGCGCTTTCTATGCTAGATCGATTTAAAAACACCCAATGGCGTTTGCCCTATTTAGCGCATGCGCTCACAGATGAAACCTTTGCCATATTGAATTTATACGCTCCTAAAGAGGGGGTTAGTGAAAAAGACTTTATTTTTAGCATTTCCTTACTCAACCATTCTTATTGGATTTTTGGTTCGTTGGTGGGTTCGTTGATGGGTTCGCATTTTTCTTTTGACACTCAAGGCATGGAATTTGTGATGACGGCGATTTTTATCGTGCTGTTTATGGAGCAATACAAACGAAACACAAACCACAAAAACGCATGGCTTGGGATTTTTATTGCGGTTGTTTGTTTAGCGCTCTTTGGGACTGAATACTTTTTGCTCATCGCTTTAGTTTTAATGGTGCTCGCTCTTATTTTGTTTAGAAAGCGGTTAGAATGTTGATGCATTCTATACTCATTATTTTAGTCATCATATTAACGACTTATTTCACGCGCATTTGGCCTTTTATGGTGTTTAACGCTAAAAACCCGCCTAACGACTTTGTGCGTTATTTGGGTAGGGCTTTATCATGCTCAGTGATAGGCATGCTCGTGGTCTATTGTTTTAAAGACATTCACATTTTAAAACCCCCTTATGGGATCAATGAAATCACCGCTTTTTTATCCGTTATCCTTTTGCACCGCATTTTTAAGGTGTTTGTTTTAAGCATCACGCTCCCTACCATTCTTTATATGGTTTTAGTCCAAAGCCATGCGTTAGAAAAGGCTTTTTTTAATCCCTAAAATCATGTTTGATTGCTTTTAATTCCCGCATTTTTGATCACAAAATACGCCGTAGGGATAATAAAAAGCGTTAAAACAACGCTGCTTATCATGCCCCCTAGCATGGGCGCGGCGATGGATTTCATGATTTCACTTCCTGTGCCATGGCTATACATGATCGGAATGAGTGAAGCTAAAATGCTAAAAAAGGTCATCAGCTTGGGCCTTACCCTAAGCACCGCCCCATGCATGATAGCCTCTTTTAAAGCGGCGCTGTTTTGCTCTTTTAAAGGGGTTTTGATGAATTTTTGAAACGCGTCTTCTAAATAAATAATCATCACAATAGCCGTTTCGCTCGCTACCCCTAAAAGGGCTAAAAAGCCCACTAATGCCGCCACGCTCATGTTAAAGCCCATGAGATTCATAAAAATCAACCCCCCCAAAAACGCAAAAGGCAGAGTGAAAAAGCATAGTAAGGAATTGGTGAGATTCTTTAAAGCAAAGACAATTAAAATAAAAATGATAAAAACGCTCACCGGCACGATGTATTGTAAGGTTTTAAACGCTTCTTCTAAATACTGACTCTCACCGCTAAATTCATAATAATACCCGTTAGGCAATTTGATTTTTTCTAGCGCTTTTTGAGCCAGTTGCCTGTAGGTGTCAGAGCTGATATTGGCTTGCGGCACAATATAAATAAAATTCACATTCAAGCCCTTTTCGCTCTTTAACACCGCCGGCGAGTTGTCGTAATAGACATGGGCTAACTCCCTTAAGGGCATGTAATTGTAAGCGGTTTTGATGTAGAGGTTTTGTAATTTTTCAATGGTGTTTCTTTCTGTGTCTTCTAAGCGTAAAGAAATGGGGTAGTTTTCTACGCCCTTAATCATGGTAGTGAGCGTGGCTCCGCCCAAAGCGAATTTAATCGTGTCTAACACGGCGTTTTTATTGATGCCATAACGAGCCAGATTTTCATCGTTCAAATCCAGCGTGATGTAGTAGCCATTATTGGATCGCTCAGCAAAAACGGACAAACTCTCTTTTAGGGTTTTGAGCTGTTGTTCCATAAGGATCGCTAATTCTTGTAATTTATCCGTGTCATTACCATAGAGCTTGATGCCTAGGGGTGTTCTAATGCCGGTTAAGAGCATGTCCGTTCTGCCACGAATGGGGTAAGTCCATGAATTAGTCAAGCCTTTTAATTGCAGGGTTTTTTCCAATTTGTCCCTAACTTCTTTATAACTGAGCTTTTCTTTCCATTCGTTTTGTGGCTTTAATTCAATGTAGGTTTCTATCATGCTCAAGCCGGCAGCATCGGTGCTGGTGTTAGCGCGCCCCACCTTGCCAAAAACTTGTTTGACAAAATCCAATCGCTTGATAGCGCTATTACTTTTTTTCAAATATTCTAAAGCGGTGTCAATGCCCACGCCATTAATGGTTACAGGCATATACATCACTACCCCTTCATTGATTTGGGGGATAAATTCCCAGTTGAGTTTTTGATACGCTATATACAAACCCCCTAAGCCCACAATGCTCGCTATTAAAAAAGCGTATCTGAACTTAAGCACAACCTTCAAGCTTGCGCCATAAATTTTCATGAAAAAAGCGTTAATCGGGTTTTTAGACTCTTCTAAAATCCGCCCTTTAATGAGCCACACCATTAAAATAGGGACCATGGTGATAGAAAGCAACGCTCCTACTAGCATGGCAAAGGTTTTGGTGTAAGCTAAAGGGGCAAAAAGCTTTTCTTCTTGACCGGTGAGCGCGAAAATGGGCAAGAAAGAAACCACGATGATCATTAAAGCAAAAAATATCGCGCCTCCCACATGCTTAACCCCTTGCATGATGGCATTAACCCTTTGAATATCATCTTTCGTATCAATGTGTTGCAGATGCTTATGAGCGTTCTCCACCATCACAATCGCCGCATCCACCATCGCCCCTATAGCGATCGCAATGCCTCCTAAACTCATGATACTCGCTTCAATATTGAAATAACGCATGAGCAAGAAACTAATACACACGCTTAAAGGCAGAGTGATAATGACCACTAAAGCGCTCCTGAAATGCAGTAAAAAAATCGCAATAATGACTAGCACAATCGCACTTTCTTCTATGAGCGTGTGGATTAAATTGTCAATGCCTTTTTCAATCAATTCGCTCCTGTCATACACGCTGGTGATTTTCACATCAGGGTTACTCGCTTGTAGGGTGGCGATTTTTTCTTTAATGGCTTTAAGCACCTTGTAAGTGTCAGCGTGATAGCGCACCATGACAATCCCGCCTACCACTTCCTTATCGCCATTGAGATTAGCCGCTCCTCTGCGCGGTTTTGGCACTAGCCTAACGCTGGCTATATCTTTGATTTTTAAAGGGATAGCCCCTTCTTTTTTAACCACAATTTCTTCTAAATCCTTCAAAGATTGGATATAGCCATGCGATCTTATGATTTTTTCAAACCCGTTTTCTAAAATAACCCCCCCACCGGTATCGTTATTGGAATTTTTAATCGCGTTAGCGACTTGCTCCAAACTCAAGTTATAGCGGATCAGAGAATCGTTTTGAAGCGTTACTTCATAATCCTTCACAAAGCCCCCCACGCTTGCGACCTCACTCACCCCATCAACCCCTAAAAGCGCGTAGCGGTAATAAAAATCCTGCAAGACTTTCAAATCGCTTAAATTCTTGCTGCCGCTAGATAAAGCGTATTGATACGCCCAGCCAATAGAAGTAGAATCGCTCCCTATTTCCACTTTAGCGTCCTTGGGCAAATTGCTCACTCGGTTTAATTGCTCTAAAACCCTATCCCTAGCCCAATACAGATTGACGCCGTCTTTAAAAATGATGTAAATCAAACCGCTTTCATAGCTAGAAATCCCCCTAACCGTGTCAATGTTAGCGATACTCATGAAAGTAGAAACTAACGGGTAAGTAACCTGCTCTTGCACGATTTTAGGGCTTTGATTGGGGTAAGTGATTTGCACGACCACTTGAGCGGGGCTTAAATCCGGCAAAGCGTCTAAACGAACGCTTTTTACCGCCCACAAAGAGGCTAAAAAAATGAGTAGAGTGATTAAAGTGGTAAGGAGTTTGTTTTTAACGCTTAAATCAATGATTTTTTCTATCATTCAATAATCCCCATTGTTTTGAGCGTCAGCGTCTAGCACGAATAAAGCGTTATTAGCGACTTCTTCACCCGCTTCTAAACCCTCTAAAATTTCATAGCTCCCATCGCTCAAGCGGACGGCTTTAATTTCTAACGGGCTTAAGCCAAAATCATCTTTTTTAAACACGATAGCTTTCCCCCCCTTAATCAAAACCGCTTCTTTAGGTAAAATCTTCATTTTTTGGGGTTTGTGAAAGATTTCTACTTGAGCGAACATGTTAGGGTAATAAAGCAATTTAAGATTAGGCACATTGAAGCGCGCTTCTAGCATTTTATCTTGCGCATTTATGATAGGGTTGATGTTTTCAAGCGTGATTTCTTGCTTGCCCTTAATCCCTTCTACGAACAAAATCGCTTGATGCGTGTTTTTTAAAAACTCTAAATCCTCTTGATTGACTTTAACAAGCGCCCACAATTGGCTTAAATCTATGATTTGAAACAACTCTTGCCCTTTTTTAATGAAACTCCCCTCATTGAGATCTGGGCTTTTTTTAAAAATAACGCCACTGAAACGAGAGTAAATAGTCATTTCATTTTGGACTTTATGGCTGCTAATGATTTTTTCAATGCTGGAGTTTTCTAACCCTAATAGTTTTAATTTTTCTTTAATCGCTCCCACTTGTTGGTTGAATTTCAATGATGATAGCAACTCGCTTTGAACGCTTGCTAATTCAGGGGAATACACGCTCAATAGTCTATCGCCCTTTTTAATGGGGGTATAGGTTTTATTCGCATAAAGCTTTTCCACATAGCCATCAAAACGCAGGGTTTGAGAAAAAATCAGTGCTTCATTGGGTTGTAAAAGCGCGTAATAGCGCCGGCTTTGAGAAAATTCTTTTTCTATGACCTTAGTGGTGGAAATGTTAAAACGGGTTTGGCTTTTAATTTCCTTAGTTTCTTTAGTTTCTTTAGTTTCTTTAGTTTCTTTAGTTTCTTGAGCGTTAGCCAATAAGGGGCTAAAAAATAGGGCTAACAATAAAAGCCGTTTCATTCTAATCCTTTGAGGTTTTGTAAGGACAAATAAGCGCTATTTAAAGCGCTTAAGGTTTCAAGCTGGGTGATTTGAATGGTGATTTTGTCATTAAAAGCGTTGTAATAAGCGTTGTAATCGCCATTAGATTTCAAATCCAACGCATAAATTTGCGCGATTTTTTCATTCTGTTTGATGATTTTATTGATCGATTCTAGGTTTTTTTGCAAGGTTTCTAATTTTTTAAGGAGTTTTAGGGCCAGGTGGTGGGTTTTGTTTTTGGTGTTTTCCACTTCGCTTTTAAACACTAAGCTTTCTTTTTTCTTTTGCTCCACTAATTTGGCTTGCTTGCCATAAAGGGGTAAGGGGATAGACAAAGCGACGCTAAACATATCGTAGTTATAGTATTGTTTGGAGCGGAAATAATACACCCCGGTAACATTCACATCTTCTAAAAAGCTTTTTTTAGCCAAAGTGATGTCTTTTTGCGATTTTTCTTCATCAAGCCTGGCGATCGCAATATCATAATTAGTAGCGCTAATGTTATACAGCTCTTGCTCCTTATTGAATTCAAAATTTTTAGGGGCAATGCTTAAAAGCTCGTTTTCTTTAAAAGTCAATTCACCCATGGAATAATGGCTGCTAGAGAGCGCTTCTTCTAAATTGTTTTTTTTGATTTCTAATTGCGATTTTAAAATTTCTAGCTTAGAGATCGCTATTAAATTGGGCGAACTGGAATGGTTGGCTTGATAAAGGGTGTTTTCTAAATTTTTAATCGCTGTGTTTAAAAGCTCTATTTCTTGTTGGTTTTTATAATTTTCAATGCCGTTTATCATTAAATTAATCACCAATTGCTGCTTGGTTTTTTTAAGCTCTAATATCTTTTTTTGCTTTTCTAGATGGATCATTTGAGATTGCGTGAGTTTTTTACCATTTAAATCCACTTTTTGAGACAAACCCAAGCTCATGTTTTGCATTAAGGTGCTATCCAGCCTGAAAAAATCGCTCACGTTAGCGTTGTTATAGCCTAAATACAAAATAGGGTTATCCCATTTGCTAACGACTTTTTCTTGAGAATTTAAAGCGTCAATTTGCTCTTGTAAGGCTTGTATTTTTTGATTTTTAGAAAGGTATTTAGCTACAAAAGATTGGATCTCTAAATCTTTAGCCAAACCCAAACTAAAAAGCAGTAACAAGGCTGTTAAAAGGCGTATTGAAACGCCCCTTTTATCAAACGCGCTTATAAAAGATAGCATGCGCTTATAAATCCAGGCTTGTTTTAGCGCGATAAACCTGGCCCTCTTTAGATTTAATATCCACCCTAACCTGCCATGTCCCGTTCATAGAAAGATTGGTTTTAGCTTCATAAAGGCCGTTTTTTTCACTCACTTGCGCCATTTCTTTCATCATTGGCATGCCAGGCATTTCAGGCATCATAAACTGCACCCTAACGATAGCTTTTTCTAAAGCCTTACCTTTTAAAGTGGGGCTGAGTATGAAAGTGTTATCGCCTTTAATGGGGTTACCCACGGATTTGATTTTCACTTCCAAGTCGTTTGCTTTTAGGGTTTGCTCCCATGCGTTCAAACTCATAACCCCCAACGCGCTTATTAAAAATAAAGCGGCTAACTTTTTCATCGTTTTGACCTTTAAATTAAGATAACAAGAAAATTCTTGTTGCGAACGAATGATAACCCTCTTTTGTGTAAAAATTGTGGAAATGGTTTTTAAAAAAATTAGGGTTTTTAAGTAGAAGGTATAAGAGTTTATGCTATTTTTTTAAGGTTTTAAAATCAAATTTCAAAGGATTAGCATGCAATTTAGAATTGAACATGACACGATGGGCGAAATTCAAGTGGATGATAGCCAATACTGGGGGGCTCAAACGCAACGCAGTCTTGAAAACTTTAAAATCGGCACCGAAAAAATGCCTAAAGAACTCATTGGTGCGTTTGCTAAACTCAAAAGGAGTCTGGCGGTTGTCAACCACAAATTAGGGAAATTAAGCCCAGAAAAATCACAAGCCATTATCAAGGCGTGCGATTGCATTTTAAAAGGCGAGCTGTGCGGCGAATTCCCATTAGCGGTATGGCAAACAGGGAGCGGGACTCAAACGAATATGAATCTCAATGAAGTCATCGCCAATAAGGCTACCGAAATTTTAGGGGGTAATTTTAGGGAGAAAAAACTCATCCACCCTAACGATGACGTGAACATGTCTCAAAGCTCCAACGACACTTTCCCTACCGCAATGCATATTGTGAGCGCGCTAGAAATCACGCACAAGTTACTGCCCAGTTTAGAGAATCTGTTAAAAACCTTTAAAGACAAAAGCCAACAATTTAAAGAGATTGTCAAAATCGGGCGCACGCATTTACAAGACGCTACGCCTTTAACTTTGGGGCAAGAATTTAGCGGGTATGCGAGCATGCTAGAGCATTCTAAACAACAAATTTTAGAGAGTTTGGAGCATTTAAGAGAATTAGCCATAGGCGGGACGGCCGTAGGCACAGGTCTAAACGCTCATAAAGAATTGAGTGAAAAAGTGGCTGAAGAATTGAGCCAGTTTAGCGGGGTGAAATTCATTTCTGCACCCAATAAATTCCACGCGCTCACTAGCCATGACGCTATCGCTTATGCGCATGGGGCTTTTAAGGCTTTAGCGGCGAATTTAATGAAAATCGCTAACGATATTAGATGGCTTGCGAGCGGGCCGCGCTGTGGTTTGGGCGAGCTTAATATCCCTGAAAACGAGCCGGGCAGTTCCATTATGCCCGGTAAAGTCAATCCCACGCAATGCGAAGCGATGACCATGGTAGCCGTGCAGGTGATGGGGAATGATACCGCTATTGGCATTGCGGCCAGTCAGGGTAATTTTGAACTGAATGTGTTTAAACCGGTGATTATTTATAATTTCTTGCAAAGTTTGAGGCTGTTGAGCGATGGCATGGAAAGTTTTAACATCCATTGCGCAAGCGGTATTGAGCCTAATAGAGAAAAAATTGATTATTATTTGCACCATTCTTTAATGCTAGTAACCGCCCTAAACCCGCATGTAGGCTATGAAAACGCCGCTAAAATCGCTAAAAACGCCCACAAAAAAGGCATTTCTTTAAAAGAAAGCGCGGTGGAATTGAAACTCTTGAACGCTGAAGATTTTGACAAATTCGTGGTGCCTGAAAAGATGATCGGGCCTAAGGCTTGAAAGTCTTAGGCGTGCGAGATGAAACCTGAAAAAGCCACTCATTTGGTTGGGTATCAATGATTTTAGGCATTGATGAAGCGGGGAGGGGGTGTTTGGCCGGTTCGCTTTTTGTGGCGGGGGTGGTGTGCGATAACCAAACAGCGTTAGAATTTTTGAGCATGGGCTTAAAAGACAGCAAGAAGCTCAGCAAAAAAAAGCGCTTTTTCTTAGAAGAAAAAATCAAATCGCATGATGAGGTGAAGTTTTTCGTGGTTAAAAAAAGCGCGAATGAAATTGATCATTTGGGCTTGGGGGCGTGTTTGAAACTCGCTATTCAAGAAATTTTAGAAAATGGTCGCTCTTTGGCTAAAGAAATTAAGATAGACGGCAACACGGCGTTTGGCTTGGATAAACGCTACCCCAATATACAAACCATCATCAAGGGCGATGAAAAGATCGCTCAAATCGCTATGGCGTCTGTTTTAGCGAAAGCCTTTAAGGACAGAGAAATGCTAAAATTGCACGCTTTGTTTAAGGGATACGGCTGGGATAAGAATTGCGGGTATGGGACTAAACAGCATATAGAAGCGATGATTAAGCTAGGGGCTACGCCTTTTCATCGGCATAGCTTCACGCTTAAAAACCGCAACCTAAACCCCAAACTTTTAGAGGTGGAACAACGCCTTATTTAAAAGGGCGCTGAGATGGGTAGCGCTCGTTAAAGAAAGGTCGATGCGTTTGGCTTTAAAGTAAGCGATTAAGTCTTCAGGCTGAATGAAAGGGAATTGCACCATGACATACACACGATGGTTGGTGGTATCCACGAACCTTTTAGCCAAAATGGATTTAGACACTAAGAAATCAACCAACCCGAATAAATGGCTGATAGCGTTATTTTTAATTTGGAGCGCTTTAACAATACGATGGCGCATTTTAGTGATTAAAACGCTTTCTAAAGTGCTGTAAGCGTTCATTCTGGCCCTTAAAAGAGCGATTTCTTCAGCGTTTTTTTCAGGGGGCAATTTGTCATCATAGGGGATGTAATTGGCGTAAAAATCGTTCCTTTTACCAGAAATTGAAGCCGATCCGACATATTGATTGGGCGGGTTCTTTTGGTCAAAAAGATTGATTTTAAGCCAACTAGGATAGTCAATCGTGTCCTTTAAACTCTCAGCATGCGCTGTTTGAGCGAAGAGGCCTAGGGATAACAAGGCGCAGAAACTTAATTTTTTCAATGCATTCATTATAGCTTCCTTTCTATGAAAGAATATTAAAAACACCCTACGCTTTTGGGGTAAGGTAGCATTTCTCAAAAAGGCGAAATACTAGGATAGCTTATAGTGTGTTAGCTTAAGAAAAAATAAAAAATATGCAATAATCACTTAAAAATGTTAGTAATAATATTAAATACATAAATACATAAATACATAAATACATAAATACATAAATACATAATAACTATTATATCAAAATAGATTGAATATCCAAAGAAAAATCAATGAAATTGAGGTGTTTGTAGGGGGGATTATTGACTGAAATAGGGGCGTTGATAGAAACGACTGCAATGTTTAAAAACCCATGTTTATGGCACCATAAAAGCTGTTTTTCTAAAAAATGGGGCGTGGGGAAAGCGTGGGCGATGAGGGCGAGCTTGTTGGTAGAATTTTCGCGCAAGATAAAAATCCCGTTATCATGGGAGTAAAGCTCATGATTTGGGAATTGCTTGTAAAGCTCTAAAAAAACCATGTTTTCAAAAACGCTTAAAAGCGAGGGGCTAGGAGTTAGGCTATAAGGCAAGGCAAAATCGCACAGATACAATTTGGTTTTATGGTTTTCAAAACTAGGGGCTAAAAAAAGGATGCGCTGGTTTTCTAGCGCGTGTAAGAATTTATAAAGGGTGTCTTTAGAGATCTTAAGCTCTTTTTTGAGTTGCGTATAAAGATAAAAAGCACTCACAAACTTAGACTGATACGAGCAGATTTTAGCCATTAAGGGGGCGTAAACTTGAAAGATTAATTGAATATTTTCTTGTTTTTTTAGGATTTTTTCTTGCTCGTTTTCTGTAAAAAGCGAATCTAAAGCGTTGCCATCTCTTAAAAAGCGGTTAAACAGAGTGTTTTTAGGGGTGTTGGGCTTGAAAAAGTTAGTGTATTCTTTAAAACTCAACCCTAACGCATAGCATAAGCTAAAATTGGGTGCTGTTATGGGGCTTAAATAATTAGGGATAAGAATAATTTTGGGAAGTTTAGGCAGGCTAAAATCCAACCGCTCTATATTGTCTAAAATGAGCAAGTCCATTTTCTTTTCTAAATGCCATTTTAAAAGCCATGAGCTTAGAATGTTTTGGTTCAAACGCATGTCGTTGTAATTGATATACACAGGGTTTTTAAAACCCTTCGCTAGTTTGAGGGCAAAAGTGGTTTTACCGGATTTCATCGGCCCTAAAAGACAGATTTTATCGCTTGAGTTTAAAAGCGGGTTGTTTAAAACCGGCTCTTTAGGGGTTTCAAAAGGCCCAAAAGGGTGTAAGCAAGAAAGGGGCATGAACTTCCTTTCAAATGAGATTGGATTAAGATAAGCGTAGCGCATTTTTTTATATTTCCTTATAAAAAGGAAGTAAAAATCTCTAAAAATCCCTAAAAATAGCAAAAGTTATTGACTAAAGGGCGCATTTTGAGTAGTATTTCAGTTTTTATTTTATTGTTTTATTCTGTTTTGAGTAACGGATGAAACGAGTTCTTTTAGGAGAGTTTATGGAAAAAATCAGGTTGAAGCTCAAAGCTTATGACCATAGAGTGTTGGATCGTTCTGTTGTGGCTATCGTGGAAGCCGTAAAGCGCTCAGGTTCTGAAATTAGAGGGCCTATCCCTTTACCGACTAAGAATAAGCGTTACACCGTTTTACGATCCCCGCATGTCAATAAGGATTCAAGAGAGCAGTTTGAGATTAGGGTTTATAGCCGATTGATTGATATTATCTCGGCCACCCCAGAAACCGTGGATAGCTTGATGAAGTTGGATTTAGCTCCTGAAGTGGATGTAGAAGTAACCTCTATGGAAACGAAGTAGTCTTAACGCATTGAGATAATAAAATAAGGGTTAGATATGGAATTTTTAGTTCAAAAGATAGGCATGAGCCGCACCATTGACGCTAACAGCACGCCTGTAACCTTGCTTAAAGTCTTGCAAGCGAAAGTGTGCCAGCTAGAAAACGGGAAAGCTTTAGTGGCCTATGCGATGCATAAAAAATACAATAAGGCGATTGAAGGCCAGCAAAAGAAATACCAACTCAGTAAAGAGTTTAACCATTTCGCTACCTTAAAAGCTTCCCAACAACAAGAGTTGGGCGATTTGGATTTGAGCGCTTTAGAAACGCTTAAAAGGGTTAAAGCGAGCTTTAAAACGAAGGGGAGAGGCTTTGCGGGGGTGATGAAGCGTTGGAATTTCCAAGGCGGGCCTGCAGCGCATGGGAGCCGTTTCCACCGCCGTCCTGGTTCTATTGGTAACAGAGAATGGCCAGGAAGAGTGCAAAAGGGCAGGAAAATGGCAGGGCATTATGGCAATGAGCTAGTTACTTGCCAAAACGAGGTGCTCTCTTTTGATAAAGAAAGTATGGTGTTAGTGCTAAAGGGTTCAGTGGCCGGCTTTTCTGGGGCTTATGGACGCATTAGAGCGGTATAAAACCATACATTGAATATGATATAAAGGGTTTGATATGAGTAAGGCCATCGTTTTAGACAGCCATTTGAAAGAAAAGGGTAGCGTGGAGTTACCTAAAAGATATGAGGGTATCAACAGCCATAATCTCTATCTTTATGTGAAACATTATTTATCTTCTGTGCGCGCTAATACCGCTAAAAGTAAAAACCGTGCTGAAGTGAGCGGAGGCGGTAGGAAGCCTTGGGTGCAAAAAGGGGGCGGAAGAGCCAGAGCAGGGAGCATCACTTCGCCTGTGTTTGTGGGTGGGGGTGTCTCTCATGGGGCTACGAATAAGCGCAATTACAACCTTAAAATCAACAAAAAACAAAAACGCCTGGCTTTAGAATACGCTTTAGAAGAAAAAGCGCAAGCGGACAAGCTTTTTGTGGTGGAAAAAATCGCTATAAAAGGCGTGGTTGAAGACAACAAAAGAAAGCATTTGACTAAAGAAGCCAACCAAATGTTCCAGGCTTTAGAGCAACGAGACACTTTGTTTGTGTGCATGAACATGGACGAATACACCGAGTTAGCCTTTAGTAACCTTAAAAAATGCTTGATTATTGATGCGAGCGAGTTAAACGCTTATCTTTTGGCGGCGTTTAGCTCTGTGGTGATGGAAGAAGCAGCGTTTCAGCATGTGGTGCAAGATAAGACAGAGGAGTAAAAAATGGCAGACATCATGGATATAAAGTCAATTCTTTACACTGAAAAGTCATTAGGATTGCAAGAAAAAGGCGTTTTAGTGGTCCAAACGGCTCAAAATGTAACTAAAAACCAGCTCAAAGAAGTGTTTAAAACTTACTTTGGCTTTGAGCCTTTGAAAATCAATTCTTTGAAACAAGAGGGTAAGGTGAAACGCTTTAGAGGGAAGCTTGGACAAAGAAAGTCGTTTAAGAAATTTTATGTGAAAGTTCCAGAGGGCGCTAGCATTGCCGCCCTTGGCGCTTAAGAAAGGAGAAAGCGTTATGGCGATTAAAACTTATAAGCCCTACACCCCAAGCAGACGCTTCATGTCGGTGTTGGACTCTAAAGACATTACCGCAAAAAGCAGTGTCAAAGGCTTACTCACTAAGCTTAAAGCAACAGCAGGGAGAAACAATAACGGGCGCATCACCAGCCGCCACAAAGAGAGAGGGGCTAAAAAACTCTATCGCATTATTGATTTCAAACGCAACAAATACAATATTGAAGGGAAAGTGGCTGCGATTGAGTATGATCCTTACAGAAACGCACGCATCGCTCTTGTAGTCTATCCTGATGGGGACAAACGCTATATTTTACAGCCAAGCGGTTTGAAAGTGGGCGATAGCGTTATCGCTGCTGAAGGCGGTTTGGATATTAAAGTGGGCTTTGCGATGAAGTTAAAAAATATCCCTATAGGAACGGTGGTGCATAATATTGAAATGCATCCAGGGGCTGGCGGGCAATTAGCCAGAAGCGCTGGGATGAGCGCTCAAATCATGGGTAGGGAAAATAAATACACCATTATTAGGATGCCAAGCTCTGAAATGCGCTACATTTTAAGCGAATGCATGGCGAGTGTTGGCGTGGTAGGGAATGAGGATTTTATCAATGTCTCTATCGGTAAGGCAGGGCGTAACCGCCACAGAGGCATTCGCCCACAAACTCGTGGTAGTGCGATGAACCCAGTGGATCACCCGCATGGTGGGGGTGAGGGTAAAACAGGGACAAGCGGTCATCCTGTATCGCCTTGGGGCACTCCAGCTAAGGGCTATAAAACTAGAAAGAAAAAAGCTAGCGACAAGCTCATCATTTCCAGAAAGAAACATAAATAAAGGGTTAAAGAATGTCTAGGTCAATTAAAAAGGGTCCTTTTATAGACGACCACTTGATGAAAAAAACGCTCAAGGCAAAAGAGGGCAAGGATAACCGCCCGATTAAAACATGGTCTAGAAGAAGCACCATTTTGCCTGAAATGATTGGTTTTACTTATAATGTGCATAACGGAAGGGTTTTTATCCCTGTGTATATCACAGAAAACCATGTGGGTTATAAGTTAGGAGAATTCGCTCCTACAAGAACTTTTAAAGGGCACAAAGGCAGTGTCCAAAAAAAGATTGGCAAGTAAGGGGGTAGAATGAGTAAAGCGTTATTAAGATTTGTGCGGTTATCTCCTACTAAAGCCAGATTGATTGCAAGACAGATTCAAGGCATGAACGCTGAATTAGCGATCGCTAGTTTGGAATTTACGCCCAATAAAGCGGCTAGAGTGCTTTCAAAAGTGGTGGCTTCTGCGGTCGCTAACGGCTCTTTAGACGCCAAGAGCGCTCTGATTGTTTCTTGCAGAGTGGATGCTGGCCCTGTGCTTAGACGCTCCATTCCAAGGGCTAAAGGCAGAGCCACAGCCATTAGAAAGCCAACATCTCATGTATTCGTAGAAGTAGCAGAAGGGAAAGAAATGAAATCTTCTAAAAGCCATAAAAAAAATCAAGTAGAAGGTAAGTAGGGCATGGGACAAAAAGTTAATCCGGTAGGTTTAAGATTAGGTATTAATAGGAATTGGACTTCCAGATGGTTCCCTAGCGCTCGCACCGCTCCAAGCAATATTGATGAAGACAATAAGATTAGGAAATTCCTTAAAAAAGAGCTTTATTATGCTGGCGTGAGCGAGATTGTGATTGAAAGAGCGGCTAAAAAACTGCGCGTTACGGTTGTAGCGGCTCGCCCAGGGCTTATCATTGGTAAAAAAGGCGTGGATATTGAAAAAGTCAAAGAAGGCCTAAAAACGCTCATCAAAAAAGAAGTCTCCATTAATATTAAAGAAGTCAAATGCCCCCAAGCTGACGCCCAATTAGCCGCAGAAAATGTAGCCACCCAGCTAGAAAAAAGGGTCGCTTTCCGCCGCGCGATGAAAAAAGTCATGCAAGCGGCGTTAAAATCCGGCGCTAAAGGGATCAAGGTGCGCGTTTCTGGCCGTTTAGCAGGGGCTGAAATCGCTCGCACCGAATGGTATATGGAAGGGCGCGTGCCTTTACACACCTTAAGGGCTAAAATTGATTACGGCTTTGCTGAAGCGATGACGGTATATGGTATTATTGGCGTGAAAGTGTGGATTTTCAAAGGGGAAGTTTTGCAAAAAGGCATCCAATTTGAGAAAAAAGAAGAGGCTAAAGAAGAAAGAGAGCCTAGAAGAAGCAGAAGAGGGAAGCAATAATCATGTTAATGCCAAAAAGAACAAAATACAGAAAGCAAATGAAAGGGCGCAATCGCGGGAAAGCCCATCGGGGTAACTCCATTGCGTTTGGGGATATTGCGATTAAAGCCATAGAGCATGGGAGGATTGATTCACGCCAGATTGAATCCGCAAGGGTGGCTATGACAAGGCACATTAAAAGAGCGGGTAAGGTGTGGATTAGAGTGTTTCCCGATAAGCCTTTGACCGCTAAGCCTTTAGAAACCAGGATGGGTAAAGGTAAAGGCTCTGTGGAAAAATGGGTGATGAATATCAAGCCGGGCAGAATCGTTTATGAAATGCTAGGCATTGAAGAAGGACTAGCGAGAGAAGCTTTAGCGTTAGCTCAGAGCAAACTTCCTTTTAAAACCAAAATTGTAACTTGTGAGAGCGAAAATGAAATATACTGAATTGAAAGATAAGAGTATCAAGGAATTAGAAGAGTTGTTGCATGCTAAAAAAGCGGAGCTTTTTGAGTTGCGCGTTAAGTTAAAGGCTATGCAATTGAGTAATCCTAACGAGATTAAGAAAGCCAGAAGAAATATCGCTCGCATTAACACGGCCATTAATGCACATTATTCTTCTAGCGTTGAGTAAAAAAGGGTAAGCAATGAATACAAAAGAGCCGCATAAAAGGCTGGTGCAAGGCAAGGTTATCAGCAAGTTTGCTGAAAAAAGCGCTGTGATTCTTGTGGAAAGAAAAGTGGTGCATGAAAAATACCGCAAGATTGTTAAAAAGTTCAAAAAATACACCATTCATGATGAAAACAATCAGGTGAAAGTAGGGGATTTTGTGAGCGCGATTGAGTGCAGACCGCTTTCTAAAACCAAGTCTTTCACGCTTAAAGAAATTTTAGTAGTGGGAGTATAAGCATGATACAGAGTTTTACAAGATTGAATGTCGCTGACAATAGCGGCGCTAAAGAAATCATGTGCATTAAGGTGTTAGGAGGCAGCCATAAACGCTATGCGAGCGTGGGCAGCGTGATCGTGGCTTCCGTGAAAAAAGCCATCCCTAATGGTAAGGTGAAGCGCGGTCAAGTCGTCAAAGCCGTTGTAGTGAGAACGAAAAAAGAAATCCAAAGGAAAAATGGTTCTTTGGTGCGTTTTGATGACAATGCGGCGGTG
Organism: Helicobacter pylori; assembly: GCF_006440215.1. Classification (GTDB taxonomy): domain Bacteria; phylum Campylobacterota; class Campylobacteria; order Campylobacterales; family Helicobacteraceae; genus Helicobacter; species Helicobacter pylori_CS. The sequence goes on along the minus strand of NZ_VEZH01000008.1, from coordinate 55,303 downwards.
ATTTTGGACGCTAAAAAAGATCCGGTTGGCACAAGGATTTTTGGGCCAGTGAGCCGAGAAGTGCGTTACGCTAATTTCATGAAAATTATTTCTCTAGCGCCGGAGGTTGTATGATGAAAAGCGGAATCAAAAAAAATGACATGGTGAAAGTCATTGCAGGAGACGATAAGGGTAAGGTCGTTAAGGTTTTAGCGGTGTTGCCTAAGACTTCTCAAGTGGTTGTTGAAGGGTGTAAGGTGGTGAAAAAAGCGATTAAACCTACTGACGATAACCCTAAGGGGGGCTTTATCCACAAAGAAAAGCCCATGCACATTTCCAATGTGAAGAAAGCCTAAGGAGTTGGATACATGTTTGGTTTGAAACAATTTTATCAAAATGAAGTGAGGGCAAAACTCGCTCAAGAATTAGACATCAAAAACCCCATGCTTTTACCCAAACTAGAAAAAATCGTTATCAGCGTGGGCGCTGGGGCTCATGCAAAAGACATGAAAATCATGCAAAATATCGCACAAACGATTTCTTTGATTGCGGGGCAAAAAGCGGTTATCACTAAAGCGAAAAAATCCGTTGCAGGCTTTAAAATTAGAGAAGGCATGGCGGTAGGGGCGAAAGTTACCTTAAGGAATAAACGCATGTATAATTTCTTAGAAAAGCTGATTGTGATTTCGTTACCCAGAGTGAAAGACTTTAGAGGGATTTCACGAAATGGTTTTGATGGGCGTGGGAATTACACCTTTGGGATCAATGAGCAGTTGATTTTCCCGGAAGTAGTTTATGATGACATTATGGTCAGTCATGGCATGAACATCACTATGGTAACTTCTACGGACAACGATAAAGAAGCGTTCAAGTTGTTAGAATTGCTTGGATTGCCTTTTGCAAAAGTGAGATAAGGGGTTAATATGGCTAAAAAATCAATGATAGCAAAGGCTCAAAGGAAACCAAAATTCCAAGTAAGAGCCTATACCAGATGCCGCATTTGCGGGAGACCTCATTCGGTTTATAGGGATTTTGGACTTTGTAGGGTGTGCCTAAGAAAAATGGGCAGTGAGGGACTCATCCCAGGCTTGAGAAAAGCTAGTTGGTAAGGATAAGATATGGTAAATGATATAATTGCAGATTCATTAACTCGTTTGAGAAACGCTTCTATGCGCCGCTTGGAATTCACACAGCTTTATTACGCAAAGATCGTGGTTTCTATTTTAGAGATTTTTAAAGAAAAAGGTTTCATTAAAGATTTCAACATCAAAGATAAAGACAAGAAACAATCGGTTTATGTGCAATTGGCTTATGATGAAAAAGGGCATTCAAAAATCAGCGAAGTGAAGCGCTTAAGCAAGCCCGGTCGCCGTGTGTATAAACAAAAAAACGAGTTGAAGCGCTTTAAAAATGGCTATGGCGTGATTGTGGTAAGCACTTCTAAAGGGGTGATCACCAACGAAGAAGCTTACAGACAAAATGTCGGTGGCGAAGTGCTTTGCAGCATTTGGTAAAGGATTGAAAATGTCAAGAATTGGGAAAAGAATCATTGAAATTCCAAGCTCTGTGCAAGCGAGCGTTGAAGGGAGCAAGCTTCTTTTTAAAAACAATAAAGAAAAGCATGAGTTAGAAACTCACAACCGAGTGAAAATCACGCTTGAAAACAACCAATTGAGCTTCCAGCCTGTGGGCGAAGACGCGCAGTCTAGGGCTTATTGGGGGACTTATGGAGCGTTAGCCAGCAACATTGTAACAGGCTTAAGCACTGGCTTTAGTAAGACTTTAGAAGTCAATGGCGTGGGCTATAAGGTGGCTTTGGGTAATAAAACTTTGGATTTGAGTTTGGGTTTTAGCCACCCGGTGAAATACCCCATTCCAGCAGGGATTGAAATGGTGGTGGAAAAAAACACGATCACTATCAAAGGGAGCGATAAGCAAAAAGTAGGGCAAGTCGCCGCTGAAATCAGGAGCTTCAGACCCCCAGAGCCATACAAGGGCAAGGGCGTGAAATACGGCAATGAAGTCATTATTAGAAAAGCTGGTAAAACAGCTAAAAAATAAATAAGGTGGAGTGATGAACGCAAAAGCATTGTATAAAAAGAAAGCCTTAAGAGATCGCCGAAAATTAAGGATTAAAAGCAAACTCTTGGGCGATAATTTAAGACCTAGGGTGAGCGTTTTTCGTTCGAATCGCTATTTCTATGCGCAAGCGATTGATGATGTTAAACAAAGCACTATAACGCATATTGACGGCAGGAAAATGGGTTTTAAAAACACGCAAGAAGACGCTAAAAAATTAGGCGCTCTCTTTGCTGAAGAATTGAAAAAAGCAGGGATTGAGCGAGCGGTTTATGACAGGAATGGTTACCTCTATCATGGCGTGGTGGCAGCGTTTGCTGAAAGCTTGAGAGAGAACGGGATCGCTCTATGACAGAAAGGAAAGGTATGGAAGAGATTAACAGAGAAGAGTTTCAAGAAGTCGTTGTGAATATTGGCCGTGTAACCAAAGTGGTTAAGGGCGGTAGGCGGTTTCGTTTTAACGCTTTAGTGGTTGTGGGCAATAAAAATGGGCTTGTAGGCTTTGGTTTGGGCAAGGCTAAGGAAGTCCCTGATGCGATTAAAAAAGCGGTAGATGATGCGTTTAAAAACCTGATTCATGTAACGATTAAAGGCACGACTATCGCTCATGACATTGAGCATAAATACAACGCAAGCCGTATTTTACTCAAACCGGCAAGTGAGGGAACGGGAGTGATTGCTGGGGGTTCAACGCGCCCTATCGTGGAATTAGCAGGCATTAAGGATATTCTAACCAAATCTTTAGGCTCCAACAACCCCTATAATGTGGTGCGCGCGACTTTTGACGCTTTAGCGAAAATCAAGGCGTAGTTAAAAAGGATATGATGATGGGATTAGAAAATTTAAAACCGGCTAAAGGTAGCGTTAAGAAAATCAAACGAGTGGGTCGTGGTCAAGGAAGCGGGATGGGAAAGACTGCCACAAGAGGCGGTAAAGGCCAAACCGCAAGGACAGGTTATAAGGCTAAAAGAGGCTTTGAAGGAGGGCAGCAACCCTTACAACGCCGTTTGCCTAAAATAGGTTTTAGGACTAAAGATTCTCATATCTATTCTATCAATGTGGAAAAGAATGAAGCGATTAAAAATTTAGAAGAAATCACTTTTTCAAGCTTGCGCGCTTTACACCATTTCCCCCTTTATATTGAAGGCGTGAAATTGATCGGTAAAGACGCTAAAAACCTAGCTTCTAAAATTAAAGATGAGAGAATCAAAACAAGCGGGCAGAAGTAATGCCCCTATCAGATTGATTTAAGAGGAATAAGTTATTATGAATAAAGCTATTGCTAGTAAGATACTTATCACTTTGGGTTTTTTATTTCTCTACAGAGTCTTAGCTTATATCCCCATTCCTGGCGTAGATTTAGCAGCGATCAAGGCTTTTTTTGACAGCAATTCCAACAACGCTTTGGGGTTGTTTAACATGTTTAGCGGGAATGCGGTTTCTCGCTTGAGCATCATCTCTTTGGGTATCATGCCCTACATCACTTCTTCAATCATCATGGAGCTTTTGAGCGCGACTTTCCCCAACTTAGCTAAAATGAAAAAAGAGCGAGACGGCATGCAAAAATACATGCAAATCGTGCGCTATTTGACCATTTTAATCACCCTAATCCAAGCGGTGAGCGTTTCAGTGGGCTTAAGGAGCATTAGTGGAGGAGCCAATGGAGCGATCATGATTGATATGCAAGTCTTTATGATCGTTTCAGCGTTTTCTATGCTTACAGGGACGATGCTGCTTATGTGGATAGGGGAGCAAATCACGCAAAGGGGCGTGGGGAATGGGATTAGCCTTATTATTTTTGCCGGGATTGTTTCAGGGATCCCATCAGCTATTTCAGGCACATTCAATTTGGTCAATACGGGCGTTATTAATATCTTAATGCTCATCGGTATTGTGCTGATTGTTTTGGCGACTATTTTTGCGATTATCTATGTGGAATTAGCTGAGCGTAGGATCCCTATTTCTTATGCGCGTAAAGTGGTGATGCAAAACCAAAACAAGCGTATCATGAATTACATTCCTATTAAGTTGAATTTAAGCGGGGTGATCCCCCCTATTTTTGCTTCAGCTTTGCTGGTGTTCCCTTCTACGATTTTACAGCAAGCCACAAGCAACAAAACTTTGCAAGCGATTGCGGATTTTTTAAGCCCGCAAGGGTATGCATATAATATTTTGATGTTCTTGCTCATCATCTTTTTTGCTTACTTCTATTCTTCTATCGTGTTCAATTCTAAGGATATTGCGGATAATTTGAGGCGTAATGGCGGGTATATTCCAGGGCTTAGGCCTGGAGAGGGGACTTCATCGTTTTTAAATTCTGTAGCGAGCAAGCTCACTTTGTGGGGTTCATTGTATTTGGCACTCATTTCTACCGTGCCTTGGATTTTGGTTAAGGCTATGGGCGTGCCTTTTTACTTTGGAGGCACAGCGGTGCTGATTGTGGTTCAGGTCGCTATTGATACCATGAAAAAGATTGAAGCGCAAATTTATATGAGCAAGTATAAAACTTTAAGCGCGGTAGGCTTTTAATGGCAATCTCTATTAAAAGCCCAAAGGAAATCAAAGCTCTAAGAAAAGCCGGGGAATTAACCGCTCAAGCGTTAGCCCTTTTAGAGCGAGAAGTAAGGCCTGGGGTTTCACTTTTAGAGCTGGATAAAATGGCTGAAGATTTTATCAAATCCTCTCATGCCAGGCCTGCTTTTAAGGGGCTGTATGGATTCCCCAACTCGGTGTGCATGTCCTTAAATGAAGTGGTTATTCATGGCATTCCTACGGATTATGTTTTACAAGAAGGGGATATTATAGGCTTGGATTTGGGGGTGGAGGTGGATGGCTATTATGGCGATTCGGCCCTCACGCTTCCTATAGGCATAATAAGCTTGCAAGATGAAAAATTGCTCGCTTGCTCTAAAGAGAGCTTGATGCATGCCATTAGTTCAATTAGAGTGGGTATGCATTTTAAGGAGTTGAGTCAGATTTTAGAGGGCGCTATTACAGAAAGGGGCTTTGTGCCTTTGAAGGGATTTTGCGGGCATGGCATTGGTAAAAAACCCCATGAAGAGCCAGAAATCCCCAACTACCTAGAAAAAGGCGTTAAACCTAATAGCGGCCCTAAAATCAAAGAGGGCATGGTATTTTGCTTAGAGCCTATGGTGTGTCAAAAACAAGGCGAGCCTAAAATACTAGCGGATAAGTGGAGCGTGGTTTCAGTGGATGGGCTTAACACAAGCCACCATGAGCATACTATCGCTATAGTTGGTAATAAAGCAGTGATTCTTACGGAGCATTAATGGCAAGAGATGATGTTATAGAAGTGGATGGGAAAGTGATTGAGGCGTTGCCTAACGCCACTTTTAAGGTGGAATTAGACAATAAGCATGTGGTGTTGTGCCGTATTTCTGGAAAGATGCGCATGCACTATATTAGGATTGCTTTAGGCGATAGGGTCAAGCTAGAGCTTACGCCCTACAGCTTAGACAAGGGTCGGATAACTTTTAGATATAAATGAATTTAAGGGTTATTTCAATGAAAATATGTTAGTATAAAAGTTTTTAGTAGTGCCTAATTTTTTCAAAGGAGAACAATCATGAAAGTCAGGCCATCAGTGAAAAAGATGTGCGATAAGTGCAAAATTATTAAAAGAAGGGGCGTTATTAGAGTGATCTGCGCTACCCCTAAACACAAACAAAGACAAGGATAAAGCATGGCAAGGATTGCTGGTGTGGATTTACCAAAAAAGAAGAGAGTAGAGTATGCCCTTACCTATATTTATGGGATTGGGCTTAAGAGTTCCAGAGAGATTTTAGAAGCGGTGGGCATTTCTTTTGACAAGCGTGTGCATGAATTGAATGAAGATGAAGTGTCTAGCATCGCTAAAAAAATCCAACAAAGCTACCTAGTAGAGGGCGATTTGCGTAAAAAAGTTCAAATGGATATTAAATCTTTAATGGACTTAGGGAATTATCGTGGGATCAGGCATCGTAAGGGGCTCCCTGTAAGAGGCCAAACCACTAAAAATAATGCTAGGACTCGTAAGGGTAAGAAAAAAACCGTGGGTAGCAAGTAGCAAATAAGGAGATGATGATTTAATGGCTAAGAGAAATGTAACGGCTAAAAAGAAAGTAGTCAAAAAGAATATTGCTAGAGGGGTTGTTTATATTTCAGCGACCTTTAATAATACCAACATCACTATCACTGATGAAATGGGCAATGTGATTTGCTGGAGCACGGCGGGCGGTTTAGGGTTTAAAGGCTCTAAAAAATCCACCCCTTATGCGGCCCAACAAGCTGTAGAAAGCGCTCTAAGCAAGGCTAAAGAGCATGGCGTTAAAGAAGTGGGCATTAAGGTTCAAGGGCCAGGTAGTGGGCGTGAGACCGCCATTAAGAGCGTGGGCGCGACAGAGGGCGTTAAAGTGCTTTGGATTAAAGACATCACCCCGCTCCCTCATAATGGTTGCAGACCCCCTAAAAGAAGAAGAGTGTAAGGAGGCTTTATGGCAAGATATAGAGGCGCAGTAGAAAGACTAGAAAGGCGTTTTGGGGTTTCTTTAGCTTTAAAAGGTGAAAGGCGATTGAGCGGGAAGAGCGCGCTAGATAAAAGGGCTTATGGACCAGGCCAGCATGGGCAAAGACGCGCTAAGACTTCTGATTACGGGTTGCAATTGAAAGAAAAGCAAAAAGCCAAAATGATGTATGGCATTTCTGAAAAGCAATTCAGGAGTATTTTCGTGGAAGCCAATCGCTTGGACGGCAATACGGGTGAAAACCTTATCCGCTTGATTGAAAGAAGATTGGACAATGTTGTCTATCGCATGGGGTTTGCGACCACTAGAAGCTCTGCTAGGCAATTGGTAACGCATGGGCATGTGCTTGTGGATGGTAAGCGTTTGGATATTCCCTCTTATTTCGTGCGTTCAGGACAAAAAATTGAGATCAAAGAAAAAACCAAGAGCAACCCTCAAGTGGTGCGCGCGATGGAATTGACAGCTCAAACAGGGATTGTGCCATGGATTGATGTGGAAAAAGATAAAAAATACGGCATCTTCACCCGCTACCCTGAAAGAGAAGAAGTGGTTGTCCCTATTGAAGAAAGACTCATTGTAGAATTGTATTCTAAGTAAGGGGTTAGAGCATGAAAGTTATCAAAACAGCACCTTTGATCCCATCAGAAATTAAGGTGCTAGAGAAAGAGGGCAATCGGGTTAAGATTTCTCTGGCTCCATTTGAGTTTGGTTACGCTGTTACGCTCGCTCATCCTATTAGAAGGCTCTTGCTTTTAAGCTCTGTGGGGTATGCTCCTGTAGGTTTAAAGATTGAAGGTGTGCATCATGAGTTTGACTCTTTAAGGGGGGTTACTGAAGATGTGTCGCTTTTTATCATGAATTTAAAAAATATCCGCTTTATAGCCAAGGCGTTAGTGGGGCAGGATAGCTCTTTAGAAAACCAATCGGTTGTGGTGGATTATTCTTTTAAAGGGCCTATGGAGCTTAGGGCTAGGGATTTGAATTCTGATCATATAGAAATCGTCAATCCTGAAATGCCTCTAGCCACAATCAACGAAGACGCTCAATTGAATTTTTCGCTCATTATCTATAAAGGGATGGGGTATGTCCCAAGCGAAAACACAAGGGAATTGATGCCTGAGGGCTACATGCCGCTAGACGGTTCTTTCACGCCGATTAAAAAGGTCGTTTATGAGATTGAAAATGTTTTGGTTGAGGGCGATCCCAACTATGAAAAAATCATTTTTGATATTGAAACAGACGGGCAGATTGACCCTTATAAAGCGTTTTTATCAGCGGTGAAAGTGATGAGCAAGCAACTAGGCGTTTTTGGCGAAAGACCCATTGCTAACACGGAGTATTCAGGCGATTACGCTCAAAGAGATGACGCTAAAGACTTGAGCGCTAAGATTGAAAGCATGAATTTGAGTGCTAGGTGTTTTAATTGCTTGGATAAAATCGGCATCAAGTATGTGGGCGAATTGGTTTTGATGAGCGAAGAAGAGCTTAAGGGCGTGAAGAACATGGGTAAAAAATCCTATGATGAAATCGCTGAAAAATTGAATGATTTGGGCTATCCGGTAGGCACAGAATTAAGCTCTGAACAAAGAGAGAGTTTAAAGAAAAGATTAGAAAAATTAGAAGATAAAGGAGGTAACGACTGATGAGACACAAACACGGATACCGCAAGCTTGGGAGAACCAGCTCGCACAGAAAGGCGTTATTAAAGAATTTAGCGATCGCTTTGATTGAGCATAACAAAATTGAAACAGGGATTTATAAAGCTAAGGAATTGCGCAGTTACATTGAGAAATTAACGACAGCGGCTCGTGTGGGCGATTTTAACGCGCACCGCCATGTTTTTGCGTATTTGCAAAACAAAGAAGCCACCCACAAGCTTGTAACCGAAATCGCGCCCAAATATGCGCAAAGGAACGGCGGATACACCAGAATCCAGCGCACCACTTTTAGAAGAGGGGACGCTTCCACTCTGGCCACCATTGAATTTGTGTGAAATTTGACGGGCTGCTAGCCAAGATTTTAGTCTTGGTTGGTAGTTATCGCTTTGATTTTATCTTTTTAAAAGAAGCACTTAAAAGCTTTGATTTTGTTTTATTGAGCGTTAATTATAAAATTTAAAAAATGCTAAAAGTGTTTTCTGTAATCAAAATATAAAAGAGCTTAGTTAAGCGATAATCTCCAAACGGCAAAAATAAAGTAACTAAAATCTCATTTTTTAAAAAATTAAAATAAACTCAAAACTCGCTTCTATCCCACCCTTTAATTGAGTGGTATTTCTTGCATTTTTATTGAGATTTCCAATTGTTTTGATGATCTTAAGAAATCCAACTGCTGAAGATTGAGTTAGATGGATTGTGTTTTTAGACATGCTAGATCTTGGTTATTTTTTATGCTAAACTGCTTTGAATTTTAGCCGATATGAGTGATGGGTTGATTTGTTCGCTTTGTAGTGGTTTTGTTAAAAAAATGATAAACTCCTATCATTGTGTCCGCCACACAATGCATAATGAAAACGCAAACTACAACCGCCTTTTCCACACAAAGCGAGACTGAATCAATCTTTTTATACTTGCTTATTCAAATGCTCCTTAACTTGGCATAATATACAGATAAAAATTTGCCTAATAAAACCCCGCTCATAAGAACTTTTGATACACCAACACCACCGATTTAGGTTCAGAGCTAAGGCTAAAAAAACTATCTGTGGCTTCATTGAGCGAGCCAGAAAAGAGCGTTTTTAAACGCAAGTTTTTTAAGGGGTATTTGAGATTTTTGGAAGTGAATTGGGCTTTAAGATCTAAGCTAAAAAGCGAGATTTGTTCCCCTTTAAAACTGGGCAAAGCAAAAGGGGTTTCTAGCGCCCTAAAAAGACCATAGTCGCTTATGGCTTGGATTTTTTTGCAAAATTTAAAATACTCCAACAATAAAAAAGTGTTCGCTAAAGCGTGATCTTCTCGCTTGCCATTCAACCCTAAAAAAATAAAATCATCACAGCCCCTATTCAAAGCATAAAAAAAGGCTTTGGATAGATCGTTGCTGTTTTGTTCACTCACGCATATAGGGTTATACAAGGCTTTCAAATGCGAATCAATGCTATCTAGATCGCCTATAACAACGCTGGGTTTGAATTGAAGCGCATGCAAGGACTGGACAGCCCCATCGCATGCGATTAAAAAGGGAGCGTTTTTTAAAATGTCTAAGCATTTTTGAGATTTAGGAAACTCCCCATTCGCTAAAATCACTGCTTGCATGACTGGTTCCAGCGGTTAAAATAATACATGCCAATAAAAAGGTATAGAATCGTTGTGAAGAGTTGCACCAAGCTCTCTGCAGAAATTTGGAAAATACAAAACCACACGATAATGGACACGATATTCCCCAAAGTCATTAAAACATAACTCTCCATATAACGCAAAACCTGCAAAATAAAAGCAATAATAAAGATGACGAAATTAAAACTCTCTGCCCATAAAAAATTCGTTTTAATCTCTTTAAAAAACAAAGCACTCATATAAGTTAAAACCCCTATGCCTAAAACGAGCGTAAAACGCCAATTTTTGGAAAGTTTTTGAGCCTTAATAGCGCCTTCATGCTGCTCTGTCTTTTTCCACGCAAATAGCCCATAAATCGTTACCGGCATATACAAAAAAAGGCATAAAATCACATCAGCGTTTAATTTCCACTGATAAGCGACATAAGCGTAACTCAAATTATAAACAAGACCAAACACAAAGCAAATTGTTTGCCTTTCTCCGGCAAAAAACGCATACAAAACCCCACTAAGCCCTGCTAAAAGATTGATAAACGAGCCTTTGACAAGAATATTAGTAACGATCAAAAACACGCAAGAAAGAATGAGTGTGGCGTAAAATCGTTTGGGTAGTTGGGTGGTTATTAACATGCTATTTCCTTACGCAAGAATTACCTTGACAAGTTCTACGGGTTTGATCTCAGCCTTTTAAAAACTTGAGCGTTTTTAAAAAGCACCCCTTTATTTTGATTGTAACATAAATCAATGAGAATTAGCTTTTTTGATACGCCATATCCCAAAACAGATATTCGTATTCGCTTGTAGTGATAAAAATCTCCTTTAATTTTTCAATTTCTTGTTTTGAAGAAGTGAGAGTGAGGGAATCAAGCAAGTTGATATTCCAATTTACGCACGCTTGAAATTCTTTGGAACTATAGCCCTTAATCCAATGCCCATAAAAGGCATGTTCTAAAGCGTTTGGGATTTGGCTTAAATTTTGCGCGATCACTAAATAGCTCCAGCCACAAGATAGAACAGCCGCCGCAACTTCTTTGATAGAACCCTTAAACCCTTCAGCGAGCATGTAGCTTGTATAGGATTTATTCGCTAGAGTGGGGTGCGCGTTTTGCAATTCTTTTTGAGTGATTTGAAGTTCTCTAATGTAATGGTTATGGATACTCATCTCGTTATTCAAAATATCTTGTATAGCGTTAGAAAACTCCCTCATCACCGCTTCATCACAAGCCTTAACTACGCCCAAAGCAAACACCTTAGCGTATTCTAAAAGAAACAAATAATCCTGAATGATATAAAAACGGAATTTATCTCTTTCTAAAGTCCCATGCCCTATGCCTTGAACAAACGGATGGGAAATACAATCCCCCCAAATAGATTGCGCATTTTGATACAGATATTGTGAAACTTGCATTTTGACACTCCTAAAATCAATTCAGTGCATTCTAACACGAAAACTTGCGATATGGTATAAAAATTTGTTTTTAAAAAGGTTTGTGAGTAAGCTCTTGCTTTCAAAATAAGCTCTTGCTTTCAAAAATGGAACGCTGTATTAAAATATCTGTGATTTTGAATAGCGATCAATGATATTATAAGGCTTGTATTGCCTTTATGTTGTTTAAGACTGGCTATCATTTGTGATCATAAAAGGTTAATTCCATCTCGCTCTGTAGGTTTTTATTTTTAGAAGTTTTTATTATGGGAACTTGCAGTATGGCACTTACAAGATAGGAGTCAATCTTAGATGCATGGTTTCAAACCTATTACAGAGCGAGATGGAATCAACCTTACTATTTATGATCGGTTTAACCTCTGTATTAAGTCATATCGGCTGAAACTTCAAATAGTTTAGCATAAAAATAAAAAAGCGTCTAATATATTTCAAAATAGGCGTTCAATTTTTAAGCGGTTGGTGTAAAAACGCTATTAAAGGCTTGATGTTTTGAGATATTGGGCAGGATAAAGACTACTATTAGAAAAGAAAACTACAAGAAACAAAAACTTGTTTCTTGCAAAAAGTTTATTGGGCGTAAGCTTCTAGGTTGATTTCAATCTTTACCTCATCTCCAACGACAGCATCGCTAAAGGTTTTACCGATACCAAAATCCTTACGATTGATTTTGCCTTCAGCTTGTAGCACCATGAATTCTTTTTTATTCATGGGGTTTTGTAAGGGGGCTTGGATTTTGGCTTCCAATACGACAGGTTTGGTTACGCCATGAAGGGTCAAATCCCCATGGATTTTACCATCTTCGTATTTTGTCATTTTAAAGCTTCCTTTTGGGTATTTTAGCGCATCAAAAAACTCTGCTGTTTTAAGATGGTCGTCTCTTTTTTTGTTCCTAGTGTTAATGCTTTTAATATCAATTTTGCCTTCAAAAACATTGAGAGCTTTGGTATTAGGATCGGCATCAATTTTGCCATCAAAACTATCAAACACGCCTCTTGTTTCATTGAATTTGAAGTGTTTAACCCCAAACCACACGCTAGAGTTCGCCTTATCAATCGTATAAGGTTTTGCAAATGCCAGACTAACGCCCAAAAGGGTGAACATTAACGCTTTTTTCATTGTTTCCTCGCTTCATTTTGAATTAAAAACGCCAATTATACAACAATTCGGTAATTCGGTTAATGAAAAATACTCCTAATCATTTGTTTTAGGGTATAATACAAAAAATCCCCATTAGGTAGGTGTTGTTATGATAAAAAAGACCCTTGCATCAGTTTTATTAGGATTGAGTTTGATGAGTGTTTTAAATGCCAAAGAATGCGTTTCGCCCCTAACAAGAAGCGTTAAGTATCATCAGCAAAGCGCTGAAATTAGGGCCTTGCAATTGCAAAGTTACAAAATGGCGGAAATGGCGCTAGACAATAATCTCAAGCTCGTTAAAGACAAAAAGCCAGCCGTCATCTTGGATTTAGATGAAACCGTTTTAAACACTTTTGATTATGCGGGCTATTTGATCAAAAATTGCATCAAATACACCCCAGAAACTTGGGATAAATTTGAAAAAGAAGGCTCTCTCACGCTCATTCCTGGAGCACTAGACTTTTTAGAATACGCTAATTCTAAGGGCGTTAAGATTTTTTACATTTCTAACCGCACGCAAAAAAATAAGGCATTCACTTTAAAAACGCTCAAAAGTTTTAAACTCCCCCAAGTGAGCGAAGAATCCGTTTTATTGAAAGAAAAAGGCAAGCCTAAAGCCGTTAGGCGAGAATTAGTCGCTAAGGATTATGAGATTGTTTTACAAGTGGGCGACACTTTGCATGATTTTGACGCTATTTTTGCTAAAGACGCTAAAAACAGCCAAGAACAACGAGCTAAAGTCTTGCAAAACGCTCAAAAATTCGGCACAGAGTGGATCATTTTACCCAACTCTCTTTATGGCACATGGGAAGATGAGCCTATAAAAGCATGGCAGAATAAAAAATAAAATTTATCCATCGCATAAGAACGATTTTTGCTAACATGACAATAAATTTGATCTCTTAGGCGGAGCTATGGATTTTGTAGGGTTTGAAGATTTAAAATGCAAAGATAAGAAAAACTCTCAAAAAGTTTTTGTGATCCGTAACGATAAGTTAGGCGATTTTATTTTAGCCATACCCGCTTTAATCGCTCTAAAGCAAGCTTTTTTAGAAAAAGGCAAGGAAGTGTATTTGGGCGTGGTTGTACCTAGCTATACCACCCCAATCGCTTTAGAATTCCCTTTCATTGATGAAGTCATTATAGAAGATAACCATTTGAGTGCCACTCTCAAAAGCAAATCCATTGACGCTCTTATCTTTTTATTTTCTAATTTTAAAAACGCCAGACTCGCTTTTAGTTTGAGAAAATTTATTCCTTATATCCTAGCCCCAAAGACTAAAATCTATTCTTGGCTTTATCAAAAGAGCGTGCGCCAAAGCCGATCGCTGTGTTTAAAAACCGAATACGAATACAATTTGGATCTCATCCATGTGTTTTGCAAAGATCATAATCTCCCTAACGCTCCACTTAAAAAAATCGCATGGAAGCTTAAAGACAAACCCAAAGAGCGATTGATTATCGCTTCAAAACTCAACGCTGATGTTGGTTTGTTGTGGATTGGTGTGCATATGCATAGCGGAGGCAGTTCGCCCGTATTGCCTGCTTCGCATTTCATTGAGCTGATTGATTTTTTATACAAGAATTTGAGTTGTGAGATCATTCTTATTTGCGGACCAGGCGAGAGGAAAGCCACAGAAGAACTCTTTAAAAAAGTCCCTTTCGCTCACCTCTATGATACGAGTCATAGTTTAGTGGATTTAGCCAAATTGTGCGCGAATTTAAGCGTCTATATTGGGAACGCTTCAGGCCCTTTGCATGTGAACGCTTTGTTTGACAACCAATCTATCGGGTTTTATCCTAACGAACTCAGTGCTTCTATTGCCAGATGGCGGCCTTTCAATGAGCGTTTTTTAGGCATCACCCCACCTAATGGCTCAAACGATATGGGTTTGATTGACATTGAAAAAGAGGGTGAAAAGATTGTGGGTTTTATCAATTACCGCAAGATGTAGCTTTGATAAGAGGCTTTTTGCTATAATCATACCTTTGTTTATTCTATAATGTTGTTTGCGTGGATTTTACATTATGAACGCTAAAAATAGGAGCTATTTTTTGAAGTCTTTACTCTCTTTGTTTTTAAAATCAAAATTATCTTATCTTTATTATTACCCTTATATAGCTTTCGTTTTGATGGTTGCAACCATTGCAAAAATTCCTCTTATTCAAAAGATTCCTGTTATTAGAAGGTTCTTTAACGGTCGTTATTCCTTTCAAAAAGATAGCCTTATTCGCATCCAAAACCAACTAGACAGATTGCTCACTCTTACAAAGCCTGCTTCTCCACCCATCCGTAAAAAAACCTTATGTTTTATCCGCTTGGACATTATTGGAGATTATATACTCTATCGCAATTTTTTACCTCTTTTTAAAAAATATTTTGAAGATTATGAAACCACCTTTATTGGAAACGCTACTATCAAGGATATGGCAATCCATTGCGATTCCCAATATATAGATAAGTTTATCTTTTTAGATAACATTTACTGGGAAAAATACTTGCGGATTGGCGCTAATGGCTCACACCTTTCAAAATTAAAAGAATTGTTATTTTTTCTCCCAAAATTCATGAGAAAACGCTACGAAGATGTTTCTAATTTGAGAAAAGAAAGCTATGAGATATGCATTAATAGTTCTATGTTTTATTTTTCAACTAAAGAAGACGCTATTATAAAGCACTTGATTGCCGAAAATAAAGTGGGGGTTTTTTGCACCCACCCAATAGAATCTTTCTTTAGGACTGATTATAGAAGGAGAGGGGAAATTAGAAAAAGCTTTTACACGCATTTGTTCTATCCTAAAGAAGTGCCGCAATTTCTCTATGATTCAAATCAAGATTTTTTTCAGTCTTTTTTTAAGCATTTTAAAGGCGTGGATATAGGGTTTGTTGAACTTGAATTAAAACTCCCCATCGCTTTTGAGTATGAAAAGTTTAAGAATATTCTAAAACCACCTTATGGCGTGTTGAATCTCGGAGCTAGCGATGATTTTAGAGTGTATAAGCGCTTTGATGAGATGATCTATTTTTTAAATCCTGACTACCAACTCGTTCTTTGCGGGAATTCTAAAAAAGATGAAAAGCTTGCCAATTCCATTCTAAAACGCCACAAAAATGCCATTTCTTTAGTCAATCAAACCGATTTGGTAGAATATCTCCATCTTTTAAAGAACGCTAGTTTTGTGATGGGCAATGAGTCTTCCATCACGCATTTGAGCGCTTGTTTGAAAATCTCTCATGCGTTCATAGTCTCTTCGGGTCTCTCAAGCCCAAGATTCCACCCCTACCCAAAGGAAATTGGCCCTAATATCCACATGATCTATCCAAGGGATTTTCAAAAAATAATTTCTAGGTCTAGTAACTGGATGTTCAAAGCCATGACTATGCCACACCCACCAGTGGATTTTGTGAACCCGCAAGATATTATTAGCGCCATTAAACGTTTTGCGCCCCATCTCTTGAAAGAAGATGCGCCATCTAATACCAAAGAAGCAACCTATTTTGAACGAGTTTGATTGCGTTACAAGCTTTTAGAAGATAACTTCAGCTTTAGATTGTAAAAGCATAAAAGGGAATTTTCTAACCACCACCAGATTGAAAGCTTCTTTTCGCCCAACCACATTTTAAGAGAGCAGAATGTCTTGGAATTTTTGAAAACGCTCACTCATTAGCATATTTATTGCCCATTTATCTATTTCTTGTAAAATACAGGTTTATTTTTAGTGTAAAGAAATTGATGGTTAGTCTAATAGAAAAAGCCCCTTACATTCCCTATCCCCTAGCTCTTTATGAAAAATTAGAGCAACAGCACACCTTGCTTTTTGAAAGCGCTGAGGTTGAGAGCAAAGCGCACACCAAATCCCTTTTAATGGCTAAAGCCTGTTTGAAGCTCATTTGCAACCACAATATCGTAACTATCACTAGCCTAACGCCTAATGGCGGGGCGTTTTTGCAAAAATTGAGCGCGTTTTTTAAAACGCCCATACAAGACAATGCCCTAATTTTAACCTACACCAAAAATAAAAAAACGCAAGATGAGTTTTTAAAGCTCTTTGAGCCTAGCCCTTTTGACGCTTTAAGGGGGCTTTTTAAAAGCGTTAAAACAAAACTCAAACACCCCTTTACGCTTTTAAGCGCGGGCGTTTTTTCTTTTGAAATGCTCAATTTTTTTGAAGACTTGCCCCACTTAAAAGCGCAAGACAACACCGCGCATGACTTTATATTTTATGTCGCGCAAAATTTGATCATCATAGACCATAAAGAAAAAAGCGCTGAAATTTTGGGGGCGTGTTTTGATGAACGCTTTAAAACAGAGATAGCTAAAGAATTACAAGACTTAAAAGAGTTGGCTAAAAACATCAAAAGCGACTTTATCCCTAAAAAATCCAAGCAAAGCACAGAAGTTAGCGTTAGTTGTGATGATAGCGAGTTTGAAAAAAGAGTGCTATCCTTACAAGAAGAAATCAAAAAGGGCGAGATCTTTCAAGCGGTGTTGTCGCGCAGCTTTTATATGGAGTGCTTGGAGGGTTTGAGCGCGTATTACCATTTAAAGCTCTCTAATCCTAGCCCCTATATGTTCTATATCAAAGACAGCGATTTTATTCTTTTTGGGGCAAGCCCTGAGAGCGCTTTAAAATACAACGCTTTAACCAATACGGCTGAAATTTATCCCATTGCTGGCACCCGTTTAAGAGGCAAAGACAAGCAAGGCAATATTGATTACGATTTAGATAGTAAAATGGAATTTGATTTGCAACACGACTATAAAGAAAGGGCTGAACACATCATGCTAGTGGATTTAGCCAGAAACGACATGGCCAGAGTTTCAAAAAAGCGCTATTGCGATAAGCTTTTAAAAGTGGATAAGTATTCCAATGTCATGCATTTAGTCTCAAGGGTGGTTGGGGAATTGAAAAAAGGGTGCGATAGTTTGCATGCTTACAGGAGCTTTATGAACGCCGGCACGCTTAGCGGGGCGCCTAAAATCTCTGCGATCAGGCTCATTTACCAATTGGAAAACCAAAGGAGAGGCTCTTATGGGGGGAGTGTGGGGTATTTAAACAGCGAGGGTTCTATGGATTCTTGCATCACCATCCGTTCATGTTTTGTCAAAAACAATAGGGCCGTGATCCAAGCAGGAGCCGGTATTGTGTTAGACAGCGTGCCTAAAAACGAAGCGAATGAAACAAGAGCCAAAGCGCAAGCCCTTATTGATGCGATCAGGAAAACAATCTTATGAAAATCTTTTTTATAGATAATTTTGATTCTTTCTCTTATAACTTGGTGTATGAATTAGAGTGTTTGGGTTATGAAGTGGCCGTTTATCAAAACGATATTGATCCGAGTTATCTTATGGATTTGATGAATGAAGAATCAAAAACCCCTTTATTGTTCATTTCACCCGGGCCAGGTAATCCTAATAGTTCAGGCAATCTTTTAAAAATCATTACAATGGCTAAAAAGAAATTCCCCATTTTAGGGGTTTGTTTAGGCTTACAGGCTTTAGCGCAAAGCTATGGGGCTAAAATCATAAGGAGTAAAGAAATCGTGCATGGCAAAGCGACGACTATTGCGCTCAAAAAGCATGCCGTTTTTAAAGGTTTAGGGGAGAGCATGGTGGTGGGGCGTTACCATTCTTTAATGGCAAGCGGGTTGCCTAAAAATTTAGAAGTGATCGCTGAGCATGACAATATCCCTATGGCCATTATCAATGAAGAAGACAAGATTTTAGCCTATCAATTCCACCCTGAAAGCATCATGACTTTACAGGGGAGGGCGTTGTTAGAACAAAGCATGAGGTTTTTAGAAGGGTTATCATGAAAGAGATTTTAAACGCTCTATACCATCAAAAAGACTTAAACGATGAAGAAATCAAAAAATTATTCACCCTTATTATCCACGAAAAAGTAAGCCCAGTGCAACTTGGGGCCATTTTATGCGCTTTAAAAATCAAGGGCGAGAGCTTTAAGGAGATTAGCGTTGCTGCAACCACGCTTTTAGAGCATGCCCATAAGCCTTTTAATAGCGGTTTGGATTTAATAGACAATTGCGGCACAGGGGGCGATGGGTTAAAAACGATCAACGTCAGCACGATTGCTGCACTCATTGCCAGCTCTATGGGATTATCTATGGCTAAACACGGATCAAGGAGCGTGTCCAGTCATAGCGGGAGCGCGGATTTGTTGGAAAATTTAGGCGTGAATATTGAAATGAATCCCACGCAATTAGAGAATTGTTTCAAACAAACGCATTTTGGGTTTTTATTCGCGCCTTTATACCATCAAAGTTTTAAAAAATCCGCCCCTTTAAGAAAAGAGCTTTTCACTAAAACGATTTTTAATTGCTTAGGGCCTTTAATCAACCCCTTAAGGCCCAAAATCCAGCTTTTAGGCGTGTATGACAAATCCTTGTGTAAGACTATGGCGCTAGCATTGAAGGCTTTAGGCGTTAAAAGGGCGATGGTGGTTAATGGAGGGGGGACAGATGAAATCGTGTTGCACGATACTACGCATGCGTGTGAATTGAAAAATAACGAAATTTTAGAGTATGACTTGAGCGCTAAAGATTTTGATTTACCCCCCTATGATTTGAAAGAATTACAGATTGAAAATGCACAAGAAAGCGTTCAAGCGTGTTTAGATATTTTAGAAAATAAAGGAAAGGATTCGCATACGATGGTGGTTGTGGCGAATGTGGCGAGTTTGTTGTATTTAAGTCATAAGGCTAAAGATTTAAAAGAGGGCGTGGGCATGACTTTAGAGCATTTAAAAACCAAAGTGCCTTATACGCATTTGCAAAAAATCATAAGGCTAAGCCATGCCTAGCGTGTTAGAAAACATCCTTAAAGACAAGCTCCTAGAAGTCTCTGATCTCAAAAAAAACCACGCTTTAGCGACAAACATAAACCCAAGCGATAGGGATTTCAAAAAGGCGTTACTAGAAAAAAAGACTAGCTTTATTTTAGAATGCAAAAAAGCATCGCCCTCTAAAGGTTTAATAAGAAAGGATTTTGATCTGTTGAAAATAGCCAAAACTTATGAAAAATTCGCCTCTTGTATTTCGGTTTTAGCCGATTCCAAGCATTTTTTAGGCTCTTATGAAAACATTAAGATTGTGTCGCAACATTCCACTAAGCCCATTTTATGCAAAGATTTTATTATTGATGCTTTTCAAATCAAACTCGCTAGAATGATGGGAGCTAATGCGGTGCTTTTAATGTTAAGCGTATTAGATGATAAAAATTATTCAGAGCTTTTCAACCTCGCTAAATCCTTAAACATGAGCGTGCTAACTGAAGTTTCTAACCAGCAAGAAATTGAGCGCTTGCTCAAACTCCAATACGACATTATAGGCATCAATAACAGGGATTTACACACCATAACAACCGACATTAACAACACGCTCAAATTGCGCTCTCTCTTGCCTAAAGACGCGCTCGTGGTGAGTGAGTCCGGTATTCATTCGCATGCGCAAATCAAAGCCCTAGCCCCTTATGTGAATGGCTTTTTAGTGGGCAGCTCTTTAATGAAAGAAAAGGATTTGAAAAAAGCGTGTATTAAATTGATTTTAGGCGAAAATAAAGTGTGCGGGCTTACAAAAATTAAAGACGCTAAAGCCGTTTATAAAAACCATTTTATTTATGGGGGTTTGATTTTTGAAAAATCTTCGCCCAGATACATCAAGCCTAAAGAAGCCCTAAAAATCACAAAAGCGGTTCAAAAATTGGATTTTGTGGGCGTGTTTGTGAAAGATAGGATTAAAAAAATTCAAAAAATCGCTAAAAAGCTTGATTTAAAAGCGGTGCAGCTTTATGGCTATTCGCAACAAGAAATCGCTCAATTAAAAAAATCGCTCCCTAAAACTTGCGCGATCTGGCAAGTAGTGAATGTGATGGACGCTAACGATTTAGCGCCTAAAGCTAAAGAAGCCTCTCTCATCTTATACGACACTAAGGGGGATAAAATGGGAGGCAATGGCGTGAGTTTTGATTGGGGTGTTTTAGAAAATGTCAAAACGCCTTTCATGTTAGCTGGTGGGCTTAATTTGGATAATATTCAAAAAGCCTTGAAAATTAAAGCGTTGGGGTTGGATTTCAATTCCGGTTTAGAAACAAGCCCTGGGATTAAAAATAAGGATACAATCAAGCGATTAGCCCGAATTTTAAGAGAGTATTAAAATGAATCAAAAAGCGTATTTTGGGGAGTTTGGAGGGAGTTTTGTTTCAGAATTGTTAGTGCCCGCATTAAGAGAGTTAGAACAGGCGTTTGATGCGTGTTTGAAAGATGAAAAATTCCAAAAAGAATATTTTCATCTTTTAAAAGATTTTGTGGGCCGTCCTAGCCCTTTAACCTTGTGTCAAAATATCGTTTCTAACCCTAAAGTTAAGCTTTATTTAAAACGAGAAGATTTAATCCATGGCGGGGCACACAAGACTAATCAAGCCTTAGGGCAAGCCCTTTTAGCGAAAAAAATGGGGAAAACAAGGATTATTGCTGAAACGGGTGCTGGTCAGCATGGCGTGGCAACGGCTATCGCTTGTGCGTTATTGGGTTTAAAATGCGTGATTTTTATGGGAGAAAAAGACATCAAGCGCCAGGAAATGAACGTTTTTAGAATGCACTTATTAGGCGCTGAAGTGAGAGAAGTTAATTCAGGGAGCGCGACGCTTAAAGACGCCGTGAATGAGGCCTTAAGAGATTGGGCGAGCAGTTACAAGGACACGCATTATTTGCTAGGCACAGCCGCCGGGCCACACCCTTACCCCACAATGGTTAAAACCTTTCAAAAAATGATAGGCGATGAGGTTAAAAGCCAAATTTTAGAAAAAGAAAACCGCTTGCCTGATTATGTGATCGCATGCGTTGGAGGGGGGTCTAACGCTATAGGGATATTCAGCGCGTTTTTAAACGATAAAGAGGTTAAACTCATAGGCGTAGAGCCAGCGGGTTTAGGGCTAGAAACCAATAAACATGGGGCGACTTTGAATAAGGGGCGTGTGGGGATTTTGCATGGGAATAAAACCTATCTTTTACAAGATGATGAAGGCCAGATTGCAGAAAGCCATAGCATTAGTGCCGGGCTTGATTATCCAGGGGTGGGGCCAGAACACAGCTATTTAAAAGAGAGTGGGCGTGCGGTTTATGAAAGCGCAAGCGATGCTGAAGCGCTAGAAGCCTTCAGTTTGTTGTGCCAAAAAGAAGGCATTATCCCGGCATTAGAAAGCTCGCACGCCTTAGCGTATGCCTTAAAACTCGCTCAAAAATGCGAAGAAGAAAGCATTATTGTAGTGAATTTAAGCGGTCGGGGGGATAAGGATTTAAACACCGTTTATAACGCTTTAAAGGAGGTTTAAAATGAGGTATCAAAACATGTTTGAAACCTTAAAAAAACAAGACAAAATGGCGTTTATCCCGTTTGTAACCTTGGGCGATCCCAATTATGAATGGAGTTTTGAAATCATTAAAACCCTAATTGCTAGCGGGGTGAACGCTTTAGAATTGGGGTTTGCTTTTTCCGATCCGGTAGCGGATGGCATCACCATACAAGCGAGCCATTTAAGAGCGTTAAAACACGCTAGCATGGCTAAAAATTTCCAGCTCTTAAGAGCGATCAGAGATTACAATCCCCACATTCCCATAGGGCTTTTAGCGTATGCGAATCTCATTTTTTCTTATGGCGTGGATGATTTTTACGCTCAAATCAAAGAATGCGGTGCCGATAGCGTTTTAATAGCGGATATGCCCTTAATAGAAAAAGAATTAGTCCTAAAATCCGCTCAAAAACACCACATTAAACAAATCTTTATCGCCAGCCCTAATGCGAGCAGTAAAGATTTAGAACAAGCCGCTATGCATTCGCAAGGCTATATCTACACTTTAGCCAGGAGTGGGGTTACAGGGATAAGCCATGCTCTAGAGAACGATGCAAGCGCGATCATCAAAACCTTAAAAGCCTTTAGCCCCACCCCCGCATTACTAGGCTTTGGCATTTCTCAAAAAGAACACATCACAAACGCTAAAGGCATGGGCGCTGATGGCGTGATTTGCGGCTCGGCGTTAGTCAAAATCATAGAAGAAAATTTGAACGATGAAAACGCCATGCTGGAAAAAATTAAAGGGTTTATAGGAGAAATGATTTTTTAAGGGCTTTTAGGTTTTGTTGCGTCAAAAAATTAAAGATCACAGACTAACAATCATCATCAGGTTTTATTGCATGCGCGTTATTATGGCGTTAGTGCAGAAAATACTGCCATAAGCCTAACAACAACATAAAGGCAAGCCTTGTTGTGGTTGATAGCAGCTTAAAATCGCAGGTATTTTAATAATAAAAAAGGCTAGTTTTGATATATTAAGCCGTAAGCTCTTTATAATACTTTTAAATAATACTTTTAAAAAGAACTATTGATTGTTTAGTCCTTTTCGTCTTCGGGTTCTATGTCTATTATGTTATTGTCATGGTTGATTGCTTTCAAAGTATTTTACGAATTTATCCATATTTTCGTTTGCTTCAGCCTCCTTTGCTTTAGCCGCCTTTTTATATTCTTCAGCCGCTTGTTTATATCCTTCTTTTTCTTCTTGAGCTATACACCATAATGCTTTAAAGATTGGTTGCATTTCAGCTTTTTTGCTTGCTTCTAAAAGACCTCCGTGTTCCTTTTTCATTTCGTGAGTGAGATGAGAAGCGTTTTTGTTGTCATCCATAAAAATCCTTTACGATTAATTTAAAACTTTTTATTACAATAGGCTTAGACTTAGCTTAAATAGTGTAAAAAAATTTGAGATCTTATGATTTTATGTGTGGTTTTAAAGCAACTTGTTTAATTGATTTAATATTTTTAAGAGTAAGGGATATGAAATGAGATTATCCCAAGCTCTATTTTAAAGTTTTTCTAATAAATTGAGCAACGCCCTTTTATACTCTAACGCTGTTGTTTCATCCTTGCCTTCAAAGCGGCTGACTAAATACGGGGTGGTGTTGCTTGCGCGAATAAGCCCAAAACCATGTTCAAAAACCACTCTCACGCCATCAATGCTGATGATTTCTTTGATTTTAGGGAAATGACTTGGCGGGTTTTTAAGCGCTTCTTGCAGGCTATGAATGATTTCAAATTTTTCTTCTTCGCTCACAGCGATTTTTTCTTCAGGCGTGGTGTAGGAATAGGGGAGGTTTTTAATGGTGTTTTCCAAATCGCTTGGGGTTTGTTCAAGCAATAATTCTAAAGCCCTTAAGCATGCATAAAGAGCGTCATCATAGCCAAAATAGCGTTCTTTAAAAAAGATATGCCCGCTCATTTCAGCCGCAAAATGTGCATGGGTTTCTTTGAGTTTGATTTTTAAATTGCTATGCCCGGTTTTATACATGAGCGTCTTACCAAAAGCATTAATCGTGTTATACATCACTTGAGAGCATTTGACTTCGCCGATCACAAAGGGGGTGATGCCTTGAGCATGCAAGCGTTTAGCGAATAAAATCGCTAATTCATCGCCCGCATAAATATGATGAGAGCTTAACATCGCAATCCTGTCCGCATCGCCATCAAAAGCAAAGCCTATCAAAATAGCGTTTTCTTGCATGTGTTTTTCTAGATCTTTTAGGTTTTTCGCTTCGCTAGGGTCTGGGTGGTGGTTAGGGAAATTCCCATTAGGATCGCTATAAAGGCTGCTAAAATCAATGTTTAAAGCCTTTAAAATAGGCTCTAAGCCTAATGCTCCCACGCCATTACCAAAATCTAGGGCGATTTTATATTTAAGGTTTTTTAAATGCTTAAAATCCTTGATCAAATAGCGCTGATACGCTTCTAGGGCATTGACTTTCTGTGGTATTTCTTTTAGGGGTTTTATTTCATGCTTGGCGTTTAAAAGCGTGTCTTTTAAAGCTTGAATGTCCTTGCCATAAAACGGGTTTTGATTGAGCGTGATTTTAAAGCCGTTGTATTCTTTGGGGTTGTGAGAGCCAGTGATCATGATAGAATTGGGGCATTGGATGCCATCTATTTCATTAAAGGCCGCAAAATACGCTACCGGTGTGGGGATTAGCCCTAAATCATACACTTTCAAGCCGCTTGATTGTAACCCGGCGCTCAAAGCTTCAAAAAGCGATCGCCCATGCACCCTGGCGTCATGCCCTACAAACACGCTTTTATCGTATTCTCGCATGATTTTCCCTAACTCCACGCCGATACTAAAGGCGCTCTTTTCATCTAAAGTGGTGGGGTAAATGCCTCTAATATCATATTCTCTAAAAATGCTAATGTCCATGTCATGACTCCTTGTTTTTGAATAAATTTAAACCCTGTTCGCATAAATTTTGCCATGCGTTTGTTTGATCTTTTTGTTTTAACTGAACGCATTTTTCTAAACTGGCTCTGGATTTTGCTTTTTGATTGGTTAGATCCAATAAGCCAGATTGCAAGTATAAGGCTTTTTGGTGATCTTCTAAAGAAAGCCTGCGGTTTAAAAGCTTGTCTAGCGTTTCTAACGCTTTTAAATAGTCTTTGGTGGTTCTGTAAGCGTCAATAAGGGCAAATTCGCTAAAGGGCGTGTAAGAATAGTCCTTATAAGCGTCTTGGAGTTTGAGTAAGCTTGTGGCATAAATTTTGACGCTTTTAGGATCTTTTTCATTTTCTAGCAATTTAAAATAAACCAACGCCATGCGTTTATCATCTTTGAAATGCTTTTCTAAAAACGCATACAAATTGAGAGCCAATCCTTTTTCATTGCTTTGCATGTAATCTGAAAATAAAACAAAAGCAATGTCATAAAATTCTTTTTTATTTAAGTTTTGAGCGAGAGTTAAGGCGTCTTTAGAAGCCAGAGTGGAATTTTTAAAATCCCCTAAGCGGTAGTAATTACGCCCCAAACGATAAAGCCATATTAATTTCTCGCTAGGGGTTTTAGCTGTTTTTAAAGCGTTTAGGGCA
Organism: Helicobacter pylori; assembly: GCF_006440215.1. Lineage (GTDB taxonomy): Bacteria > Campylobacterota > Campylobacteria > Campylobacterales > Helicobacteraceae > Helicobacter > Helicobacter pylori_CS. Next base: position 29,950 of record NZ_VEZH01000008.1, on the reverse strand, counting down.
ATAATTTGCGCTTTTTCTTTGAGCGATGCGAAATACAAGCAATCAAAGGCTTGGATTTCTTCTTTGGGGGTAAATTCAAAGGCGGTAATTTGGGATAAGTATTTTAAGGCTTCTTCGCAACGATTGTTTTCTAATGGGGTTTTAGCAAGGATATTGAGCGTTTTTTGGATCAAAGGAGAATCTTTGGGCAAATTTTTTTGCATGCCTAACACTTCAGCATAACGCTTATTTTCAAACAAGAGTTGGGCTTTCAATTCTAAAGCCTTTAGGGCTTCATTAGAATTAGGGAAATTTTGAATGATTTTATCGTAATGGGCGATTTTTTCTTGCGTGTTCCCCTCCATGGAAAAAAGGGCTTTTTCATCGCGCGCTCTAACGACAGAAGCTTTATCCAATTCCGCATGATCTTGCAAATATTGCAGATTGTAAAGGTGGGCGTTTTTAAAGTCCTTGATCCTTGCATACAACGCCCCTAAATCATAAAGCGCTTGCTCTTTAGCTTTCAAATCATCATCTTGATTAAGGAGCAAGTGAGCGATTTCAATCGCGCTTTCATTCATCTGGTTTTTTTTCAATAACTTGAGCAAATCTAGGGCTGATTCGCTATGCATAGAAATATAATCAGGGTTGGATTGAACCACCTTGTCAATGAGGTATTTAGCGTTGTTAAAGTTTTGATAGTTTATCTCTGCTTCAGCCCAATTAAGAGCGATTTCACTCGCACTCTCTTTGTCTTTAGCGTTAGAAAAAGCTTCTTTAAAAAGCATACTAGCGTTGCTTAAATTGGAGGCATTAGCCGCTTCAATGGCTAAACGCATTTGGGCTAAAGGAGCGTAGCGGGAGTCTTTGTATTCTAAAAGAATGCGTTTGTAATAGCGCATGGCCTGTTTGTAATTGTTGTTTTCATCTAAAGCTTTGGCGACATAGTATAGCGCTTCAGGGATATTGGGATCAGTCGGGTAATTTTTAATCCACTTGGTGCCAATGTCTATGAGTAAGGATTTTTTAATGCCTAATTGGCCTAATGCGATAATTTCTAATAAATACAGATCTTTTTTAAACATCGTTTGAGGGTAGTTTTTAAACGCGCGGCTGATCGTGCGTAAAGCGTCAAAATAGGCTTGCGAATCCATTTGTTTTTTAGCCTCTAAATAAGCGTTTAAATCATAGCCCTTTGTGGTGAGTAGGGGTTTGTTATTCACGTCTAGTTCTTGAATGATAGGGGTTTGAGCGTCTTTAATGACAATGGGGAAATTCAAGCCTTTTTGAGCGTTGTCTTTTTCGCTCAAAAAAGGGATATTTTGATCATAGCCTATGATTTGCCACATTCTGGCTTTAGCGTCGTTTTCCACAAAAAGGGGGATCGCTTTTTTATAATCCCTGTCAAAAGAAAAAAGGGTGAGCCTTCGCATCACTTTGGGTTTGATGTGTAAAATGAATTGTTGTTGGCGCATGGAATAGGTGATATTGAAAAAAGCGTTTTCCAAAGGGGTAAAACCCTCCTTAGGGATGGAGTCTATCACGCATTCTATGGGGCGTTTAGCGTGTATAATGGATAGAGAGGCTTCAATCCCGCTTGGCGGTTTTTCATTGGTATAAAAACAAGAAAACGCCTTATTGTGTCGTAAGGTTAAAACCGAAAAATCTTCCCCCCCTTCTTTGCCTTGCGTGAGCGTGAGACTTAAGGCGTTGAGCGAATGGGAGAGTAAACCCATTAAAAGAAAGATTTTTGACTTAAGCCACAAACTCTAAAAGCCCTCGCATCATAAACACAGAGAACAAGCACGCTAACGCCATGGCAATAATGACCGCATAAATGGGCATGGTAGCGTTTTGGGTGTAAATATCGTTTTGAGCGTAGCTTTGGGTTTGTAAGGGCTTATTGAAAAACATCGCTACGAGCCAACGGAAATAATAAAACGCAGCCACCGCGCTATTAACTAACATCACCACCGCTAAAAGAATGTGATTGCTCTCTAAAGCGCTTTCAACGGCTAAAAATTTCCCCCAAAACACGCTAAAAGGCGGGATCCCTGCAAGCCCAAAAACAAAAATAGCGCCCAAGATCGCCACTAAAGGGTGGGTTTTGATAAGGCCGTTGAATTTAGAATAGGGGTGATCGTAGCGTTCATCCCATGTTTTTTCCCGGCTTTTTAAGAGCCATAAAAGGCCAAAAGCCCCAATGTAAGTGAAGGCAAACATGAACCAATAAACAAACATCGCTTGTTGGCTATCTTCAGTGTGGATAAACACGCATGCTAAAGCGAACCCAGAATGCGAAATGGAGCTATAAGCGAGCATTCTTTTGACGTCTTCTTGCCATAAAGCAATGAAATTAGGGATGGTGATAGTCATAAGAATGAGAGCGTAAAAAATGTCTTCTACCCAAGCGGTGCGGGTGTCTATAAACGCCCCAAAAAGGCGAGTCGCTACCACAAAGCCAGCGATTTTAGGCACAATGGAAATATAGCTCGCAAAGACCGGGTTATTGCCCTCATACACATCAGGCATCCAGGTATGGAAAGGCACTAAAGAAACCTTAAAGCCAATCGCTCCAATCAAAAAGATAGCGCCCATCGCAAAGAGCATGGGGTTTGTAACGCCCTCGGTGTGCAAGTATAGGGTAATGACTTCAAGATTCAAGCTCCCTGTAAGCAAGTAAAAAGCCATAGCCCCCATAGCAAAAAACGCGCTCGCCATCGCCCCCATAGTGAAATACTTGATCCCTGCTTCCAAGCCGTAGCGTTTATCGCTCAACGCCATTAACACGCAAAGGGGTAAGGACGCTGTCTCTAACCCAATAAGGATTAACAACAAATGGTTGCTTGAAACCATGAACTGAAAGCCAGCAACAATAAACAAATATAAGGAATAAAATTCAGCGGTTTGAAATTCGTTGAAACGCTCTTTTGAAAGGGCTAAGAAAATGAGCAAAAAGGCTGAAATCAAGACAATGCTTTGAGAGATGAGCGAGAGGGTATCCAAGCTCAAAAACCCAAAAAAGGCGTTTTCTTGCTCTTCTAACCCTAAAACCACCAAAAAATCCAAAACCAAAAAGAGCATGCATAAAAACACATTCAAATTGCGTGAAAACCTGGAAGTGAAAGCGTTGATTAAGAGCGTGAAAATCCCCCCACACACCAACACCAGCATGGGCAAAATGCTCTCAAAATTAAAGCTATCAAAAGAGATGTGGAGACTATCTATTAACATAAGAGACCTCTTTTATCTTAGTATCCAATGAACCTAAAAAAGGGAGCGAGCGGATTTCTATCACCTCTAAAAGCTGTTTAGAGCCTTGCTCAATCGGTTTTAAAAGCATTTTAGGATAAATCCCTAAAATTAAAATCAAAGCTAAAATCACGCTCAAAACCCCTACCTCACGAGCGTTCAAATCTTCAAACACGCTTATTTGATTGTTCCCAGCTTTTAAATTACCAAAGAAGACATCTTTATATGAAGTGAGCATGTAAATCGCTGAGAGAATGATGCTTGTTCCGGCAATGATAGCCAAAAGAGGGTAAGTGGCAAAAAACCCTAATAAGCTTAAAAACTCTCCCACAAAGCCAATGCTTAAAGGCATGCCCACATTCGCCATTAGAACGATCATAAAAAAGGCGGCAAAAATGGGAGCGTTTTTAGCGATTGATCCAAAGCGAGCGATTTCTAAACTGCTGGCACGTTCTTCCAAGATACCAGCGAGCAAAAATAATCCCATGACGATAATACCATGCGCAAACATCATAAACACCGCCCCTGAAATCCCTTCAACATTGAAAGAAAAAACCCCAAGCACCACGACTCCCATGTGCGAGAACGAGCTATAAGCGATGAGGGTTTTTAAATCTTTTTGAGCGTAGGCTAGAAAACCTCCATAAATGATCATGCACAGCGCCACAATGGCTATGGGGGTTAAATAAATCTCTGAAAGCTCAGGAAAAAGCGGGAGCAAGAAGCGTAATAAGGCGTAAGTCCCCATTTTAGAAAGCAAGGCTGAAAGCATGACAGAGCCTAAAGTAGGGGCGTTAGAATACGCATAAGGCAGCCATGTGTGTAAGGGAAAGAGCGGGATTTTAACCGCAATCCCTATTAAGAAAGCCACAAAGAGCCAGGTTTTAACCCCGCTAGAAAAGTTCAATTGATACCAATCTAAAATATCAAAACTCATCATGCCGTAATTGTTAGCGTAGTAATACCCAATGTATAAAATGCCTAAAAGCATGCATAATGACGCTAAAAAGGTGTAGAGAAAAAACTTCATGCCAGAATAGATTTTATGGTTACGGCCAAAACGACCGATGAGATATAAGACCGGCAAGAGCGAGATTTCCCAAAAAGCGTAGAAAAAGATCATATTGAGAGAAGAAAATACGCCCATTAAAATCCCCTCTAACAACAACAAACAAATCGCAAAGTCTTTACGACGCTCTTTGACATAAATCACGGACAATAACACCACGATAGCGTTTAAGAGCAACAAAAAGAGCACGATGCCATCAACGCCCACATGGTAATTCACGCCAATTTGATAGATTAATTCCTTCATTTCTTCAAACTGCATGCCGGCTGTTTGAATATCAAACCCATGCCACAACAACAAGACCAATAACAATTCAATCAAAGCGATGACAATCGCATACGCCCTGCTCGCTTGATCGCTCATAAAGAACGCTAATAGCGCGCTCAGCATGGGGAAAAAGATCACCACACTTAAAAGATGCGCATGTAAAAACTGCATTTCTTATCTCCCAAAAAAAGCTACAAACGCTAACAAGATTAAAACCCCAGCCACCATGAAGCGCAGCATGGAAGTTAAATTCCCGTCTTGACTGATCCTAAACACACGCCCTATGACAAAAACGCTTCTTCCTATAGTATCCACTATCGCATCAATGATCCTTAATTCCACGACTCGGTGCAAGAATGAAGCGATGGCACTAAAAACTTTTGCAATCCCTTGATAGAGCTGCGGGATATAGTATTGGTTGAGCAAGAGCTTGTATAAAAAACCCCCCTCTTTTTTGGAAGTGATACCATTTTTATATTTAAATATGGCATAGGCGATACTCAATAACACCACTATGGTGGTGATACTGATTAAAAGAGCGAGCGGGACGGGATACTCTCCAACGCTAGGGATCACTTGAGAGATGAAATGAAAAAACGGCTCTTCAAAAAACCCGGCAATGACCGCTAAAACCCCTAACGGCAGCATGCTTAAAAGCATGAAATTTTGAGCCTCATGGGGGTGGTTGATTCCGTGTTGTTTGGGTGCAAAAAACACAAGCATGATGAGCCTGAAGCTATAAAAAGCGGTAAAGATCGCCCCGATTAGAAGTGCAAACCATAAAATATGGTGGTGCATCCCAAAAGCTACTTCTAAAATTTTGTCTTTAGAAAAGTATCCTGCGAAAGGGTAAATCCCGCACAAAGCCACTGAACCTATGATCATAAAGATAGCTGTGATCCTCATAGGTTTGTATAAAGCACCCATTTTAGTAATATCCAGATTGTCTTCCATCGCATGCATGACATTCCCTGAGCCTAAGAAAAGGAGGGATTTGAAAAACGCATGCGTAAAGAGGTGGAAAAGCGCGATCGCATAAGCCCCAAGACCGGCCGCTACAAACATATAGCCTAATTGAGAAAGCGTGGAATAAGCCACAATGCGTTTTAAGTCCTTATTGACTAAAGCCATGCTCGCTCCAAAAAGAGCCACAAACGCCCCTAAACATGCGATGAAATAACCCACTTCAAACACCGCGCTATACAAAGGATTGGCTCTGATAACTAGATACACCCCAGCGGTTACCATCGTCGCTGCATGGATGAGAGCGGACACCGGGGTGGGCCCCTCCATAGCGTTGGCTAACCATGTGTGCATAGGGAATTGAGCGCTCTTCCCCATAGCGCCAATGAAAAGAAACACGCTAATGTAAAAGAGCATGGAATAATCGGTGTTATTGAGCATGCTAAAGACTTCTTTATATTGGAGAGTGCCAAAATTCCAAAAGATCAAAATAATCCCCATGAGCATGCCCAAATCCGTGATTCGATTCATCACAAAGGCTTCAATGGAAGCGTTATTCGCGCTTGTCTTATGATACCAAAAGCCAATGAGCAAGTAAGAGCATAGCCCCACCCCTTCCCAGCCAATGAAAAGCCCTAAAAAATTATCGCTCAACACCAACACCAGCATGGAAAACACAAAGCCGCTGAGGTAGGAAAAATAGCGGTTAAACCCTGCGTCATGTTCCATGTAACCTATAGAATACACATGCACTAAGAAAGAAACTAAAGTTACCACGACAATCATGACCGCATTGATATTGTCCAGCATGAGGGAAAAGCCGACTTTAAAATTCCCTACCACAATCCAGTCAAATAAATATTTTTCATAGCTTTGATTGTGCCAGGCTTGAACGAAAAGAACCACAGTGCCAATGAAAGAAACCAGCACGCACAAAGAATTGAAAACGCCCACATGCAACGCTTTAGCTTTAGCCCCAAACAGCCCCGCATAAAGTGCACCGATTAAAGGCAAAAACAACACCACTGACAGCAAAGAAGAATATTGCATGCTCAACCTTTCATAGCGTTTAAAGAATCAATATCTAAGCTCTTGTATTTCTTAAACCACAAAATCACCAAGCCCAAACCAATAGCCACTTCACTAGCGGCAATAGCGATAATAAAGAGCGCGAACATCTGCCCGTCTAAATTGTGCGTGTATTTAGAGATCGCTACAAAACCGATATTGATCGCATTGAGCATGATTTCTGTAGAAAAAAAGAGCAACAGAATGTTTTTGCGTTTCAGCATGCCCGCTACACCAATGCAAAAGAGCAACCCTGAAACAATCAAATAGTGGTTTAACCCTATCATAGAGATTCCTTTATAAATTGCGTGTGATTTTTCCCATGGATTTTTTGAATCCCTGTAGCGATGCCTCCAACCATAGCGACTAAAAGCATTAAAGCCGCCGCTTCAAAAGGGATGAGGTAATTGGTAAAAAGCACATAACCAATCGCTTTAATGTTGGGGATTTTCGTATCAATAGCGTTGGAATTGACTTGATTAGAAAGGTTTTCGCCAATGCTAGGAGCACTTAAAATCAAGGTGAGTAATATTGCCACGCCAAATGAAAGAATGCACAAGATTTTAGGGCTTTGCTTGCGTTCAATCACTTCTGCAGCGGAGTTGAAAAACATCATGCCAAACGCATACATCACAATGACCGCGCCCACATACACCGTGATTTGTACCACGCCCAAAAACTCAGCGTCTAGTAAAAAGAAAAAAGCAGAGATAAAAACCATGCTGCTAGCGAGAGCGGTAATGGCATAGAGAATATTCGTGGTTGTGATCACCACTAACGCCATGCTCAAAGTAAGGATCGCAAAGAAATAAAAGGCAATGGTTTCAAACATTTTCATCTCCCTTATTACTTTCTGGGTTTGTTGGAGTTTCTTCTTGTGATTCTTCTTTTGAAGGCTCTTGGACATAATCTAAAGGGGTGGCTTGCATGCGTTCATTGTAATTAGGGCTTACCGCACCAAAGCCTAAAAACTCGGCATGCGAGCAGTTTTTAGCGTCTTGTTCGCTCGTTAAAAACTCGTTTTTAGAGCCGTATTGGGAGCGTTGGGTGCTGGCGTTTTCAAACCGGTTCCCCATAACAATCGCTAATTCTGGGCAAACTTCCGCGCACAACCCGCAATAAATGCAACGCCCCAAATTGATCGTGTAAGAATCGATCTTTTTGCGGTTGTCTTCGCCCTTATGCGTGATGATCCTTATGCAATTGCTTGTGCAAATCTTTTCGCACAGCCCGCAACCTATACACCTTTCAGAGCCTGAGTCTAAAAGCCGTTGCAGATTATGCACCGCGCGATAGCGTGGGCTTAAGGGGAGTTGCTCCATAGGGTAATGGATGGTTACGCTTGGGCTAAAAAATTCCTTGATCGTAAGCCCTAATCCTTTGAATAGATCCAAACCCAAGCTCGTTTTAACGGTGTCTTTGAACTGCTCGGTCGCGCTATGGACTTCGGCTCGTTTAGGAAGTTGCTTGTATTCTTGTTTGGCCATAAAACATCCTTTAAATTAAAATGATAATGCCTGTTAGCACGATGTTCAATAACGCTAAAGGCAGCATGATTTTCCAGCACATATTCATCAACTGATCGGGCCTTACATGCGGATAAGTCGCTCTAACCCACATGGATAAAAAGACAAAAAAGCCCGCTTTAATCAAAATCGCTATGCCTCCAGGGATAAAGCCCCATGCGTTAAACCCGCCAAAAAACACAATAGAAATTACAAAAGAAAAAGCGAATAAATGCGCGTATTCCGCTAAAAAGAACATGCCCCATTTCAAGCCGCTGTATTCGGTGCAATACCCTGCTACAATCTCGGCTTCATGCTCTAACAGGTCAAAGGGGGTTCGATTCAATTCAGCATAACTTGCGATCAAAAACAAAACAAACGCTAGAGGTTGCTTAAACACAAGCCAGTCTAAAAACCCACCGCTTTGGTAATGATTGATTTCCACTAAAGAGAGCGATCCTACCACCATTAAGGGGGCTAGAATGGTTAAAGTACTGACCACTTCAAAGCTGAGCAGCTGGATCGTCGCTCTTGCGGAGCCAATTAAAGAGTATTTGTTATTGGAGGCAAGCCCGGCTAAAATAGGTGCATAAATCCCTGCTGCACCCACGGCTAAGAAAAACAAAAAGCCAATGTTGATGTCAGAAATAAGGGGTTTGATCTCATAGCCAAACAGAGTGAAATTAGGGAAAAAGGGGATAGGCGCCATGGACACAAACGCGCTCACCATCGCAATAATGGGCGCTAGCGTGAAAATGAATTTGTTTGCGCCTTGGGGGATAATGTCTTCTTTAGTGAAAAGCTTAATGCCGTCTGCTGCGACTTGCAAAAGCCCAAAAGGCCCCACATAACAAGGCCCTAAACGGCGTTGGAAATAGGCTAACACTTTCCTTTCAATGTAAGTGGCAAAGCCTCCTAAAGCCGAAAAAACAGCGACTAGAATCAAAATTTTAATCAGGGTTTCAATGATATAAGCACTCATGCTTGCTCCTTTAAATCCACGCTATCAAACACACCCTCTCTAAAAAAGCCAGAATGGTTTTTCAAAAGAGAAGGCGAGATAACAAACACCTCTTGATCCAAGCTCTCATCAAGATACAAAACGCCTGTTAATTCCTCTTCTTCTTTAGATAAAGTGATGTTTTGCCCCACTTCTTTATTCAATTTTTTTAAGAAAGCTTTAGACACATAGACACCGGCTTTTAATTGCAAATTCTCGCTTTTATGGGTAGCGTTATTGAATTGCGTTTCTGGGTATTTTAAATACGCGTTGAAAGCGATTTTTTCTTTTAAAGGCTTGATAGGCTCGCATTCTGTGGTTTCGCATTCTTTAGCGTTCTCTTCAAAATGGCTTGTTCCTAGCAGATAGCCTCTGTGGTTGATCCTGTCGTTGGTGAAATAGTTGGTTAAATAATCAAATTCTATGGCTTTAAAGCCCGCTTCTGTAGGGAGTTTGTGGGTGCATTCTGTGAGGTTTTCTTCCACAAAGCCAAAGCCTTGCATAATATCGCTCAAATCATAGCCCTCAAACCTCAAAGCCGGTTTTAAGGGCAACACACGCCCTTCAATATTAGTGATCGTGCCTTCTAGCTGGTTGAGACTGGGTAAAATAAAATCCACTTTGCTGACAGCGTCTTTTCCAAAAACCCTATCATCGCTATTGATAGTGAAATCCCCTTGAGCGCGAATGCCTACAATTTTTTCATGTTCAAAAACTTCTTCGCTCAATTGACAAATAGAAGCGATGCCTAAAGCGTTCGCGCTTGGGGGGATAAGAATGAGTTTAATAGCGCTTTTTTGGGCTAACAAACGCAACATTTTAGCGATGTTATGGGCTTGTTTATGGCTATAGATTTCTTCGCCAACCACTAGCAGGGTGTTATTTGATTTTTGCAAAAGAGCCAGAATTTTTTCATAAGTTTCTGAATTGATGCCCGCTTCTTCAAGCAACAAGTAAGTGGTTTTGGTAGGGACTTCAATGCTTTCTTCTTTAACCTCTGTCTTGTTTTCTTCTGGATTTTCTTCTTTTGGGGTAGTTGCTTCTATTTTATCTTCTTCTTGATTTTCTGCCTTATTTTCTCCAATACTGCACCCTTGCTCGGCTTGTTCTAAAGCTTTTTTTCGCTCTTCTTCTAAGGCTTTAAGAGCCGCTTCATCTACAACGCTTTGCTTGGAATCTTCTAAGCTTTTTAGGGCCGCGCTTTCAATGTTAAGCATTTTTAAAAGCATGCCTAAAAGGATTTCTTCAGCCCCCACTTCATGGGTGATGCAAAAAGAGCTTCGGCACAAATTCGCTAACGCGTTATCCTTAATAGGGTGCATAGCGATTAAAGAAGCTTTATTGAGCTTGAGAGCGTTATTGATGGCATAGCGCACTAAAGGGTTTTCTGTTTTGATAGAAGATCCTATCGTAACGACCAAATTGGAAGTTTTAATCTCTTCAATGCTGGGGCGTTTAACTTCGCCCAATACCTTTAAGAATTGTTGGAAATGATACGCTTCTTGATTATAGATTTTAAAATCAAGCTCTTTTCTTAAACGCTCTATTAAAAACGCCTCTTCATTCGTAATATCCCCACCTATTCGCACCGCTTCGCATCCTTTGAGGGCGTTTTGCGCTTCTTTAAGATTAGTGCTGCCTTTAGGGCTAGAGCTCACGTCAAAAGCAAACCGGCCTGCCCCACAAATAGGGTTATGGTAAAAATCATTAAGCACCCTAAAAATCTTAGATTCTTCGCCTAGAGTATCAAAATGGCGCACATCATAAGAAATCAAACACCCGGCTGAGCAATGCGAACAAGTGGAATGGATCTTTTTTAGTTCCCATGCGTTAGCCGTGTAAGCGAAATCTTTATAACTCAAAGCACCCACAGGGCATACCGCAATGCATTCCCCGCAATCATAACAAGGCACACTGCCCACAAAAGAAATAATGCCTTTTTGCTTGCGACTCCACACGCTAAAAGCGTCTTTGGACATGCTGTCTTTAAATTTATCCGGAGCGTGCAAATCGGCTTTAGTGGCTTTAAGGTTGTTTTCGCCCACATTGTCCTTGCAAGTGGTTACGCACCTTTCGCACATGATGCACAAATTAGGATCATACAAGGCTTTTGCCCATGAATCTAGTGCTTTAAAATCATCAGCCACCGCATAAGGTTGGTGCTCCACACCGGTTAAATGCGTCATGTCTTGCAATTCGCACTCCCCGCTTTTATCGCACACGCCACACTCTAAGGGGTGGTTGACATCATAAGTTTGCATGATGCTTTTTCTTTCATCCATGAGCGTGGGGGTGTTAGTGAGGATAACGGCATTGTTTTTGGCTTTCGTGTTGCAACTATAAATGCGTTTGCCATCCATTTCAACCATGCACATTTTGCATGCGACCGTGGGCGAGCAACCGCTTAAATAGCAAATAGTAGGGATGTAGATCCCAGCGCTCCTAGCGGCCTCTAAAACGCTTTGTCCCTCTTGGCATTCAATCGTTTTGCCATTGATATTCATTGTGATCATGAAATTCCTTGAGAGTGGGATAAAATAGGGATATAAGGGTAAGCGTCAAAAAACGCCCCTTCTAAAATCGCAATCAAGCCCTTCAAATGGGGGCTTTCTTCCAACTCGCATTCTAGCGTTTTATTGGAGATTTGAAACCCCGCTTTAGAATGCTGGATCCTATTAGCGATCTTAAATTGTTTGGAAAAAGATAATTTGGGGGTTTCAAGGCTCTTGTAAGAAACATAGACAAACGAGCCGTTAGCCTCACCCATTCGCTCTAAAAGCTCTAAATCTTTTGATTTAAGTTGCGATTCAAAAGGCAAAATGCCCTCTTTTAAAGCTGTTTCTAGCAGCCATTCTTGATCTTTAAAATCATAAAAAGCGGTCGTTGCGTTTGAATCGTTGCAAGGGATATGCAAAATTTCTAGGTAATTTTGCAACTCGCTTAAAAGGGTGTATAAAAAGGCAATATCCGCATGCTTAGTGATCTCTCTATTTAAAACAAGTGCCCTTTTTTTCGCTTTAATGATAAGAGCGATAAGTTCTTGTAATTCTTCTTCGCTCATGTTCGCTTCAGAGCTTAAATACCCCACATCAACCTTTTCTAAAACATGCCCTTTTAATTGGGAAGTTTTTTCTAAAATGCCCCTTAAAATCAAAGCCAAAACCGCCGCTTCCGTGTTGATTTCATACGATGCAAAAAGGCAATTTTCTTGCAAGTCTCTTGTATCTTGTAAGGGTCTCAACAAGGCGTAGGGGAGTTTTAATTGGTTGATGTTTTCTAAAATCAATCGTTCATTTTCATTCAAACAAGCGTTTGAAAACCCCCCAAACAAAACGCACAAATCGCTTTTTTCTAAAAGGTTTAAGCTATCTTTTGTCATCTTGTAATGGATTTCAAACCCTTTTTGAAGAGATAATTTTTCTAAATAATAGGCTTCTTTCAAGCTAAGAGAAGAGCTTGCGATTAAGGGAGAATTTAAGGGGTTAAAGCCGCTCAAAATCAAGCCTTTTTTCTCACGACAATCGTCCAATCCGCTTGATTGAAACGCAAAGAATTGAGGAGCTCATGCCCTTTAGATTGGATAAATTCAGCGCTCTTAGGGATATTAGAAAAATCCCCCACTTCAAACATGAAAATAGCGACTTCATTAGGCTGCATTTCTTTTTCAATCAATTCTTCTAAGCGTTCAAAAATACCCGCTTTTAAGGGGCGTAAATCAAAGCGTTTCATCTATCCACCTCGCCAAACACCGCATTGGTTGAGCCAATCACGGTTACCGCATCCGCTAAGTATTGCCCCACTAAAATGTCGCTTAAAGCCCCAATGTGATAAAAGCTAGGGGCTCTGATTTTTAGTCTGTGAGGATAAGGCTCGCCCTCTGAATGGATAAAAAACCCTAACTCCCCTTTAGGGCTTTCTGTGGGGGCATACACTTCCCCAACGGGTGGACGCATGCCTTGAGCCACTAAAACAAAATGCTGCATCAAGGCGTAGTTTTGCGTCATTATATCTTCTTTAGGGGCAGAAATATAATGCGGGTTTTGGGCCATGATAGGCGTATCGGTTTTAGCATACATGGGAATGAGTTGTTCAATGATGCGAATGCTTTCATCAATTTCTAACATATACAAACAATACCTATCATAACTATCGCCATAATTGCCCACCGGCACATCAAAATCAAGCTCTTTATAAAGCTCATAAGGCTCTTCTTTTCTAACGTCATAAGCGATCCCAGTCCCTCTTAACATGATACCGCTCATGCCCCAACTTTGCGCCATTTTTGGCGTTACAACGCCCACATTTTCCAAACGCATCCGCCAAATGCGATTCTTATCCAATAAGCCTTGAATGAGTTTTTTGCATTCCCTCATTTCGCCTAAAAACTTTTTCAAGCCTTCTAACCAATTAGGGGGTAAATCTAAAGGCACGCCCCCAATCCTTATGGCGTTATGCGTGAGCCTAGCCCCGCAATAATCCTCTATCAAATCCAAGCCGTATTCCCTCGTTTTAAACGCATACAAAAACACGCTCATCGCCCCCACATCTAAAGCATGCACGCTGATAAAAAAGATGTGTGAGATCATACGGTTAAGCTCTAGTAAAATCGTGCGGATTACTTGCGCTCGGCGAGGGATTTCTAAATTGAGCAAGGTCTCTACCGCATAAGCGTAAGCGTAATTATTGCTGGTAGAAGAAGTGTAATCCAATCTGTCGGTAGTGGGCATGTATTCGTTATAGGTCATGTTTTCGCCTAATTTTTCACAGCCTCTATGTAAGTAGCCAATTTCAGGGGTAGCCTTAATGATTTTTTCGCCCTCTAATTCCAAAATCAAGCGCAATTGCCCATGACTGCTGGGGTGTTGGGGGCCAAAGTTTAAAATCATTTGGTTGTCGTCATGTTCAAAAATGATGTTTTCAAACTGGGGGTTGAGTTTCGTGAAATTTTGAGCCATTTTATAGCCTCTTTTTTAAGATAGTGGGGGCGATTTTGTGCAAATCTTTGACAAAAGGGATTTTCTTAAACGCATGCTTTTCTTCTGTTTCTTTCAATTCTTCGCCCTTGCCCTGCTCATAGCCAATTTTGGCGAAATTGAAAGTGTCTTTTTCATCCACTCTCGCGCTGTCTCTCTGCTCTTTACCCACCACTTCTCGGTATTCTTTACCAAAAATTTTATCCACTTCATACCATTGGGCGAATTCATCGCCTTTGAGCGGGTAAGAACGCAACAAAGGGTGGCCTACCCAATCATGCGGCATGATAAGGCGCTTCAAATAGGGGTGTTTGTCAAACACAATCCCAAGCAAATCATACGCTTCCCTCTCGCTCCAATTAGCCGATCGGTATAAAAAGCTCAAAGAATCCACGCTCTCATTAGGCAATAGAACGCATTTCACGCGCACCCTACGGCGGTTCTTACAACTATCGCTAAAACCCACGAATTGATAAAACAATTCAAAATACCCTTTTTTAGCGCACAAATCTATCGCGCTCATTTCGCTCAAACACTCATAACCCAAATGCCTTAAAGTCGTAGCGACAGAAAAAATATCGTCTTTTTTGATCCAAAACACCGCCGTGTTAGTTTCTATATATTTGTCTAAAACCTCATGCTTGTAAGAAAGGTGGTTATAAATGACCTCATAAGCACTGCCCTCTAAATATTTTTTAGGGGTGGGTTCTATGATTTTATAGGGGTCATGCTGGCGCGATTGTTTTTGCACATCTTCATAGGGGGATTGTTTTCTTACCATCACACTAACCTTTTAGGAGCGTCTTGTTTGATCGCTTTAGAGCGTCTGATTTTATCTTGTAAAACCATAAGAGCGTATTGTAAAGTCTCTGGGCGCGGCGCGCAACCGGGCAAATAAATATCCACAGGAACAACCCTGTCCGCTCCTTGAACGGTCGCATAAGTGTTAAACATCCCGCCCGTGTTAGCGCAACTCCCCATAGAAATCACCCATTTAGGCTCAGGCATTTGATCATAAAGCCTACGCATAAATTCGGCATGTTTTTTAGTGAGCGTGCCAGCGATGATCATCACATCCGATTGCCTAGGGCTCGCTCTAAAAATCGTGCCAAACCGGTCAAAATCAAACCTTGAACCCCCTGTCGCCATCATCTCAATCGCACAACACGCCAAGCCGTAAGTTAAAGGCCAAAGCGAATTAGAACGCCCCCAATTCAATAATTTATCCAAAGTGCTTAGAATAACCGGTGCTTGTTGCATTATTTCACCTCTAATTTTTGCCAGCTCAAAGCGTTTCGCTTTAAAGCGTAAATAAAACCAATGGTTAAAAAGAAGACAAAGCCTAGCATTTCAACGAGTCCAAACAAGCCTAATTTTTTAAAACCAATCGCCCAAGGGAACATGAAAACGATTTCTACATCAAATAAAATAAAAAGCATGGCCATGATATAGAAATGATGGGATACTCTATTGGGCTGTTTGAGAGCCACAGGCCCGCATTCATAGGGAGCGAGCTTGAGCTTTTCGCCCTTTTTTTGAGCCATTTTACGGCTCAAAAACCTTTGAATCCTTAAGGTTAAGTTAAACACCCAAAAGGTGAATACTAGCAAAACAAAAACGCCAAAATAGGGGTGATTCAATGCTTCTGTGGCTTGTTGCATCAGACTCTCAAACTCCTTTAATTACTAGCAAATGACAAAGCCAATTAAACCATGTTTTTGCTAATCGTTAGCTGAAAAAATAAAAATTATTTTAACATTTCTTAAGAAGCCATTTCTATGAGTTTGGGCATTAAATCTTGCATGGCATGCACTGCGCTTTCATTAATGCATTGGATATTCTGGGGCAAACGGGCGTTTTTAGCCTTAGGGTCAATGTAATAAATGAGAGCGTCTTTATGCGCATGCGTGTAGAGGCTAGCAGCCGGATAGACTTGCAAAGAAGTGCCAATGATGATTAAAAGATGCGCTTCTTTGACTAAAGAAATCGCTTCTTTAAGCAAAGGCACCGCTTCTCCAAACCACACAATATCAGGGCGTAATTGCGAATCATCCTGGGCGAGATCGCCTAAATTCAAGTCCTTTTCCCACCTATAAACTATAAATTAGGATCTTTCTCGCTGCGAACGCTTAACAATTCCCCATGCAAGTGTAAAATGCGAGAAGAACCCGCCCTTTCATGCAAATCATCTACATTTTGAGTGATGATATTGACTTGATAGTGTTTTTCCAATTCCGCTAAAGCCTTATGGGCTTTGTTAGGATAAACTTCAAAAAGCTGTCGGCGCCTTTGGTTGTAAAAATCCAACACCTTTTGCGGGTTCTTTTTCCAGCCATAAGGCGAGGCAACTTCCATGATGTCATGCCCTTCCCACAAGCCATCAGCGTCTCTAAAGGTTTTAATCCTGCTTTCTGCTGAAATACCAGCCCCACTTAGGATCACTAAATTTTTCATGTTTCCTCCTTGATGATTTCAATACGAGTGCCGCTGAGTTTGTCATGCAAAAAAAACTTAAAAATAAAAGGCGTAACAAACCCTATGAGTAACCCCATGCTCAACACCCACAAAACAAAGCGCCACAAAGCTAAAAAAAAGCCCACTTCTTTGCGGTTATTTTTGACTAATTTAAACTGAGCGTAACGCATGCCAGGGCTTTGGGATTTAAAAGCGATAAAAAAGCTGTGCGTTAGGGCGTAAAAAAGCAGGCATAAAAAAATCGCGCTCTGGTTTTCCCTAAAATCCTTCGCGCTCCCTAAAATCGCATAAGTCATTATGTAAAGCATGGGGGTATAAATCATAAAAATATCGGTGATAAAGGCCTTCAAACGCAAAGAGAGATACAGCCCTTTTAAAGGGCTTTCTAACGCTTGTTTTTTTTCTGGGGTTTTATTTTTTTTGGTTTTTTTAGTTGCCACGACTTCCTGGCTTGATAGCAACGCTACTAGCGCATAAAGGGCAAGAGCTAGGCTTGTGCATGTCAAAAACAAAATCTTCTAAAGCAAAAAGGGGCAAATGGCTAGGCAAACACGCGCCCTCTTGGGCTTTCAAGTGAGAATGAGCGCGCTTGCAAATACCCCGATTGGCTAAAGCGCCAAAAGCCACGATTTGAGCGCCCTTTTCTTCTAAAACTTTAGCGCATTCCATGGCGGATTTTCCCGTAGTGATAATGTCCTCACACACTAAAATTTTTTCGTTTTCTTTGACTTCAAAACCACGCCTTAACGCCATGATATTATCCACCCTTTCGGTGAAGATAAAACGCACGCCCAAAGCCCTTGCAAGCTCATACCCAGCTAAGATCCCCCCAATAGCCGGCGAGCACACGCATTCAATATTCAAATGAGCTTCTTGGATTTGTTTGGCTAACTCTTTGGCTAATTGTTCGGCTAGTTTGGGATCTTCTAAAACTTTAGCGGATTGCAAATAATAATTGGAATGAAACCCGCTACTGAGCAAGAAATGCCCCTCTAATAGCGCTTTAGCGTTTTGATAACATGCCTTAATATCCATGGTTTAGACCTTTAAAATCGCGTCTTCTTTGTTTTTCACGCTTTCATCAATTTTTTTAATGGCTTCATCGGTGATTTTTTGGATCTGCTCTTGGGCTTTTTTGCTTTCATCTTCGCTGATTTCTTTGTCTTTTTCTAATTTTTTTATCTTGTTGTTAGCGTCTTGGCGGGTATTCCTTACAGCCACTTTAGCCTTTTCGCCCATCGCTTTGGCGTCTTTTGCGATGAGTTTTCTTTGCTCGGTTGTCATGGGCGGGAAAAAAAGCTTGATCGTTTCGCCGTCGTTATTAGGATTGACGCCAATATTGGCTTCTTGAATGGATCGTTCAATTTCTTTGAGCAGGTTTTTTTCCCACGGGCTGATTTGAATGGTGGTCGCATCCAAGCTCATCACGGATCCGACTTGATTTAATGCGGTGGGCGTGCCGTAATAATCCACTTTGATGTGATCTAAAATATTGACTGAAACTTTCGCGCTCCTTAGAGTGGAAAAATCCCTGTTTAAAGCTTGAATGCTTTTTTGCATCAGATCTTTGGTTTCGTTATAAATGGCCTGTAACATTATTTTTCATCCTTTTTTTGGTTGGTATGGGCGTTGGTTTGTGTGTGCGTTTTAGGCTTTTGGTGGGTGGTTGGGGGCGTTTTTGCACTCTCTTTGGTTTTTTCAACACCCTTTATATCATTCTCTTTTATATCATTCTCTTTGGCACCATTTTTTTCGTTCTGTTTGGGGCTTTCAACAGAAGGCGCTTTGGCTGGCTCTTTAGGGAGTTCGTTAGGCGTTTGTTTTGGCATTAAAGGATTAGTGGGGGCTTGCTCTAAAGGGTTGAGCGTAGGGTTTAGTGTGGGATTGAGCGTAGGGTTAAGCGTGCCGGTGGCAGGGACTAAGGGTGAAAGATCTTTATTGGTTTTAGTTTCATCTAAAATGCTCTTGCCGTATTCTTTATTGTAAAAATAGCCCAAAGCGATGGTGTTGATGACAAATAACAGCCCTAAAAACATGGTCAATTTCGCCATAAAGCTCGCGGGCCCTTTAGCGCCAAATAAAGACTCATTACTCCCGCTATAAGCCCCTAAGCCGATGCTAGAACTTTTTTGCAACAAAACCACCACCACAATCAATACCGCTAAAACAATTTGTAAGCCTAACAGAGCGCTCGTCATAAACACTGATTCCTTAAATGCCTAAAATTTAGAAAAAATTACGCTTGATCTTATCTAAAATTTGCTAAGAATACACTAAAATTTAGTTTTAATTTCAAGCGTAGTGCGTTAAAGGCGGTGGTGTTGGACTCTTTTTATTCATTTAATCAGCATGCATTCAATAGGCATGCCAAAACTTATCACCTCTTCGCTCATATCCAGCAACAAATCGCTATCTGTCTTGTTCAATTTTTAAAACAAAAACATTACGCTAAAGTTTTGGATCTAGGATCAGGGAGTGGGGCTGTTTTTAACGCTTTAGAGCGGCAAAATATTTTGATTGAAGACTTTATCGCTTTGGATAATTCTATGAACATGCTCAAATTGCACCCCACGCATTCTATTAACATTCAAAAAATCTCTTTAGAGCATGCGGATTTTGAAGAACATGTTTTTTGCGATTATGATCTGGTTGTGTCTTCTTCTTCTTTGCAATGGGCAAGGGATTTAAAAAGCGTTCTAGAAAAAATCGCTCTTTCTAGTAAGGAGGTGGCTTTAGCTATCCATACGGATTTTAGTTTGCATGAAGTGCATGAGTTTTTAGGCACGCCTTCGCCCTTAAGGGATCTCAAAACGCTCAAATCCTTGATCAAAAACGCTTTTAAACATTTTCAAATAGAATTAGAAAACAAGCGCTTCGCTCTTTATTTCAACCGCAAACAAGACTGCTTGAATTACCTTAAAAAATGCGGTCTTTTAGGGGGTTCAACGCTGAGTTTCAAGCAAAAAAAACATTTTTTTCAAAACATGGCGTTTGAAAAATTGAGCTATGAAGTGTTACTCTTTTCTGGGATCAAGCGTTCTTAAAAACTAAGACAAATTAAAATATTAAAATTAGGTGGTTACAATAAACGCTAAACTAATGAGCGAGAAACAACATGCATAAAAAACGAGTCTTTTCAGGCATCCAACCTACCGGGCAAATCCATTTGGGCAACTATTTAGGAGCGATCAAGCATTGGGTAGAGATGCAAGATGAATATGAAAACCTTTTTTGCGTCGTCAATTCGCATGCGATCACCCTACCCATAGAGCCTACATTTTTAAAATCCCAAACCTATGAGTTAGTCAAATTGCTTTTGGCTTGCGGGATTAATCCTAAACAATCGGGGTTATTCATTCAAAGTGAAGTGGATGAGCACGCAGCTTTAGCATGGCTATTAAATTGTCAGGTGTCTATGGGGGAAATGCAACGAATGACGCAATTCAAAGACAAGTCTTTAAAAAACCCTAAAAGCGTGAATGTGGGGCTTTTCAATTACCCTATTTTGATGGCGTCAGATATTTTATTATACCAAAGCGATTTAGTGCCAGTGGGCGAAGATCAAAAACAGCATTTAGAGCTCACACGAAACATTGCCGAAAAATTTAACAGGGATTTTGGGAATTGTTTTAAAGTGCCAGAGCCTTTGATCGCTAAAGTGGGGGCAAGGGTTATGGGGCTAGATGATCCAAAAGTGAAGATGAGTAAATCGCATAAGGGGGCTAACCATGCGATTTTTCTTTTAGATGAGCCAGACATTATTGTAAAAAAAATCAAAAAAGCGGCCACTGATTCTATGGGCGTTATTGCGTTTGATGAAACAAGAGAGGGCATTTTTAACCTTTTAAACATCTACATGCTTTTAAGCAATGAAAGCCCAGAAAACATAGAAGAGCGTTTCAAAAATAAGGGCTATGGGGATTTTAAAAAGGAATTGGCTGAAGTGGTGATCCAGGCTTTAAAACCCATCCAAGAAAGATACAAAGAAATCAGCGATGATGAAGTGAAATCCATTTTAAATGGCGGCACTAAAAAAGCCAGGCCTTTAGCGCAAATGACTTACCAAAAGGCTAAAGAATTGATGGGGTTGGTTTAGATGAAAATTTTAGGTTTATGGTTAGGGGTGTTTTGTTTCCTTAAGGCTACGCCCTATTTATACTTGGGCGAAGAGCCTAAATATAAAGACAATTTCACGCATTTTGAATACGCTAACCCTAACGCTAGAAAAGGCGGTGTTTTAAGGAATGACGCTATAGGGACTTTTGATAGCCTTAACCCTTTTGCGCTTAAAGGCACTAAAGCTGAAGGCTTGGATTTGATTTATGACACTTTAATGGTGCAAAGTTTGGACGAACCTTTTGCCGAATACCCCTTAATCGCTAAAGACGCAGAAGTGGCTAAGGATAACAGCTATGTGATTTTTACCTTAGACAAAAGAGCGAGATTCAGCAATAACGCCCCCATTTTAGCGAGCGATGTGAAGTTTAGTTTTGATACGATAATGGAATTAGGATCGCCTCTCTATCGGCAGTATTACCAAGATGTTAAAAAGGCGGTTGTCTTAGACAAACACCATGTTAAATTCATTTTCAAAACTACTGAAAATAAAGAGTTGCCTCTCATTTTAGGGCAGTTGCAGATCTTTTCCAAAAAAGCGTTTCAAAAGGATTATTTCACCAAAAACCCTTTACTCATTCCTGTTTCTAGCGGCCCTTATGTGATCGCTTCTTTTGATGTGGGCAAGAAAATCACCTACCAAAAAAACCCTAATTATTGGGCGAGAAATTTGCCTAGCCGAAAGGGGCAATTCAATTTTGATGAGATCAAATTTGAGTATTATAAAGACGAAACCATTGCCTTACAGGCTTTTTTAAGCGGGGCGTATGATTGGCGCATTGAAAGCACGGCTAAGGTTTGGGCTAGGGGCTATGTTGGGAAAGCTATGGATAATAAAAAAATCACTAAATACCTGATAGCCCATAAAATGCCAAGCGGCATGCAAGGGTTTTTCTTCAACACGCGCCGGGAAATTTTTAAGGATAAAAGGGTGCGTGAAGCCTTATTTTATGCGTTTGATTTTGAATGGGCGAATAAAAATTTGTTTTTTTCGCAATACAAACGAACCACTAGTTTTTTCAGTAACTCTGTCTATGCGTCCCCCTCTCTTCCAAGCCCTGAAGAAAAAGTTCTGTTAGCCCCTTATGAAAAGAGTTTGGATGAAAGGGTTTTTAAAGAGCCTTATGTCGTGCCTAGAACCGATGGGCCTGATGTTTTGGGCTATAATTTGAGGGAAAATTTAAAATACGCCCAAAACCTTTTAAAAAGCGCGGGCTTTTCTTACAAAAACATGCGTTTGGTGGATAAGAATAACAAGCCGTTTAGTTTCACTTTGCTTTTAAACAGCCCGGCCTTTGAAAGATTGGCCCTAGCCTTTGCTAAAAACTTAAGGGTGTTAGGGATTGAAATGAAAATCCAAAGAGTGGATTTAAGCCAGTATGTCAATCGGGTCAAAAGCTATGATTTTGACATGATTGTAGGAGTGATTGGCCAATCGTCTTTCCCAGGTAATGAGCAGCGTTTTTATTTTGGCTCTTTGAGTGCTAAAGAAAAAGGCGCAAGGAATTATGCGGGAATCTCCAGTAAAGCGGTAGATGATTTGATTGAAAAGATCATTAACGCTAAAGATTATAAGGAACAACTAGCCGCCATTCAAGCGATGGATAGGGTGCTGTTGTGGGGGTTTTATGTGATACCGCATTTTTATTTGCCTAATTACAGGATCGCAGCGTATAATTACATTGGCATGCCTGAAATCAGCCCTAGCTATGGATTTTCGCCGTATTTATGGTGGGTAAAAAAAGAAAGGGGTCTTCAATGATTGCTTATATTCTTAAACGCTTGCTTTTGATTATCCCTACTTTATTAGCCATCATGACGATCAATTTCTTTCTGATCCAATCAGCTCCTGGAGGCCCTATAGAGCAGATGATGGCTAAAATCAATAACACGCAGTCCAAAGAGATTCAAGGCGTTGTTAAAGATCGCGCCTATAGGGGATCTCAAGGGTTAGAGAGCGATTTGATAGAAAATTTAAAAAAACTCTATGGTTTTGACAAGCCCATAGGGGAGCGCTACCTTCTCATGCTCAAAAAATACGCGCAATTTGATTTTGGGGAGAGCTTTTATCGCCAGATTAAAGTGATAGATTTGATTAAGGAAAAATTGCCGGTATCCATTTCGTTAGGGCTTTTTAGCACGCTTTTGATTTATCTTATTTCTATCCCTTTAGGGATCTTTAAGGCCAAACGCAATAACGAGCCTTTAGATGTGCTAAGCAGCGTGGTGATCATTGTCGCTAACGCTATCCCGGCCTTTTTGTTTGCGGTGGTGTTGATCGTGTTTTTTGCTGGAGGGAATTATTGGCACTGGTTCCCTTTAAAGGGGCTAGTGAGCGATAATTTTGAGAGTTTGAGCGCATTAGGCAAAATCAAGGATTATTTATGGCATATCACTTTGCCCGTTCTTTGCATTTCTTTAGGGGGTTTTGCAAGCCTTACGCTTTTAGTGAAAAACTCTTTTTTAGATGAAATGGGCAAACTTTATGTACTGAGCGCTAAGGCTAAGGGCTGTTCAGTGGGGCGTATTTTTTATGCGCATGTGTTCCGCAATGCGATTTTATTAGTGGTGGCGGGTTTTCCGCAAGCTTTTTTGGGCATGTTTTTTAGCTCAAGCTTGTTGATAGAGATTGTTTTTAGCCTGGATGGGTTAGGGCTTTTAGGGTATGAAAGCATTGTGAGCAGGGATTATCCTGTCGTGTTTGGTTCGCTTTATATTTTCACGCTTTTAGGTTTGGTAGCGAGTTTGATAAGCGATTTACTCTGCGTGGTGATTGACCCTAGGATTGATTTTGAAAAGCGTTGAGGGTAGGAATGAAAACTGAAATGAAATCTTCTTTAAAACTTTTTGTGCGGCCTTTTTTGGTGGTTTTAGGGTTTATGTTGTTGTATGCTTTAGTGCATGCTGCACTTGGTTTTTATGCAAAAAAAGACAGCGCTAAAATAAGCCAGAATTTAGAAAAAAGCGAGACAGAGCGCCAAAACAGCGCGCTTTCGCCCAAACAAGAAGAAGCCAACACGACCACAACCGCCACAGAAGAAAACCCCACCAAAGACTCTCCTTTGCCTTTAGAAACAACCACGCAAAAACAAGAAATTAAACAAGAAACTAAACAAGATCAAGAAAAAGAAAACGAGCCTAAACAAAACAGTGCCTCGCCCGTTCAAAACAACCAAAAAACCCCTACAACCCCCTTAATGGGAAAAAAACCTTTAGAGTATAAGGTCGCAGTCAGTGGCGTGAATGTGCGCGCTTTTCCCAGCACAAAAGGTAAAATCTTGGGATTGCTTTTAAAAAATAAAAGCGTGAAGGTTTTAGAAATCCAAAACGATTGGGCTGAAATTGAATTTTCCAACAAAACAAAGGGCTATGTGTTTTTAAAACTTTTAAAAAAGGTTGAATGAAAGAATAATGAAATTAAAATCTTTTGGGGTTTTTGGGAATCCCATTAAACATTCCAAATCGCCCTTAATCCATAACGCTTGTTTTTTGACTTTTCAAAAAAAATTAGGGTTTTTGGGGCATTACCACCCCATATTACTCCCTTTAGAAAGCCATATCAAAAACGAGTTTTTACATTTGGGGCTGAGTGGGGCTAATGTAACCTTACCCTTTAAAGAAAGGGCGTTTCAAGTTTGCGATAAAATCAAGGGCATCGCGCTTGAATGCGGAGCAGTCAATACGCTTGTTTTGGAAAATGGTGAGCTTGTGGGTTACAATACCGACGCCTTGGGTTTTTGGCTCTCTTTGGGAGATGGGGGCTACCAGAGCGCTTTGATTTTAGGCTCTGGGGGGAGCGCTAAAGCCCTAGCATGCGGATTGAAAAAACAAGGCTTGAAAGTGAGCGTGTTGAACCGCTCTATTAGGGGATTGGATTTTTTCCAACGCTTGGGTTGTGATTGTTTCATGGAGCCTCCTAAAAGCGCTTTTGATTTGATCATTAACGCCACTTCAGCGAGCTTGAATAACGAATTGCCTTTGAATAAAGAGGTTTTGAAAGGGTATTTTAAAGAGGGTAAGCTCGCTTATGATTTGGCGTATGGGTTTTTAACGCCCTTTTTGTCTCTAGCCAAAGAGTTAAAAATCCCCTTTCAAGACGGGAAAGACATGCTCATTTATCAAGCTGCTTTAAGTTTTGAAAAATTCAGCGCTTCTCAAATCCCTTATTCAAAGGCGTTTGAAGTCATGCGAAGTGTTTTTTGATGCAAGGGTTTTTAAGAAGCTTGTTTTTTGGGGTTAAAAAGATCCCTAAACGATTCACTCCCCTAGTAGAAAAGGGCGTTTTAAAAGATGCGGTTGGATTCAACAAGGAGCGCTATTTTTTAAAAGAAGGCTTTGATATAGGCAAGATTGAATGGGTAAAAAATAAGGCGTTTTTCATTTCTTTAGCGAAAAATTACCCTAAAGACCCTTTAATCAAAAACTTACCCCCCTCTTTTAAAACAGACGCTTTGATTTTATGCAAAATAGAATGTTCTAAAAAACGCCCCATAGCCTTTTTTAAAGCCGCTCTTTTAAATGCAGATCATGCGATGATAGCTTACTTGGCTAAAGAAAAAAACCAGATTGTGGCTATCCCTTTTAAAGAGCCTTTTAAAAAACCCATTCTTTTAAAGCACAGCCAAAAATCCTTACTAGAATTGCCCAGGCATTGCGTGGTGAAGATCGATCTTAAAAAGCGTGAAATCAGCGAAATTTTAGGGGCTTTAGAAGACCCTTTAATAGATGAAAACCTTTCTTTAAGCCTTTTTGACAGGATTAAGGATTTTTCAAAAGATTGCTTGAATTTAGCGCAATATTACGCGCAACTCAAAGCGAGCGATTTTAAAGACAGGATCAATTATTCTCACATCCCTTTTATCACCATTGATCCCAAAGACGCTAAAGACTTTGACGATGCGATTTTTTATGATAAAGAAAAAAGGGTTTTGTTTGTGGCGGTTGCTGATGTGAGCGAATTTGTGCCGAAATATTCCAGTTTGGATAAAGAAGCCAGGCTTAGGGGTTTTAGCGTGTATTTCCCTAACAGCGTCTATCCCATGCTGCCTTTGAGTTTGTCTCAAGGGGCATGCTCACTAAAAGCGTTTGAAAAACGCCTAGCTTTAGTGTATGAAATCCCTTTAGACGATTTGAAGAACGCCCGATTATCTCAAGGCGTTATTGAAGTTAGGGCTAATTGCACTTATGAAGAAATCAATCATTTTTTAAGCGCTCAACAAAGCTCTTTAGATAAAGATTTGCAACAAAGCCTTTTAGGGTTTTTAGAAATGGCTTTAAAGTTAAAAAAGGAGCGTTTAAAAAAGGGGTTTAATTTCAATTCCTTTGAAAACAAGCTGTATTTAAATAAAGAATGGCGTATAGAAAAAATTGAAACAGAAAAAGAAAGCGATGCGCACACCCTTATAGAAGAAGCCATGCTCTTAGCCAACCAGTCTAGTGCTAGGTTATTAGATGAGCATTTCCACAATAAGGGGATATACCGCACCCATAAAGAGCCGAGTTTGGAGCAGCAAAAACGCCTTTACGCTAAGCTTTTTGATTATGAGATTGTGCGCCCTAAAAACATGGGCTTTTTTCCTTTTTTAGAGCATGTTTTAAAGATAGCCAAAGAAAAGAGTATAGAAAGAGAAGTTTCACGCTTAATCATCAAGTCTCAAAATTTAGCCCTTTATAGCCCCATGCAAGAAAGCCATTTTGGTTTGGGGTTTGCTAGCTATACGCATTTCACTTCGCCCATTAGACGATACAGCGATCTAGCCTTACACAGGCTTTTAAAAGAATTATTATTCCATCAGGCTAAAGGCTGCTCGTATTTGTTAGAAGAAACGCCTGAATTATGCTCTGAGTTGAACGCTTTACAAAAAAAGGCCGCTTTGATTGAAAGGGATTTTGTCAAACGCAAATTCGCCCGCTTGGCTTTAGAGTTTTTAGAAAAAGAATTTTTGGGCGTTGTTTTGGAGGTTAAAGATTGGGTGGTGGTGGGGCTAAAAGAATTTATAGGGCTTAAAGTTTTAGTCAAAACGAACAAGGTTTTTAAGCCTTTAGAAAAGGTGTGCGTTACAATCACGCATGCGGATTTGATTTTAGGGCAAGTTAGAGGCGAAATCACAGAAAGGATTGAAGAGCATGTATCGTAAAGATTTGGACCATTATTTAAAACAACGACTCCCTAAAGCGGTGTTTTTGTATGGGGAGTTTGATTTTTTCATCCATTATTATATTCAAACGATTAGCGCGCTTTTTAAAGGCAGTAACCCTGACACAGAAACTTCGCTTTTTTATGCGAGCGATTATGAAAAAAGCCAAATTGCGACCCTTTTAGAGCAGGATTCTTTATTTGGAGGGAGCAGTTTAGTCATTTTAAAACTGGATTTTGCGTTGCATAAGAAATTTAAGGAAAATGATATTAATCTTTTTTTAAAAGCTTTAGAGCGGCCTAGCCATAACAGGCTTATCATAGGGCTTTATAATGCTAAAAGCGACACCACCAAATACAAATACACTAGCGATGCTATCGTTAAATTCTTCCAAAAAAGCCCCCTAAAAGATGAAGCAATCCATGCGCGCTTTTTTACCCCTAAAACTTGGGAGAGTTTGAAATTCTTACAAGAAAGGGCTAATCTTTTGCATTTAGACATCAGCGGCCATCTTTTAAACGCTCTTTTTGAAACCAATAACGAAGATTTAGGCATTTCGTTTAACGATTTAGACAAGCTAGCGCTTTTAAACGCGCCCATTACTTTAGAAGACATTCAAGAATTAAGCTCCAATGCGGGGGATATGGATTTACAAAAGCTCATTTTAGGGCTTTTTTTAAAAAAAAGCGCGCTGGATATTTATGATTATTTGTTAAAAGAGGGCAAAAAAGATGCGGATATTTTAAGGGGGTTAGAGCGGTATTTTTACCAGCTTTTTTTATTTTTCGCCCACATTAAAACGACCGGTTCAATAGATGCTAAAGAAGTTTTAGGCTACGCTCCCCCCAAAGAGATTGCCGAAAATTACGCTAAAAACGCCCTGCGTTTGAAAGAAGCCGGCTATAAAAGGGTTTTTGAAATTTTTAGGTTATGGCGCATTCAAAGCATGCAAGGGCAAAAGGAATTGGGCTTTTTGTATTTGACCTCCATTCAAAAAATCATTAACCCTTGAAAAATGCCTAAGGCGTTTTTAGTTTTGAGCTTGAATATTCCAATAAAACTCAATTTAATCCAAAAACAAGCGAAAGCAAGGTATAATCAAAAGTTTTTTAGACCTTGCTCTTTTTTAGTAAAAAAAGGGCTATACAACCACAAGGAGAATGGATGAGGCATTATGAAACGATGTTTATTCTCAAACCTACTTTAGTAGAAGAAGAGATTAAATCCAAAATTGAGTTTTATAAAGAAGTGATCACTAAGCATCACGGCGTGATTGAAACGAGCCTGGATATGGGCATGCGTAATTTAGCCTATGAAATCAAAAAGCACAAAAGAGGCTATTATTATGTGGCGTATTTCAAAGCAGAGCCGTCCATGATTTTAGAGCTTGAACGATTGTATCGCATCAATGAAGACGTGTTGCGTTTCATTGTGATCAAATACGAAAGTAAAAAAGAGGTAGAAGCGTGGCATGCGTTAGTGGATAGGGCTAATAAAAAGCCATCACACGCTAAAGAAAAACACGAAAAAACCGAACACACGCATTCTCACCACACAGAGGAAGCAAAAAGCACGGAATCTCATAGCGAATAAGGGCTTATCATGTTTAATAAAGTGATTATGGTAGGGCGTTTGACTAGGAATGTGGAGTTGAAATATTTGCCTAGCGGTTCGGCTGCGGCCACAATAGGTTTAGCCACAAGCAGGCGTTTCAAAA
Source organism: Helicobacter pylori (assembly GCF_006440215.1). GTDB lineage: Bacteria > Campylobacterota > Campylobacteria > Campylobacterales > Helicobacteraceae > Helicobacter > Helicobacter pylori_CS. The sequence continues at coordinate 1,429 of NZ_VEZH01000008.1, read as the reverse complement.
AGCAAGATGGCACTCTAGGCGAAGAAGTGTGCTTTATAGATGCGCGTTTGTTTGGGCGAACGGCTGAAATCGCTAACCAGTATTTGAGCAAGGGTTCAAGCGTTTTGATAGAAGGGCGTTTGACTTATGAGAGTTGGATGGATCAAACGGGCAAAAAAAATTCCCGCCACACTATCACAGCGGACTCGTTGCAATTCATGGATAAAAAGTTAGACAATCCCCAAGCAAACGCTATGCAAGATAGCATGACGCATGAGAGTTTCAACAACGCTTATCCCGCTAATCATAACGCTCCCAGCCAGGATCCTTTTAACCAAGCCCCAAGTTATGCACAAAACGCTTACGCTAAAGAGAATTTACAGGCACAGCCGTCCAAGTATCAAAACAGCGTGCCTGAAATCAATATTGATGAAGAAGAAATCCCCTTTTAAGGGTTAAAATTAAGGAGACATTATGGAAAGAAAACGCTATTCAAAACGCTATTGCAAATACACTGAAGCTAAAATCAGCTTTATTGACTATAAAGATTTAGACATGCTCAAGCACACGCTATCAGAGCGCTATAAAATCATGCCAAGGAGGTTGACAGGCAATAGCAAAAAGTGGCAAGAGAGGGTGGAAGTGGCGATCAAAAGAGCCCGCCACATGGCTTTAATCCCCTACATTGTGGATAGGAAAAAGGTCGTGGATAGCCCTTTTAAACAGCACTAAATGTTTGATTAGGGCTAATAGGGGGCATGCCCTTTTAATCTTATTTAATCTTATTTAATCTTATTTAATCTTATTTAATCTTATTTAATCTTATTTAATCTTATTTAATCTTATTTAATCTTATTTAATCTTATTTAATCTTGGCTTGGCTTTTATGGGGTGCTAGCGGTAAAAACGATAAAAATCCCCCTTAAAACCACCCAAGCAGAAATCCCAAATATCTCTAGTGTTTGGGCACTTCATGACAAAATGAAAGAGCTTGATTTTAGCGGTGGTTTCTTAAGCGTTATTAGTGGGAATGTTATTTTAAAATACCCCCTTAAGAGTTTTACAACTAAATCTAAAACGATCCCACCAAGTAACCAAACCCCCATTTTATCGCTATCTTTGATTAAAACAAATTTTAACCCTTTCTAATCATTTAAAATAGTTCCAAAATACCCCAAAAACCCTTTTTTTTTTTTTGAAACAACAAAACGCCCCATTAGCGCAAAAATCTTATCAATTCATGCTATATTAACGAAATCTTGTGATAAAATCTCATGCTTTACAAGACTTACCTAAACTATTTTATTTCAAGGAGAATGCGATGAAAAAAACCCTTTTACTCTCTCTCTCTCTCTCTCTCTCTCGTTTTTGCTCCACGCTGAAGACGACGGCTTTTACATGAGTGCAGGCTATCAAATCGGTGAGGCCGCTCAAATGGTGACAAACACCA
>NZ_VEZH01000007.1:0-95616 GCF_006440215.1 Helicobacter pylori | reverse complement strand
GGGGTTTCTTAAGGGGGTTAAGGGGGACATTATCGCAAAATGCCCCCCTATCCCCTTAAGGAAATGAGTTTTTATATTATAAAATAAAGTAACCGAGAAAAATCTTTCTCTAAAAATAATACTTTTTTAGTTATAATAACAATTTTGTTTTTTCAAAAACAATAATTATAATAAGTAGGATTTTAAGAATGAATGACAAGCGTTTTAGAAAGTATTGTAGTTTTTCTATTTTTTTGTCCTTATTAGGAATGTTTGAATTAGAGGCTAAAGAAGAAGAAAAAGAAGAAAAAAAGACAGAAAGAAAAAAGGATCAAAAAAAGAACGCCCAACACACTCTAGGTAAGGTTACCACTCAAGCGGCTAAAATCTTTAATTACAACAACCAGACAACTATTTCAAGTAAAGAATTAGAAAGAAGGCAAGCCAACCAAATCAGCGACATGTTTAGAAGAAACCCCAATATCAATGTGGGCGGTGGCGCGGTGATAGCGCAAAAAATTTATGTGCGCGGTATTGAGGACAGATTGGCTCGGGTTACGGTGGATGGCGCGGCGCAAATGGGCGCAAGCTATGGGCATCAAGGCAATACGATTATTGACCCTGGAATGCTCAAAAGCGTGGTGGTTACTAAAGGGGTGGCTCAAGCGAGTGCGGGGCCTATGGCTTTAATTGGCGCGATCAAAATGGAGACTAAAAGCGCGAGCGATTTTATCCCTAAAGGTAAAGACTACGCCATAAGTGGGGCTGCCACTTTTTTGACCAACTTTGGGGACAGGGAAACCATTATGGGCGCTTATCGTAACCATCATTTTGATATGCTTTTGTATTACACGCACCAAAATATTTTCTATTATCGTGATGGGGATAATGCGATGAAAAATCTTTTTGATCCTAAAGCGGAGAATAAAGTTACAGGAAGTCCTAGCGAGCAAAACAATGTGATGGCTAAGATCAATGGTTATTTGAGCGAAAGGGATACTTTAACGCTCAGTTATAACATGACCAGAGATAACGCTAACCGCCCTTTAAGAGCGAATTTTACAGGCACTTTTTTGCCCTATTCTTGCGGTGATTTTAACGCTTTCCCTAACGAACAAAACCCTGATGATTGCTTGTTTGAAAATGACGCCAGTTTGTTTAAAACTTATAGCGTCAATTTAGTGCATAACATGAGTTTGAACTATGAAAGAGAAGGGGGGAGTCGTTTTGGTGATCCTAAATTAAAAATCAATGGTTATACAAGCGTTAGGAATGTCCAAATTGATCCGCTTTTTAGGCCTAACGATATAGCAACTATCATTCCTTTCACCCCAAAACTTGGCGAAGAAAATGAATGCGTGGCGCAAGGGGGTATTTATGACGCTCTTAAACAAACTTGCTCCATCACTTTTAAAAGCCTTGGAGGAGGTTCTGTCGTTGCTAATAAAAATTTATTCATCATCAATTCCGGGTTTAATGCGAATGTGATCCACACCATAGACCATAAGAATGACAATCTTTTTGAATACGGGTTGAATTACCAAAACTTAACCACTTTTGATAAAGCGATCCCTAATAGCGAATTAGTCAAACCCGGCGATGCCCCTGACGCATGCTTAAGGGTTATGGGCCCTAATGATCCCAACATAAACGGGCGCTGCCAAAGGAATGGCGCTACGGCGAATGTGGTTGGGGTGTATGTGCAAGCGAATTACACCTTGCACCCTATGGTAACTTTAGGGGCAGGGACTCGTTATGATGTCTATACTTTAGTGGATAAAGACTGGCAATTGCACATAACCCAAGGGTTTAGCCCTAGTGCGGCTTTAAATGTCTCGCCTTTAGAAAATTTGAATTTCAGGCTTTCTTACGCATATGTAACCAGAGGCCCTATGCCTGGAGGTTTGGTGTGGATGCGTCAAGATAATTTGCGCTACAACCGCAATTTAAAGCCAGAAATTGGGCAAAATGTGGAATTTAACACCGAATACAGCAGTCAGTATTTTGATTTCAGAGCCGCCGGTTTTGTCCAATTGATTTCTAATTACATCAACCAATTTTCTTCAACGCTTTTTGTAACCAACTTGCCCGCGCAAGATATTATTTATGTGCCGGGTTATGAAGTTTCAGGGACGGCTAAATACAAGGGCTTTTCTTTAGGCTTGAGCGTGGCGCGATCATGGCCTTCTTTAAAGGGGCACTTGATCGCTGATGTGTATGAATTGGCGGCTACGACCGGCAATGTGTTTATTTTAACGGCAAGCTATACAATCCCACGCACCGGCCTTAGCATCACTTGGCTTTCACGCTTTGTTACGGATTTGAGTTATTGCTCTTATAGCCCTTATCGCAACGGCCCTACGGATATTGACAGACGGCCTAGCAATTGCCCTAAAACGCCCGGGATTTTTCATGTGCATAAGCCCGGCTATGGGGTGAGCAGTTTTTTTATCACTTACAAGCCTACTTATAAAAAACTCAAAGGGTTGAGCCTGAACGCGGTGTTTAACAATGTTTTTAACCAACAATATATTGATCAAGCAAGCCCGGTGATGAGCCCTGATGAACCCAATCAAGACAAATACGCAAGGGGCATGGCAGAGCCTGGCTTTAACGCTAGATTTGAAATTTCTTATAAGTTTTAATATGGGTAGCGGATCTAATCAACAATAAAACATTCTTTAGAAGTAACAAATATATGATTTTAATCCTTTAATTTTAAACCAATTTACAATAAAGGGTTATTTTTTGTAAAATTTTGTAAAATAAGGTTGTGGGTTTTAATTAATATTTTAACTTCATGCTATTTTTTTTTTTTTTTTTGATTATAATTATAATCTCAACAAAAAAGATCATACAATTAAAATTAGGGAGAGTTTAGTGAGGCAAGAAAAGTATTTTTTGACTTCTTCTTTATCGCTTTTATCGTTTTTATTGTGTCCTGTAGAAGCTTTTGATTATCGGTTTAGTGGTCGTGTGGAGAATTTTTCTAAGATTGGTTTTAACAATTCTCAAATCAATACTAAAAAAGGGATTTATCCTACTGAAAGTTTTATAGATATTGTAACTTTAGCGCAAGTCAAAGTCAATTTACTCCCTAAAGGCACCGAAAACCATAGGCTCTCTTTCTCTTTGGGTGGGGCGATTGCAGCCATTCCTTATGATAAGACCAAATATTATATTAACCAAGCTAATGGGAAGATTTTTGGCTCAATTGTAGAGAATTTCATTGGGGGCTATCATGGATACTTTTTCAATAAGTATCTTGGCCCTGCTTATGCGGGGACTTCTCAATCAGCGAGCTATCATGCAAGACCTTATGTGGTGGATACCGCTTTTTTACGATACGATTACAAAGATGTTTTTGGGTTTAAGGCGGGGCGTTATGAAGCGAATATTGATTTTATGAGCGGATCGAATCAGGGGTGGGAAGTGTATTATCAGCCCTATAAGACTGAGACGCAAAGGTTAAGGTTTTGGTGGTGGAGTTCTTTTGGGAGAGGTTTAGCGTTCAACTCTTGGATTTATGAGTTTTTTGCGACAGTGCCTTATTTGAAAAAGGGAGGCAATCCTAGTAACAGCAACGATTTCATCAATTACGGTTGGCATGGGATCACCACGACTTATTCTTATAGAGGTTTAGACGCTCAATTTTTTTATTATTTTGCGCCTAAGACTTATAACGCTCCTGGCTTTAAGCTGGTCTATGACACGAATAGGAATTTTGAAAATGTAGGCTTTCGCTCTCAAAGCATGATCATGACAACCTTTCCTTTATATTATAGGGGGTGGTATAACCCAGAGACAAAAACTTATAGTTTAGAAGACAGCACGCCTCATGGCTCGTTGTTAGGGAGGAATGGCGTTACTTTAAATATCCGCCAGGTTTTTTGGTGGGATAATTTCAACTGGTCCATTGGCTTTTATAACACCTTTGGCAATTCAGACGCTTTTTTAGGCTCTCACACGATGCCAAGGGGTAATAACACTTCCTATATCGGTAATGAAATCTCCGTAACGACTAGGCATGCCGGAATGATTGGCTATGATTTTTGGGATAATACGGCTTATGATGGGCTGGCTGATGCGATCACTAACGCTAACACTTTCACTTTTTACACTTCTGTTGGAGGGATCCATAAGCGTTTTGCATGGCATGTTTTTGGGCGCGTCTCTCATGCGAATAAAAATGCACTAGGGCAGTTGGGGAGGGCTAATGAATACTCCTTACAATTCAATGCGAGCTATGCGTTCACTGAATCAATCCTTCTTAACTTTAGGATCACTTATTATGGGGCTAGGATCAATAAAGGCTATCAAGTAGGGTATTTTGGAGCGCCCAAATTCAATAATCCTGATGGCGATTTTAGTGCTAATTACCAAGACAGAAGTTATATGATGACCAACCTCACGCTGAAGTTTTGATTTTCAATCACAGCAAGTTAAAAAACACTTCAAGGCATTTTTTAAAATATGAGTATAAAAGACCTTGTGCAAAGCTAGCTTTGTGAAGCGCCCAACCGCTAAAGCGATTGGGCTTCCTGAGATGTTGGGGGGAGAGTTTGGTTCTTGTTTTGTGTCCCTAATGGATTTTACAAAGTTTGATCTCTCTTATAAAGGCGTAACTTTGCACGCTTCCTTGTGCTAGATGCAAATGTATGGGGGTGTTATAACAAATTAGCGGTATTCATTCCAAACGCTAAAGATGTTTAGGATTTCTGCTTGGGGGTTTTAAAAGCAGTTTTCTTGGGTTAGGGGAACGCCTTTAGCGTTTGATCCCTTCACAAAATAAAAGAGCTTTGAAGCGCTAAAGCTTTTTAAAAGTTTTTAATAAAGCGTTTTAAAATCTCAATAAGCCTTGAGCGTTAAGCTTTTTGTGAATGCTAGCTTTTAATCAAGCGTTCCTAGGGGGTTAATCCCCATTATTGGATAAGGATTTTGGGTTGTTTTAAAGTGGGGGTTAAATGGTTAAATCAAAGCCTATAAAAGGCCTTGAGCTTTTTTAGAAGGCGTAGCCATAGACCCAATACACGCTATAAGGGCGGAAGTATTTCACTTCAGCGCCACCAGCTTTATAGTAAGTGTTGTAAATCGTAGGGATTTGCACACCGATTTCTATAGAATGCTGGTTATGGCTTTTCAAGTCTTTTTTCAAGATACCAAAGTTCATGCGTAACCCCACATCAAACAAGAATTGGAATTTTGTCGCTGTAGGTCTGCTCGCAAGCTGAGGGCTGTTTCTTAGCGTGCTGATGTAAGTGTCCCCTGCGAGTTGGATCCCCCCAAAGAAGCCCGCATTAAGACTTCGGCTACCAAAAGAGCGGCTAAACACATTGTAAAGCACATCAGTCCCCACCCCATAAGTGAGCAGATTGACTTGATTGTAAGTGGGGCCATTACCCACGCCCGCACCATTATAGCTGAAGAAGCCGTAGTAGCGTAAGCCCACATTCTTGTTTTCCCCGAAGAATTGCTTATAACCGATTTTAGTGATAAACCCGTTAAACGCATTCACTTGAGAGCTGTTACCGGCAGCGAAATTCCCAAGCCATGGGTTAGCTTTAAGCTCGTTATTCAAAGCGGTAACTTTAGCCAAAGTGTTTGTGGTGTTGTTTAATAGTTGGGTAGAGCGCGCTTGATCAATATTCCCGCCATAGCTCACTTGATAGCCGGTTGAATTGCTGATGTTAGCGTTGTTGGCTAGCGTTAAAGCGTTTTGAGAATTACTGACGATGTTTTGCACCAAGCTAGTGAATTCCTTAGCGCTCAAATCATTCCCGGCGTTAGCCGAGTTGAAAACATGTTGCGCTAAAGCGGCGTCCAAAAACGCTGCGGCAGCCCCGCTATCACCGCTTGGCCCCATAGTGATTGAAGCTTGCTTTAGGATATAAGCGATTTGTTGAGCGGTAACACCACTATTCCCATAAGCTTGATTGGTGTTGTTTTGAAAAATCCCACCCGCTTGGTTATTGGCGTTTAAGAATGAGTTCATGTAAGTCAAATAAACGCTAGCGGTGTTAAGCTCACTGAGCTGATTGGAGAGATTTTGGCTCGTGGTGTTGTTATTGCCTTGGAAGATATTCTTGTTGATGTTTTGACTCAAAGTTTTGATAGAGCTAACCATTTCGTTATAAAGAGCCAGATTGCCTTGGAAACAAGGGCTAGTAGAACTAGTAGTAGCGGCAGCAGTGGTCGTACCACCATTACCACTACCATTATTAGTAGCACCACATTGATGGATACGGTCAGTGTTCAAAGTGGGATACAAATCAATCAAATTGCCTAATTGGTTCATAAAGAGGTTGCCCAAAGTCCCGGCGACATTGCCTCCTGTGCCTGCAATATTGATATTGGTGTTGTTTGTCGTATTAGAGTTTAACAAGCCGGCTAATTCTTCGGCTTTGATTTTACCCGGGTTTTTCACTTGTTGGACCACCTGACCTAATTCATACCCAAAGGTCATAAAGCCCCCATCTTCTTCAGCGCCCACTGGATTGAAGCTCAAGCTTAACGCTAGGCTTAAAGGGGCTAAGAATCTTACTTTTTGAGATTGTGTCATTAAATTTTCCTTAATCATTTTGAATGGCTTTAAATTTTGTTTCATGTTTGTCTCTTCCCCCCTTTCTTAGAATGAATACCCATAAGACCAATAAACGCTATAAGGGCGGAAATACTTCACGGTAGTCCCTGCTGATTTGTAATAAGTGTTATAAATCGTAGGCACCACTACGCCAAATTCCACCGTGTGCTGGTTGTGGCGGTTGGATTTCCCGTCCAACTTACCGAAGTTCATCCTCATGCCGAAGTCAAAGAGGAACTGGAAGTGCGTGTTATTGATTTTGCCGTGCAATTTCACATTGGGGTCATCTCTGAGCGTGGATTGGAAGGTCTCACCGGCTAATTGGATACCGCTAAAAAAGCCCATATCCACAGAGCGGTTTTGATAGGAGCGGCTAAAGATATTATACAACACATCAGTCCCCACCCCATAAGTGTATAACCCTACATTATTTTGAGTGGATCTAAAGCCCACGCTCGCTCCGTTATAAGAAAAGAAACCATAATAGCGCAAACCGATATTCCTTTTCTTCCCGAAGAATTGCTTATAGCCTATTTTGGTGTAAAACCCGTTCAAAATATTCGTCGCACGGCTGTTCCCGGCTCTGAATTGGGGCAAGTAAGGCATGCTTTTTACCTGATTGTTGAGCGCATTGATTTTATCCAAAGTTACTTGCGCATTATAAAGAGCGTTAGGGAGCTGACTAGCGCGCCCTTGCACAGCGTTAGCTTGGTTGGAATTTATCCCGGCATTATCAACCGCACTCCCGCTAATGGTGTTTTTAGTGAGCTCGTTATAAACCAATTGAGATTGATCAATAATGCCTTGCACCAAGCCTGTAAAAACGGCTGAATTGAATTCCTTATTCCCAATGTTGGCGGCTACGGCAGAGTTGAAAGCTTCTAAGAGCAATTCATCTTGCTTGAGCAAGTTCGCTGCGTTATTGAGGATATTTTGTTGGTTTTGAAGGTATTGGATGGCTTGTTGAGAGTAAGTTTGACCATCTGAACCAGTCGCACCACTAGTTCCACTAGTAGTAGCAGTCCCATTCTTCTCTAAAGCCTTATTCATCGCGTTAAAAAACACATTCCCCGCGTTCAAGTAGGTGAGCTGTTGTTGCATGTTGGGGAAATTGGTGTTCGTGCCGTAGTTAGTCTGGCTGCCGATCGTGCTTAAAATCCTGTCAGTCAAGCTAGGGAGCCAGTAATAGCCCGCAGCGGTGCAAGCGCTTTGAGTGTTAAGAATTGAGCCACCAGCCGTCCCTGCAGCCGCGCAAGTCCCACTGCCTACCGCACCACTTAAAAGAGCGTTCGCGGATACATCGTTACTATTGAGTTTCGTGGGATACGCCCCTAAAAGCGAATAAAGGTATTGGGAGAAAGCGTTACTCAACGCCCCTGCGACATTGCCTCCGGTGTTGTTGTTTAAAATGTTGTTCGTTACATCAGCGTTAAGCTCTCTAGCGAGTTCGTCGCTTTTAGCGCCGCCTGGGTTTTGGACATCTTGCATGACTTGTCCGAGCTGATAACCGACGGTGAAAAACCCTCCATCATCTTCGGCATAACTTATGCTAGCGCAAAGGGCTAGACTAAGAAACAGCGTTCTATTTTTCTTTATCATGATTTTCCTTATCAATGGGATGCTCCTTGATTGAGTTTAAATTTGGGATTTAGTTACATCAAAGCTTGTAAATAATATTTAGTAATACAAATTGTTAGATGTAATTGTGATATTTTCACATAAGAAAAGTTAAACTAACCTTAAAAATCCCCTTAAAACCCCCTTATAAAGGAAATAAAGTTACAAGCATTGGAGCGTTTTTTACAAAAAAAAAAAAACGGGATTTCAACGGAATTTCATGGGGGGATTAGCCTTAAATTTTGGGGTTTTACAAAACGCTTTTTGGCATTCTTTAGTTTTTTAAACTATAATCACGCCAACGCAAATAATCATTTTAAGTTATCTCTTTTGTTGTGAAAATTTGGAGCATGTTAGGGTTTGGGGTAATAGCGGGTGGTTACCCCGAAAGGAGATAACCAACTATGAGATTATTATTAGTAACAACGCCATTATACTAAAATTTTGGCTCTAGCGCAAGCTAGAGCTAAAATCTATGGTTGCTAGCGTTTTCTTGTATCCCACAAAATCCCACTATAATACTCAAATGATATGACATGGTAGCGTTCTAGTGTTAAGCGGATTTGGAGCAATTAGTTTTGAGCTAATGGGTTGGGAGATTGCAGTGGGTGGCACTCCGTTAGGAGGCACTACCATGAAAGTCATTTTTATAGCGATAGTTTTAGTGGTAATCTTAACACAGCCACTTTATTAAAAACAAGCTCTTAAGAGTTCCTAGCTCTTAGGGGCTTAACTATCGCTGTAATCATATCATTTTCTGCTTAAACAAACAATACAAAAATCAATTTTATTTTAAATCAGGTTTCAAAAGCCCCGCTTCATACAAAAACACCGAAGGCTTATGCTCTTTAGGTTTGGCGTTTTCCCTCAATTCGTTTTTCGCGTAAGAAAGCCATAAATTTTCCTTAGCCCTTGTGATAGCGACATAAAAAAGCCGCCGCTCTTCTTCAATGCCCCCTCCGGTATTCATGAGCTTGTGGTTAGGGAAACGGCCCTCCATTAAATCTATAATATAAACATCTTTAAATTCTAAGCCTTTAGAAGCATGCACGCTCAATAAATTCACGCCCTCACCTTGCGTGGCTTCACTAGAGCCTATTAAAGTGCCGTTTAAAAAACGCCCTAAATTTTGGTAATTTTTCGCCAAAGAACTCAGCAAGTCCATTTTTTCATTGAAGCGTTTTTGTGCTTGGAGTTTTTTAAATTCGTTATAAGAGCCGTCCTTATTTTTGGAGCGCTCTTTTAAAAGGCGTGTTTTAAAGGTTTGAAAAAACGCGCTTTCTAGAATGTGTTTGATTAAAGCGCTAGGGGAATGGGTAGGGGCTTTGGTATAAAGAGTGAAAAAATCGCTAAGCATTTTAGCCCCATTGAGTGAGATTTTAGGGTGCATCAACACCGGGTGCGAATGAAACGCTTTATCTATCACGCCATTAAACCTTGAGCTGTTTTCTAGGGCAAAAATTTCTTCAAAAAGCCCCATAGAGGTGATTTCTTTTTTCTTCGTGTAAATTTTGGCTTCTTTATCAGGCTGAGTTAAAGCCAATTTGAGATCGCCATTGCCTAAAAGCATTAAGGCCTCATGAATGTCTTTAGCGGTGTTAGAGCCAATATCGCTGATACAGCTTAAAACATGAATGGCTGCCATAATGTCTTTAGAATTAAAGATGAGCGCGCAAATATCTAACGCTAACGCCACTTCTTTGGATTCAAAAAAGCTCGCGCTCCCTTTTCTTTTGCTTGGCACATTGTGGGATCTTAAAGCGGCTTCTAATTGATCCGCGCTCGCGTTATTCCTAAAAATCACTGCCACTTCTTTAAAATTCTTTCGCATGACAATGCGTTTAGCGATGTCTTGGCATTGCGTAATATTGTCGTTGTAATTTAAAAGCACAGGTTTATTGAAATGCCCTGATTTCACCACTTCTAAATTTTTAGGGTAAATGCGCTCGTTGCGCTGTATCACTTGATTAGCGAGATCTAAAATCTCTTTAGAAGAGCGGTAATTTTTGGTGAGCGTGAAAACCCGGGCGTTTTTGTATTTTTGAGTGAAATTAGAAATGATAGAAATATCCGCCCCATTAAAAGCGTAAATGCTCTGATCGTAATCGCCCACGCAAAACAAACTGGGAGGGTTGATAGCGTCTAAAATGGATTCTTGTAAGGGGTTGGTGTCTTGAAATTCATCGCAAAGCACTTCTTTATAAGGGCTAGGTCTTTCTAGCATCGCTTTTTTAAACAGCAGTAATAAGTCGTTATAGTCCATATAATTATGCTTTTTTTTGGTGTTTTCAAACTCTTCTAAAATGTTTTCATAAAAGGCGGCGTATGGCGTGTGTTCAGGGTTTTTATGAGAAAGCCATGCGCTAAAATCTTCTTGTTTTAGAGCGTTGGTATAAAGAGAATAGAGAGCGTAGAGATGCTGTGGAGTGTAGGGCTTTTTATCGTCATCTGTTAGCGCGTTTTTAGTATCCACAATGCTTTCTAAAAGTTTCCTCAATTCTTTAGGTTGCTTTAGGCTTAAATTAGGGTAATGCTCTTTTAAATAGCGATACGCCACCGCATGGAAAGTGCCCGCTTCAATTTTGGAGCTTGATTTAAAATATTTAGCCACCCTAGCAATCATTTCATTACTCGCTTTATTAGTGAAAGTCAAAAGCAAGATTTCTTCAGGCTTGATGCCGTTATCAAGCAGGTATAAAATGCGCCCCACAATCGTAGAAGTCTTTCCTGTGCCAGCGCTCGCAATCACTAAATTATACCCTTTCAAAGCCTTGGCCGCTTTTAGTTGCTCAGGGTTTAATTGCAAAGTTTCTAACAAGTTTCATCCTCATTTAAAAAGTCTTTAGGCAAAAGAGCGTTTTCTAAAGAGCGTTGCGAAAACAAAAAACGCCCGTCGCACACAAAGCCTAATTCTTGCCAGTTGATAGCGTTGAGTTTGTCGCAGAGGTTTTGTAAGTCCAGGTTTTGGTCATAAGGGAATAACGCTAAAATAGAGCCGTCATAATTAGGGCATTGGTGGATAAAAAAGGGGTTTTTTTGGTGCGTTTTGGTGTTGACATAAATGCGTTTTTTAGGGGATATGTGATGCATTCTCCCCCATTCAAACCAATTACTTTCATTGAATTTTTTAATCTTTCTTTGCATCAAGCTGTCTTTATGCTGGAGTAAATAATCATTAGGCTTATTGACAAAAACCATTTTTTCTAAAACATGGGTTCTTTTGGTGATTGAGGTGACAAATTCTAAATTCCCGTATTTTTCATTTTTAAAAATCTTATCGCACCCGCTCACTGCCCCCACTTTAACCTTAAAAACCTCGCTCAATTTTTGCGTGTAAGATTGGTTGAGGAAATACAAAATGCCTTTTTTGCACAAAAATTGCAAACCATCGTTGGTGATTCTACTGAAATTGCCTTTATAAAAACGAAAAATCACGCAATTAGGCATGGCGTTTGGGAAAATTTTTTGATCGCCTAATTCAAAAAAATGCGTTATCGTGCCTTCTTTGTAAATCCATTCGTTTAATTTCACGCTGGAAGTGGATTTTAAAAAATCCCTTGGGGTGATGAAAATCAATTCGCCTTTAGGTTTTAAATGCCTGATCGCTTTTTCTATGAAAAACAAGTATAGGTTACTCCTTTCATCAAAAAGGCTATAATGGAGTTTTTCTTTAGCGCTTGGCGCAATATCCTTGTGCTTGACATAAGGCGGGTTGCCAATAATGGTGTCAAATTGATTTTCTAAAGGGTAGTCAAAAAAGTCCATGCAAAGGGCATTTTTAGGGCAGATTTTAGGATCGATTTCAATCCCTACAGCCTTTTTTAAGCGCTTTAAAAAACTCCCATCGCCCGCGCTTGGCTCTAAAACACTCCCTTGATTGTGTTTGAGAGTGAGCATGAAATCCACTATCTTTTTAGGGGTGAAAACCTGCCCTAAAGTTTTAATATTTAATTGATACAAAAAACCCTCCAAAAAATTCTCTTAATAAATATTAGCTCGTAACTTAACGCTTTTGGCTAAAGCGCTTAAGATGGAGTTTTTACTTTCAATAAAGTTTCTTTGAACGATTTCTCTGTTGTTATCCCACTTGCATTGGAAGGGCAAGTTATTGGGTTGGAGGGTTTGAATACCTTTTAAGGAATTGATAAAAATATCTTTAGGATCGTTTTTGTTGATAATTAAAAAATAATAGTCTCTGTCGGTGTTTTTGCCTAAGTCTTTATGCAGTTTTTGAAAGTATTTTTCCCATGCAATTTCGTTATTGAAAGTCGGTAATAAGCCACACAACGCATAATAAATCCCTAATTTACAATTAAGATTGTCAGCGGTTTTTGTGGTGGTGGTTTTAATATTAATAGGATAAAAAATATCGTTTTCTTCAAAACTAAAATCCCACCACTCTCTGGCTTTTGGTAGTTGGATAGGGAAAGAATGTTTGATGGTGTTTAAAATTTCTTCTTCATTGACCGATGAATTTAAGCGTCCATCCTGTAAGGGTTGAGACAAATGATAAGGGTTTGTTTTTAAAAATTTTGCAATTTCATTAAGCTGTGTGGGTATCATTAAATATCCTTATTAAAAAGGATATTTTACCACACTCCTTATTTTAGCCCCTTATTTTTTCAAGCTAATAGCTTCTTTGATCATGTCATCGCCCGCGCCAAAGGCTCTAGCGTTCATAGAATAGCCTCTTTGCATTAAAATGAGATTGGTTAGGGCGTTCCCGGCATTCACATTGCTCGTTTCTAAATATTTATGCCTGATTTTCCCAAACTTGAGCTTGCCCTCTTCATCCCACCCTAAAATGGGGTTACCGCTTAGGGGTCTGTTTTCGCCATTAATGGTGCCTTCTTGCATTTCATAGAGATTACCGCCGATTTTTCTCAAGCCCTGATCGTTAGTGAAAGCTAAAATACCGATGCGAGCGACCGGCTCTACCACCCCGTTACTAAAGGCTAGAGAAATCACGCCGTTTTCTTCAATGCGCATGTCTCTAAAAATGCCCCTAGGCTTGCCGTCTTGACTCGCTTCTAAGAGTTTAGAGTCTTGGTAAGACAAATCGCTAGAATCATGGTTTTCGCTTTTATCTAAAGAGTAGGTGAGCTTATTGCCTTTAAAGTCCAAAGTCATGGGGGCGGATTTCATCTTGTGCGTGGCTGAATCAAAGCCGACAATTTCCCAAGTAGGATCATTGATAGGGGTTTTGTTTTTGGGATCCACGATGTAGCTTTTCACTTCCCAAGTTTGGTTTTTCCTTTTACTCGTGGGGCTTGATGTGGGATCGTTGGAATTGGTCATGTAATATTCGCTTTGGAGCAAGTATTTATCCCCGGCTTTATCATAAATATCCACTTCTGTGCTGTAATAAGGGATTTTAATCGCCACTGAATCCCTGCTGATGCCCTTTTTTAGTTCCATTCCGTCCGCTTTCAAGCCCAATTTATCCGCAATGCCCCCACTCAAGCTAAAGGCGATAGGCGTTTGGCTAGGATTAGCGATCTCTAATAAAAGGGGGGGGCTTTTGGCGTCTTTTTCGCTTTTGATGAGGTTTAAGTCTAGCCCGGTTTTTTCTTTAAGGAGTTTTTGCAAATCGCCTAAAGTTTTGAATTGGTTTTCGCCTTTTTCAGCGTCCCCATAAGTGAAAACAAAATCCTCTTTTTTGCCATCTTCTTTTTGGATACTGACGTTTAATTTGCGATTAGTGATCGCGTCTATTGGCTCGTTATCGTCATTCGCTAAAGCGTTAATATCCTGGTTTAAAAAACGCTCTTTAATGATCTCGCCCTTGTCGTTTAAGAAAAAATCTTGTGCGCCTTTTAAATGGTCTTTAGGGTTTAAATTCACGCTAATACCCACTTTCGTGCTAAGCACGGGCTGGTAAGTCAAATCTTGGGGGATTTGTAAGGGCGAAAGGGTGTTGCCATGCAATTTTTCAATGTCTTCATCTCTAGCGGTGGAATTGAGCGTGCCGTCTTTGATTTTTTTCAAATCAATCCCATAGACATAATAGCCCTCAGGGGTTACTAAATAGCCATCAGCGTCTCTGGCGAAATTACCGGCACGCGTGAGAAAATTATCCTGTTTCTTGCTAAAGCCGTCTTTATTAATGGTCATTTCCCCATTTTTATTGGGCCCTATCACAAACCAGCCCTTGCCTTGATACGCCATGTGGAATTCCCCCTCACTTGGCATGTATTCGCCGTCTTTATTAGAAAGGACATTGCCTGAGCCTGTAACGCCGTAATTTCGGTCATTAGCCACAACGGATTTGGCGTTCAAAGCGTCTAAATGCGAAGAAAACAGGGTCTTAAACTCCGGATCATTGGAGCGATAGCCTAAAGTATTGACATTGGCAATATTATTGGAAAGGCTGTCAATACCAAACTGGTGGGTCTTAATCCCGCTATAAGCGTTTAATAAGGTGTCGTTCATGCTGTCTCTTTAGGGGGGGTTTGGGGTTTTTGATCAAGGGGCTTTTGATCAAGTGGTTTTTGATCCGAGAGTTTTTGATCAAGCGGTTTTTGTTCAGAGATTTTCTGTTCAATGGGTTTCTGTGGTTTTTGTTCAGAGAGTTTTTGAGGCTTCTGATCAGAGAGTTTTTGATCAAGCGGTTTTTGTTCAGAGATTTTCTGTTCAAGGGGTTTCTGTTCAATGGGCTTTTGATCCGAGAGTTTTTGATCAAGCGGTTTTTGATCCGGTTTGTAAAACTCTATCGCGCTGTCTATGGGTAAAATCATTTCGCCCATTCTTAACATGGGCTTGCCTTTATCAAAAATCACGCTTTCCACTTCGCCCCTACCAATACGCGTTTGCAAATACTGCTTGCTTTGAGAGTCTAAATTGTATTCAGCCTTGATCTTGTAATTGCCTTTAGGGACTTTTTCGCCCTTTTCGTTCAAGCCGTCCCATTCAAAATTAATATACCCCTTTTGCCCGTTATAATCTTTTAAAGGAATCGTTTTGACTAATTCATTGTTTTCGTTTAGGATTTGAATCGCTGGCACTCCTTTAGAGGCGTCAATTTTTTCATCAAAAAAGAGCGAAAAAGAAAGCTTGTTATTGCCATCAAAATTCGCCCCACTCACATCGGTTTCAGCGATTTTGCCTATCATGCTCACAGAATTAAGGGCGCTTACTTCCCTTAAAGCGTTATTCGCTTTCAAGCTATCGTCCATGCCCTTATTCAAGTTTTCCATGGTGTCTTTTAAAGCGCCTTGAAAGTCTTTTAAAGATTCGTTAGTTTCTTTATTGGATTTCATCGCACTGGCGACTTCTTGCATGGTTTTTTTGTTTTCTTCTTGCATTTCCACTTGCGTGAGCTGCGCAGTTTGGGTGATGATTTTATCCGTTTCCATAGGAGCGGTGGGGTCTTGATTTTTCAATTGCTCTAAAAAGAGTTTCATGAAAGCGTTTTTATCCAACCCGTTAGCGATCGTGGGCTGCTCTTTTTTCCTTTCTTGCGCAGCTTTAGCCCCTGTAACTTCTGCTAAATCAATGGCCATGATCTCTTCCTTATTAAAGATGTCTTATTATAGAGCAAACTCGCTTAAAATCACGCATAAAGAGTGATTTGCATGCTCGTTTCTTGGTTTTCATGGTCTGTATTCTCTTGGTAGCTTTTTAGGGCGTTTTCTTTTAAGGGGGTTGATTCCTGCTCTTTGAATAGCTCTCTTAGTTGCTCTTTGGGTTGCTCTTTAGAAGAATCTTGCGAAAAGCTCAAATCCACCCCTTCAAAGCCTAAAGCGTTCAGGCTGTTTTTGAGATCCTGTTGGTTGTCCAAAAAGGTTTGTAGGCTGTTGTTGTGAGAAATCACGCTCACTTTAAGGTTTTTACCCACTTTTTGAATAACCACTTCAACCTTGCCCAATTCCCTAGGGAATAAATCCATAGAGATCCTGCTCATGGGGGGTTTGTATTCTTGGATCTCTTGCTTTAATTGTTGGGTGAAATGCTTGATCGTCTCTTTAGGGGTAACGCTTTTATTCTCGCTTGTCTTATCGCTAGCTTGGGTGTTTTGCGCGTTTTGAGCGCTGTTACTAGCTTCTTTAGTTTTTTCTTTATTATCGCTTACTTCTTTAGTTTTTTCTTCTTTTTCTAGGGGCGTTGGAATATTATCGTTAGGGGGGTTAGCTCCTATTAAAGGCATTAAAGGGGGCGTTTTAAGAGAGATTTTAGGGGCATTTTCTGGCACTATACTTGGGGCTGTAGTTTGAGTTTTAGTTTGGGTTTTTTCTGACTTTTTTTTAGAAAGCGTTTTATCCCTTTTAATGGCGTTCATCTGTAAAGCTTCCTTTAAAGGGGGCGTTTTTTTTTCATTATTTTGGGGGTTTGCGTGTTCTTTATTGTGCGGTTCTTTTTTTTCTAAGGATTGCAAAACGCTAGAAAGGTTGGCGGTATTTTTAGCGTCGTTCTTTGCAAGGGTGTGGTTAGTGGGCGTTTGCGTTGTTTTCAAAGCAAGATGATCGCTCGCATTTAAGGGGGTTTTATTTTCTGGGGTCGTTGCCGCTTGAATGTTGCTAGCGTTTAAATCATGCTTTTGGCTGAGCGTTTGGATGTCTTTAAGGGTTTTTGGCTCTTTAGCGTTATGGGTTGGGGTGGTGGGGTTTTTGATAGCGTTATTAGTGCGGTTAGTGGGGGTTATAGGGTTTTTATTAGGCAAGTTTGTTTGATGAGCGTTAGAAGCAACTTCGTTAGGCTTTTTTTCATTCTTGTTTAAAGTTTCGTTAGGGGTTTTGGGGTTAGTTTCATTAGCCTCATGGGTTTCATGTTGAGTCTCATGTTCGGCTGTTGTTTTTTGGTGGTTGAGTAAATCTTTTAGGGTAGGGGCTTGTTGGTCTTTAGCGAGGTTTTGAGCGTGTTGGTGGTTTAGGGTAGGGGTTTTTTCAAGTGCTTTAGCGTCTTTTGGCGCGTCTTTTAACGCGCTAGGATTTTCTTTAGGGGTGGTTTTGTCTTTAGAGATCTTTTGGTTTAAGATCTTACTGAAATCCTTTGATGCGCTTTTAGGGGCGTTTTTGGTGTCTTTAACTTCGTTTTTCGCCCCGCTGTTTAAAGCGTTTGCGTTGGTGTGAATGGGATTAACAAGAGATGGCATGACTATCCTTTAAAACAACTCTTTTATTTTACATGGTGGGAGTCAAGCAAAAAGAGTTCCTTAACTCTGTTTTCATTGAATATTCTAAAATCTTATTTTTAATCTTTAAAAAATTGGTTTTTAAAATTTTGTTTTTATGGTAAAACTCACTTCCTTAAGGGGATAGGGGGTATTTTGCGATAATACCCCCTTAACCCCCTTAAGAAACCCCCTAACCCGAGAAGACCGCTTTTTTAATAAGCTATCACTTGACTAGCGCTAAGCTCTTTTATCATTGTGTGGTAAAAAATGCTAAAAGCATTTTACAAAATCATGGTTTCGTTTAGGTTTAATTAAATTTTGCTACAATTAAATAAAAACGATGATTTTAAGGGAGATTGGCATGCAAAGTTTATGGATTTACCCAGAGGATACCGAAGTTTTAGGGGTTGCTTGTAAGAGCCTTTTGAAAGCGCTAAAGTCTCGTTATCAAAAAATCGCCTTGTTTTCACCCATTAATGGGGGGTGCGAGGGCTTGGGGGAGTGTGAGAGCCTAAGCACTTTAGGGATCCATAGTGCCATAGACAAACAAAAGGCTTTAGAGCTTGTAAGCACCGCTCAAGAAGAGTTACTATTTGAAACGATTCTCAAACGCTATGATGAATTACAAACCACGCATGATTTTGTCATTAATTTAGGGTATGCGCCGAAGTTTTTCTTAAACGCTCTTTTAGATTTAAACACCATTTTAGCCAAGCATTTAAACGCTCCTGTGGTGGCTGTTGCGCAAACGAGTTTGGAATATTTGAAAGCCATGCACTCTCATATTCTCAAAAAAGAAGCCCCTTTCGCTATAGGGTTATTTGCGGGCGAAACGCTTGAAAAACCACATTTTTTAAGCACGCCTCTTTGTAAGCAACAATGCGAATTAGAAGCGAGCGCGATTGAAAATTTGTTGCAAACAAAAAGCGAGATTATTACCCCTTTAGCCTTTCAAAGGAGCTTGGAAAAAAAGGCTAAAAAGCAGATTAAAAAAGTCGTTTTACCCGAGAGCGAAGATGAAAGGATTTTAAAAGCCGTGCATCGTTTGAATTTAATGGGTGCGGTGGGGTTGATTTTATTGGGCGATAAAGAAGCCATTAACTCCCAAGCGAAAAATTTGAACTTGAATTTGGAAAATGTAGAAATCATCGATCCCAACACTTCGCATTATAGAGAAGAATTCGCTAAAAGCTTGTATGAATTGCGAAAATCAAAGGGATTGAGTGAGCAAGAAGCTAAGCAATTGGTGTTGGATAAAACTTATTTTGCGACCATGCTCGTGCATTCAGGCTATGCGCATGCGATGGTTTCTGGGGTCAATCACACCACCGCTGAGACCATTAGACCCGCTTTACAAATCATCAAAACCAAGCCTGGCGTGAGCCTGGTTTCAAGCGTGTTTTTAATGTGTTTGGACACTCAAGTGCTAGTCTTTGGGGATTGCGCGATTATCCCTAACCCTAGCCCTAAAGAATTAGCCGAGATCGCTACCACTTCCGCGCAAACCGCCAAACAATTCAATATTGCGCCTAAAGTGGCGATGCTTTCTTATGCGACAGGAAATTCCGCTCAAGGCGAAATGATAGACAAGATCAAAGAAGCCCTAACAATCGCGCAAAAATTAGATCCCCAATTAGAAATTGATGGCCCTTTACAATTTGACGCTTCCATTGATAAAGGCGTAGCGAAGAAAAAGATGCCTAACAGCCAAGTGGCCGGGCAAGCCAGCGTTTTTATTTTCCCGGATTTAAACGCCGGGAACATCGCTTATAAAGCGGTGCAACGGAGCGCTAAAGCCGTGGCGATAGGGCCTATCTTACAAGGCTTGAACAAGCCCATTAACGATTTGAGTAGGGGTGCTTTAGTGGAAGATATTATTAACACCGTTTTGATTAGTGCCATTCAAGCGCAAGATTATTGATAGGAGAAATGATGGAAATTTTAGTGTTGAATCTGGGCAGTTCGTCTATTAAGTTTAAGTTGTTTGACATGAAAGAAAACAAGCCCTTAGCGAGCGGTTTGGCCGAAAAAATCGGTGAAGAAATAGGGCAGTTGAAAATCAAATCGCATTTGCACCATAACGATCAAGAATTAAAAGAAAAGCTTGTGATTAAAGATCATGCGAGCGGGCTTTTAATGATTCGTGAGAATTTGACGAAAATGGGGATCATCAAAGATTTCAATCAAATTGACGCTATAGGGCATCGTGTGGTTCAAGGGGGGGATAAATTCCATGCCCCGGTCTTAGTGGATGAAAAAGTCATGCAAGAAATTGGCAAGCTTTCTGTTTTAGCCCCCTTACACAACCCGGCGAATTTAGCCGGTATTGAGTTTGTTCAAAAAGCGCACCCCCATATCCCTCAAATCGCTGTTTTTGACACCGCATTCCATGCCACTATGCCCAATTACGCCTACATGTATGCTTTACCTTATGAATTGTATGAAAAGTATCAAATCCGCCGTTATGGTTTCCATGGGACTTCACACCATTATGTGGCTAAAGAAGCGGCGAAGTTTTTGAATACCGCTTATGAGGAATTTAACGCTATCAGTTTGCATTTAGGGAACGGCTCAAGCGCAGCAGCCATTCAAAAGGGTAAAAGCGTGGACACTTCTATGGGGCTAACCCCTTTAGAAGGCTTGATCATGGGCACAAGGTGTGGGGATATTGATCCTACCGTGGTGGAATACATCGCACAATGCGCTAATAAAAGTTTAGAAGAAGTGATGAAAATTTTAAACCATGAAAGCGGTTTGAAAGGCATTTGTGGGGATAATGACGCCAGAAACATAGAAGCCAGAAAAGAAAAAGGCGATAAGCAAGCCAAGCTCGCTTTTGAAATGTGTGCTTATCGTGTTAAAAAGCATATTGGGGCTTACATGGTGGCTTTAGGGAGGGTGGATGCGATTATCTTTACAGGGGGATTAGGGGAAAACTACTCGGCTTTAAGAGAGAGCGTGTGTGAAGGATTAGAAGATTTAGGGATCGCTTTGCACAAGCCCACCAACGACAATCCGGGCAACGGATTAGTGGATTTGAGCCAGCCTGATTCTAAAGTTAAGGTTTTACGAATCCCTACTGATGAAGAGCTAGAAATCGCTTTACAAGCGAAAGAAATAGTAGAAAAATTAAAATAAAGGTTGTTTGATGAAAATGGTTCATTTTTTAGAGGGCGTTCATTTTGAAAAGCTCCACATTGAAGCGTTGAGTGAAAATTCTTCCAATAAGGAAATCCGTATTTGCATGCCCAAAGGAGCGATCCTAGACAAACACAAGGCCCCGGGAGCTATCAGCGTGCAGGTTTTAGAGGGTAAAATCATTTTTGAAGTAGAAAATGAAAAAATAGAAATGCCAAAGGGAGCGTTAATCAGCCTAGAAGCCCAAGTTTTGCATCGTTTGGACGCTTTAGAAAATAGCGTTATAAGGCTATCTTTAAGCAAAAAATAAGGAAAATGAAATGATGAAAGTTGTTTTATGAATACTTGGTATTTGCTTTTAACCATAATTTTATTAATCATCATCTGGAGGATTATTAGGTTAGTTTTAAAAAATAAAGACGACAGCAACGAAAGGGGTTAAAATTAGGCGGATTTTCTGATCTAAAAAAATTAGCCAAAAAGATAAAAAAAGCCGCTAAATCATAGCCGTTTAATTAAGCGCGCTACGATACGAAAATTTTAAAAGAAAGGAACAAGCATGAGCGAACAACGAAAAGAATCTTTACAAAATAACCCTAATTTGAGTAAAAAAGATGTCAAAATCGTGGAAAAGATTTTGAGCAAGAACGACATTAAAGCCGCTGAAATGAAAGAACGCTACTTGAAAGAAGGGCTGTATGTGTTAAATTTCATGAGTTCTCCAGGCAGTGGTAAAACCACGATGCTAGAAAACCTAGCGGATTTTAAAGACTTTAAGTTTTGCGTGGTGGAGGGCGATTTGCAAACCAATAGAGATGCGGACAGATTGCGTAAAAAAGGCGTGAGCGCACACCAGATCACCACCGGCGAAGCGTGCCATTTGGAAGCGAGCATGATTGAAGGGGCGTTTGATTTACTCAAAGATGAGGGAGCGTTAGAAAAAAGCGATTTTTTAATCATTGAAAATGTGGGGAATTTGGTTTGCCCTTCAAGCTATAATCTGGGAGCGGCGATGAATATCGTTTTACTCTCAGTCCCAGAGGGCGATGATAAGGTGCTAAAATACCCCACGATGTTCATGTGCGCAGATGCGGTAATTATCAGTAAAGCGGATATGATTGAAGTGTTTAATTTCAGGGTTTCTCAAGTCAAAGAAGACATGCAAAAATTAAAGCCTGAAGCGCCTATTTTTTTAATGAGCTCCAAAGACCCTAAAAGCTTGGAAGATTTTAAAAATTTCCTTTTAGAAAAAAAGCGTGAAAATTACCAATCCACGCATTCGTTTTAATGTGTTTAGCGATCCCTTCTAAAGTCATAGCCATTAATAATAATGTGGCGCTTTTAGAAACTTTAGGCGTTCAAAGAGAGGCGAGCTTGGATTTAATGGGCGAGTCTGTTAAAGTGGGCGATTATGTGCTGTTACACATCGGCTATGTGATGAGTAAGATTGATGAAAAAGAAGCCCTAGAATCCATTGCACTTTATCAAGAAATGATCGCCAAAATGAACGAAACGCATGAATAAATGCATGAATAAAAACAATGAGCGTTGATCACCTCATTTCGCCCTTTAGAGACAAGCAAACCATTTTAGCGCTCTCTAATGCAATCAAAAAACTCGCCTCCAAACTTGAAAAAAAATTAGTCATCATGGAAGTGTGCGGAGGGCATACGCATTCTCTCATGAAATACGGGCTTTTAGATTTGATGCCTGAAAATTTAGAGTTTGTGCATGGGCCAGGGTGTCCGGTATGCGTGATGCCACGAGCGCGCCTTGATGAAGCTTATGAACTCGCCACGATCAAAGACAGCATCATTTTAAGCTTAGGGGATATGATGAAAGTCCCAGGGAGCTATGGGAGTTTGATACAAGCCAGAGAAAAGGGGCTGGATGCGCGCTTTTTGTATTCGCCCATGCAAGCTTTAGAAACCGCTAAAGAAAACCCGCATAAAAAAGTCATTTATATTGCGATCGGTTTTGAGACCACAACGCCCATGAGCGCTAGCGTTTTATGGAACGCCAAAAAAGAAAAAATTAATAACCTTTTTTTCCACATCAACCACATTTTAGTGCCGCCCAGCGTGAGCGCGATTTTAAACGATCCAGCATGCCGAATTAACGCTCTTTTAGCCCCTAGCCATGTGAGCGTGATCAGCGGCGCTCAAATCTATGCCCCTTTAATTGATCGCTTCAAACTCCCCATTGTTGTGAGCGGTTTTGAGCCGGTGGATATCTTAGAAAGCGTGCTGATGCTCATCAAACAAGCCTTAAAAAAAGAAGCCAAACTAGAAATCCAGTATAAAAGAGCGGTTAGCTATGAGGGGAATGTGAAAGCGCAAGAGTTAGTCAATGCATGCATGGAAGTTAGGGAAAATTTTGAATGGAGAGGTTTGGGGAATATCAAACATTCCGCTCTAAAACTCAAAGAAACATTCGCCTCTTTTGACGCTGAAAAAGTCTTTAAAGAATATTTAAGCCACAAAGCCTCTAAAGAAAACAAGGCATGCAAGTGCGGGGAGATTTTAAAAGGCATCGCTAAGCCCCTAGATTGTGCGCTATTTGCCAAAACTTGCACCCCACAAAACCCGATCGGCAGTTGCATGGTCAGCTCTGAGGGGGCGTGCGCGGCGTATTATCGTTACAAGCGCGTTTGAGCTTTAAAAATTGCTTTTTAGTGAAATCGCTCAAACCTTCGCAATTGACATCCACGCTTCTAGGGGGTTTTTCTTTTTTTACAACCGGTTTTTGATAAGCCCTTTTTCTCACGCCCGCCTGGATTGCCTTAAAATCAAAAGGGTGATTCAAGGCTTTTAGGGTTTTTTGCGTTTCTTTAAAATGGGCTTTTAGGGTGTTGGTGTAATAGTCTTCTTCTATTTTAAAGGCTTTCAAATAGCTAGGGTGCGTGAAATAGATTTTTAGGATTTGATTTTCTATTTTAGCGTATCTAAACCCATGCTTTAAATCCCCTAAAGCTTGAGAAACATAACGCTTGATCGCTTCTCTTCGCTTGAGTTGGAGTTTTAAATTTTTAAACGCAGACATTTGAGCGATTTTTTTAAAAAGCAAAAAGGTTTCTTTCTTTTTGAGGTAGCGTTTGTAAATGAGGGGGTCAAATCCGTTTTCCATGATGAAATTATAGCATTTAGCTTGACTTTTTTAAAAAGCTTTTGTATAATGCTTCTTTTATTTTATATTTGTTGTTTTTTTGTTGGGGTGTCGCCAAGCGGTAAGGCACCAGGTTTTGGTCCTGGCATTCCGAGGTTCGAATCCTTGCACCCCAGCCATTTTTCCTTATTTTTTGGCGCGGAGTAGAGCAGTCCGGTAGCTCGTTGGGCTCATAACCCAAAGGTCAGTGGTTCAAATCCATTCTCCGCAACCAATCTTTTTTAAAAAATCCCCCCTATCTTTTTAAACTATCCCTTTAAGAAAAGGATTTTTAACAAAACACTACGAAACGAAACAAAACGCATTAAAAACAAAAAATGACAAAATTTTTAAGAAAATGACAAAAAAAAAAAAAACGCTTTTATGCTATAATGCTACAAATACATTCCAAATGTCCAATGAATGTATGAAATCCCTAATACTAATCCAATTTAAAAAGGAGAAAACATGAAAAAACACATCCTTTCATTAACTTTAGGCTCGCTTTTAGTTTCCACTTTGAGCGCTGAAGACGACGGCTTTTACATGAGCGCAGGCTATCAAATCGGTGAAGCCGCTCAAATGGTGAAAAACACCAAGGGCATCCAACAGCTTTCAGACAATTATGAAAACTTGAGCAACCTTTTGACCCGATACAGCACCCTAAACACCCTTGTCAAATTGTCCGCTGATCCGAGCGCGATTAATGCGGTGCGTGAAAATCTGGGCGCGAGCGCGAAGAATTTGATCGGCGAAAAAGCCTCTCCGGCCTATCAAGCCGTGCTTTTAGCGATCAATGCGGCGGTGGGGTTTTGGAATGTCTTAGGCTATGTTACGCAATGCGGGGGTAACGCCAATGGCCAAAAAAGCACCTCTTCAACCACCATCTTCAACAACGAGCCAGGGTATCGATCCACTTCCATCAATTGCAATTTGAACGGGTATAAGCCTGGATACTATGCTCCTATGAGTATTGAGAATTTTAAAAAGCTTAACGAAGCCTATCAAATCCTCCAAACGGCTTTGAAACAAGGCTTGCCAACGCTCAAAGAAAACAACGGCAAGGTCAATGTAAACTATACCTACACATGCTCAGGGGAAGGGAATGATAACTGCTCGCCAGAAACCACAGGTGTAGGCAAACAAAACGGCGGAACCAAGACGGAAACTCAAACCATAGACGGCAAAAGTGTAACCACCACGATCAGTTCAGAAGTCGTCCAACCAAATGATGGGGGGGCAGCCTACACCAAAATCACTAACACATTAAACGGGGTGCCTGATAGCGCTCAATTCTTGTTGGCGCAAGCGAGCACGCTCATCAACACCATCAACACCGCATGCCCGTATTTCCATGCTAATAATAGTGGTGAGGCTAATGCCCCAAAATTCACTACTACTACTGGGAAGATATGTGGCGCTTTTTCAGAAGAAATCAGCGCGATCCAAAAGATGATCACGGACGCGCAAGAGCTAGTTAATCAAACGAGTGTGATTAACAGCAATGAACAATCCACCCCGGTAGGCGGTAATAATGGCAAGCCTTTCAACCCTTTCACGGACGCTAGCTTCGCGCAAGGCATGCTCGCTAACGCGCAAGCGCAAGCCAAAATGCTCGATTTAGCCCATCAAGTGGGGCAAACCATTAACCCTAGCAATCTTACTGGGAGTTTTAAAAATTTTGTTATAGGCTTTTTAGCCACATGCAACAACCCTTCAACAGCTGGTACTGGTGGCACACAAGGTTCAGCTCCAGGCACAGTTACCACTCAAACTTTCGCTTCCGGTTGCGCCTATGTGGAACAAACCATAACGAATTTGAACAACTCCATCGCTCATTTTGGCACTCAAGAGCAGCAAATACAGCAAGCCGAAAACATCGCTGACACTTTAGTGCATTTCAAATCTAGATACAGCGAATTGGGCAACACTTATAACAGCATCACTACCGCGCTCTCCAAAGTCCCTAACGCACAAAGCTTGCAAAATGTGGTGAGTAAAAAGAACAACCCCTACAGCCCGCAAGGCATAGAAACCAATTACTACCTAAATCCTAACTCTTACAACCAGATCCAAACCATCAACCAAGAACTAGGGCGTAACCCCTTTAGGAAAATGGGCATCGTCAGCTCTCAAACCAACAACGGCGCGATGAATGGGATCGGTATCCAGGTGGGTTATAAGCAATTCTTTGGGCAAAAAAGAAAATGGGGCGCTAGGTATTACGGCTTTTTTGATTACAACCATGCGTTCATCAAGTCTAGCTTCTTCAACTCGGCTTCTGATGTATGGACTTATGGTTTTGGAGCGGACGCTCTCTATAACTTCATCAACGATAAAGCCACTAATTTCTTAGGCAAGAACAACAAGCTTTCTGTAGGGCTTTTTGGCGGGATTGCGTTAGCGGGCACTTCATGGCTTAATTCTGAGTATGTGAATTTAGCCACCGTGAATAATGTCTATAACGCTAAGATCAACACCGCTAATTTCCAATTTTTATTCAACATGGGGGTGAGGATGAATTTAGCTAGGCCTAAGAAAAAAGGTAGCGATCATGTGGCTCAGCATGGGATTGAACTAGGGCTTAAAATCCCCACCATTAACACCAATTACTATTCTTTTATGGGGGCTGAACTCAAATACAGAAGGCTCTATAGCGTGTATTTGAATTACGTGTTCGCTTACTAATGTTTGGCTCTTTGCGAAACTCCCTTTTTAAGGGGTTTCTTTAAGGCTTTTCTTTAAACCCTCTTTTTTGAAGCCTTTCTTTTTTGAAGCCTTTCTTTTTTAAAGCCTTTCTTTTTTAAAGCCTTTCTTTTAAACTCTTTCGTTTTTGAACCCTTTGTTTTTTTGGGGGATTTTAATGAAAAATCTTTTTTCTTTTGAACCCTCTCTCTTAAATCCTCTTTTTTTAGGGGGTTTCTTGTTTTGAACCCTTTGTTTTAGGGGGCTTCTTATTGAGAGATTTCTTTTCTTAAACCCTCTTTTCTTAAACACTTTGTTTTTTTGGGGGGTTTGATGTAAAATCCTTTTTAGCGTTTTTTGTAACCAATGATAAAAGAGCTTGCCAAAAGCAAGCGATAATTTTAAAAATGAAAAAATCTTTTTAGCGTTTTTAGTGATTAGTTAGTGGAAAACTTGGCGTTAATTTAAGCGGTAGTTTTTAAAAAAGTGCTTCTTTTGGGGGGTTAAGTTCGAGATTAAAAGGGGGAGAATGGTTTCAAATGCTTCCTATCTTTTTAAGAAAATAAAATAAAACTTTAATAAAATGAGTTTTATAATAAAATCAAATCTAAAACGATTATTTTTCACTCACAAAACTTTTATTTTTTTAAACTTTTTTAAAATTTTTTACTAAAAGATCTTTTGATCTTTTCACTGATTTTTCAATCCGCTTCTTTTTAATCTTTTGATCTTTAATTTTTTAATCTTTAATCTTTTCATTAACTTCCCAATCCGCTTTTCAATCTTTAAGTTTTAATTTTCTAGCCTTTTTAATCCCGCTCTATCGCTTGCACTATAATGAACTTGTCATCTTATATTTTTAAAGGAATAAGCATGCCAAACACCACCGCAGAAAAAGACTACACAAAATACAGCGAAAAACAGCTTTTTAATTTTTTAAATTCTATCAAGACCAAGCAAAAAAGAGCGTTAGAAAAATTGAAAGAAATCCAAACTCAAAAACAAAGGATTAAAAAAGCGCTCCAATTTAAAGCGCTAAACCTAACCGAAAATGGATACACCATAGAAGAAGAGCGAGAAATCTTAGCAAGGGCTAAAGATACCAAGAACCACCTTTGTTTTAAAAGCATAGAGGATTTTAAGAAGCATTGTGAAAACTTATAAATAAGATTTAAAAATGCTGACGATTGAAACCAGTAAAAAATTTGATAAGAATCTTAAAATTCTTGTTAAAAATGGGTTTGATTTAAAGCTTTTGTATAAAGTGGTTGAAAATTTAGCCACAGAGCAACCCCTAGCTCCCAAATACAAAGACCACCCACTCAAAGGCGCTTTAAAAGATTTTAGGGAATGCACCTAAAACCGGATTTATTGCTTGTCTATCAAATTAAAAACAAGAAAACACCCTCTTTTTAGTAAGACTAGGCAGTCATAGCGAGCTGTTTTAATCCACCCGCACAATTTATAACGCTTAAACCAAATCGCTCAAACCAACTACCCCCTTTTTAGGGGTAAAATTTAGGGTTAAAACACCGCTCACGCTTTTTTCGCTTCACACACCCTCGTGTTTCCCGCTTTTTAAATACCCTCGTGTGCGCATTTCCTTACGCTTCAAAGCCCCTTCATAACGGCGGATTTCAATCTCTGTTTTAGGCTCGTATTTAGGCATGGGGGTGGGTTTGCCATTTTCCACAGCCACCATGGTGAAATAGCATGAATTGGTGTGCGTGATTTCACGAGTTTTAATATCTTCGCTCAAAACCTTAATCCCCACTTCGCACGAGGTGTTGCCCACATAATTGATGCTGGCTAAAAAAGTGAGCAAATTCCCTACAGGAATGGGGTATTTAAAAGTAACCCCATCCACGCTTAAAGTGACCGTTCCTTTTTTGCAATAACGAGCCGAGCACACATAAGCCACTTTATCCAATAAATTCAATAATTCCCCCCCATGCATGACATTGTTGAAATTGGCGGTTGTAGGCACGACCAGATAGCTCATCAATAATTTAGTGCAATCGGCTGTGTCTAGGGTGAAATCAAAATGATTGGAATGCGATGATTGTATGTGAGGCATTGTTTCTCCTTGAATTAAAATTGATGTTAAAAATGTCTTTTGTAAAAAACATTTCAAGAACTATATATTAGTAAAAATTAAGTAATATTGAGTGAATATTAGAGGAATTACAAAAATAATAAGAGAGTTGGCGTTAGATAATGGGCGAGAAAAAAGAAAGCCAAAAGGTGGCAATTATCACCGGGGCGAGTTCTGGGATTGGGTTGGAGTGTGCGTTAATGCTGTTAGATCATGGGTATAAAGTCTATGCGCTCTCTAGGCATGCGACTTTGTGCGTGGCGTTAAACCATGCGTTATGCGAGAGCATTGATATTGATGTGAGCGATTCTAACGCTTTAAAAGAAGCGTTTTTAAACATCAGCGCTAAAGAAGATCATTGCGATGTTTTGATCAATTCCGCCGGTTATGGGGTGTTTGGGAGCGTAGAAGACACGCCTATTGACGAGGTTAAAAAGCAATTTGGCGTGAATTTTTTCGCCCTTTGTGAAGTGGTGCAGTTTTGTTTGCCCTTATTAAAAAACAAGCCCCACTCTAAAATTTTTAATCTTTCTTCCATAGCAGGGCGCGTGAGCATGCTCTTTTTAGGCCATTACAGCGCGAGTAAGCATGCCTTAGAGGCTTATAGCGATGCCTTGCGTTTAGAGCTTAAACCCTTTAACATTCAAGTGTGTTTGATTGAGCCAGGCCCGGTGAAAAGCAACTGGGAAAAAACCGCTTTTTCAGTTGAGAATTTTGAGAACGAAAACAGCCTTTATGCCTTAGAGGTGGATGCGGCTAAAAGCTTTTATTCTGGCGTGTATCAAAAAGCCCTAAGCCCTAAAGCCGTGGCGCAAAAAATCGTTTTTCTTGCCATGAGTCAAAAAATCAAGGCCCGCTATTTGATCGGCTTAAAAACCCAATTGTTGTTGGCGTTGTATAGAATCCTCCCGAGCAGTTGGTATGATTCTTTGTTCAGATTAATCGTTCTTAAAAGGAAGCGTGATGCTTAAAACCTATCATATTGCCTTAGCTTGCGTGATTTTAGCGGTGGTGGTGCTGTTGTTTGGAGGGGAGTCCTTGAGTTTGGAAGAATGGCAAGAAGTGTGCCTTAATGTGAAAAACCACTTTTTGCATAATGAAGAACTGAGCTCTTTAAGTATTATTATTTTAGAAATACGACTACCACGAGTAATTTTAGCTCTTTTGGTGGGAGCGAGTTTGTCTGGGAGTGGGGTGGTGATGCAAACGATTTTTAGAAACCCCTTAGTGGATCCTTTTTTATTAGGGATTTCTAGCGGCGCGATGTTAGGCGTGGCGATGGCGATAGCGGTAGTGGAGTCTAACATTGCGATTTTAGCGTTTTTTGGGGCGATTTTAGCCAGCCTTGCTGTATTAGCGATGAATAGGGTTTTAGGCAATTCCGTCCTTTCATTGGTGCTTTCAGGGGTGGTGTTGAGCGCGTTTTTAAGTGCGTTAGCCGGAGCGATAAAATTCTTTGTGATCCCCCAAAAAGCGCAAGCGATTGTCGTGTGGCTTTTAGGGAGCTTGTCTTTGAGCAGTTATAAGGATTGCTTGATCGCTTTCATAGGGCTATCTTTAGGCTTTATCCCGCTTTTTTTGTTAAGGTGGCGTATTAATTTATTGAGCTTGAGCGATGCGCAAAGTTTGAGTTTGGGCATTAATCCGGTGCTGTTGCGATCGCTTTGTTTGGTGTGCGTGAGCGTTGCGAGCGCTTTAGCGGTGAGCGTGTCTGGCACGATTGGCTGGATTGGGTTAGTCATTCCGCATGTAGCGAGGTTGTTTTTTGGGGCGAATTTACAAAAACTGCTTTTAAGCTCTTTGTTAATGGGAGCGTTTTTCTTGCTTTTAGCGGATGTGGTGGCTAAAACCATTACCCCCTATGATTTACCGGTAGGCATTGCGACTAGCGTTTTAGGAGCGCCTTTCTTCTTGTGGCTTTTATTCAGGACTAGGGGGGTGTGATGGTCTTAGAAGTTAAAAACCTGTCCTTTAAATATTCTCAAAAACTCATTTTGGATAAATTGAGTTTTAGCGTGCCAAAAAACAGCATTACCAGCATTTTAGCGCCTAATGGATCGGGTAAAACCACGCTTTTAAAATGCCTTTTAGGGCTTTTAAAACCTTTAGAAGAAACCGAAATTAAAGCGTGTAACAAAAATATTTTACCCTTAAAGCCTTATGAAAAAGCCAAATTGATCGCTTATATCCCCCAAGTGGAATCTTATGCGTTTAATTTCAGCGTGTTGGATTTTGTCTTAATGGGGAAAGCGACGCATTTGAATCTATTCGCTACGCCTAAAGCTAAGCACATTAAAGAAGCGACTAGCGTTTTAGAGCGCTTGAATTTAGAGTCCTTAAAAGATCAAGGCATCAACGATCTCTCCGGCGGTCAAAGGCAAATGGTGCTTTTAGCCAGAAGTTTGTTGCAAAGAACGCCCTTATTGTTACTAGATGAGCCTACGAGCGCTTTAGATCTAAAAAACCAAGCCCTTTTTTTTGATGCGATTAAAGACGAGATGAAAAAACGAGAATTGAGCGTTTTAGTCAATATCCATGATCCGAATTTGGTTGCCAGGCACTCCACGCATGTGGTCATGCTCAAAGATAAAAAACTTTTTTTGCAAGCTTCCACGCCAATCGCTATGACTTCACACAATTTAAGCGCGCTCTATGACACGCCCTTAGAAGCGATCTGGCATGATAATAAGCTTGTCGTGTATGCGTTGTAGAGTTTGAAAATAGGGGATTTTTAGTTATAATGTTTTGTTTATTTTCATTTTCAAGGATTTTATATGGAAATTAGTGCGTCTGTTACCCCCCGCTGAAAATGCAGAAAAATTAAAGCGAACTATAGCCCCCTTTAGCGCGTTTTCTGGTATTGAATTTTGTGATATTTCAAAGAATGACGCTTACCCTTTTAAATTGGTTTCTCAACTTTTCTTAAGAATCAATCCTTTCGCTAAAAAGCGTTTTTCTAAAATGATTTTATGCCGTTTGCTGCTAGCAAGTATTTTTTCTCAATATGAAAAAATAATCATGTTTGATGTGGATACCTTGTTCGTGGGCGATATTAGCGAGAGCTTTTTTATCCCTATGGATGGAGCGTATTTTGGAATGGTTAAAGAAGACTTGTCTCTCTTTGGTCTGGATAGTTTGGATAAATTTCTTAAGAATCGTATTGATTGTATTAGGTATTTTGAACTTGATGAAGAGAGCATATTGCCTACTGAAGAACTTATAACTCTCTATCGTAATCATTTTAATGTTGGATTTATGATAGCTAATCTTAAACTTTGGAGAGATGATAATTTAGAAGAGAAGCTTTGTGAGTTTTTTGTTGCAAGAAATCATTCTTTGATTTGCCCAGAGCAAGACACAATAAACATTGTATGTGTCAACAAGATTTTACCAATCTCGGATTCGTATAATTTTTCTCATCGACTATTCTATAGAAAAAAGATTAATGAAAAATCTGATGTTTGCATGGTTCACTTTTTTAGCCATGAAAAGCCTTGGAATCATTCTTATTTCCATTTACCTTATGCTACAAAGTGGCATGAAACACTTTTTAAAACCTCTTTTGCATGGGATTTTTTTGAAAATTACAAGAACCAATTTGAAAATTACAAGAACCAAATAGAGAATCTTGGTAATAATAAGAGAAATTTTTTTGAATTTTTAAACACTAGGCTGAATAAAAAAACTCTTATACAATACATTTTGTTTAAGGTTTTTAAAAAGCTAGAGTCTTTTTGTTTGCGTTAGTGGAGTTTATTTTTTAAAGACTAATCCCTTAGGGGTTGGTTTGTTGATAACACATTAGCATGAAAGAGATGATAAACCAAATAAAACATGAGATCAAAGTCCCAAAGATCTACACTTCTTAAATCCACCCCATGCTTTAAGCATGGGTTTAAGAGCAATATTTAGAAACTATACCTCATTCCTAAATTGGAAGCGAAATGGCCTATATTGGAAATCAAATTGTGCAAATAAACAAAGCCCAAATTCAAAAACACTTCTTTAGCTAATTTCAATTCCCCACCCATCATCACTCTCGCATGGGTATTTAAAGGGTTGCGAGCGGCATTCACTTTAAAGGTGTTTAAAGACACCGCATTACTAGAACCAAAGTTAGCAAATTCTTGTAACACTCCAGCATTCATATAGAAGTATGAAGTGTCCCCATAATAATAACGCGCTTCCACATTAGCGCTAGCGTTGAATAAATGCTGACTGCTTGCGCCATTTTTTAAAGCCGTTTTATTGGTGCTGTTGCTTTCAAAGTTGGTTGAACCTAAATGGTTATAGCTCACGCCCACGCTTGGTTTTAACACTAAAGCGTTCCTAAAAAACACAAAGTCATAACCATAGCTCGCTCTTGTTGCAGCGCCATAGGCTAAGTAATTATAGCTTTGATTCAAATCTCGCAATAAAGCACTTTTGAAATTCAAGCTTGATTGATCACTCCCTAGCGCCCCTTGAGCTTCAAAATCAAATTCATGCCGGTTAGCAAAGATACGGCTATACACGCCAAAATTAGCGTTAT
Source organism: Helicobacter pylori (assembly GCF_006440215.1). Taxonomy (GTDB): domain Bacteria; phylum Campylobacterota; class Campylobacteria; order Campylobacterales; family Helicobacteraceae; genus Helicobacter; species Helicobacter pylori_CS. The sequence continues at coordinate 62,735 of NZ_VEZH01000007.1, read as the reverse complement.
TGGCTCCAGAATTAAGAGAGTTCGCTTGATTATTAAAAGAGCTATAACCATAGCTTCCAAATCCGCCTACAATGGCTTCCACTTTCTCATTAAGGTAAGCATCTACGCCTGCACTTGTGCCATATAATGAAGTGTTGCCACCGCTATTTAGGCTCGCTCCTCCAATAGCGTTAGCCCAAACATTGGTGGGTTTTTCATATTTAGGGGCAAATTGATACAACACTTCTGCGGCGCTTTCTAAAGAAGCGAATCTTTGGTCTTTTAAAGCTTGCAAGCGTTTGGCGAACGAGTCAATATTGTTGGTGTGCCTCCTAGAGAGATTGACTAAACGAGAATTTAAGATCATCGCATTACTCAAGCTCAAAGTTTGCAAACCATTTGTTTTATGCTCCAAACTGGCTATGTTGTTTAAAGCGTCAGTAGCCGCATTCAATTGCTTGGTGATTTCATTAGCGCTTGTAGCATCAATCATTGTTCTGGCATAACCCGCATTATGGCTATCAATCAATAAGGTTTGTAAGAGATCCCTGCCTTGCGCGCCTGAGTTGGCATAAAGCGTGTCAATATCTTTAGAGCGGTTAGCCAATTCAAACACGCTTTCAATGGTGCCAAAATCATGCTTATTGATAGCGACTAAATTAGGAGTGGCGCTATAATGAGCGAAAGGAGCGTTCTTTATGAGAGCGTAGCTAGCGAAACGCGCATTTTTAGTGGCGTTTGTGGGTAAATTTGTGGTATTGCCACCATTCTCAGCAGGTGTAGCATTACCTAAATAACGCACAGAGATTTTAGAGCCATTAGCCGTTTTACTGATGCCTATATTTTTCCATGCCTTACCAATAAGATACTTGTAATTGTCAGGGTTATTCACCATGGCTTGATTGCCAATAGCCATCCCGCATGCTTTAATGTCATCGGTATTTCGCACCACACAAGTATCCATGCGGTTATTGTTGTTATAAAGGGCTAGGCGCTCGTTGAATTGTTCTATTAGATTAACATTACTAATGCTTTTAGTGCCTAAAGAAACATTTTCATAACCGATGATTTTCGCTTTCAATAAGACATGTTCTTTATTTTTAATGAGATCTTGAGCGCTGTTAATTTTGATAAGCGGTTTGTAAAATCCAGTCGCACTATCTATATCATTATTAAAACTCATGACTGCTGCATTGCCTACGCTTAAGGTTTCTATATTCCCGCCTCGAACCAAATAATTGATAGTGCCTTGATTGTTGATAAAATTCCCCTGAATGGTTACATTTGAAAATTGGCTATAATCCATGACTGCATTGGGGCCTAGGGTTAGATTATTAAACATAAGTTGTGCCGTGCCCCAAGGGCTTCCTTGAGGCCCAAAAGCAAGTTTGTTGGCGATTTCAACATTTTTAATATTTCTAGCGTCAAAATAATTCCAAGGGGCGTAGTAAAGCTCGTTTATAACCAATTTTTCACCGCTTTTAAATTTAACACCGCCAGAATAGATTGACCTAGTGCCAGTTTCCAAACGCACGGTATTGATGCGCGATTGACTGCCTATATCTTCGCTAAAATTAGTGTATTCCCCCACACTTATCCCATTAGTTTTAACCAACAATTCATTAATGTTGAAGTTTTTAATGGCCACATTAGTGGAAGCTGTAATGAGCTTGTTGATATTGACCTTGTTTGTAACACCACTAAAATCTAAGGTGTTGAAACCACCATTACCAGTATCAATATCTTTAAAATTGACCGTATGAGCGCTCGCTTTTAAATTCACAAATCTTCCCAGACTGATATTGTTATTAAAAGCGATTGTGCCGTTTTTGGTATCCACACCAGCCTTAAACTCAAAATTTGCGCTTGATCCTGCCAAAGCATAACCGCCCACTTGATTATTCACCATCAAAGCCCCATCAACGGTGATATTCCCGGTTAGATTTTCCACTAAAAGAGAGCGCCCGCTCGCTTGATTGGACAGATTGACACCGCCTTTGCCGATATTCAAATTAGCCGCATTGGTGGTAAGAGAAGCTGTATACCCTCCCACTTTAATCGTGCCATCAGCGTTAGTGTTGATGCGGTTGATATTGACCACCGTGTCTTTAGCACCAGCAAAAGGCCCATCAATGACTTGCGTGGGTTGAATTTCTGTTTTTTGTCCGCTATTGGGTGGGTTAATGACCTGAGTGTTACTATTATTTTGACTGCTTTCTTGTTTGTCGTTTTTAGCGCTTTCATTTTTGTCGTTTTTAGCGCCACTTTGAGAAGGGGTATTATTAGGTTTATCCTTATAGCCGCCTTCTGGGGGGGCGATAATGTTTAGCCCGGCGCTTTGCCACAAATCCAATGTGCCAATATAAGTCTTTTTACTGGCGATAATGCCTGCTTGAGCGGCGTTTCTATCGCCCACAGTGAGATGGTTAAAATTCACTTCCCCTGTTACTTTTGAAGTGTTTATCGTGCTGTATGAAGGGGCCAAATACGCTCCCACGTATTGCAAACGGCCCATCCACACATTACCCATTAATTTAACGCTGTTTGAAGCCAAATTGAGCGTGGCGCCATCATAAAGAGAAATTTCTGCGTTTTTATCGCTAGTGATCCCTTCTGAAGCTTGCAAAGTTAAAACCGTAGAGCTGGCTTTCCTCCCGGCTCCAGAACCCACACGATTATTGATTTCTAAAAAATTATCAATTAAGATATTTTTAGCGTTGAAATCCACTCTCGTGGTGCGATCGGCGCTATCCTTATAGCTTGTAAAAGAATTGCCATTGAATTGGCCCAAGCGTAAAGTGGCTTTTTGCATATTGACATCTAAATCCCCACCGGTGTAGTTTCTTAGCCCTGAGAGCTTATAAGTCCCTACAGCGTCTTTCATATCCACTTCAAGCTTATTCCATTGCCCGCCTTTGACCCAATAATGCCTAGCGGCATTCCCCCAATCCCAACCTCCATCAATCTTACTGGATAAAAGGGATTTGTATAAGTCGTATTCCTTGTTAGGGAATCCATTAAAGCCTCTGCCTGCTTGAATGCGCCAAACTTTTTCGGGTTTATCCGGGGTTTTATTGGCTTCTTCGGCTTGTTTGAGCCCCCAGCCAAGAAGCCCTGAGACCGTTCCTACAGCGGTGCCTGTAGCGATACCCCCAACAATGGCTGGAATGATCACGGTTGTGAAAAAGGCGGCATGACTTTGTTGCGGTGTGATGCTGACCAACGCTCCTACTAAAGCGAGAGAAACCAGAGGGCGATTGATTTTGCGGTGTGTTTGTTGTATTTCCATTTCTTTCCTTTCTTCTTGTAAAACGATTTTTGCACAAAGGGTGCGACTTTAGACTGAAAAATTTCTGTTGTATTTACGATTAAGGTTATAAATATGTAGTATCTACAACCAATATTCAATTTCTATCAAATTAAAGTAAATAGAATATAAATTCACAAGATTAAAAAGTAATCATGGCTGAAATTTTTGGATAGAATGTGTAAAAAGGTAAAATTGGAGGCGTTTAAAAAAACTTCTCCCAAATCGTGCCTTGTGGGGTGTCCATCAAAGCGATTTTTTGTTTCAAAAGCTCTTCTCTGATGCTATCGGCTTTTAAAAAATCTTTTTGCTCTTTGGCGCGTTTTCTTTCTTCTATCTTGTTTTCAATTTCTTGTTTTTCGCTTTCACTCACGCCTAATTGGAAATAGGCGCTAGGGTCTTTAAACCCGATGCCAAGCAGTTCTTCTATGAATTTCAAATTCGCTAAAATTTCGCCCTTTAAAGCTTTGTTTTTGGGGTTTTGATCCAGTTTTTCATTCATAGAAGAAAGCATGCTTTCTAAAACGCTCAACGCTTTAGAAATGTTTAAATCATCTTGCATGCATTCTAAAATTTCTTTTTTGAAGTCCGGATTGATTCCTCCAAGATCCCCTAAAACGCGCTGTTTTAAACGATAGATTTTATCCAAGCGTTTTTTACTCACCAACAAGTCTTCTTCATTGAAATTCAAAACAGAGCGGTAATGCACCCCTAGTAAGTAATTACGCAAAATTTCGCCATCATAGTTTTTGAGAGCGTCTTTAATAAAAAAGCTATTCCCTAAACTTTTAGACATTTTTTCGTTATTGATATTCACAAAGCCGTTATGCATCCAGTATTTGGCAAGCTCCACGCCAAAGGCGCAACGGGTTTGGCACGCTTCATTTTCATGGTGGGGGAATAACAAATCCGCTCCGCCTGCATGGATATCAATTTGATAGGGGGTGTTTGCGAGCGCTAGAGTTTCAAAAACCATGCTAGAGCATTCTATATGCCAGCCAGGGCGTCCTTTGCCTAAAGAGCTATCAAAGCCCACATCATTATCCCCCTTATAGCTTTTCCATAGCACAAAATCCTGCTCAAGCCGTTTTTCTTGCACCAAACCAATACGGCCAAATTCAATGCTGCTATTATGCACGCTCAAAGAGCCGTAATCTTTATCCTTGCTCGTGTCTAAATAAATATCCCCATTAGAAACCTGATAAGCGATATTTTTTTCTAAAAGCGTTTCAATCATGCTTGCCATAGCGTCTAAATACTCGCTCGCTTTAGGCTCTAGGCTGGGTTTTTTCACATTCAAAGCGTTCAAATCCCTCGTGTAAGATTCAATATAAATGCTACTTAATTCTTGAATGCTTTTGTTTTCTTTTAAGGCTTTGTTGATGATTTTATCGTCAATATCCGTGAAATTCCTTACTAACATTACTTCATAGCCGCTCAATTCAAGCGTCCGCCTTAACAAATCAAAGGCAATCGCGCTCCTGGCATGCCCTAAATGAGCGTCATCATACACCGTAGGCCCGCACACATAAATATTCGCCTTTTTTTCAACTAGAGGCTCAAAAGGGACTTTTTGTTTTAATTTGGTATCATAAATAAACATTTAAAAACCTTGAAAATAATAAAATAAATATAAATGTGTAACCCACGATTTGAACGCTAAGAGTAATAAGATTTCCACGCAAGCGAGGAAAAGAATTACAAGCCATGATTTCAAGTTTTTAATTATACCCAAGAATGGTTGAAAGCCAAACGCTTTTATCGTTAAAACCAATAAAAATAACCCGCTCAAACTATTCGCTAAAGCCAAACCTAAAACCCCTAACAAAGGCATCAAACTCAAAGAAGCCGCTAAACCTAAAAAAAGCGAAATTAAAGAGATTTTAGCCGCTTTTTTTTGCTCTAATTTCGCATAAAGCCATAAAGAAAAGAGTTTGGTTAGCCCAAAAGGGAGCAAGCCTAAAAGATAGAGCGAAAAGACTTGCGAAGTGATTAGGGTGTCTTTAGGGCTAAATTGCCCCCTTTCAAATAAAAGCTCTGTGATTTCTTTGCTTAACATTATCCCCCCAATACTGCAAAGAAGCAAAACCCCCACCAAAAAAAACCACGCCTTTTGCAAGCGTTGTAAGATTAAATCCTGCTGATTGTTTTTAATAGCGATCGCAATGCTAGGGAAAAGGGCTGTGGATATAGCTATGGCAAATAAAGCTAAAGGGAGCTGGAAGACTCTATTAGCGTAATACAAATAAGACACGCTCCCACTCGCTAGAAAAGAGGCTATCGTGGTGTCTAAAAAAGAAGCGATCTGAGCGCTAGAATTGCCTAAAACGCTGGGGAGGAATTGCTTGAAAAACGCTTTCAAATCCTTTTTAACTCTTTGAGAGCGGTATTTTTTTTTGAGCGCGTTTTTAGTCTTAAAGCCCAAAAATCCTTTCCATAATAAATTTAATAAGCCTAATTTTACTAAAGGATAAAAATGCAATAAAATTTGAGCCACGCCCCCTAAAAGCACGCCATAGCTCAAGTAATACAACGCTTCTAAATGCGTTTTTTCTTTAGAAATCAAAAGGGCTAAAATCATGCATAAATTGAGTAAGCTTGCGCTATAAGCGCTGGCAAAAAAGCTGTGTTTGTATTGCAAAAGCGCGCCTAAAAAAGTAGTGATAAACACCAATAAAAGATACCAAAAATTGATCGCTACAATAGGGGCACATAGTTTGAGTTTTTCTTCATCAAAGCCATAAGCGAGGAGTTTAGCTAGCCATAAGGGATTTAATGCCACCAATAAGCACCATACCAATAAAACGCCACCAAAAATAAGCCCCACCAAACTCGCAAAGCTCCCTTTAATGGAGCTTCGTATGAAGCTTGGCAAAAAGCTTTGAGAAAAAGAGCCCTCCGCAAAAATACGCCTGAATAGATTAGGCAATTTGAAAGCCACAAAGAAAATATCGCTATACACCCCGGCCCCTAGAATATTAGCCATCATCAAATCCCGTAAAAAGCCAAAAATCCTAGAGCATAAAATCCCTAAGCTGTTGGTTAAAAATATTTTTTTTAGCATACTGGTTGTATTTATTACCTAATTTTCAGCGTTTTTTTGTTAGCATATTCCTTTTTTCAAATTCTTATATTATACCATTTAAGGATTAAAAATGAGCTTGGAGCATTTTGCCCCTATAAAAGTTGAGCGGTGTAAAGACATTCAAAAAGAATTAAAAAAAGCGGCTGCTGAAAATAAATTACAAACAGAAGATCTATGGTTTGAGATTTTAAAAACTTCTATTTTTATCAAAAACAGCGCTAAAGACGATTTTAGCGAGGCTTTTGGTGGGGAATTGCAACAATTAGAAGAAGATGAATACTATGAAAAAAAAGAGCTAACCCTTTATCAAACCCACGATATTAAAATCAAATCAAACGCTTATAAGCGCTTTTTTGAGGTGGAAGTGGATGAACATTTGAGTAAAATAGAAATCGTTTTAGACGAGTGTTTTATTGTCCTAGACACTGAAGAGCATTACCAAGAAATGTTTGGATATATTAAAGAGCGTTTGGCTTTTGAGGGCGTGGTGTTTAGGCATTTTTCACAAATGTATGAAAATTTAAAAACAGAGTTAAGAAAATATAAAAAAGAAGCCCAAAATAAGCGTTTTATTTTATACGCTTCTCCAACCTTTATCCCTAATACAGAAGAACAATCCCATTTTTTATTAGAAGAAGAATACCTGCCAACGCACATTATTCCCTTAAGCGATCAAGAAGAATCGTTTGTTAAAGAAAATTATTATATCGCTAAAGAAAACCAAAAAGTCGCTTGCGTGAATTACCCCAAACAAGGCAGAGATGGCCGTAACCTTAAAGGCCTTTATATTGAATTATCTAAAGTTGCCAATTCGCCCACCCCTATAGGGCATGACAAAAACGCTTTTGAAGAAAGAGAAGAAAATAACGCTTTAGTGTATTACTCCAAAGCCTTACAAGGGGTTAAAATGGAAAAAGGGCGTTTGGTTTCTAAGCAAAATTTTGTTTTTAAAAACGGGATCAAATCCATTGAAACGCCCAATCTTTTAGGGGGAGTGGAGAGCGGTTTAGTTTTAGAGATTCAAGCTAAAGATGAATTGAGCGATGCGATTGATTCTAACCTCATTTTAGAAGCGAGCACGATTAACATTAAGGGCAATGTGGGCAAGAATGTGATCTTAGTGGCCAAAGAAATCACTATAGAGGGGCAAATCCACCCTGAAAGCTATGTCTATGCCAATCAAGCGCGTATCACTAACCATAAGGGCGTGTGCTACGCTAAAGAGTTTGAGTGCAAGTATTTAGAGCGCGCTAAAGTGTATGCCAATAGCGTTAAAGTGGAAGCGAGTGCAGGGAGCGTGGTCTATGCGAAAGAAATCGCTTTAGAAAAGCTTAAAAGCGACAACAAGCTGTATTTTTCCAAGCAATGTTGGATTGATGAGGTGGATGGTAATGGCAACCGCTTTATTTTTTACGCTTTTGGGGGGCGAGAAAACCAAGAAGAATTGAAGATCGCTAAACAAAAACTCAATGCGTTAGGGTTAAAATCTAAAAAAATCATCGCTCAGCACCAGTCTTTAAACCATTTGGTTAAAAACCATCAAGCCATCATGGAAAAGCTTAAAAACGCCACTGAAGAAATCAAACGCTCTTTAATGCAACAAGAAAGCGTGAAAGACGCTTATAGCGAGTTTATGTTTGCTTTGAAGCGTTTGAAAATCTTAAAAGCTCAAATGCTAGAATTACAAAAAATCAATAATGAATGTTACGCTAAACTCATTAGCATAGAAAACAGCTTCCAGCATGCAAGCATTACGACTAAAAACCCTTTCAAGCAAGAAAATATCGTGATTTACCATCGCAATTACCCAAAAGTGAGCAACTTAAGCGCTATGTTAAGCCATAATGAAAGCGTGAACGTGATCTATGAAGATCATAAAATCAAAAAAATCCCTAAAAGCGCTATAAAAGGCTAGAGCAAGAGATAAAAAGGGATAAAAATGATAGTGGGTTTGATAGGGGTTGTGGAAAAAATCTCCGCTTTAGAAGCGCATATAGAAGTGCAAGGGGTTGTTTATGGGGTGCAAGTTTCTATGCGAACGGCTGCTTTGCTTCAAACGGGCCAAAAAGCGCGTTTGAAAATCTTACAAGTGATCAAAGAAGACGCGCATCTTTTATACGGGTTTTTAGAAGAGAGCGAAAAAATCCTCTTTGAAAGGCTTTTGAAAATCAATGGGGTAGGGGGGCGTATCGCTTTAGCCATTCTTTCAAGCTTTTCGCCGAACGAATTTGAAAACATTATCGCCACTAAAGAAGTCAAAAGACTCCAGCAAGTCCCAGGTATAGGGAAAAAGCTCGCTGATAAGATCATGGTGGATTTGATTGGCTTTTTCATTCAAGATGAAAACAGACCCGCACGCAATGAAGTCTTTTTAGCCCTAGAGAGTTTGGGCTTTAAAAGCACCGAAATCAACCAAGTCTTAAAAACCCTAAAACCCAATCTCAGCATAGAAGCAGCGATTAAAGAAGCCTTACAACAACTGCGCTCTTAAAAAAAGTTTTTTAGTATCCGCTCGCTAAAAACCTAGTAAGAGAATTGAGTGCACAAAACGCTAAATTTTCCAACAACACGCTTAAAATCATTGAAGAGCTTACTAACGGCGTTAAGCAAGCGAGCGAAGAAATCAATAAGGAAGTAAAAGAAAAGGTAACTAAATACGAAAAAGCCTTACAAGAATTACAAAAGATTGATGAAAGCAAACTGACTAAAGAACAGCAACAAGTTTTAAAGGTGTTTAAGGGCGAGCTAGACCAAGCAGAGATTAAAGGCATAGATTTAAACGACCTTTACATTTTAGAACAAGGATCAAGGAATGCAGGAGCTAGAAAAATACTAAGAAAGCATTACGGAGAAGAGAACACAGGCGGACTAACTAACGACGAACTCATTAACATGAGCGAAGTCATTAAAAACGGAAGCGTGTTATTAGAGAGTTTTGAAAGGCTTAAAAACGGCTTTAGATACGCTTACGAGTGGGAGAATAACGGCGTAAAGCTTAGGTTAGTTGTAGATGATTTAAACAATGGAAATAAGATTTTTGATTTTTATAGCAATAGGAATTTTAAAGATTTTAGAGATGCCAGTCTACACTCTGGAAACCACCCCTATGAACCTAATCCTACCCAAAAACCGCTAACAGATCAAGAGGATTTATTAAAAAATACAGAAAATTTAAACGAAACCACACCAAAACCTACCCATTTAAGCCCCTTAGAACAAGCCAACGCCGAAAAACATGAGTTAACGCTAAAAACAATGCAAAAAATGCATAAAACGAAGCATAAAATGAAATTATAAGGATAGTGTAGCCCATAGAAAAACATTAGCAAAATCTCAGAATAGCAATTGAACATCAGTTATGAGCTGAGTGCTAGACATATTTGATAAAGCTAATGTGTTTTGAAACTTTAACATAAAAAATTAAACACAAGGAGTAAGCAATGAAAAGCATTAAAAAGCCTCACCTTGACCATACACAAGCCCTTGCGTCTTATGTGTCAGGGTCTATTGGCACACTCAAAGTGTTTTTAGTATGGGTTAGAAAGTTATTCTCCAACCCATGCCTTGACAATATTAGCGCAAAAATATTAAATAATAGAAATAGTGAATTAGTTTTAAAAACAATGTTCAAGAGTAACGGAGATTATAAGGATAATAACGCTTATAAGAAGTTTTCAAGCACCGGACTCAATGCTAAAGCAAAGGTTCAGCCATAGGTCGAGTTCCCATGGTGGTGCTAAAAAGAACAATTTAAAAAAATTGAATAAGTCAAGGGGTAAAAAATGAATTAATCTTAAAAATGATGCATCAATCAAAGCTTTAATGCAAGACACCAAACCCTCTAAGGGGCAACCATAGGTTGAGTTCCTATAGCGATGTCTGTAAGAATGTTACCATAAAACCCTAGCAAAGTCAAATAACGATCTAAATCTTTCAAGGAGAACGCAAGGAGAATAAATGAAAAACAAAAAACGATGTTAAAGCAGAGATTGACAAGGCGGACATTATCCACTCTTTCATTCCGCAGGCAAGAACGCTTAAAGAAAGCCGATGGAGTGGGCTTGCATTGAAACTATAAAACAAAAACTTTAATAAGTCAAGGATTAAAAAAATGATTAAAAAGCCTCACCCACCCAGTCAAAAAAAGAGAAATCTTTTTCGTTAGGGACTTTTGGCACACATACGGCTAGCTTTAAGTGTTTTTATCAAGTTTATCAAGGTTTAGAGCAGAGATTTTCTAAACCAAGGCTTGAAGATAGTTGGAAAGGTGAGACCTTAAATAATAGGTGGGTTATTACAAGTTATGAAGCAGATAAATCAAGGAATGGGCTAATTGAGTCGCCTTTAGCGCCAAATTACAAAGGGAAAGATACTAATCCCCTAAACCTTGATAACCCTAATCCTACCACAAAAGAATAAGCAAGGCAATAAACTACCCAAGCTTACCTAGTCAGTATGAGAAAAATAAGCCTAAAAACCTCTTTAAAAATTCTGGCTTTGTTCTAATCAAATGCCAATAATTGAGTTTTTAAAAAATGATTTTTTAAACTCTATAAAAATGAAATAACCCTTTTTATGGTTTAGTTTAAGCCCAGTTGGTTTTAGTGAGATTTTCTCTGATGGAAAAAAACTTGTCTTTGACTTCGTTGCTACTCAATTTCCTCACTTTATCCGAATTGTATTTCAAATCCTGGCTAAGAAGAGACAATCTGTTAGACAAATCGGCAATATCCACCCTTAGCCCCTCATCTCTGGCTAATTTGAGCGCGGGGATTAGATCCGTATCTTTTGAAAATATCAAAATCCTATCAGCTATTTTTTTAAAGGCTATTCTTTGAATGTCAAGACCCATGAGCATATCCACCTGTTTTTGTTCTAATAACGCCCTATAACTCCCATCAAACTCCACTCTTATTGCGTTTAACTTAGTCCTCCCTAACCTTAATTCCACTTGATCCAATGAAGCCAGATCGTGTTGGAAATTTTCCACATCGCTATAAATATTCTCCCATTTAGTCGCTTCACTGCTTTGTAAGATCTCTTCAATGTCGCTGCTCGTGAAGATTTTCATTTCTGTTCCCGGATTTTTTTCATTTTGGAGGGTGTCGTTCCTTTTATCCCATAACGCATGTTCAAAATCAAAGGGTGGGGTGGTATAAAAGTAAATACGACTGATCCATTCATCATCCAGTAAAAAAGCCCTGATAGTAACGATCACATCTAAAGCGATATTGTAATTAACGCATTTTGTTTGTTTAATATCGCGCCTGAAATTCTCCCAATCCACTAGTATGATTGTGTTTGCTTTCATTTATTGCTCCCTTATTTATACGCTAAATTTTTTAAAAGTTCTTAATGCAATCTTGTATTTTGCGCTAACAAGAAACATGGATATAATAATAGCGTTTTTTAAACCTTGCGATAAACAAACAGGAATGATTGATGTGTATTTTAGGAATAGATCCGGGCAGTAGGAAATGCGGGTATGCTATCATTTCTCACACTTCTAACAAGCTTTCTTTAATCACGGCCGGGTTCATTAATATCACCACGACACGCTTGCAAGAACAAATCTTAGATTTGATAGAAGCCTTAGATTGCTTATTGGATCGTTACGAAGTCCATGAAGTAGCGATTGAAGATATTTTTTTTGCGTATAACCCTAAAAGCGTGATCAAGCTCGCGCAATTTAGGGGGGCGTTGTCCTTAAAGATTTTAGAAAGAATCGGTAATTTTAGCGAATACACGCCCTTACAAGTCAAAAAAGCCCTAACCGGTAACGGGAAAGCCGCTAAAGAGCAAGTGGCCTTTATGGTCAAACGCTTGCTTAACATCACAAGCGAAATCAAGCCTTTGGATATTAGCGATGCGATAGCCGTTGCTATCACGCATGCGCAACGATTGAAGCCCCACTAACTACCATTTGTAAGCCACTTCAAAGCGCGCGTTAAAACCAGGCTCGGCGATCGCTCTTTTAATAGCGTCCGTGCCTGGCATGTCTGGGCTCATGATATAGGGGCTTGTTTGATCCACATAGAATTTGTTGAAAACATTATTAAACACAGCAGAAAGCAACAAACCTTTCCAGCGGCTTTTGGTTTTAGGGCTCCAATTGATATAAAAATTACTCACGCCATAGCCCGGTTTATGCATATGCACTAACCCCAATTGGGATCCGCATTTGGCTAAATCGGTAGTGGTTTTGGGTTTTTCAGCCGTCCCGTAATCAGGCAAGTAAATATCAAACCCGCAATAATCTAAACCGGTAACAAAACGGCTAAGCCATGCAAGATTGATCCCTGTTTTGGGGATGGTGTAATCCAATTTGATGATGAAAACATTACCGGTGCTTGCGGCAAGCTCATAGCTGTCTGCCATTAAATACCCCCTAGTGGTGGGCCAGGTGCGCGAGACCCCTACATTCAAACTCACGCCCTTGTATCTGAAAGTCCCGCCCACTTCATAGCCATAAATCCTAATCGCTTGACTCAAATTGGTTACAATCAAATTTTGCGCGTATTGTGAGATGAAATTATCCAAAGCTTGATAAAACGCCGCAGCCCTCCCGCTAAAATACTGGCTTGAATAGTCAATATTAAATTCAGCGTTAGAGCCCACTTCAGGCTTGATATTTTTAGCGTATCGCAAATCGTTTTGACGCATGTACACGCCATCTCCTGGCATAACCCCCCTTGTAACTTGAGAATAAGTGATTTTTAGAGATAAAGGCTCAATGGGGCTGATCACAAGGGCCGCACTAGGGCTAAAGCCTTGAGTGTAGCGGTGGTTCCAATCTTTATCATAAAGCGTGTAGGCGTCCCACCTTACCCCGGCTCCAAAAGTGATGATTTTATGAGGCGAGTAATTCGCTTGCACATAGCCTCCATAAATATTCCCATTGGCTTTCCCTCTTTGGCATAGCGTAGGGTCATTGGGGTTATTATCCACAAGACTGCAAGCGATTTGTTTTTGCCCTTTATCATCAGTATAAACTTGATTAGGTCTGTATAATTCTGATTTAGGGATGCGAGCGTCAAAAACGCTTAAATTTTGGTAGTTGAATCCGTATTCAAAAAGGCTGTCTGTGGCTTCATCAATCACATGCGCGACTTTAAGGTTTAAGCCGGTGTTGTTTAAAAACAGATTTCTAGGTTGTGAGCTTGGTTTATCCACATCAGAAAAGCTTGGGGTGCAATACCCACCTTCAACGCATGGGTAATTTTCTTTTTCCCATGCGCTCGCTAAAGAAGTGGGGAATTTAGCATAAACGCCATTAGGATCAAATAGGGGATCAAACTGAGCGTTCCTGATGCTTGTATAAAGGGTAAAATCCAATCGTGGATCGCCAAAAGAATTTCCCGCTTCCCTTTTGTATTGTAAGGAAAGATTGTTAGCGCTATTAATAGAGTGATACATATATCTTGTGAAACTATCTAACACATTAGGACACCCTTGAGCGCCGTCAGGGCTAAAGGGGGCTTCACAAGGATAGGCTAACCCTATAGCGTTACTCCTTAAAGGGCGTGTAGCGTTATCTCGTGTCATGTTCCAGCTGAAAGTGAGCGTGTCTCTGTCGCTCAAATAACCATTCATTTTAACTAAAGCGTTGTTTTGTTCGCTGGGAGTTCCTGGCTCTTTATCGGCTTGTGTGGGATGGAATAGGTTTTTCATCGCTGTAGCACCGCTTCTGTAATAGAAGATATTTTGGTGCGTGTAGTAAGCGATAATATCAAAATGCGCGTTTTGATAAGCCGATCTAAAAGTCTCTCGATCGCCAAAATTGGTATAAAAACTCACCGCCCCACTCGCTGCATAACTTTTCCCCCTAGGGATAAAATCAGCCGCTCCTTTAGTCTCCATTTTAATCACTCCTGCAATCGCTCCTGGCCCTGCGCTCGCATTCGCCGCACCTTTGGTAACTTCCACGCTTTTGAGCATGCCAGGGTCAATCACGGTGTTTCCTTGGTGGTGGTAGATATTGCCATTTTGCGCAGCCCCATCCACCGTAACCCTTAAAAGCCTGTCTTCAATGCCTCTCACATAGATTTTCTGCCCCATCACGCTCCCTCCGCCCACATTCACATCAGGGTTAGTCCTAAACAAGTCCTTGACTTCATTGCTTTGGCGTTGATCCAATTCTTTAGAAGTTACTTTAAACTCATTGTTGTAAGTGAAAATCCTTTTAGCTTGGGTGGTAACCTTATTTAAAGTGCGCTCCTCGCTATAGCAAGTCTCAGCGAGTAGGGGGAAACATAAAGCGTATCTAAGCTTTGGGTATGATCTTAAAAACATCCAACAACTCTCCTTAATCTAAAAATTCAAAAAATAAAAATCAAAAAAAAAAAAAACAAAATCTGTCAATGCATTGAGATAGAATAGTATGATAATTATTATTAAAACCAGATTAAAAATAAAATTTTGTTTTTAATCTTTCTTAATTTTCATTAATTGTTACAAATAGAAATACTTAAGGGGTTTTTTAATTCTTAAAAAAAGGATTTTTTAAAAAAATTGAATCTTGTTAGTCTTTGTATAACAAATTATGTGATAATCACCACAAGTAATCGGCTTGGTGTCAGATTACGAAGTTTTAAAACCAAATAAAGGAAAGAATATGGTTAATAAAGATGTGAAACAAACCACTGCTTTTGGCGCTCCCGTTTGGGATGACAACAATGTGATTACGGCTGGCCCTAGAGGTCCTGTTTTATTACAAAGCACTTGGTTTTTGGAAAAGTTAGCGGCGTTTGACAGAGAGAGGATTCCTGAAAGGGTAGTGCATGCTAAAGGAAGCGGAGCTTATGGCACTTTCACTGTGACTAAAGACATCACTAAATACACTAAAGCGAAAATCTTCTCTAAAGTGGGCAAAAAAACAGAATGCTTTTTCAGATTTTCTACTGTGGCTGGTGAAAGAGGCAGTGCGGATGCGGTGAGAGACCCTAGAGGTTTTGCGATGAAGTATTACACTGAAGAAGGTAACTGGGATTTAGTAGGGAACAACACGCCTGTTTTCTTTATCCGTGATGCGATCAAATTCCCTGATTTCATCCACACTCAAAAACGAGATCCTCAAACCAATTTGCCTAACCACGACATGGTATGGGATTTTTGGAGTAATGTTCCTGAAAGCTTATACCAAGTCACATGGGTTATGAGCGATAGAGGGATCCCTAAATCTTTCCGCCACATGGATGGTTTTGGCAGCCACACTTTCAGTCTCATCAACGCTAAAGGCGAACGCTTTTGGGTGAAATTCCACTTTCACACCATGCAAGGCGTTAAGCACTTGACTAACGAAGAAGCCGCAGAAATCAGAAAGCATGATCCCGATTCCAATCAAAGGGATTTATTCGATGCGATCGCTAGAGGGGATTTCCCAAAATGGAAATTGAGCATTCAAGTGATGCCAGAAGAGGATGCTAAGAAGTATCGATTCCATCCGTTTGATGTAACTAAAATTTGGTATCTCCAAGATTATCCGTTGATGGAAGTGGGCATTGTAGAGTTGAATAAAAATCCTGAAAACTATTTCGCAGAAGTGGAGCAAGCGGCATTCACTCCAGCTAATGTCGTTCCTGGAATTGGCTATAGCCCTGATAGGATGTTACAAGGGCGCTTGTTCTCTTATGGGGACACACACCGCTACCGCTTAGGGGTTAATTATCCTCAAATACCGGTTAATAAACCAAGATGCCCATTCCACTCTTCTAGCAGAGATGGTTACATGCAAAACGGGTATTACGGCTCTTTACAAAACTATACGCCTAGCTCATTGCCAGGTTATAAAGAAGATAAGAGCGCGAGAGATCCTAAGTTCAACTTAGCTCATATTGAGAAAGAGTTTGAAGTGTGGAATTGGGATTACAGAGCTGATGATAGCGATTACTACACCCAACCAGGTGATTACTACCGCTCATTGCCAGCTGATGAAAAAGAAAGGTTGCATGACACTATTGGAGAGTCTTTAGCTCATGTTACCCATAAGGAAATTGTGGATAAACAATTGGAGCATTTCAAGAAAGCTGATCCCAAATACGCTGAGGGAGTTAAAAAAGCTCTTGAAAAACACCAAAAAATGATGAAAGACATGCATGGAAAAGACATGCACCACATGAAAAAGAAAAAGTAACCCTTTTCTTTAAGCGTTCTTATTTTTTAGGAACGCTTTGTCTTTCAAAATTTAGGTTTTTGGATACTTATCAATCCTTTAGGGTTGGTGGTGTGTCCTATTTTTTCATTCATTCAACGAATTTAAAAATTACAATAAAGAGTTATAGTTATGAAACGAAGGGATTTTATTAAAACGACTGCTTTAGGTGCTACAGGTGCTGTTTTAGGAGCACAGATTTTGCAGGCAGAAGAAAGCAAAGGGAGTGTTGCAAAATATAAAATAGAAGCTCAATACAGCATTGATTTTGATTCTGCAGAACACACTTCACTTTTCATTCCCATGCCGAGTGTTGTAGCGAGCAATGTGCATTTACAAGGCAATCATGCCAGTTATAAAAGCATGCTCAATTTTGGAGTGCCTTATTTGCAAGTGGATTTTTTAAAAAGCACTCAAAAAAAGCAAGTCCATTTGTCTTATGAGATCGCTAGCTATCAATTGAATGAGCGTTTGTTTGAAACGAGCGATTTTGTAGCAATGGGGCGTTATGAAAGAGACGATGCGAGCGTGGCTAACATTGCCAACCAGCTCAAGGGAACAACCCCTAAAGAAAGCGTTCGTAATTTTTATGCGTTTATCAAGCATGAGATGCCTAAGAGACAGAAGGCTTTAGAGGGTAAAGAAAATTTATCCAAGCGTGAGAGTTTGCCTTGGTTTGCAACCATTTCAAAAGAGAGCATGTTTGTGTCCTTATGCCATGCGTGTGGGATTAAAAGCGCTGAAGTGCAAGGCTTGAAATTGGCTCAAAACAGCGTGGTGAAAAACGCTTCTAGGGTAGAAGTGTATTTGAAAGATTCATTTCTAGCGTTTGATTTTCAAAATAATCACAAGGAAGTTTTTATCCCGTTGAATCGTCATAAAGACATGCAGTTAGATTCTGCCTTATTGGCGACTTTTGGCGATGCCTTTGCCCTTGTAGATGGTAGGGATTTAGGCAATTACGAGAGCAAACTTTTTGAAAAAAGAGTGTCCTATACGATTGTCTAAAGACATGAAATTTAGGAATATTCCTTGATAGTAAGCTTTCCTTTTTAAGGAGAGTTTGCAAAAAGGGTTTAAAGGATTGTCTTTATGCGAGAATTTTTTAAGAAACTTGGCACAGAATACGCTTCTAAGCTGTTTTTGGTTTATTGGCTTAGATGGATGTTGAGCGCGTTGGTGATGCTGCCTTTTATGGAGATTTTCTATTATTTCAATTTCCCGTTGTGGCTCAATCTTTTCTTGGGGCAAACCATTGGAGCACTCATTTTTTTCAAACTGGATAAGTTGATTTTTTCTAAAAAATGATTTTACAAGCTTAAAAAGCCACTAAGCTTTTCTCACTCTTAAGCTTTTGTATTTTCCTAAGCTTTTTTGAGGAATTCAGATTTTAAAGACAAACTCTGCCCTTCTATTTTACAATCCACATTGTGATCGCCATTGACAAGCTTGATATTTTTGATTTTGGTGCCTTTTTTAAGCACTAAAGATGAACCTTTAACCTTTAAATCCTTAATGAGAATGACCGAGTCCCCATTTTGTAAAAGATTATTGTGGCAATCTTTAACGATCAATTCTTCATCATTAGCTTCATTTTCATTCCATTCATGCAAACAGCTAGAGCAAACCAATTGCACGCCATCATGGTAGGTGTAGGCGTCGTTGCATTTAGGGCATGGGGGTAAATCTTGCATGATAGTTGTCCTTATTGTGGTATCAGTATAATGATATTACCTAAATCAAGGTTATAAAACGCTTTATTGTGATAAGTATCAATCCCATAAAATCGCATGACGAAAAATTATCACCTGCTTAACGCAAGTTATTTAATATTTTAAAAAATTCTTTTAGCATTTTTAATGCCATTAATTTAAGTTTTTTAGGTTACTAAAAGTTACTAATAAGTTAAAATTCGTTAAAATAATCATAATAATTAAAGCTTTTAACCACTATTGTAGAAAAATAACAAGAGAGTTTGTAAAAACTCTCATTAAAAACAAGGAGCAAAAAAGATGAAAAAAGCGGGCTTTCTTTTTTTAGCGATGATAACTATCTTTGTTATGAGTTTAAACGCTAAAGATCCGAATGTGTTGCGTAAGATTGTTTTTGAGAAATGTTTGCCTAATTATGAGAAAAATCAGAATCCTTCGCCATGCATAGAAGTCAAACCCAATGCCGGCTATGTGGTTTTAAAAGATATTAACGGCCCGTTGCAGTATTTGTTGATGCCAACAACTCACATTAGCGGTATTGAAAGCCCTTTGTTGCTTGATCCTTCTACGCCTAACTTTTTTTATTTATCCTGGCAAGCGCGGGATTTTATGAGTAAAAAATACGGCAAACCCATTCCTGATAGCGCGATCTCTTTGACGATTAACTCTCATAAGGGGCGATCGCAAAACCATTTCCATATCCATATCTCTTGCATTAGCCTTGAAGCGCGCAAACAGCTAGACAATAATCTAAAAAAAATCAACAGCCGTTGGTCGCCATTATCAGGCGGCTTGAGTGGGCATAAATATCTGGCGCGTCGGGTAACAGAAAGCGAATTGGCGCAAAAAAGCCCCTTTATCATGCTTGCTGAAGAAGTGCCTAACGCGCGCAAACGCATGGGAGACTATGGCTTGGCGGTGGTGCAACAAAGCGATAACTCCTTTGTCTTGTTAGCGACACGATTTAACCCATTGACTTCCAATCGCGCTTCAGCCGAAGAGATTCAAGATCATGAATGCGCGATTTTGCGTTAAGGTAGATTCTTAAATTTGAGCGACAACCTTTAAAAAGCGTTATGGGGGTAGTGTTACAAAACCCCCTATCCCTTATGAATTTGACTGATCTTTTTGATTAACAAAAATTAAAATCTGCAATCAATCATTCTAAAAAGCTATTTAGGAACAACTTTTGCTTTATTTTGCATAGATTGAATTTCTTTAAATTAAAGGATAACCATGCTTAGGTCTTTATGGTCTGGTGTCAATGGGATGCAAGCCCACCAAATCGCTTTGGATATTGAGAGTAATAATATTGCGAATGTGAATACCACTGGGTTTAAATATTCTAGGGCTTCTTTTGTGGATATGCTCTCTCAAGTCAAACTCATCGCTACCGCGCCCTATAAAAACGGGTTGGCAGGGCAGAATGACTTTTCTGTGGGGCTTGGGGTAGGCGTGGATGCGACGACTAAAATCTTTTCACAAGGCAATATCCAAAACACAGATGTCAAAACCGATCTAGCGATTCAAGGCGATGGCTTTTTTATCATTAGCCCTGATAGGGGGATCACGCGCAATTTCACTAGAGACGGGGAGTTCCTTTTTGACTCGCAAGGGAGTTTGGTTACCACCGGTGGGCTTGTGGTGCAAGGGTGGGTGAGAAATGGGAGCGATACCGGCAATAAAGGGAGCGATACAGACGCTTTAAAAGTGGATAACACCGGCCCTTTAGAAAACATTAGAATTGATCCAGGAATGGTGATGCCAGCCAGAGCGAGCAACCGTATTTCTATGAGGGCGAATTTAAACGCTGGAAGGCATGCCGATCAAACAGCGGCGATATTTGCTTTGGATTCTTCAGCTAAAACCCCTTCAGATGGCATTAATCCGGTGTATGATTCAGGCACGAATCTTGCTCAAGTCGCCGAAGACATGGGATCTTTATACAATGAAGATGGCGACGCTCTTTTGTTGAATGAAAATCAAGGGATTTGGGTGAGCTATAAGAGTGCGAAAATGGTCAAAGACATCCTCCCTTCTGCAGAAAACAGCACGCTTGAGTTGAATGGGGTTAAGATTTCTTTCACGAACGATTCAGCGGTGAGCAGGACTTCAAGCTTAGTAGCGGCGAAAAATGCGATCAATGCGGTCAAAAGCCAAACGGGCATTGAAGCTTATTTGGACGGCAAGCAATTGCGTTTGGAAAACACCAATGAATTAGACGGCGATGAAAAGCTTAAAAATATTGTGGTTACTCAAGCTGGGACCGGAGCGTTCGCTAACTTTTTAGACGGCGATAAAGATGTAACGGCTTTCAAATATAGTTATACGCATTCTATCAGCCCTAATGCGGATATTGGGCAGTTTAGGACCACTGAAGACTTGCGCGCCTTAATCCAGCATGACGCTAATATCGTTAAAGATCCTAGCCTAGCGGACAATTACCAGGACTCAGCCGCTTCTATAGGGGTTACAATCAACCAATACGGCATGTTTGAAATCAATAATAAAGACAATAAAAATGTCATTAAAGAAAATCTCAATATCTTTGTGAGCGGGTATTCTTCAGACAGCGTAACGAACAATGTTTTGTTTAAAAACGCGATGAAAGGGCTTAACACCGCTTCTTTGATTGAAGGGGGAGCGTCAGCGAGCAGTTCTAAATTCACCCACGCTACGCATGCGACAAGCATTGATGTGATAGACAGCTTAGGCACTAAACACGCCATGCGCATTGAGTTTTATAGGAGTGGGGGAGCGGAATGGAATTTTAGAGTGATCGTGCCTGAGCCTGGGGAATTAGTAGGGGGGTCAGCGGCTAGGCCTAATGTGTTTGAGGGAGGCCGTTTGCACTTCAATAACGACGGATCGCTTGCAGGCATGAACCCGCCTCTTTTGCAATTTGATCCTAAAAATGGCGCTGATGCCCCCCAACGCATCAATTTGGCCTTTGGTTCCTCAGGGAGTTTTGATGGGCTAACGAGCGTGGATAAGATTTCTGAAACTTATGCGATTGAGCAAAACGGCTATCAAGCGGGCGATTTGATGGATGTCCGCTTTGATTCAGACGGGGTGCTTTTAGGAGCGTTCAGTAATGGCAGGACTTTAGCGCTCGCTCAAGTGGCTTTAGCGAATTTCGCTAACGATGCGGGCTTACAGGCTTTAGGCGGGAATGTCTTTTCTCAAACCGGAAACTCAGGGCAAGCCTTAATCGGCGCGGCTAATACGGGGCGTAGGGGTTCGATTTCAGGATCTAAACTAGAGTCTAGTAATGTGGATTTGAGCCGGAGCTTAACGAATTTGATTGTGGTTCAAAGGGGGTTTCAAGCGAACTCTAAAGCGGTAACCACATCCGATCAAATCCTTAACACCCTATTGAATCTTAAGCAATAAACTGAAAGATTACTCTAATACAATATAATAGGGGCTAATTTAAAGATTAAGGTTTAGCATGCATGAATACTCGGTCGTTTCTTCTTTAATCGCTCTTTGCGAAGAGCATGCGAAGAAAAATCAAGCCCATAAGATTGAAAGAGTTGTGGTCGGTATTGGTGAAAGAAGCGCTATGGATAAGAGCTTGTTTGTGAGCGCGTTTGAGACTTTTAGAGAAGAATCTTTGGTGTGTAAAGACGCTGTTTTAGACATTGTAGATGAAAAGGTTGAATTAGAATGCAAGGATTGTTCGCATGTTTTTAAGCCTAACGCGCTAGATTATGGGGTGTGTGAGAAATGCCACAGCAAGAATGTCGTTATCACTCAAGGCAATGAAATGCGTTTGTTGTCTTTGGAAATGTTAGCGGAATAAAAACCGATGCAAGAAGAATTGAACGCTTACCAGCAAGAAATTAAAGACACTAGAGAAGTTTTAAAAAAAATCCGTTTGGAATTGAAGCAAGTCCAAGAAATCTTGCGTAAGAAAAAGAGCGCCTTAAAAGGTTTGAAGCAAGAAATCTATCAAAAAAAATTAGAAAAAGAAAACTCCCGCTTAAACAAAGAAACACAAAATACACAAGAGGATGTGATTTTCCCTAAAGCCCTTGAAGAAGTGGGGATTTACACTGATGATAATCAGGTTATAATGGCAAAACCCAGCAAGCACGTGTTTGATGAAGGGCTTTATTTGCAATACCGCAGTGTTTTGCGCGAAAACAGGCTTTTAAAAAACCATCTCTCTAAAAAAGATTTTGAAAATTCGTTACTCAAAATTGAATTAAGGGATTTGCATAAAGAAATCAAGCTCTATCAAGTCCAAAACCTTTTGAAAGACAAATAATGCCCACGATTTTAGTGAGCGCTTTAGAAGCGAGCTCTAATGCGCATTTAGAGGAATTACGCCGCAATTTGCCTAAAGATTATCGTTTTATTGGTGTGTTTGAAAGCAAAGAAGCGCTCTATAGCCCTAGGGAATTTTCCATCATGGGTTTTAGAGATGTGATAGGCCGTTTAGGGTTTTTACTCAAAGCCCATAAAGAAATGGTCCAATTAGCCAAACAAGCGGATATGGTGCTTTTAATGGATTCTTCTTCTTTCAATATCCCCCTAGCCAAAAAAATCAAAAAACAAGATCCGCATAAAAAAATCATGTATTATATTTTACCGCAAGTTTGGGCATGGAAAAAATGGCGCGCTAAAAGCCTTGAAAAATACTGCGATTTTTTGGGAGCGATTTTGCCTTTTGAAGTGGGCTATTACCAAAAAAAAGCCCAATATGTAGGACACCCTTTATTAGATGAAATTAAATATTATAAAAAAGATATTAAGGGCGAAACTCTAGTGTTCATGCCAGGAAGCCGAAAAAGTGAAATCGCTAAAATATTCCCCTTGTTTGTCAAAGTGGCTCAAATTTTAGAACAAAACGAAGGGTTTAAAAGGCGTGTGTTGGTCGTGCCGAGTTTCTTTAGGGGGTTGGATTTGAAAGCTCTTTATGGAGAAGACATTAAATTATTTGAAATTTCTTATGATGCACATAAGAGTTTGTTTGAAGCGGAATTTGCATTCATTTGCAGCGGCACAGCGACTTTAGAAGCCGCTCTGATTGGCACGCCTTTTGTGTTAGTGTATAGGGCTAAAACGATGGATTTTTTGATCGCTAGAATGCTTGTCAATTTGCATTATATAGGTTTAGCGAACATCTTTTATAACGCCTTAAACAATGAAACTCCAGGGCTTGGGGAGAGCCAATTACACCCAGAATTGATCCAGCATTTTTTGAGCGTAGAGGGCTTGTTAAAAGCGTATGAAGAAATGGATAGAGAGCGCTATTTTAAAGAAAGTTTGAGATTAAGGGAATATTTAGCCAGTGGGAGCGCGAGAAAAATCGCTAATGAAATGGCTTTTTTGCTGAATTTAGCTTAATTTTTACTATAATCTCTACTGAATAAGCTTAGGAGATTAAATGAATAAAGAACCTATGAGTATGCATGGATACAATAAAATTTGCGCGGAATTGAAGCAATTAAAAGAGGTGGAACGGCCTAATATTGTGAAAGAAATTGATATTGCTAGAGGGCATGGGGACTTGAAAGAAAACGCTGAATACCATGCCGCTAAAGAAAAACAACGCTTCATTGAAGCGAGAATCGTGGATTTAAGCGAAATTATCGCTAACGCTCAAGTGATTGACCCGAGCGCTTTAGCCCATAATAAAGTGAGTTTTGGCAGCACGATTAAAATCCTTAATTTGGATAACGATAAAGAGTTTTCTTATACGATAGTAGGGAGCGTGGAGAGCGATCCGGCTAAAGGGTTAATCTCTTTTGGTTCGCCGATTGCTAAAAGTTTGATAGGTAAGAGCAAGGGCGATGCGGTGAGTATTCAATTGCCTAATGGCGAGAGCGATTTTGAAATTTTAGACATTTATTATAAAGAGATTTGTTTTGATGAAAATTAAAATCCAAAAAATCCACCCAAACGCCCTTATCCCTAAATACCAAACCGAGGGTTCTTCAGGCTTTGATTTGCATGCTGTAGAAGAAGTAATGATCAAATCTCATAGCGTGGGGTTGGTGAAAATAGGGATTTGTTTGTCTTTAGAAGTGGGGTATGAATTGCAAGTGCGCACCCGTAGCGGTTTAGCTTTGAATCATCAGGTGATGGTGTTAAATTCTCCTGGCACGGTGGATAATGATTATAGGGGCGAGATTAAGGTCATTTTAGCGAATTTGAGCGATAAAGATTTTAAAGTTCAAGTAGGGGATAGGATCGCTCAAGGGGTGGTTCAAAAAACTTATAAAGCCGAATTTATAGAATGCGAACAATTAGATGAAACTTCAAGGGGTAGCGGGGGCTTTGGCAGCACAGGAGTGAGTAAGGCATGAGTATTAAGGAAAATTTAGAGCAAGTTAAAAACGAATTTAAAAGCGATGAAAAGCTTTTAGAAGGGGCGTTTAGATTAGAAAAGTTTTTCAAACGCTACAAGTGGGTGTTGTTGTTTATCGTGGTGGCTTTTATCGCTTATTTAGGGGATACAAAATTGCAAGATTATAAGCATGAGCAAACTAGAGAGCGAATCACTCAAATTTATAATGAAGTGCTAGAGAGTCCTAATAATATAGCTTTGCAAAAAAGATTGAAAGAAGTTGCCCCAGAGTTGTATGACTTGTATCAGTTCGCCAGAGCGAGTGAGAGAAACGATGCAAACGAGTTTAAAAGGCTTTCACAATCTTCTAATGGAATCGTTAAAACATTTGCCAAATATTCTTACGCATCGCTCTCTAGAGATAAAAACTTGCTTGAAAAAAGCCCCATTCTCAAAGAAATGAGCGCTTTACAAGAAGTGAATTTGTTGTATGAAGAAAATTCTAAAGACGCAATTAAAAAAGCGCATCAAAGTTTATCAACTATCCCTCTAAGTTCTTCACTCTATGCTATAATCTCTGTTTTAAAACATTATGGAATGTTAGAAGATATTCAACAAAACCCTTCCAAACCAACTAATCTAAAAAAAGAAACCATTCAAGGAACGCATTGATTTGATGAACAAACCATTTTTAATCTTACTCATAGCCCTAATTGTCTTTAGCGGCTGTAACATGAAAAAATACTTCAAACCCGCTAAACACCAAATTAAAGGCGAAGCGTATTTCCCTAACCATTTGCAAGAAAGCATCGTTTCGTCTAATCGTTATGGAGCCATTTTGAAAAATGGAGCGGTTATAGGCGATAAAGGTTTAACGCAGTTAAGAATCGGTAAGAATTTCAATTATGAAAGCAGTTTTTTAAATGAGAGTCAGGGGTTTTTCATCCTTGCACAAGATTGTTTGAACAAAATTGATAAAAAAACAAGCAAAAGCAAGGCGGCTAAGACTGAAGAAACGGAATTAAAATTAAAGGGCGTTGAAGCAGAAGTTCAAGATAAAGTCTGTCATCAAGTGGAATTGATTAGCAATAACCCTAACGCCCGCCAGAAATCCATCATTATTCCTTTGGAAACTTTTGCCTTGAGTGCGAGCGTTAAAGGGAATCTTTTAGCGGTGGTGTTAGCGGACAATTCAGCGAATTTATACGACATCACTTCTCAAAAATTGCTTTTTAGTGAGAAAGGTTCCCCAAGCACCACGATCAATTCTTTAATGGCGATGCCTATTTTTATGGATACGGTCGTGGTATTCCCCATGCTAGATGGGCGCTTGTTGGTCGTGGATTATGTGCATGGAACCCCTACGCCTATTAGAAACATTGTTATCAGCAGCGATAAGTTTTTTAACAATATCACTTACCTTATCGTAGATGGCAATAACATGATCGCTTCTACAGGGAAAAGAATACTCTCAGTAGTGAGCGGTCAAGAGTTCAACTATGATGGGGATATTGTGGATTTGCTTTATGATAAGGGGACTTTATACGTGCTCACGCTAGACGGGCAGATTTTGCAAATGGATAAGAGTTTGAGGGAATTAAACAGCGTGAAACTGCCCTTTGCTTCGCTCAATACGATTGTATTGAATCATAATAAATTGTATTCTTTAGAAAAACGAGGGTATGTGATAGAGGTGGATTTGAATGATTTTAATTCGTATAATGTCTATAAAACGCCAACTATAGGCAGTTTTAAGTTTTTTTCATCTAATCGTTTGGATAAAGGGGTGTTTTATGATAAAAATCGGGTGTATTATGATCGCTACTATTTAGATTATAATAATTTTAAACCCAAGCTTTATCCCGTTGTGGAAAAACCTGCATCTAAAAAATCTCAAAAAGACGAAAAAGGGAACGCTCCTATTTATTTGCAAGAAAGGCATAAAGTTAAAGAAAAGCCTTTAGAAGAAAACAAAGTTAAGCCAAGAAATAGCGGGTTTGAAGAGAATGAAGTTAAAGCCAATCAACGCGGTATGGAGCCTATTAACAATCAAAATAACGCTATCCAACAAGGCGTAAAAGAAAATCAAGAAAATAAAAACGCTCCTGTTTCAAAAGAGGATAATGCTTTTAAAGAAGCGCCAAAACTCAGCCCTAAAGAAGAAAAACGCCGCTTGAAAGAAGAAAAGAAAAAAGCCAAAGCCGAACAAAGGGCGAGAGAATTTGAACAAAGAGCGAAAGAGCAACAAGAAAGAGATGAAAAAGAGCTTGAAGAAAGAAAAAAAGCTTTAAAAGCGAAGTAACCCCATGCCACAATGTTTTAAAGATTTAAAGGATTTGGTTTTATGCGATATAGGCAACACGCGTATCCATTTCGCGCAAAACTATCAGCTCTTTTCAAGCGCTAAAGAAGATTTAAAGCGTTTGGGTATTCAAAAGGAAATCTTTTACATTAGCGTGAATGAAGAAAATGAAAAAGCCCTTTTGGATTGTTACCCTAACGCTAAAAATATTGCAGGATTTTTTCATTTAGAAACCGACTATATGGGGCTTGGGATAGACCGGCAAATGGCGTGTCTGGCGGTAAATAATGGAGTGATCGTGGATGCGGGGAGCGCGATTACGATTGATTTAGTCCAAGAGGGCAAGCATTTAGGAGGGTGTATTTTGCCCGGTTTAGCCCAATATATCCATGCGTATCAAAAAAGCGCTAAAATTTTAGAGCAACCTTTCAAAGCCTTAGATTCTTTAGAAGTTTTGCCTAAAAACACTAGGGATGCTGTGAATTACGGCATGATTTTAAGCGTCATCTCTTGTATCCAACATTTAGCCAAAAATCAAAAAATCTATCTTTGTGGGGGCGATGCGAAGTATTTGAGCGCGTTTTTACCCCATTCTGTTTGCAAGGAGCGTTTGGTTTTTGACGGGATGGAAATCGCTCTTAAAAAAGCAGGGATATTAGAATGCAAATGACGCACAATTTGAGTTTTTTGGGCATGTTTTTGGCCGCTTTGAGCATGTCTTTAGGGCATTGTGTGGGCATGTGTGGGGGGATTGTGAGCGCGTTTAGTCAAATAAGATTTTCTAAAGTTACAAGCTTTTCTTACCAGCTCGCTTGCCATGCCCTTTATAATTTAGGGAGAATCAGCACCTACATGCTTTTAGGGGCTATAGCGGCGGGTTTAGGGCATAGTCTTAGCGTGAGCATGGGTTTTAGGGGTGTTTTATTCATCAGCATGGGGATTATTTTGATCGGTTTAGCACTCTTGGGGGCAAGAATGGAAAAATTAAGCTTTCAAATCCCTTTCATCTCTTTTTTGATGAAAAAAACCTTGCAATCTCAAAACATTCTAGGGCTGTATTTCTTAGGCGTGTTGAACGGGTTTTTACCTTGCATGATGGTGTATTCGTTTTTAGCGAGTGCAATTCTTAGTCATAGCGTGTTTATGGGAGCGATGCTAGGTCTTTCTTTTGGGCTTGGCACTAGCGTGCCGTTGTTTTTAATGGGGGTTTTTTTAAGCAAAATTTCCATTTCTTACAGGAAATTTTTCAATCTTTTGTCTAAAGGTTTAATGGGGGTTTTTGGGCTTTATATCCTTTATATGGGGATCATGCTCATCAACCACCAAACCCCCCATGCGATGCACCATTCAAGCGAAACCACCCAACACGATCACAAGCGAATGCATGAGCGCCACTAACAAAGCCCTTTTTTTGGACAGAGACGGCATTATCAATATTGATAAAGGCTATGTGAGTCAAAAAGAAGATTTTGAGTTTCAAAAAGGGATTTTTGAATTATTAAACCATGCGAAATCTTTAGGCTACAAACTGCTTTTAATCACCAACCAATCTGGGATCAACCGGGGCTATTACACCCTTAAAGATTTTGAAAATCTCACTGAATACCTCCAAGAAAGCTTGCTTAAAGAATTAGGTTTTAATTTGGATGGCGTCTATTTTTGCAGGCATGCCCCAGAAGAAAATTGCGCTTGCAGAAAGCCAAAACCCTCTTTGATTTTGCAAGCCGCTAAAGAGCATCAAATTTGCTTGGAGCAATCTTTTATGATAGGCGATAAAGAAAGCGACATGTTAGCCGGCTTGAGTGCTAAAGTTAAAAATAACCTTTTATTGGCCGCAAACTTTGTAAAAACTTCTCATTCTTGGATACAATGTAAAGATCTTAAAGAGATGATCAATTGGATTAAATAAGGATAATGATGCGTTATATTGATGATGAGTTAGAAAATCAAACCATTTTAATCACCGGTGGGGCTGGCTTTGTAGGCAGTAATTTAGCCTTTTATTTTCAAGAGAACCACCCTAAAGCTAAAGTAATCATTTTAGATAAATTTCGCAGTAACACGCTCTCTAGTAATAACCGTCCCAGTTCTTTAGGGCATTTTAAGAATTTAATCGGTTTTAAGGGTGAGGTGGTTATAGCTGATATTAACAACCCCTTAGATTTAAGGCGTTTAGACAAATTGCATTTTGATTATTTGTTCCACCAAGCCGCCATTTCTGATACGACCATGATGGATCAAGAATTAGTGATGAAAACCAATTATCAGGCTTTTTTAAACCTTTTAGAGATCGCTCGCTCAAAAAAGGCTAAAGTGGTTTACGCTTCTTCAGCGGGCGTTTATGGCAACACTAAAGCCCCCAATGTGGTAGGCTCAAACGAAAGCCCTGAAAATGTTTATGGCTTTTCCAAGCTTTGCATGGACGAATTTGTCCTCTCCCATTCCAATGACAATGTTCAAGTGGGCTTAAGGTATTTTAATGTCTATGGGCCTAGGGAGTTTTATAAAGAGAAAACCGCTTCTATGATCTTGCAACTCGCCTTAGGCGCAATGGCGTTTAAGGAAGTCAAGCTTTTTGAATTTGGCGAGCAATTAAGGGATTTTGTCTATATTGAAGATGTGATCCAAGCGAATGTGAAAGCGATGAAGGCTCAAAAAAGCGGGGTTTATAATGTGGGTTATTCCCAAGCCAGAAGTTATAATGAAATCGTTAGCGTTTTAAAAGAGCATTTGGGGGATTTTAAAGTAACTTATATCAAAAACCCTTATGCTTTCTTCCAAAAGCACACCCAAGCGCACATTGAACCTACTATTTTGGATTTAGATTACACCCCTTTATACGATTTAGAAAGCGGTATTAAAGATTATTTGCCCCATATCCATGCGGTTTTTAAGGAACAGCACGCATGAAACAAATCTTAGTCGTGGGCGATCTGATCGCTGATTATTACCTGTGGGGGAAGAGCGAACGCCTTTCGCCTGAAGCCCCTGTGCCTGTTTTAGAAGTCAAAAAAGAAAGCAAGAATTTAGGCGGAGCAGCTAATGTGGCTAATAACCTCATTTCTTTAAAGGCTAAAGTCTTTTTATGTGGGGTCGTGGGCGATGATTTAGAGGGCGAGCATTTCATTAGCGCTTTAAAAACAAGGGGGATTGACACTTCAGGAATTTTAACAGATAAAACCCGTTGCACCACGCTCAAAACGCGCATCATCGCGCAAAACCAACAAATCGTGCGCGTGGATAAGGAAATCAAAGACCCCTTAAACGCTGATTTAAGAAAAAAACTTTTAGATTTTTTCACAGAAAAAATTAAAGAAATAGATGGCGTTATCCTTTCAGATTACAATAAGGGCGTGTTGGATTTTGAACTCACTCAAAAAATGATCGCTCTAGCCAACCAACACCGCAAGCTCATTTTATGCGACCCTAAAGGGAAGGATTATAGCAAATATTCTCATGCGAGTTTGATCACGCCTAATCGCGCTGAATTAGAACAAGCGCTCCATTTGAAGTTGGACAGCCATGCGAATTTATCAAAAGCGCTCCAAATCTTAAAAGAAACTTATCAAATCGCTATGCCTTTAGTCACTTTGAGCGAACAAGGCATCGCTTTTTTAGAAAAGGGCGAGCTGGTCAATTGCCCCACTATCGCTAAAGAGGTTTATGATGTAACCGGGGCAGGCGATACGGTGATCGCGTCTTTAACGCTCTCTTTATTAGAATCGATAAGCCTAAAAGAAGCTTGCGAGTTTGCCAATGCGGCTGCGGCGGTGGTGGTGGGTAAAATGGGGAGCGCGTTAGCGAGTTTAGAAGAAATCGCTTTGATTTTAAACCAAACGCACCCTAAAATCCTCCCTTTAGAAAAGCTGTTAGAAACTTTAGATCAGCAAAAAATCGTTTTCACCAATGGCTGTTTTGACCTCCTCCATAAAGGGCATGCGAGCTATTTGCAAAAGGCTAAAGCTTTAGGGGATATTCTCATTGTAGGGTTAAATAGCGACTCTTCCGTTAAAAGGCTTAAGGGAGATAAACGCCCCATAGTGAGCGAAAAAGACAGAGCGTTTCTTTTAGCGAGTTTGTCTTGCGTGGATTATGTCGTGGTGTTTGAAGAAGACACGCCAATCAAATTAATTCAAGCCCTAAAGCCTGATATTTTAGTCAAGGGAGCGGACTATCTCAATCAAGAAGTCATAGGGAGCGAGTTTGCTAAAGAAACCCACTTGATGGAGTTTGAAGAAGGTTATTCCACGAGCGCTATCATAGAAAAAATTAAAAGGACATGCAATGATTGATGGTTTAATAAAAAAAGAATTTTTAGCCCATAAGGAAGCGTTAGAAAAAAGTTTAGAAAGTTTGCAAGAAGCGTTAAAACAAAGCGTTCATCTTTTGACAGAAACTTTAGAAAATCAAGGGAAAATCCTTATTTGCGGTAACGGGGGGAGCGCTAGCGATGCACAGCATTTTGCCGCTGAATTGACCGGGCGCTATAAATTGGAAAGGAAAGGCTTGAGCGCAATAAGTTTAAGCACGGATACCTCAGCTCTTACCGCCATTGCGAACGATTATGGTTATGAAGAAGTGTTTGCCAGACAGGTGGAAGCGTTGGGGGTAAAAAACGATGTTTTGATAGGGATTTCTACAAGCGGTAATTCCAAAAATGTCCTAAAAGCTTATGAAAAAGCCAAAGATTTAGAGATGAAAACGCTTAGTTTAGCGGGGCGTGATGGGGGGAAAATGAAGCCTTTAAGCGATATGGCTTTGATTGTCCCTAGCGATGACACCCCACGAATCCAAGAAATGCACATCCTTATGATCCACATCTTATGCGATTGCATTGAAAGGCATTTCGCTCATAAAAATTAGCTCTAATTTTGAATTTCTTTAGGGATTTGATAGTTTTCTATCGTTTGGATGAGTTTTTGCTTGAAGGAATCAATGTTATTGGGAGTGAGTAGGTATTTCTTGCTCGCTATGGCTTGCAAGACTTCTTTGGAACCTATGGGATCATAGTGTCCTATATCCTTATAGCACTTTATCTCTTTAGCTAATGGCATGGTGCGCAAGTCATGGATTTCTGCATTAGGGTATTTTAAAAGCGCTTTTAGGGCGTTGTGGATGGTGTTTAAATTGCGCGTTAAAATGGTATGGTTATAAACCTTGTATTTTAAGAGTGAGTCCGTTCTTGTCCATAAAATAAAATGTTTATCGCTGTGTTTTTGAATAAAATCCCCTAGCTGTTTGGTGATTTTATAAGCATTTTCTTCATCTATGGCTAATTGATTAGGATTTTTTAATGCTGATAAATAGGATCTTTTCACATTATCCAGCGTATAGTCATGGGGGTTATTATGACCAAACATGAAATTATAATCATAACGATTTAAAACGCTATTGCAAAAATCATATAATTGGAACCAAGAATTGAGTTTGCAAAAAGATTTTTCTTTAATTTTGAGGTAATCTTTAGAAAAGTAGAACAACGCGTTTTTAAAGACTCTAAAGTTGTATAAATACACAAAACCTCCAGTGGAATAGGGGTATTCAAAAAAGTATTTGGAGCGCTGGTTCAAACCCCCACCAAGTAAGGCTAAATCCATAGCGATGGTATTGACTGGTTGGTGCTTGAAAGCAAAAGGAAGCAACGATAATATTTCTCCAATATTCATACCAGAGACGGTGAGTTTGATAGGATCTTTCAACCCCAACAAGTCATGGATGTCTTTTAAGCTAAAATTCAAACTGATGCTTGAGCCTATTAACAAGCTGTTATAAGAGTAATGTTTAACAACCCCCTCAAAAGGCAATAAAGTTCCCCCAACTCTTTCATGCCAATCAATGGGGTATTTTGCTTTCCTGAAATACTCAAAAGGATCGATTAGGTAATTAAACAATCCAACACCTATAAGAAGAGAGAGGCAAAAAGAAACAATGATTAAAGTCTGTTTTTTACAAAACTCCATGCTAGTGTCCTAAAAATTAAAATACAAAAAGACAGATTGAGAACTGGCAAAAATAGATAAAAAACCTACAGAGAGCAACAAACAAGCGCTTGTTGTTTTAATCCAATCCATTTGATTAGATTGGTATAAATGGGAACTATTTTTTAAACAAAAAGAGACGCTTATTATCAAAACACACATTTTGAATGTGGGGGATGCATACATCATGGTGTGCATGATCATGTTATCATTGACACGATTTAAAAACTCTGATGCCTCTTTTGAAAGATGACAAAGCGAAACGCCATTCAAACCAACCATCCCCTTTAAAACCTTCAAAGCGCTATTCAAATCTTTCGCTCTAAAAAACACCCATGCAAGATTGATAAAATTAAAAGTGATGAGCCATGCTAAAATCTTTGGCATAGTGAAATGGAATTTTCTAGCGGCATGAGAATACGCTCTATGAACGCTCAAAGCAATCCCATGCAATAGCCCCCAAATGATAAAAGTCCAACCAGCCCCATGCCAAAACCCTCCAATCAAAAACACTAAAATTAAATTCCTATACACGATTAATTCTTTCACCCTATTACCCCCTAAAGGGATATACAAATACTCTTTTAAGAAGCGGCTCAAAGTGATATGCCACCTCCTCCAAAAATCTTGGATATTCAAAGCCTTATAGGGGCTATTAAAATTGATAGGGAGTTTGATATTAAAAAAGAGGGCAATGCCTATAGCCATATTGCAATAACCGCTAAAATCAAAATACAGCTGGAACGAATAAGATAAAGAAGTCATCCATGCTTGAATAAAACTTAAGCTAGCCGCCTTATCAAATCCAAAATCGGCAAAATGAGCGGTATTATCCGCAATCACGACCTTTTTAAACAAACCGATAGAAAAGATAAACAAGCCTAAAGCGATATTTCTGTAATTCAAAAATTGATTATTTCTATCAATTCAATTACAAAAAAAATAAATCCCACTAAATCCCACTAAATCAAAAAAAAGCGGTTACTATAAAGCCCAATACAATAGGGCAAGCGTTTGAAAAAACATGGTTTTTTCCAACTCCAAAAACCCAAGGGGGCTGCTCTATTACTTGTCTCACAATTACAGATTTTTAAATAGCTTTAAATAACATTTAATCCGCGCTCTCCACGCTATAAAGGGGCGTCAAAGATACAGAAAGGGAATAAGATGAGACAAAGAAATGAGACAGCAACAAGCTTCAACAAGCTTAGGGAAATCACGCAAGCGATACAGGTGCAAAAAAACAGCGTGCAAACTAGCGATAACGCCAACACAAGCGAGATCACAAGCCAAAGCACGCCAAAGCCTAAGGGGACAACGCACGCAAAAAAAGCGCTTTAAAACCCACAAAAAGAGCCTTTAGCGATCGTCAAATAACCACGATTAGAGACAACTCACAAGCAAGCGCTAAAGAAAGCCAAAGGGGGCGTTAATGCATAGGCACACCATCTACTTAAGAGGAAACGCCCTCTATTTGAACTACACTAAAAACAGCAAGCGCCACCGAGAGAGCTTGAGCAAGCTTATTAAAAGCCTGAATTTAGAAAATGATGAAGCGTTAGAGTATTTAGAGGGCTTGAGTTTAGAAAAAATTTTAAAAATGCAAAAAGGAGCGTTAAAGCCTAACAAAGAGCCAAAGCAAGAAAGCCAAAGAACGGCTAAAAAAACTAAAAATACAACCATAGCACAAGTTAAAGAAAGCTTTTTTAACCAAAAAATAGGGCTTAAGGCAGAAAGCTTACGATTTATGCACTTAAGATTTAACACGATTGTGAAGCTGATGAACATTAAAGAGAGCGCGAAAGTGTCTAAAA
The DNA here is from genome assembly GCF_006440215.1 of Helicobacter pylori. Lineage (GTDB taxonomy): Bacteria > Campylobacterota > Campylobacteria > Campylobacterales > Helicobacteraceae > Helicobacter > Helicobacter pylori_CS. The sequence continues at coordinate 28,110 of NZ_VEZH01000007.1, read as the reverse complement.
TCACCAAAGAGAGCGTTACCAATTACCACAACAACGCTTTTAAAAAATATAAAAAGAACACTTTATTAAGCCTTAACGCTTTATTGAAAAGCTTTTTAGAGTTTTGCGAACAAGAAGGCTATATAGACAAAACTCCCTATTTCAAAATCACGATGAAAAACGCTAAAGAGGGGGAAAAAATCGATCCTTTTAGTTTAGAAGAGGTTAAGACGCTCATAGAAAACGCGCCAAGCTTGCGATTAAAAGCGTTTTTAGCGGTAGCGTTTTTTACCGGTTTAAGGACAGGCGAACAATTAGCGCTTTTATGGAGCGATATTGATTTCACAAACAAAAAAATCAACATTGACAAATCTTTAAACCTTTCAGGCGTCATCACAAGCCCTAAAAACAAATCAAGCATTAGAGAAGTGGATCTATTAGAGCCAGTGGAAAAAATCCTAAAAGAGCTAAAAGCAAGCGAACCGGCTAATAAAAAAATGATCTTTCTTAGCATCCCTAAAAGGACTCAAGAATTTCAGAGAATGTTTAAAGAACTATTGAAAGCATTGAACCTTAAAGAAAGAAAGCTTTACACCACACGCCATACATTTGCAAGCTTGATGATAAGCATGGGCGAGGAACCTTTATGGGTTTCTAAAAACATGGGGCATAAAGATTTAAATATCACTTATTCTACCTATGCACGCTACATACCGCAGCAAGAGAAAGAACGAGCGGCGTTTTTAAAGGTGTCGCTATGAACAACCAAAACAACAACCAGAAGAACACCGTAGGATTATTTCAATATTTGACTTACAAGATCATCAAAGAAAGCGATGCGGATTTAAGTTTTTTTGATTTCATTCAAAAATTAAAAAAACTCCAAAAAACGCACACGATCAAATCTAGCGTTTGCAATGTTAGGAATAAGCGGGTGACAAGCTATTCTATCCTACTCCAAAAAAAGGCGGTTTAAAATGGAACAAGAAAAATTACAACCGATCGATTTAGAAGTTTTGAAAGCGCTTTATAAAAAAGCGTATTTACCCAAAACAGCCGACAAGATTTCAAAAGATCTTAACATTGATTACTATTACACGCTTAAGATTTTCAACAAGCTTGAAAAAAAAGGCTTATGCAATCAATGGGTCATCAATAAAAAGCGCGAAAAAGATAAAGAAAACAACTTTTACAAGGTTTGTTATTTAAACGATCTAGGTAGAGAATTATGCGCCTATTTAAAAGCCTTAAAAGGCTCTAAAACCCACAAAAAGGATAAAAACAATGATCACCTATGATATTGACAAAAAACAGCCTAAAAAGCCAAAAAAAAGGATTTTAGAAACGAGATTAGAGCTATTTTTAATCGCGCTTATTCTTACCTTAGCTTTTTATCTAATCTTCAAAGTGGAAGGAGTCTAAAATGAACTACATACTAAAAAATAACTTGAATGTGGAAAGCAACTATACCAAAACCGCTAATAGTATCCTTATTAATAGCCCGTTAAGCAGAGATGCAAGGATTGTTTTTATCACTTTAAGCAGCCTTGCAAGTTCTTTTAAACCAAGGACGGAGTTTTTATGCAAACAACTGGATATGAACACTAAAACGCTCAACAAATATTTAAAAGAGTTGGTTCAAAAAGGCTTTTTAAAAATCATTTACTATAAAAACAAATTAGGAAAATTTTTAGGCGAAAAAGCTTACATTTTAGCGCCAACTAAAGAGCAATTAGAACAAGATAACTTTATTATCGTTGATGAAACTAATCGCGCCGAAACACCAAAATTTACCATGCGGAAAAATCAAGGAAAACAAGCCGAGAAACCACTTAAAACCGAAGTTTGCACCGAAACACCAATTTTTACCACCCTTATAAATAAAAAGAATAACAACAAACATGAAAAAATGAATGCGAGTGAGAATCTTCAAGATCAAAAAGATTTAAAACATTCCAATAACCAAGAGAATGCAAACACTGATCATCATTTTTCTTCTACAAGCTCTAAAATTAACATTAGTTTGTTTAAACGCTTTAGTGATTTTGTTTTTTCTATCTTAGGTAACTTAAACACAAGTGGATTAGACAAGCGCGAAAGGGAAGCGTTTGAGCGGTTTTTACACTACAAAAATGAGAAAGCAAAACTGACTTACGCCACAAAAAAAGCCTTGCTGGAGCAAGCGTTAGAGTTGAAAGAACAAGGCCAAGACTTAAATAAATGTGTCAACCAGAGCTTGCGCAAAGGTTATAACGAGCTTTATGCTGTGATGGAGTTTAAACCAAGCTTTACGCCGCCGCAACAAGCCGAAGAGTTATTTGAATACAAGCCAAATCCCAAATATAACGGATATTGCATTTGGTAGGCAAAGAGGAGGATAAAGCAATGAGACCATGGCGCTATAAACACAAGCAAAAGAACTTTAAACCCAAAGTAGAAACCGAATGCATGCTTTTTGAAAGAGTATTGTTAGAAATTTTGCAACTTGTCAAAGAGCAAGAGGGAATGAGCAGAAACGCGATCGTTGAAAGAATGATTATTTATTTTTTAGAAAAAGAAAAAGGAAATAAAGATGAGACAGCATGGTTTAAATCTAAACGAGCCTATAGACGAACTCTTAAAAACTACGAGAAAGAAGCTAAAGCTAAGAGAAAGCAACTACAAAAGGCTAAAAAGGATGCAGAAAAAAAAGTGTTGCACATTCACAAGAATAGTCCGTTTAGCTATTTTAGACGGCATTAGGAAGTTTCAAAAAGAAAACCTATTCTTGAACTTGCAAATGCAAGATTTTGAGATCGCAATAAGAGTTTTAGAACAAAAAAACAAAAAGAGATAAAAAAGGTAAAAAATGCAGAACCTGATAATGAATAGTTTTATAAACTATCCGAAAGATTTAGAAGAATTTTTAGAAGAAATACCCATTTCAAACTTTACGCCTTTTAATCAAAAGATTATTTTGGCCTTGCTAGAGATGAAAAACAAAAACCAAGTGATACAGCTTGAAATCATAAGGCTAAAAATAGGCGATGAAGCGTTTGAAAGTAAAGAATTTAGCGCCATTTTACAGGCGGATACATATCCGAACTATTTAGAACTAAAGAGCGATTTTAAAACATACTTGAGTCTAAAAATGCAAGAGTTTTTAGCGAACGAATTGATAAAAGCCACACGAAAGAGCGAGATTTTTGATTTTGATTTTTTAGGAAAATACACTACATTAGGCACTAACAGAAACGGAAAGTATTATTGGGAGTGGGAAGAGTTTTTCAAATCAAAACCTAAAATAGAAAAAATACCTACAGGCATTGACTTTTTAGACCATGTCAGTGAAGGCGGTTTTGAAGTGGGGCAGTTAATTTTATTGAGCGGCGATCCAGAAGCCGGTAAAACGCTCTTAAGCGTCCAATACATCACCAACGCCCAACAAAACCACAAAGTAACCTATTTTGGTTTTGAGTTTAGCGTGAGAAAGCACATAGAGACTTTAAACTCTAAAAACTTCAAATTGAACAAAGAAAATTATTTCATTGATGATCTAAGTTGCGAGATTAACGAACTAGTTTCACAGATTAGACTCTTAGCCAGAGAGGGTCATAAACTTTTTATTATTGACAGTCAAATGAAAATCCAAGCCCCAATTATAGGAAGAACGATTGAAGAAGTAGAGACTACTAAATTCACTACTTTAGCCGACTTAGCTAAGCGCTTGCAAGTCATCATCGTTTTGATCATTCAAAACAGCAAAAGCGATAGTTACGCGCCAACAGGGAGCCGTAAAGGCGCGCATGAAGCGCATGTAATGATCAGGATTGAGAGAATCAAAAGTGGGGAACTAAAACACATTAAGGACTACAACGAGAGGAACAAACACCGAAGAGTTTTAATTTTAAAAAATAAGCAAACAGGTTTACAGGGTGTTCAATTCTTTAGAATGGTTGATTATAAGCTTTTTGAAATCAATACGAATTATAGAAAACTTGATGATAGCCCATATGAAATAAAAGATTACGATTATTAAAGGATTTGCAATGATTACCAATTTTGAAGGTCTAAAAAATATCGTTAGCGTTGTGGATGTTATAGAAAAATACCTAGACTTATACAAATGCGGAGCGAACTTGAAAGCGTGTTGCCCTTTTCATGATGAACGAAGCGCGAGTTTTATGGTAAGCCCTGAAAAAAATATTTTCAAGTGCTTTGGGTGTGGTGCTTGTGGTGATGCGTTTCAATTTTTAAAAGAATTTAAAAAAATCAGTTTCACAGAAGCGGTTGAAGAGATAGCCTCCATGTATAATTATTCACTAGAATACGAAAACAACGAAGAGAAACAAGAAAAAGAAAGGCTAAAAGAAGTTTTAGCATTCGCTAACTCTCTTTTCAAAGAAAGGATTTTAAAAGAAAACAATGTTTTAGAGTATTTGAATAGGAGGGGCGTAACGCTAGAAAAGGTTAAAGATTATGATTTAGGTTTTTGCACTAATGAAGAGAAAAACGAATTAAAAAAGCGTTTTAGCCCTTATGATTTGATAGCGAGCGGGCTTTTTAGTGTTGAAAACAAAGACAGAGAGCTTAAGATCTTTTGCAATTACAGGATCACTTTTCCATTGAAAGACAGTAACGGCAAGATTGTGAGTTTTAGCGCTAGAACTTGCACTATCAAAAATCCCAGGGATGGAGCTAAATACATTAACGGGAGAGACACTAAGATTTTTAAAAAATCTTTCATTCTTTACAATTTGGATAAAGTGCGCCAAGCGATAACACAAAAGAAGCAGGTCATTTTATGCGAGGGTTTTTTTGATGTGATGAGTTTTGAACATTTTGATTATAATAATGTGATTTGTTGCATAGGAACGGCATTCACTAAAGATCACATAAAAATTTTAAACCAGCTAAATGCGGAGTTGTGTTTTTGCTTAGACAATGATTTAGCAGGTTTAGAAGCCAATATTAGAGCGATTGAAATGTGCTTGTTGAACTATAACACCAATTTAAGCGTTATTAAAATTAAGGACAAGGACTTTAAAGACATGGGCGATTACTTAGAACCATGTTAAAAAGCGAAGAGTTTAATTACCTCGCAAGAAGAGTTTTAAGCCCGGCAGATGTGGAGTTCAAAGATATTTTTAAAAAAATCGTTTTAAACGATTTGAGGGGATTAGAATTTTTGCAAAAATACAAAATCATCAGAGAGGATAATTACGGGTATTGTTTAAATGAGCTTAAAATTAAAGGCTTAAAAAACAGCCTAAAACACGCTATAGAAAATAAAGATTATATGCTTATAGAAGCGTTGAATAATAAGATTAAGGAGCTACAGAACCAGTTTTGACATTGATAACCATTTGAAAAAATATAAGAAAGGATTTTAATGGATTTTCATATAACAGCCCCTTATCCAGGATACCAAAGCGAGCCCTATATACCACGATTTGAACCTTTGAATCCTAGAAACGACGGCACGACAGGACAAGGAGCAGGACAAGGTTTGACACCTAATATCAATTGGGATAATATTATTCCTAAAGATCAAGAAAATACCTTTTTTGCGATCGCTAACAGATTGAAAGATCTTTCAAAATCTTTATACGATTATAATGGTGCGATAGAGAGAGCTAATTCAATAACGAGCCACTACAATTCAAAACTAAACGATCATAACGCACGCATCAATTCGTTAGAAAATCTTAAAAATCAGCGTTTAAATGCGTCTAATGTTGCTAAAAGATTAAAAGAGCTGATCCGACAAGAAAAAGAAAAGAAACAACGCTTTAGTAAAGAATTAAGGTTATTTTTTGACTTCAAAGAAAACCAAGACGATAATCAAAATAATATTTTTCAAGGACTTTTCAAACGCAAAGAATTTAAAGCCCTAGACGCGTTTTTGGTGAATCCTTATGCGATATTTCCTAAAGGCGCTATTTATGAATACCATAATCCAGGATCTAACAATTACAACGCCTTAAACGCTTTCAATCCAATGGACGGCATCAATAACCAATTCACAACAAACACTTTAAACCAGATCAATAATAACTCTTTTCAAAGGAATTTAGCAGGTGGAGCGGATTTTAATTATTTTGTGCCTTTAAATTTTGCGAAGGCTTTAAGCGTGGAACAAATGTTATTCACTTTTGAGAATAGAAGTGAAATAAAACAAGTTTGGGCGTTTTTCTTGCAAAACAAGTGGTATTCAAGCGGTTATAAGCTTAAGATAATTAACTCCGGAATCAAATTGAACAAAGAATTAGAGGAATTACAAGAGAAGATCAGAGAGAAAGAAAGAGAATTAGAGAATGAAAAAAGAAAGCAAGACGCCAACGAAGAAAGCATAAAAGCGCTGACGGAGCAAATCCTAGCAGAATCAAAAGAATTAGAGAAAATGAAAGAGCGATTAGCGATAGAATACAGAATAATTAATGAATTTATTGACGAAAAACAATCCATACTTAACGAAATCAATAGCTCTAATCTAAACGAAAACCTAAAACACGGCTATAGAGACATTTTGAATAATAACAACTTGTTGAAACTTTTAAAAGATTTGACACCCAAAATTTGACATACTCCCCATAACTAAAAGCTAGGGGCTTTAAGGCGTTAGTTTTGGGTAAAAATACCCCTTTAAAAGATTTTTGTTTTTATATTTAATTGAATAAGTAATAAGAAAGATTTCAAGGCTTTTTATGCAAGATTTAGCGCAACAAGAGATTTTAAAATCCACGCCACTAAACAACAATGAACCTATGTTTATGCGAACAAAAACCATGCCGTTGAAAGATTTTGAAGTTAAAAAAAAAGAAATCCACGAGTTATTAAATTCAAAGGCTAAAGAATTAAAAGAATTAGGACTATTAGACAAGTTAGGCGAGTTTTTAGGCATTCAAACCGACAACGCCAAACAAAGAGAGAGCCAATTAAATGAGATTAAAGAAATTGCTACAACCAATAAAACCGAGTTTAAAGATTTACCCAGCGTTTTGAAGGATGAATATTATAATAACGCAGAAACTAGCATTTTTAATCCTTTCACGACTAAGAGCGAGATCGCTAAAAGCGATTATAATAAGGACTTGCAAAAAAAAGAAATCCGAAGCAAAACAAGCCAAGAATTAAGCGAGAGCGACAAGGCACTAATCAAAGAGAGTAACGGCGTTTTAAATAACCTGATAGATAGCTATAAAGGTAAGACCGATTTGGATAGGCTAAAAGATTTCAAAGAGCGAGAAAAAGCCAAATACATAACCAAAGACTTGCAAAAATCATGGAATTTGTTTAATAATTTGAGAAAAGATAAGGACGCTTTTAGCCTTTTTGCCAGTGAAGATAAGGAGTTAAGAGATAAGTATCAAAACGAGTTTAAAAAAATTGTTAAAAATAATGGTTTTGATGATGTAGTTTACAACCAAGAGCATGAGCCATTTGTTAGGAAGGGCGATAAATTTTACAAGATAAACGACCGCTTTTTTGATAATTTTTTAAATTCTTTAAGCTCAAATAAGTTTTCATTAGCCGGATCTTTATTAGGAGCGTTTAGAGGTGCTAAATCAGGAAAGAATTTAGGCGCTTTAGGTTTAGTAGGCGGCGCTATTGTAGGATCAGCGTTAGGGAGCGTAGCAGGTGGAGCAACCGATGCGATTGTAGGAAATGTTTTATTAGATAGAGAGCAAAAAGCTGATGAAATCATAAGGCATGCGTTAAGCGAAGGTGTTTTGAGTTTAGCGGAGGACACCCTAGTTTTAGGAGCCGGGAAGCTTATCCAAAAAGTTGCTAACCCAAGAAGCATTTTTACCATAGGCGCTAACTCTTCTACTGGCGGTTTGTATGCATTAGGCAAGCACATAGTAACAGGTAACGCCAAAGGCGCTGAAAGGATATTAAACCAAACTATAAGCGAAAACGAGCGTCAAGCAATTAAAGAATTAGCCGAGCAATTTGGTGGCGAGTTGAAACTCACTAAAGCAGACGGAAGCAAATACCGAGAGGCGTTAGTTAAAAAAGTAGGCGAAGATAGCAACATTGTGAAAGGTTACGATGCCTTAAGAGATGCTTTTTTGTTGCAAAGCCAAGCCAAAAAGCAAGAAGCCTTTATCCAAGCGATAAGAAGCGATGAAACAGGCAATACAATAGCTTTTTTAAGCGAAGCGGCTAATGCTAGTCCAATTGCCAACGCTAATCTAAAAAAGATTTTAAATAAGACGACTGAAAATTTACAAAATTCTTTAAGACAATTTGATTTGAAAGATTACGAAGTTAAGAGTATTTTTGATAATTTAGAACGAGGCACTAAAGAAAGCTATGAAAAAGCACTTGACGGCGTAATAGGCAAACTTTATGATGGAAGCTATAAGACTAATTTAAGAGAGAGCCTACAAGATACCACAGCGTTTGAAACCTTTCTAAAAGATTTAAGAGAACAGGGCAAGTTTGATCCAACAGCTAACAGCTTTTTAAACCAAGTTGAAAAAAATATTTATAACCCAAACGGAGTTACTTATGAGCAGTTAAGAAACGCTAGGCAAATGATTAACGCCTATGAAAGGAATATTAAAGACCCAAGCACTTTAGGTTATATCAAAAAAGCGAGCGCTAATTTTTTGAAAGAAGATATTGATAAAGGCATTGAAAATATCTTGAAGCAAAACGCAGAAGCTTATGAAAAACTAAGCGATTTGAATAAAACCGCTATCAGCGATTATAAAAACATGAAACAAACCTTAGAATTAGTGGATAGCGCCAAGATAAGAGACAGAGAGATCACCAAAGAAAAAGCGATTGAAAACCTTATGCAAGTGATACAAGCTCAAGGCGAGAAAGATTTAAGCAATTATGCGGTTTTGACGAAAGGCTTGAGTGAAAAAGATAAGGAAAAACTTGAATTGAGCATGCTTAATGCTTTGATAGAGAAATCCACCAAGCAAGGCGAAAACCTTAAAGTGTTTGACAGCACGCATTTTTTTAACAAGTTGAACGAGTTTAGAAACGAAGTTTTTACCACACCCAAAGCTAAGCAGTATATAGATATAGCTAAGGGTTTTGACAATCTCTTTAGAAACGATGCCACGATAGCAAGAAAAATTAACTACACTACTACAAAAGACATAAAAAGCCCTCTTGCGACAAGCCTAGAAGGCGCTCTAAACCAGAAAGTCACGCAAAGATTAGTGAGTAATATTGTGAGAAACATACCGACCACTTATGTTTTCAAGAAGTTAGACGAACTAAGCGGAGGCGCAGCGTTAAAATACCACATTCAAAGAGCGCTAGAAAGAAGCCACACGATAAGCGACTTCACAAAGAATTTAGAACTCAGCGCTAAAAATTCCAAGTTTTCTAACGCTACGATGCGAAAGATTGAAGAGATCACGCAAGGCGTAAAAAGCGCTAAAGAAAACATCACTAAGCAAGAGGAAGCGTTACAACACGCTATAACACCCCTTAAAGAGTTTGGCAAGAATTACCCCGAGTTTGCTCTAAAGCCAAAAGAAGCGTTAGAGAAGCTATTGCAAGAGAAAAACGGACAAGTTGCATGCGCAGCGTTTAGGGACGATTTAAGAGGGATTGATTTTGTGTGGGGCAAGGATGGTAAAGATGGCTACGGATTAGCGCACATCTTAGAAAAGAGAGAAAAACAATACACAAGATTAGGATTAAATGCAGAGCAAATTAAAGAAAGAACCGATGAGTTAGTGAAATCTATCCCTGAAGTCATTGAGAACGGAACATTATTTAAAGACGATTTAGGGTGCGTTAGCGTGGAATTAAATAACATAAGAGTGGGGCTAAAAAACACATGGGATAATAACAATCTAAATAATCATTTTGTGGTTACTAGCTATGAGAGAGATGAAAAAGTATTAAGGGAGTTAGAAACCAAACCGCCACTTTCTAACGATTACAAAGACAATAGCAACTATAGTGCCTTAAACCTTAATGAAAACAATTCTAATAAAGAAAGCTTAACGAGTCAAGAACCGCCCTTATCTATATTAGAAAAAAGCCAACTAGAGAAACGAAAGAAACTAGAAAGCGAGCGCTTAGCTAAAGCAGAAAAAGAACGCCTACAAAAGATTAAAGATGAAGAAGAAAAAAAAATAGAAGCTGAAATCAGAGCGCAAAAAAACGCCACGCTAGGAAAAAGCGAATTAGACAGAGAAATTTCAAAAAGCGAAAACATACCCTATAAAGAGCTAAAAAACGCCCCTAAAACGAGCGTTAGCTTAAACGATGATGAAATACACCCCTTAAAATTTGTGATCGTCAATAAGAGCGATTTAAAGCCCAATTTCAAAAACACAGGTACGCAAACACGCACCGCAGTGGATAGTAAGAAAGTAGAAGAGATAGCCGAGCGCTTTGATCCTAAATTGATTATAGGGCGAGGGGGTTTTGATGATTTGCCCATTATCTTACAAGACGGTCAGATTATAGCAGGAAACCACAGAACACAAGGCATGCTAAACTTTAATGCAGAGAGCCGAAAAAAATACGAACAAGCGATTAAGGAAAATTTCAATATTGAATTGAAGCCTGATGAACTTTTAGTTAGAATGCCAAAGCAGGAATTAAACGATAAAGAAATTTTCAAGTTAGCGAGCAAATCTAACGAAAACCGAGCGAACAGCTTTAGCGATACGCTTTTAAGCACGATGAGCAGCTATAACGACAAATTGAAGCAATTAGCGCCTAAATTTGAAAGCGACAGCGTGGAGAATTTAGCTAATCAGGTTGCAAGAGCGTTAGAGAAAGACGCTAAAATCCCAAGTCATAACCAAGTAGAAAACGCTAACATAGCCCTTTTAAGCCATTACGCCAGAAACACCCCTAATAACAGCTTTTTAGAAGTGTTTGATAACGCTTATAAAAACCTAGACAGAGAGCAATTTAAAGCGTTTAAGGAAATGTTTGCCTATAACAGTGCGAACTTTCACAATCTCAATAACGATACCATGCTTAAAAAATTCACTATTTCACCCTATCTAACCGATGCGCTAGACACCAGCGCTAAAATGCTTGAAAGCGGTAACAGAGCCGATAATTTCAGCAAGTTAGTGAATGATATTAACTACTTAGTGAATAGCACAGATGAAAACGGCATGAATGCTTTCATTAAAGAAAACAAGGACGCTTACCATAGCGTGATAAGCGAATTATTAGGAAGTTCTTTTGCACGCTTTTTGCGCCTTGAAAACCCTAGCGCGCAGTTTTACGAGTTTTTGACAAAAGCTAAAGACCGAATGATAGAAAACGCAGCCGATATTTTTACAGGAACGAGTAAGCCTATTCATCAAATCAATATTTTTGATTTCATTAAATATGGTATTGAAATCGGAAAAAACAGTAAGGAGAGCAGGGAACTATTAGATTTATTGCCGAAATTAGAAAAGAAGTTTAACGCTTATGAGAAGTTTTTAGAGGGAGATAAAAAATGAATTATCCTAATCCACCAAGCCCAGAAATCACCACTAAAGAAAAACCAGCGCTTAAAGAAATCACTAACGAGCTTTTAAAGCAATTACAGGGCGCTTTAACAGGTAATCATCTTTTTACTGAGCAAGTGGAATTAAGCCTTAAAGGGATTGTTAGGATTTTAGAAGTGCTTTTGAGTTTGGATTTTTTCAAAAATGCGAATGAAATTGATAGCAGTTTAAGAAACTCCATTGAGTGGCTTAATCGCACCGGCGAGAGCTTGAAAATCAAAATGAAAGAATACGAGAGCTTTTTTAGCGATTTCAATACGAGCATGAAGGCTAACGAGCAAGAAGTAACCAACACTTTAAACGCTAACACCGAGAACATCAAAAGCGAGATTAAAAAGCTAGAAAATCAACCAAGCCGTGACCATTGAGGGAATCCAAAAAGGCAATTCACAGACAGAGAGCGTTAAAACAAGCAACAAATCAGCATGGCAGAAATACCCTAGCGCGCAGAATTTGGATTATTGAAAATGAAGTTTTTAGAAATGTTAGCGCTTAGCGTTTTAGTTTTAGCGTTAGGGATTAGTTTTATTGTAGCGTTTTGTTTTTCCGTAGGAGCGTTATTTTATGTATAAGCAACAAGCTTCACAGGAGCTAGCGATTAGAGAATTAGCAAGACGGAGTTTTTATCATTTTTTGCTTTTGAAGTGGGAGAGGTTTGAGGAAAAAAAATTACTAAAGTCATGGCACATAGAATATTTATGCAAAGTTTTAGAATGCACGCAAAAGAACACATGCGAGAATGAAGAGCTGATCACACGCTTGATTTTGAACATGCCGCCAAGCTATGGGAAAACCGAGATTATAGCAAGGTGTTTTATAGCGTGGAGCTTAGGCAGAAATCCAGAAAAAAAACTTTTTTACATCTCCTACAGCGATGAGTTATGCAAAAGAGTTTGTAAACAAGTTAGAGAGCTAATGCAGAGCGTGTTTTACAAAAATATTTTTTATGATTATCCGTTAGAATTTCTAAACAATACTTCAAGAGGATTTGTATTAAGGCAAGGCGGTGGTTTGTTTGTGACGACTTTAAAAAGCGCGCTTACCGGCTTTCATGCCGATCAGATACTTATTGACGACCCCATAAAAGTAAGCGACATGAAAAGCAGGAAAGAAGTTAATAATGTGAATTTTAATTTTAAGGAGAGCGTTATATCAAGGTTACAGAACGCAGACTCTAACATTACAATTTTGATGCAACGATTAGGGACGAATGACTTAGTGGGTTTTTTACAGAACGAAAGAGAGTTTGATGAAGAAAGCATTAGAAAATGGAAAATCATACAACTTAAAGCCTTGAACGAAAACAAAGAAATTTACAAGATCAAGGATTTTGAACACACAAGAGAAAAGTATACGCCGTTATTTGAAGCTAAGCACAATAAGGAACAATTAGAATCCTTAAGGTTGCAAATGGGTAATGATGAATTTTTTGCACAATACCAACAAGATCCCGTCGTTAGCAGTGGCGGCTATTTTGATCCGCAGTATTTCAGCAAGGTTTTCACGCATGAATTAGGGGAGATGAAAACTTATATTTTTGTAGATAACGCTTTAAGCTTGAGCCACAACGCTGATAATAGGGCTATTGTGGTCGTGGGCGTTGAAAATTACAAAGAAAGCGTTAGGTATATCGTTTTAGATTGTTTTTGTGGGATATGGAGCGAAGAAGAAACCATTAAACACATTCTAGCGGCTAAAGAAAAATACGAGGACGCAAAAACCTTTATAGAAAGCGATGGCGGAGGTTTGATTTTGTATCGTTTGCTTTTAGTCGCTTTAGCCAGGCACAACGAGCAAAACAAGCAAAACAACAAGGGATTATTAAACGATGAGATTATTTGCTACACGCCAAGCCGAAAAATCTCTAAAGTGGATAAAATCAAAGCAATAAGACCTTTTTACAATACCGGTTTTTTAGTGTTTAGCCATTCTAGCAACAACACCGAACAGATAAAAAAAGAATTATTTAGCTTTAATCCGGACAAGCCGTTTAAAAAAGATGATTGTATAGACGCTTTAGCGAGCGCGATAACGCATGAGAGCGTGAAAGCGCCCCTAAAACGAGAGGCTAAAGAAACTTATAACGCAAGATTCACAGCCAAACCGACATGGAGGATATAGCAAAATCTAACCCTTAAAAATCACGCTTGATTTAGTGTTTAATAAGAGAAAAAGAAAGGGTTATAATGAAAAATGTAAATCTTATTAAACATTTTAGAAATGTTGAAAACATTAAAAAAAAGCGTTTAGCGCATAAAAAGACTAAAAGAGCCTTAGCACTTTTAAAAAATAGAGGTTATAGGGACTTTATTGTCAAAGTTAAGATCAGACAACAAAGCGATGATGCAATTTTAGAAAATTTAGAGCTGATCTATCTAAACGCTGGGATTTAAAGGATTAGCGCATGTGGAATGAAAGATTTTTGAAAGTGATCCCCGCAGTGGTGTTTTTGTTTTGCCTGTTGGAAATTTTTGAACTCGTTTTAATTATTAATGACATGAACAAAACCGAAAAATTAGAAGCCGAAATTAGGAATAATTTAAAAGTGTTAGAAGGCATTACGAACGAGCATTTAGAAGGCATGCAGTTAAAACATTTTGAAGATAAGAAAATTAAGATCAAGTAGTGCAACAGCATTTAATCGTTTTAGGTTTTGAAGTTTCAAAGCTCATTCCGTATTTTTTGGTTATTATGATTGGTTTATTTGTGGGTTTGTTGTATGTTTTTAAGAGTATTAGGAACGAAGAATTTAAAAACAAAGTCGAAAAAGTGCTTTATATCATTCAAGGCATAGGATCGAGCATGTTGGTAACTTGGATTAGCTACGAAATCACAGATTATTTTTTTAACTTGCCCGATAGTTTATGTATAGCGATTAGTGGAGGCATTGGGTATTTGGGAGCGGAGAGCGTGAGTGCTTTGGCGTTAGATAGTCTCAAAAAAAGGTTATAAAATGGATTTAAGGAATTTAGAAAACGCTTTAAATAATGGGGATTTTAAGGAGCAGGTTTATAGTAGTTTAGAGGGGGTGTATCAAATTTCTAAGGTTTTGAATCAATTAGATCTTTTTAAAAACTTTAGCGATCACGATTTAGAAATCATAGCAAAGATACAAGCGATGAAAAACGCCTTAGCGGGCTATGAAACAAGCAAACAAGAACTAAACGAACAAATTAACGCTTTAGTGAATAGTTTAGAAGCTAGAAAGCAAGAATTAGAAGCCTTGTTGAATATGCAATTACAGAGCGTGTTAAATAGCGAAAAAGAAAAACTAACGCAAGCAGGAAGCTCCTTAAAAAATAATCTTATAACTGAACTCACAGAAGCTAAAAATAATCTAGCGTTAGAATTAGAAAAACTGAAAGCTAACACGCAAAACCTTTTAAACACGCCACGAATCCAAGGCGTGAATGTGAAGTTTTTAGGGTTTTATGTTTATGGGCGTCAAAGTTTTTTCAAAAACGAAAGCGATGAATTTAGGGAATTGTTTGAATTTTCTAGTATTCATTTAAGCGCGAATAAAAGCTACATTGTGCAATTTAGCATGCCTTACGAATTATTGACCAATGGGATTTACAATGGTGAAAGCATGGGTGAAATGGTGTTGTGTTTGAAAGCTAATAATAACGCTTATCCGATTATCAATAGCTTTTATCAAAATAAAACCGTTAATTTGTCCAATAGTAAGAGTATTAACACTTATAGGTGTTCTTGTTTATTCACAACGCCAGAGCAGGAAGCGGATTATAAAATAGCGTTATTCGCACGAAAACATAAAAATTTATGGGTTAATGTGAATTATACCTCTAACACGGAAGGGTTTGAAACAACCTTTTTAAATAATGCGCGTTTTGCTAACTTAACCACGAAAAGCATACCGAAAGAGTATAATAACGACTGGGTGTTTTATAAGCACTCTCAAGCGTTAGTTTATGAAATTTTAGAATGAAGCTTTTATTTTTAGCGCTTGTTTTTAGCGTTTGCTTTAATGCATGCGCTAAAAAGGTGATTTATCACGAGGTGAAAGTGCCAATTAAATGCGACATTGAAATGCCATCACGACCGAGCGAGCATTTAGAAGCGTTGGAATACTTGCAGGCGTTATTGATCTATACCGAAACGCTAGAAAACGATTTGAAGTTTTGCACTAAAACTAACCCTTAAAATCAAGCCTTAATCTTGCTTAAATACCAAGAAACTAAAGGAAGTTAATGTATTTAGTGCTACTAGAAAGAAGACACGATTTAAGAGCGCTAGTAAGGAAAGACAAGAAAGAAAGCGGTATGTTAGGGAGCTTTAAGGTGTTTGAAAGCACGCACGATCAAGGCATGAGCGATAAAGCGATCGTAAAACACTATGAAAAACAAGACGCTTTGTTTAGTTGTTTTTCTTTAGAAAACAGCGGAGAGCCAACGGATACGCCGAATTTAGATAAACCGATCATCGCTAGGGATTACGAATTAGCATGGAGCGATACGAGTTGCACGGTGCCTAAAGAATACCAAAACAAAAAATGCGATAATAAACGCCATGAAGTGTTACAGCTTGTAGATCCCAATAACAAGGATTTCACAAACCGAAAAATTTTAATCCATGTAGGAAATAGCACGCATGATACTTTAGGGTGTGTTTTGTTAGGGATGCAACACGATGAAGAAATGATTTATAAAAGCAACGAAGCGGTAAAAAAGTTTTTTGATTTAGTCAAAGATAAGGGCGTTAATAACTTTTTGTTTAAGGTGATTGATAAGGTTTGAAGAATGGATACAGCGCGATTTATTAGAAATTTTGTTTTATTCAAAGAAGCCCTACAAAAGCAAAATTTCAACAACAAAGAACTGAATGCCTTAAGCATGCAAGGAGCGTTGCAATGCGAGCAACTAGCCTTACAGGAACAAGAACATGCGTTAGCGATAGAACAAGCAAGAGCAAAAATGCAATTAGAGTTTTTAAGCTTGCAATCCAGTTTGCAAGCCCAAAAAGCAAGCACTCTAAACACGCTTATACAATGCCAGAGCATGATCAAGTCCTTAAAAGATAACGCTTTTATTAATCGGGCTAACGCTTATGTGAGTTTGTTGCAAGTCCAAGCGAATGCACCAAGCGGCGTAACTGCGGCTAATTTTGACAATGTATTAAATACGATTTTAGAAATAGGCAAAGAATACAATACCATTCATAAGAATGAGAAAAATGTAGTCTATAACGATAAGGAACAAACTAACGAGCTGAAAACGATTTTGAACGATTTGAGTAGCGAATTAGAGAAGCTTAATAAAGAAAGCGAAATGAATCAAATACAGCTTTTTAGCGATAAGCTAGAAGTGTTACAGAACGCGCCAGCGAAATTATGGGGGTTTTCTACTTTAAATAACGTTACGGAAGGCTTTTATGATGAAAATAACCAATTGTTAGCGAGCGGTAGCGTTTATTTGTTTAGAAGCGATAAAGTAGGTAAACACACGATAACCTTTAAAGCGATCAACGCTAAAACAAGTCTAAGCAAAATCATCACTTTAAGCGTTGTAAGGAACTCTTTACAAAACGGAGTATAATTTTATCTTTTGAAAGGATTTCACCATGGCATATTATGAGAATATCACAGCAGGGCGCGGTGCGATTGATAGTTTTGCAAACGCTCTAAACAGCCAAAGGTTTGCGAATTCACTATTGAATGAAACGCTAAGCAATTTTTATAACAACATTACCAGAGTTGGAGTATTATACGATGAAGCCAAGATCAGAGAAGACGCCTTAAAGTATCAAAGGATGCAAGATTTTTATAACAACAAGCGCAAAGATGAAATATTTGAATTAGAAAAAGAACAAGCGGAATTAAACATGGATTTTGCCAAGAACAGAGAAGCTCTCACTAATTTAAGACAAAAAGAAGCGCTAAAGAACGACAAGCTGACTAATGAGAATTTAGCGCTATCTAACGCTTTCAAAAGAAAAGAACATGAATGGGTCTTCAAAAAAGCTAATATCAATCCTTATTTACGTGCCCTTCAAGTGCAAAAGCCTCTAGAAACAAGCACTAAATTAGGCGTAGCAAGCGTTTCATTTGATCAAAACAAAAGAACGCCAAAAACCGCGAATAATACACCAATTAATCAAAAGATAGAAAACATTAAAAGTTTTGTTAGCTCTCAATGGAGACAGTAGAATGGTTCATGCCTATTGTTTTTCAAGTATTTTGAAAACGATAGTCCCTTATGTTGTGATTTTCACGATTAGCCTTTACATTTTAAAATTGAGAACGGATAACACAAAGTTAAAAGAACGGTTAGAATACACGCAAGCGCATTTGATTAAACAAAATGAGGCGATTGAAACGCTAGAATTAGAAAGCCAACAATACAAAATAAAAAAGATTTTAGGAGCAACTAAAATTAAAGACAAGTATCATAAAATCATTATTAAAGACAGCACATGCAACGAGAAATTACAGAGCTATGAGAGCTTATTGAGTGCTTTTAGAAAAAATAGCCCTTAAAATCTTTTTTCTATTTTGGTTTAATATTTTTTAAAGATTAAAAGGCATATTTAATGAAGCTTTATAATAAGATACAGGAATTTTTAAACGCAAGCCAAGAGTTAGAAAATAAAAACGCCCAAGCGATAGAAGTTGCTAAAAGCGAGATAAGCGATTTCATAGAAGAAAAAGCCAACCAACGATTAAATGAAATCAAAGACGAGCTAACCGACAGCGTTTCAAGCGAACTATTAAAAATTCCAGCACAAGTTAAAGATAATGTAAAAGAATTAGTCAATCAAAACGAACTGACCGAACAAATCCATGCCGAGCTATTAGGCCAATTCAACAAGCGAGAAATCAAAGACGAGCTAAAAAGAGAATTAAAATTTGAGATTAAAAAAGAATTAGAAGGCTTATTGCAAACTACAGAATTACAAAACGAACTTAAAAACGCGCAAAGCGGCATTTTAACAGATACTATAGCCAGCACTGAACAAGATTTAAAGGTAAAGATTTCAGGCATTTTAGAAAGAAATTTAGACAAAATTATAGAAAGCGTTGTTAGGAATTTAGATTTTAGCTTTCTAAAAACTCAACCGCAGCTATTCTATAGCGCGATTAAGGACAATTTGAAAGAAATGTTTTTGAACGAGTTAAAGAGCGAATATTTACAAAAATACATTAACGGCGTGGTAGAAAACTACTTAAAGCAAGTAGAGAGGTTAGAGCTTTTAAGGGAAGTAGAATTAAAAGCGTTGTGTTATTTGCAAGTTACGCTAGAAAGCAATAAGGTTAAAATATTGCAAAACGCTCTAATGTTGGAAAATCAAAACAAACAAAACGAACTAAAAATACAAAATGAAATCGCTTATAATGAAAGAAGAAGGCAGCTTATCGCAGAAGGTAAATTAGAAGATGAAGCGTTCAAACAATTTAAATTCAAAGTGGTTTAATGGAGGAAATGAGTTTGGAAAACGAATTGACAGAAAGCGAAATCCTAGAAAATAAATTTAAAGAACAAGCGAATAACGATAATAGCGTTATGTTGGAAAGCTTGAAACAAAACAAAGAACAAGCGAATAACGATAATAGCGTTATGTTGGAAAATATAGAACAGCCGAGCTATATTTCAACAGGCATCAAATACCTAGACAATAAGATCAAAAATAGGAACTTGAACGTTTTTGACTACTACATGGCAAGGAAGTATTTAGGCATAGATTTGAATGTGAATTTAAATGGAAACCTAAACATCAAAAGCGAGAATCAAACAAAAATAAAAAATTTAACGAGTGCTTCAAATAAAATTTATGATGGGATAAAGGCTTTGAACTTGGGCGATAGGTTGATAGAAAAAGCGCAAGATAACAGCGGGATTTTTAGCGCGCTTAAAAGGTTTGCTAATGAAAAAACTAGCGGGCTTTATGGCTTAAATAGCGATGAAGCAGAGACCGTGAACGCCTTAAAAAATTATTCTTATTCTACAGCCAGGCAGATGGGCGGACAGCTCACTAATCAAAAAATCAAAGACGCGCAAGAGATGACAAAATTTGGTTTTAGAAGCAAAGAAGAGAACACCGCAAGATTAGGAGAAAATCAAAGCCGACTTATTCAAATTCTAGAACAAGACATTAATAATTTAGAGAGTCTAGGAGGCAAAGTTCCTGAAAGCGTAATTTTAGAGCTATTGAAACATAAAAAACGCCTTGAACACATTCAAAAGAATCAAGGCAAAATCAAATTAAAAGAATACCAACAGATCAATCCATATGGAGAATTTTTACAACAAAATGATAGAAAGTGAAAAACGAAAGCGAAGAAATTATTCAAATGATTTCAAACTTAAGGTAAGAAGATATTACGAAAGGAGTTTGGAGTCTAAACAAAAGATCGCTTTAAAATTTGGCATTAGTAACAGGACATTAGCGTTATGGGTGATGGATGGGGAGTGGGAAAATAAGGCTATATTAAAAGAAATAAGAGCCATGTATGAAACGCATGGGATGAGTATAAGCACGCTTAAGCAAAAAGTATAGTGTGAGCGTTAATTTAATCAGAAAATTTAAAATACGCGATAAGTGGGAAAAGAAAAAGATTATTAACGAAGCCGCCGTAGTTTTAGAAGACAAGCTGACCATGGACAAAATGGGTTTATTTTTAGACACTAAAAAGCAAGAATTGAAAGAAAATTTAAAAAAAAGTTTAGAACATTTAGACCTTGAACCCGTGGTAATGGAAGCGATAGCCGAAACAAGTAGCGACGAATTGATTTTGAAAGCGATGAATGCCGTTTATATCAAAAAACAGATTTTGTTTTGTGCTATTGTGGCAAGAGGTGAGCTGATTAAGATGATAAAAAAAGCAGGCGATAAGGTGAAAGACAATATTAACATTATCATGGCGGCTGAAAAGGTTTCAAAACTATTTATTGACGCTGGCGTTTCATTGTTTGGTAAAGAACAAATCCAAATAATAGAAAATAAAGAGAATAACAATTATAAGCAAATGAATATAACCGAACTTATAGCGTTGGCTAACGCTGATGATAATGTAGATTAGCTTGTTTTTGTGTGAAGCACCCAAACGCTAAGCGATTGGGCTTCCTAGTCTGATGCTGCCAATTATCTATTATTAGATTAAGTTTTTTTATTGCCCTACACGCCATTTTACGCCCCTTTTTTTTAAAAGGAAAATTTTTAAAACTTTTCACTTTTGTATTATGAGGTCTATTTATTTTATTTGAAGCGGCATTAAAAAGAAATTGTTTTTTAGGTTTTCTTTTTCTTAAGCTTGCTGATTGTCTAACAATAGCTATGATGTTTTACATTTTTTATAAAATTTAGCGCTAAGTGTTCTCTTTTTGCTATCTAACCTAATATAAAATAACCTTGTAATAGCGTTATTTGTTGGGTTTTAGTGGCGTTTTGTTTTTTTTAAAGCACTTGACAAGTTGATAAAAAAAAGGTTACTATTTGGCGGTTATTTTTAAAATTCGTTGTGATTGTGCCACAAGCAAAGATTAAAGCGGACCTTGATAGTAACGCTATTTAGGGGTTTTGTTGGGGGTTTTTGGGATTGTTATAGATTATTTTTATCTTTAAATTGAGGCACCATCTCACTATGATGCACAATGGGTCCTGCAATGAGTTGAGGGAAGAAACTCACAAATAAAGCGTAATCTAAAAAATGCGAAAATGAAAAAAATGAAGTAGGGGGGTTTAATAAAACAGGAGCGTTTTCACTCTCTCTCTCTCTCGTTTTGGGCTGCATGCGTTTGATTTTGCTTGTAAGTGTCCATCAAGTAAGCGATTTGTTGCAAAGTGAAAAAGCTGATCGCTAAAGGCAAGATTAAATGCAAGGTTTCAAAATGGCTCTTCCATATTAGATTGAAATTGGTTAAGAAAAAATCAGTGTATTTGAAAAATCCTAAAAGTGAAACATTAGCGATCAAGTCCAAAATAAGCCATAATCTTTTATATGCATTTGTCTGGGTTTGATGGATTTTCAAAGCCACAAAATAATTAAACACAATAGAGCCAACCAATAAGGGCAAATACTTCACATTCCAAAAAGCATAAAAAAACAAACTAGCCAATACGAGCCATAGTTTAGGGAACAAGGGATTTTTAGCATAAGCTTGCAAGATAAAATACCCTAAAAAGACAACAGGCAAAAAAGCAAAGATGAATAACGGCGTGTTGAATAACAAAACAAATACCCTTAAGATTGAGATGATGGAAGCTAACAATATACAAAAAAAATGATCCAACAAGATGCAATGAAAATAAAGAAAGGATCAAAAAACAACAAAAATCTAAGCACAAAGCAAACCGCTTGAAAAATAGGTTGAAAACCCTTTTTTCTGTCTTTTGCTTTCGTTTTATCAATCTTTTTAGATTGCGTCCCCATTGAAAATTGAATTTTTCACAACGACATAATCAACTTTTCGAATCGCTTCAAGATCTCTCCCGCCTGCATAGGAGATTGAAGATTGCAAATCTTGATGCATTTCAATCAGCGTATCTTTTAATGATCCTTTATGTTGGATCCAAATTTTCTTACCTTCAACATTTTTCTTTTCACCTTTTTGGAACTCCGATGCCGAACCGAAATATTCTTTATATGCGATACCATTTTCTATTTTTGTTTCTCCAGATGACTCTTCATGCCCTGCAAAAAGCGATCCAATCATTACCATTGTCGCACCAAAGCGTATTGATTTTGCAATATCCCCATGCGTGCGAATGCCACCATCTGCAATAATGGGCTTTCTTGCTGCTTTAGCGCACCACCTAAGAGCTGCTAGTTGCCAACCACCCGTGCCAAAGCCTGTTTTGATTTTAGTGATACACACTTTCCCAGGCCCGATGCCAACTTTCGTAGCGTCAGCACCGGCGTTCTCTAATTCACGGACCGCTTCTGGCGTGCCAACGTTCCCGGCAATCACAAAAGTTTCGGGCAAATGCGTTTTGATGCGTTGGATCATTTCAATGACAGAATTTGAATGGCCATGTGCAATATCAATCGTGATATAGTCTGGCGTTAATCCTTGTTTGGCTAACTCTTCTACAAAAAGATATTCTTCCTTTTTCACCCCAACACTGATCGAGCTAATTAATTGGCGTTCCTTCATCTTTTTGACAAACGGGATTCTTGCTGATCCATTAAAGCGGTGCATGATGTAGAAATAGCCATTTTCTGCCAGAAATTCTGCGATCGATTCGTTGATGATTGTTTGCATGTTGGCTGGGACTATGGGCATTTTAAATGCGTGTTTGCCTAGAATAACGGTCGTATCGCACTCTGAACGGCTATTCACGATGCATTTATTAGGAATGAGTTGGACATCTTCGTAATCAAATACTTTCAATGACTTGATCCTTTTTTGCTTTAAAACATTATTTTTACCTTAATTTGAATAAAAAATCAAGAGAAATGATATAGGCTCGATCAAATTTTGGGCGTCAAAGACCTTATGAATAACCATAATGAGCAAGGGTTACAATATTGCAAAGAAAACGCTACAATAAACTTTCTCTAATCACAAAAAATAAGGAAATCATAAGATGCTACAAACCATCAACTTAACGCAACGCTATGCGACTAAAAAATTGTTTGAAAACGTGAATATCAAGCTGGATAAAAACAAACGCTACGGGCTGATTGGGGCTAATGGAGCAGGAAAATCCACTTTTTTAAAGATTTTAAGCAAGAGCATTGATTGCAGCAGTGGGGAAGTTATTATCACAAGCGGGATGAGGATGGGGGTTTTAGGGCAGGATCAATACGCTTTTGAAGATTTGAGCCTTAAAGATGCGGTTTTGATAGGCAATAAGCGTTTGTATGATGCTATCAAAGAAAAAGAGCGCTTATACACCGAAGGCGATTTGAGCGATGATAAAGTGAATGCTAGACTAGGGGAGTTGGAAACCATTTGCGTAGAAGAAGATCCCATGTATGAATGCGAAGTGGTGATTGAAAAAATCCTAGAAGATTTAGGCATTCCTAGCTCTAAACACAACGATTTGATGAAAACCTTGCCAAGCAGCGATAAATTTAAAATCCTTCTCGCTCAAGTCTTGTTCCCTAAACCGGATATTTTGCTTTTAGATGAGCCTACGAACAACCTGGATTTAAACGCCATTGAATGGCTAGAAAACAACCTCAAACGCCATGAAGGCACGATGGTCGTCATCAGCCATGACAGGCATTTTTTAAATGCGGTATGCACGCATATTTTGGATTTGGATTTTCACAGCGTGCGCGAATTTAGCGGGAATTATGATGATTGGTATATCGCTTCTACTCTGATCGCTAAACAGCAAGAAGCCGAACGCAATAAAAAACTCAAAGAAAAAGAAGAGCTGGAAAAATTTATCGCTCGTTTTAGCGCTAACGCTTCTAAAGCCAAGCAAGCCACCAGCCGCCAAAAACAACTGGATAAATTAGACATTCAAAGTTTAGCGGTATCCAGCAGGAGGGATCCTAGCATTATTTTCAAACCCAAACGCACCATTGGTAATGAAGCTTTAGAATGCGAAAACATCTCTAAAAGTTATGATGGGCAAATTGTTTTAAATCAAGTGAGCTTGAAAGTGATGCCTAAAGACAAGATCGCCCTCATAGGGCCAAACGGCGTGGGTAAATCCACGCTTTGTAAAATTTTAGTAGAAGAGTTAAAGCCCGATAAGGGCGTGGTGAAATGGGGAGCGACGGTTTCAAAAGGCTATTTCCCTCAAAATGTGAGCGAAGAAATTAGCGGGGAAGAGACCTTGTATCAATGGCTCTTTAATTTCAACAAAAAGATTGAAAGCGCAGAGGTGAGGAACGCTTTAGGAAGGATGCTTTTTAATGGCGAAGAGCAAGAAAAATGCGTGAACGCTTTAAGCGGAGGCGAAAAACACCGAATGGTTTTATCTAAGCTCATGCTAGAGGGGGGGAATTTCTTAGTCTTAGATGAGCCAACCAACCACCTGGATTTAGAAGCCATTATCGCTTTGGGCGAAGCGCTCTTTAAATTTGATGGGGCAGTGATTTGCATAAGCCATGACAGAGAGCTCATTGATGCGTATGCTAATAGGATCATTGAATTAGTCCCAAGCCCTAAAGGCGCTTCAATCATTGATTTTAAAGGCAGTTATGAAGAGTATTTAGTGAGCAAAAAATGAAACCACGAGATATTGAAATCGTTCAAAGCGTTTTAGAGATTATCAAAGAGCCTATTAAGGTTACTGAGATTTATGATAAAGCCAAAGAGCTTTTTGAAAAAGGCGAGATTACAAACATGTTTGATTGCGGGGGCGAAACCCCACACCAGAGCGTTAGTTCTTATATTTATACAGCCTTAAAGAAGGGCGAAGAGCTACCTTTTAAAAAAGCGCAAGAAAACCCAGTTTTAATCGTTTTAAAAAGCACGATGAATGAGCCGGTTTTAAACACTCAAAAACCCAGCGCTCCAAGCGTTAAAATCGCGCGTGAAAGAGAGTTGCACCCCTTTTTAACTTACATGGCTTTTGGTAATGAAAATTTGAAATGCTACACGAAAACCATTTTTCATGAAGAGAGTTTAAAATCGCCAAAAGGCATGGACAGGTGGCTTTATCCGGACATGGTGGGGGTTAGGTTTTTGCACGCTGAATTGTCTAATGAAAATTTAATCGCTTTTTCTAAGAAATTTGACACTTTACCCGTTAAACTGGTGAGCTTTGAATTGAAAAGAGAAATCAGCGTGAATAATTGCAGGGAGTGTTATTTTCAAGCGATTTCTAACAGCTCGTGGGCTAATGAGGCGTATTTAGTGGGTCATCATATTGATACGCATGATCTTAAACTCATGGATTTATTGAAGCGTTTGCATGCGAGTTTTGGGATTGGCGTGATTGATTTAAGAACTGATGAGGATAAAAGCGTTATTTTATTGAACGCTAAATACAAAGAAAAAATTGATTACACTATGGCTCAAGAGCTTAGCGACAAAAATGAAAAATTCAGCGGTTTTTTAAAGAGCGTTGTGGATTATGACCCAAAGAACCAAAACCGCTATAAAGATGAATTTGATGAGATCAAAAAGAAAGAGGAGTTATACCCTAACTCATAACTTTCTTTTAAACGCTTTAAGCGGTTTTGTAGGGGCGTTTCAAAAACCCCAAATAAAGCGCTAAAGAACAGCACGACCAAGCAACCCCTAATAAAAACCCTCCTAAAACATCGCTAGGGTAATGCACCCCTAAATAAACCCTATCATACGACATTAAAAAAATCCAAAAAAGCAAAACCACAGCAATAATCGTTTTAATGCGAGCATTTGCGTTAGAATAGCATAACAACAACGCTAAAGAGCCGTAAAAAAGTGCAGAAGCTAAAGCATGCCCGCTAGGGAAACTAAAGCCATGCGCAAAAACCAATTCGCCATTGGTTACAGGCCGTGGGCGTGCCACTAAAAGCTTAAGGGATTTTAAGGTGAATTCACCTAATAAGATGCTAAAGAAAAACCACACCCCCAAAGCGATGCGCTTTTGAAACCCAAACCATAAGCCAATGAGTAAGGCTATAGGAGTGGTGAGCTTGCTTTGCGCAAACCATGTGCTAAAAAACACGAAAGAAAGCCACGCGCTCCCTTGAATGGGTGCAGGGTTGCGGATCAAGTCTATAAAAAATAAATCCAATTGTTGCACCCACTCTTTTTGAAAAGCCACCCCGCTTATCACGATGCCAAACAAAATAAAAAAGACCACCCCCACAATCCCAAGCGTTTTAGCCGCTTCTTTCTCTCTTACGCTTATTGTTCTGTCAAATACCATTCAAACCCCTTAAAAAATGAACTTTAAAGGGGTGATTATAGCTTATTTTCCACACAAACGCATGGGAAATACAGGGAATAAAAAAATAATATTCTTTGCTATAATGAAACCTTTAAGTGGTGTGCTAAAAACGCCAATCAAAACACAAAAAAGGGGCTTATTATCTATGGAAAACAAGACAAACAACAACCAAGCGTCTTTAGAACGCAACGAATTGCACAACACCATTTGGAAAGTGGCTAATGAATTGAGAGGCTCAGTGGATGGCTGGGATTTTAAGCAGTATGTTTTAGGCATTCTTTTTTACCGCTACATTTCAGAAAACATGACTCATTACATCAATGAGCAACAGCGAGAGCACGATCTGAGTTTTGATTACGCTTTATTAAGCGATGAAGAAGCCCAAAGCGCAAAAGAAGGCCTGATTGAAGAAAAAGGCTTTTTCATCCCGCCAAGCGCTTTATTTTGTAATGTGCTAAAAAACGCACCAAATAACGGAGATCTCAATGTAACCTTACAAAATATTTTTAACGAAATAGAAAAATCCAGCCTTGGGTTTCAATCAGAAGAAAATGTCAAAGGCTTGTTCGCGGATTTAGATGTCAATAGCAATAAATTAGGGAGCTCTCATAAAACTAGGGTTGAAAAATTGGCTAAAATCCTTCAAGCCATAGGCGGCATGCAATTAGGCGACTACCAAAAAAGCGGGATTGATGTTTTTGGAGACGCTTATGAATATTTAATGGCCATGTATGCGAGCAATGCCGGCAAAAGCGGAGGGGAATTTTTCACCCCCCAAGAAGTGAGCGAACTGCTCGCTAAAATCGCCCTACACAACCAAGAAAGCGTCAATAAAGTTTATGACCCATGCTGTGGGAGCGGATCGTTACTCTTACAATTTTCTAAAGTGCTAGGCGATAAAAACATTTCAAAAGAGTATTTCGGGCAAGAAATCAATTTGACCACTTACAACCTTTGCCGCATCAATATGTTTTTGCATGACATCAATTACTCTAAATTCCACATCGCGCATGGGGACACGCTTTTAGACCCAAAACACAAAGACGATGAGCCTTTTGATGCGATCGTTTCCAACCCTCCTTATTCCACTAAATGGATGGGCGATAAAAGCCCCATTTTAATCAACGATGAGCGTTTTAGCCCAGCCGGTGTGCTAGCGCCCAAAAACGCCGCCGATCTCGCTTTCACCATGCACATGCTTTCTTATTTATCCAATAGCGGCACTTGCGCGATCGTGGAATTTCCCGGGGTGCTTTATAGGGGGAATGCTGAAGCAAAAATCAGAGAATATTTAGTCCAAAATAATTTCATTGACTGCGTGATCGCTTTACCAGACAACCTCTTTTTTGGAACGAGTATCGCTACCTGTATTTTAGTGCTTAAGAAAAACAAACAAGACGACACCACGCTTTTTATTGATGCGAGTAAGGAATTTGTCAAAGAAGGCAAGAAAAACAAGCTCAAAGCGCACAACCGAGAAAAGATTTTGCAAACCTATATTGAAAGGAAAACAATCAAGCACTTTTGCGCCCTAGCGAGTATTGAAAAAATCAAAGAAAACGATTACAACCTATCGGTGAATCGCTATGTGGAGCAAGAAGACACTAAAGAGATCATTGACATTAAAGCGCTTAATGATGGGATTTCTCAAATCGTAAAAAAACAAAGCGCTTTAAGAGAGCGTCTAGATCGTATCATTAAAGAGTTAGAAGCTTAAGGGGACAAAATGAACCGCATAGAAAACCTGCTCCAAACTCTAGCACCTAAGGGGGTGGAGTTTAGGAAGTTGGGGGATATTGGGGAATTTTATAGCGGACTTGTTGGAAAAAGTAAAAAATCTTTCTCTCAAGGG
>NZ_VEZH01000006.1:0-100584 GCF_006440215.1 Helicobacter pylori | reverse complement strand
CTGTTCTTTAACCAAATCTTTCTGTTCTTTAACCAAATCTTTCTGTTCTTTAACCAAATCTTTCTGTTCTTTAACCAAATCTTTCTGTTCTTTAACCAAATCTTTCTGTTCTTTAATGGTCTTTTGCTTTTCTTGTTCTACTTTTATTTGATTACTAGTCTCTATATTGCTTGTCTTTTGTTTTTCTTGTCCTAGTTCTATCCCACTCTTGTTCGCTCTATCCCTAGCGTTTTCTGCTTCCTTTTGAGTTTCAGCCACTTCTTTTTTGGATTGGTCATCAGCAAAACACACATTCATAAGCATGGTTGTTATCGTTGCTACACCTATTGCTGAATTAAACCATGAGTTAGGATGCGTTTTTAAATAATCATCCGCAGTCTTAACATTCCCGCATATCCAATCGCTTTTTTTAATTTGTTTTTTTATTGAATCTTTTATCGCTTCCCAAAAAGCAATCCCCATTACAGACACTCCCACATTCTTAAAAACTTTCTTTTCTTTTGCCGTTTTTACTAATTTCATCATCATTGTTGCAAGCATTACTAAAACTCTTATAACAGGCATTTAAATCCTTTCAAAAACAATTTCAGCCATCAAAATCTTATTATTGTAGTGTATATAGTCATATTCAATCGTTATTAAACGATTGGTTTGAAAAATTGTAAGGGTCAATCCAATCAGATTTTTCTAATCCATTTCAATAAAACTTGATACAAGTTTTCCTTGATACCCAAATTCACACCCTTTTAAATGGAGCAAGCTAATAAGCGATTTTTCTATGGCAAGAAACTGACTGATGTCTCCTAGAAGCTAAAAACGATTTTATGGTGTTTTCTTATGCCTACATCCTTTTACTATAACCATAACCCGCTTTTTCTGCTTTTTTCTCGGTATTAGCAACTACTTTGTATTTCTTTATTAATATCAGCAACGATGTTTTGAATGATTGAAAGGCTTTGAGAGGTTGAAAGGTGGGCTTGTGGATCTGATTTTAAATTCCTCATTTCAAGCATTTTAGCTTGAGCTTTAGAGCGTATTTTCAGGTTTTCGTTTTGCCATTCTTCTGTAACCTTAAAATCTCTAGGGTCTAGTTCTAAATAAGCGATAGAACTTGGTTTATAAAAATCCACTTGTTTAGCGATAGCTTTTTGCGAATAGGGCAGAGATTCTAATTCTTTTTGCAAATAAGCTATAAGCTCTTGCGTTTTTGATCCTCTTTGAGAGTGGGGTTGTTTAGAGTTTGGAAAGTGTTTTGGCTGGATAGGGGTTTGATTGGTTTTTGCAGGTTTAGGGGTTTTGCATTCAGCTTCTATTTCTATAGCAATACCGGTAGTAATACCGGTCTTAATTCTTGCTCTTTTAATAAATAATTGACCATGTTTTTCTTGGCAATTTTGTTCTGTTTCTTTAATGAAATCTTTCTGTTCTTTAATTAAATCTCTTTGTGTATTAATTGTCTTTTGTTTTTGCTGTTCTAACTCTATCTCACTCTTATTTGCTTTTTGTTTTTCTTGTTCTGTCTTTTGTCTTTCTTGTTCTGCTTTTATTTGACTATTAGCGAGTTCTATCCCACTCTTGTTTGTTTTCTGTCTTTCTTGTTCTAACTCTATCTCACTCTTATTTGTCTTTTGTCTTTCTTGTTCTGTCTTCTGTCTTTGCTGTTCTAACTCTATCCCACTCTTATTTGCCTCCTGTTTTTCTTGTTCTAACTCTATTTGTTTATCAATATCACCAACGCTACAAGCTGCTAATAATAAACTTGTCGCTATTGTTAATCCTGAATATTTCCACCAATTGATTTGATTTTCTTTTTCAGCTTGTTTGGATTTATCTTGGACTTTATCGTCTAATTCTTTTGCCCTCTTGCAAGCAGCATGGGTTAATACTACTAACGCCACATTGCTTTTCTTGGGGTGTTTTTTGAAAAGCTCTCTGACTTTCTTTACAATTTTTGTAAAAAACCCACCAATTGATCGGAGCGTATTTATAATGGCACTCGCTTGTTTAAAATGAGTCTCTTTATTTGCCTTTGTGTTAGCCATCTCTGTGTTTTTGCCAACTTTATTTGTTTTTCCTATTTTTACTGATTCCATTACCAACCTCTTTTCAAAAAACAATCCCACCCATCAAAATCTCTAAATTATATCATGGAAACTAATACGAAAAACCCACTCAAGTTAGATCAACCCCTTTATTATCAATGTGCAGTTAAGCCATGTTCTTTCAACTCTTTTTCTAACTTGGCTACAGCGTTCCAAGTGGGGATCACGCTATCGGGGTTTAAAGAAATGGAAGTGATGCCCTCTTTGACTAAAAACTCTGTTACTTCAGGGTAATCGCTTGGGGCTTGCCCGCAAATCCCGCAATATTTGTTGTGCCTTTTACAAGCTTCAATCGCTTTTTTAAACATTTTTAGCATCGCTTCATTCCTTTCATCAAAGACATGGCTGACCAATTCGCTGTCTCTATCCACGCCTAAAGTGAGCTGGGTTAAATCGTTTGATCCAATAGAAAAGCCATCAAACAAGCTTAAGAAATCATCAGCCAAAATGACATTCACCGGTAATTCGCACATGATATAAATTTCAAGCCCGTTTTTACCGGATTCTAAATTGTTTTTTCTTAAGATTTCTAGGACTTTTTTACTCTCTTCAATAGTTCGCAAAAAGGGGATCATCACTTTCATGTTCGTTAATCCCATTTCTTCCCTCACTAACGCTAAGGCTTCACACTCCCACGAAAACGCTTCATTATAGCTCTCTGAATAATACCGACTAGCCCCCCTATAGCCAAGCATGGGATTTTCTTCATTAGGCTCATAGCTAGAGCCGCCAAGCATGCGCATGTATTCATTGGATTTGAAATCGCTCGTTCTCACAATCACAGGTTTAGGGTAAAACGCCGCACTGATCATGCCAATGCCTTCAGCGATTTTTTTCACAAAAAAATCTTTAGGGTTAGCATAACCTGCCATGAGATTTTCAATTTCATTTTTTTCTTTCACGTTTTTTTTGTGGTGCAAATCCACTAAGGCTAAGGGGTGGGCTTTGATTTGATTTAAAATAATCATTTCCATTCTAGCTAACCCTACGCCGTGATTAGGAAGCTGAGAAAAGCTGAAAGCTTTTTCAGGGTTTCCAATATTG
This sequence comes from Helicobacter pylori, assembly GCF_006440215.1. Classification (GTDB taxonomy): domain Bacteria; phylum Campylobacterota; class Campylobacteria; order Campylobacterales; family Helicobacteraceae; genus Helicobacter; species Helicobacter pylori_CS. The sequence goes on along the minus strand of NZ_VEZH01000006.1, from coordinate 97,438 downwards.
ATATAAATTTTTGTTTGAGTTTCTTGCATGTTAGAAAGCTCCACCCTTTCAATTTCATGCTCATAAATGCCCGCATACACATAACCCTCTTCGCCCTCAGCGCAAGAAACCGTGATTTCCATGCCGGTATAAAGGCTATCAGTCGCCCCGCTCACCCCAACAATGGCTGGCACGCCAATTTCTCTAGCCACAATAGCGGCATGGCAAGTGCGCCCCCCACGATTAGTGATAACCGCGCTCGCTTTTTTCATGCAAGGCTCCCAATCTGGGTCGGTGTTATCCGTAACTAAAATTTCACCCTCTTTAAAAGAATTCATGTGCTCCAAATCATTGATGATACGCACTTTCCCTGAGCCAATTTTACTCCCAATCGCTCTGCCTTGTAAGATAATTTCTTTCTTTTCGTTAGGGTTTTTGAATTTGAATTTTTCAAAGACTTGACTTTCTTCTTTGGTTTTTTGGCTTTGAACGGTTTCTGGGCGCGCTTGAACGATAAAGATTTCCCCGCTCTCGCCATCTTTAGCCCATTCTATATCCATGGGGCGGTATTGTTTGGCTTCTTTAGAGTAATGTTTTTCAATTTCAATGGCGTATTTGGCTAAAATCAGCACATCCTCATCGCTCAATGAAAAGGATTGCCATTCTTTTTTGGTGGTTTTAATGTTTCTGGTGGGGTGTTCGCTACCCCTTGGGGCATAGACCATTTTTTGCGTTTTATTGCCGAGCTGGCGTTTGATAATGGGGCGTTTGTTTTGCTCTAAAGTGGGCTTAAACACATAAAATTCATCAGGGTTTATCGTGCCGCCCACCACATTTTCGCCTAACCCCCACGCTGAAGTGATAAACACCGCGTCTTTAAAACCGGTTTCGGTGTCAATAGAAAACATCACGCCCGCGCTGCCTTTATCCGCTCGCACCATTTTTTGCACCCCCACACTCAGCGCGACTTTTAAATGATCAAACCCACGACTCGCTCTATAGCTAATCGCTCTATCGGTAAAAAGCGACGCTAAACAGGATTTGATATAGTGGATCAATTCTGTTTTGCCCTTAATGTTTAAATAAGTGTCTTGCTGTCCGGCAAAAGAAGCGTCCGGCAAATCTTCTGCAGTAGCGGAACTCCTTACAGCCACATCGGCTTCTTTCATGTGGTATTGCTGGCTTAAGATTTCATAAGCTTGAAAAATCTCATCTCTTAAATCGCTAGGAAAAGGCGTGCCAAAAATAAGCTCTCTGATTTGTTTGGAGCGGATTTTTAACACATCAATTTCCGTGGCATCAACATTTTCTAAAAGCTCTATGATCTTTTGTTTAGCCCCCCCTTGCTCTAAAAGATACCAATACGCTTCGCTGGTGATCGCAAAGCCATCAGGCACTTTAATCCCAATTGGCACTAATTCTTGAAACATTTCACCAATGCTAGCGTTCTTGCCCCCAACCAGATTCACATTCTTATTGTTCAACTCTTTGAAAAACTTGATATATCGCACAAAACTCCCTTAAAATGATCATTAAGTCTCTTAAAACAAAAATATAATAATGATAGCATGATAGAGCTTTAGTTTTAGCCAGTTTGTATTCTAAGCTTTGTTAATAAGGGGTGTATTCTTTTTGGTTTATGATTTTATTGTATAATGGGCGGTTAGTTAGGTATTTTTGAATAGAAAGGGTGGTTTTGTATAGGCGGTTATTGTTGAATTTGTTTTGTATGGTATTTTTACAAGCGTGTTTAAAGCCTATGAGCGACCCTAAAGCTGAGAAAGTGGATTCGCAAGTGCAATGCGGGTTTGGCTCAAAGGATTGCTAAAAGCATTGAAAAAATATTGAAAAAGTATTCAAAGAAAGGAAACATAAGTTTTAAAGAATGAGTGCGGAACTGATTGCTGTTTATAAAGACGAGCAAATAATAGATTTAGAGAGCGCAAAAGTCTTAGGGCTGAGCGATGGGATTAAAGCGTTAAAAGGGACAGAGCCGATATATTTTGATGATTCGCCTTTGGCTTTGGAAGTGATCAGGCATTCATGCGCGCATTTGCTCGCACAAAGCTTGAAAGCCCTTTATCCGGACGCGAAATTTTTTGTAGGCCCTGTGGTAGAAGAGGGGTTTTATTACGATTTCAAGACCGCTTCAAAAATCAGCGAAGAGGATTTGCCTAAAATTGAAGCGAAAATGAAAGAATTTGCGAAGTCAAAGCTCGCTATCACTAAAGAGGTTTTAACCAGAGAGCAAGCCTTGGAGCGTTTTAAGGGCGATGAATTAAAACATGCGGTCATGAGTAAAATCAGTGGCGATAAATTTGGCGTGTATCAACAAGGCGAGTTTGAAGATTTGTGTAAGGGGCCGCACCTCCCAAACACCCGTTTTTTAAACCATTTCAAGCTCACTAAACTGGCTGGGGCTTATTTGGGCGGCGATGAAAACAATGAAATGCTCATTAGAATCTATGGCATTGCTTTTGCCACCAAAGAGGGCTTAAAAGACTATCTTTTCCAAATAGAAGAAGCGAAAAAACGAGATCACAGAAAGCTAGGCGTGGAGCTAGGGCTTTTCAGTTTTGATGATGAGATAGGGGCGGGCTTACCTTTATGGTTGCCTAAAGGGGCAAGACTCAGAAAGCGCATTGAAGATTTATTGAGTAAAGCGTTACTTTTAAGAGGCTATGAGCCGGTTAAAGGCCCTGAGATTTTAAAGAGCGATGTGTGGAAAATCAGCGGGCATTATGACAACTATAGAGAAAACATGTATTTCACCACGATCGATGAGCAAGAATACGGCATAAAGCCTATGAACTGCGTGGGGCATATTAAAGTCTATCAAAGCGCTTTGCACAGCTATAGGGATTTGCCTTTAAGGTTTTATGAATACGGTGTGGTGCATCGGCATGAAAAAAGCGGCGTGTTGCATGGGCTTTTAAGGGTTAGGGAATTTACCCAAGACGATGCACATATTTTTTGCTCTTTTGAACAGATCCAAAGCGAAGTGAGCGCGATTTTAGATTTTACGCATAAAATCATGCAAGCGTTTGGTTTTAGCTATGAAATGGAATTATCCACAAGGCCGGCTAAATCCATAGGCGGTGATAAAGTGTGGGAAAAGGCCACTGACGCTTTAAAAGAAGCCCTAAAAGAACACCGCATTGATTATAAGATTGATGAAGGGGGAGGGGCTTTCTATGGGCCTAAGATTGACATTAAAATCACTGACGCTTTAAAGCGTAAATGGCAGTGCGGCACGATTCAAGTGGATATGAATTTGCCTGAACGCTTCAAGCTCGCTTTCACTAATGAGCATAATCACGCTGAACAGCCGGTGATGATCCACAGAGCGATTTTAGGATCGTTTGAAAGGTTTATTGCGATTTTGAGCGAACATTTTGGGGGGAATTTCCCTTTCTTTGTCGCACCCACTCAAATCGCTCTCATTCCTATTAATAAAGAGCATCATGTTTTTGCTTTGAAATTAAAAGAGGAACTAAAAAAGCGCGATATTTTTGTAGAAGTGCTGGATAAAAACGACAGCTTGAATAAAAAGGTGTGCTTAGCCGAAAAGCAAAAAATCCCTATGATTTTAGTGTTAGGGAATGAAGAAGTGGAGAGCGAAATTTTATCCATTAGAGACAGAGAAAAACAAGCTCAATATAAAATACCCTTAAAGGAGTTTTTAAACATGGTTGAATCTAAGATGCAAGAGGTTAGTTTTTGAGTAGGAACGAAGTGTTGTTAAACGGAGACATTAATTTTAAAGAAGTGCGTTGCGTGGGCGATAATGGTGAAGTGTATGGGATTATTTCCTCCAAAGAAGCGCTCAATATCGCTCAAAATTTAGGTTTGGATTTGGTTTTGATTTCAGCGAGCGCGAAACCTCCCGTGTGTAAGGTGATGGATTATAATAAATTCCGCTACCAAAATGAAAAGAAAATCAAGGAAGCCAAGAAAAAGCAAAAGCAAATTGAAATCAAAGAGATCAAGCTTTCCACTCAAATCGCGCAAAACGATATTAACTACAAAGTCAAGCATGCGAGAGAATTTATTGAAGCCAATAAGCATGTCAAATTCAAAGTGGTTTTAAAGGGTAGGGAGAGTCAAAACTCAAAAGCCGGGCTTGATGTGCTTTTGAGAGTCCAAACCATGATGGAAGATTTAGCCAACCCTGAAAAAGAGCCAAAAACCGAGGGGCGTTTTGTTTCGTGGATGTTTGTGCCTAAGGCTAAAGAAGCCCCCAAAAACGAAAAGAAAACCAAAGAAAATAACCCGCCTTTTAATCGTATTAACCTTATGAAAGGAGAAAATCATGCCAAAAATGAAGACTAATCGCGGCGCGTCTAAGCGTTTCAAAGTTAAAAAAAACTTGATTAAGCGTGGCAGCGCTTTTAAAAGCCATATTTTGACTAAAAAAAGCCCTAAGCGTAAAGCCAATTTAAACGCACCAAAACATGTGCATCACACTAACGCGCATTCTGTCATGTCGTTGCTTTGCAGGGCTTAAGAATGCTGATTAGAAAGTGGAGTTAATCCCCTTATTTAAGGGAAAGTCGTTTTAAAAACGCACCTAAAAATATTTTAAAAAGAAAGGTAAAGAAATGAGAGTTAAAACAGGCGTTGTGCGCAGAAGACGCCATAAAAAAGTCTTAAAACTCGCTAGAGGGTTTTATAGTGGCAGAAGAAAGCATTTTAGAAAGGCTAAAGAACAGCTTGAAAGAAGCATGTATTACGCCTTTAGGGATCGCAAACAAAAGAAAAGAGAATTCAGGAGTTTGTGGGTGGTAAGGATCAATGCGGCTTGCAGAATGCACAACACAAGCTATTCGCGCTTCATGCATGCCTTGAAAGTGGCTAACATTGAATTAGACCGCAAGGTTTTAGCAGACATGGCGATGAATGACGTGCAAGCTTTTAAGAGCGTGTTAGAGAGCGTGAAAGAGCATCTTTAATCTCTATTGGCTGTTAGGTTTTAGTTTTAGCCTAAAAAAGGTGAGAGGATTTAGGACTTTTTACTAAAAAGTTCCTAAAATTGATTTTTGTTTCAATTTATTCTCATTCAATCGCTATATTTAATCAAAAAGAAAGCAATTTTATAGTAGAATGTAGCATTTAGAACTCAAGTAGAGAAAATGTAGAAGGAAGGAATACATGAAGAAATCTGTTATAGTAGGCGCTATCTCCCTAGCAATGACAAGCTTGTTGTCAGCAGAGACCCCTAAGCAAGAAAAAGCTATTAAGACTAGCCCTACCAAAAAAGGTGAAAGAAATGCTGCTTTTATAGGGATTGATTACCAGTTGGGTATGCTCAGCACTACCGCTCAAAATTGTTCCCATGGGAATTGTAATGGTAATCAAAGTGGGGCTTACGGCTCTAATACGCCTAACATGCCTACAGCGTCAAACCCAACAGGAGGCCTTACCCACGGTGCTCTAGGGACTCGTGGGTATAAAGGCTTAAGCAACCAGCAATACGCTATCAATGGTTTTGGGTTTGTTGTAGGGTATAAGCATTTTTTTAAGAAATCCCCGCAATTTGGAATGCGTTATTACGGGTTCTTTGATTTTGCAAGCTCTTATTATAAGTATTACACTTATAATGATTATGGCATGAGAGACGCTCGCAAGGGTTCTCAAAGTTTCATGTTTGGCTATGGGGCTGGCACAGATGTGTTGTTTAACCCGGCTATTTTCAATCGTGAGAATTTGCATTTTGGGTTTTTCTTGGGCGTTGCGATTGGTGGCACCTCTTGGGGTCCAACAAACTATTATTTTAAGGATTTAGCTGATGAATACAGAGGGAGTTTCCACCCATCAAATTTCCAGGTCTTAGTTAATGGTGGGATTCGCTTAGGCACTAAACACCAAGGTTTTGAAATTGGCTTGAAAATCCAAACTATCCGCAACAATTACTACACCGCTAGTGCGGATAATGTGCCTGAAGGGACTACTTATAGATTCACCTTCCACCGCCCCTATGCCTTTTATTGGCGTTACATTGTAAGCTTTTAAGGTGTTTTAGGGTTAATCTTATGGGGGCATAGAAAAGGGCTTTTGCTCTTTATGGTCTTTTATGATTTTCTTGTATCAAAGGCTTTAAAAAATCAATGTGGCTACTTGGCAAAAATTAAAGCACAATCCTTACAAGCAATTGAACTTACTAGCAACAGCACACAAACAAGTCTTTTGAAAAATCAAAAATGAATTAATTATTTTTGAAAATAATAATAGGGGATATAGGTTAGCTGTTTTAATGGAGCGCTGATCATAAGATCTAAAAATCAATTTGCTATTAAAACGCTATAAGTTATCTTTAATCAATCAAATGATAGAATTTGTCTTTTATTTTTGAATTGGGAGCATTTGATGAAAAAATTGGCGTTTTCTTTATTATTTACAGGGACTTTTTTGGGGCTTTTTTTGAATGCGAGTGATTTTAAGAGCATGGATGATAAGCAACTATTAGAGCAAGCAGGGAAAGTTGCTCCTAGCGAAGTTCCAGAGTTTCGCACAGAAATCAATAAGCGATTAGCAGTGATGAAAGAAGAAGAGCGTAAAAAATATAAAGCGGATTTTAAGAAAGCGATGGATAAAAATTTAGCTTCTTTAAGCCAAGAAGATCGCAACAAGCGTAAAAAAGAAATTCTTGAAGCGATTGCTAACAAAAAGAAAACAATGACCATGAAAGAATATCGTGAAGAGGGGCTGGATTTGCATGATTGTGCATGTGAAGGCCCTTTTCATGATCATGAGAAAAAAGGAAAAAAAGGGAAAAGACCAAGCCATCATGAGCATTAACGCTTAAGGTGCGCTAACTTTTTTTGATTTTTGTAAAACCACGCTGTAAATTTCTAGCTTTTGGCTGTGGGGATATAAGGCGTTTTTTGTTATAATTCTGTCATAGCGTTTGGGCGCTTAAAATAGAGGCTACCTGCTTGGTGGGTGGGCTTTGTTGATTCTAAAATCCTTTAGCTGTGAAGGGCATGTCAGTTTTTTAGAGTTAAAGTTTTTGGAGTGTTTGTATTTTTTGGATATTTATAGTATCATACCCAATAATAAAGACCCTTTGAAAGTCTGTATTTTAAGATGACTAAAACAGCTTGAATTCTAGGTGGTTTTTTATCAATAGAAGAAATTTTAAAAGAGAGCTTATGAAGAACGGTATCTATTTTTGTTGCGGTTATATAAATTAGGAGTTTTGGTGTGAAACGGATTTTATTTTTTTTGGTAGCTACGACTTTTTTGTTGAGAGCAGAAACGGATTCTGCCACTATTAACACTACAATTGATCCCAATGTTATGTTTTCTGAAAGCTCCACAGGGAATGTGAAAAAAGACCGTAAGAGGGTTTTAAAGAATATGGTTAATTTGGAAAAAGAGCGCGTGAAGAATTTTAACCAGTATTCTGAAACCAAGATGAGTAAGGGCGACTTATCCGCTTTTGGAGCTTTCTTTAAGGGGAGTTTGGAAAGTTGTGTGGATCAAAAGATTTGTTATTATGAGCATAGAAATGGCAAGGTTTCTTTTGTGGTGAATGACAGGGAGAAGTTTTATAAACATGTGCTTAAAGACTTAGGGACAGAGCTTTCACTCCCTTTGTTTAACTGGCTTTACAAAGGCTCGGATTTTGGGGCTTTGCATGAGCAGTTTGGGGATATGTATGATGGGTATATCAAATATTTGATCAGCATGGTTAGGATAAGCCAAAAAGAAAAGACTAAAAAACTGGATGCAGTCACTCTTAAGAGAATGGAAGATCAAGCTGAGAAAGACACTAAGGCAGCGTTTCAAAAGAGAGGCAGTGGGGAGATTCAAAACCATACTGATAGCCCTGAATTTATAAGCTCTTCTAAAAAAACACAGAACGCCTCTAATTCGGATCTAGAGCCTACGACTGACGCTAACACGCTCAAAGAAACAGCTTCAAAAGAGCCGGAGACTTCTTCAAAAAAAGAGAAAAAACCTAAGAAAAAACGCCGCCTTTCAAAGCAAGAAAAGCAGCAACAAGCCTTGCAACAAGAGTTTGAAAGGCAAATTAGCGACTCTAGTAAGTCTGAAAAATAGTAAAATATTTAGCTTACCTTTGAGTAGGGGGCTTTAAATAAGTTTCTTAAACACTCCTTTTTAGGCTTTATATTTGGGCTTTTAGCTCCCTATCACTCTATCCTAGTGTTTAAGGCTATCTTTTTAAAAACCACCGCTTTTTTTAAAATCTTTAGACTTTAAGCTTTTTGGTTTTTTGCGGTAAGCTTAAGGTTTTGTTACGCAAAAATCTTTGAAATATAGCGATTGATAGAGTTAAACATAACCTCAAAGACATTCCAACGCATTTTATAGAGCGTGTAAAAAGTTTTTAATGGAGTGTTGGTAATCAAATTGATGCCTTTGAGTGTTTTTCACAATCAAAATAAAAAAGCTTGCGTAAGCAAGTGAATAGTTTCTCATAACGCGCTCTTAGGGGGTCATGGGGAATTTTGGGGTTGTAGGGGTATTTCAAAATGCCTCCTATCCTTTTATGAGTTTTAAACAAACTTTTTACTATAAAATGAAATCCAGAACAATAAAATAACGCTTTAGAACTCTATTTTTAAAAATTTTTGAAGAATATTAAAGTTGGATAGGGCTTATTTGTGTTTGTTAAAAACAAAGCCTTTTTATTTTGAATTTAAAGCCCCTAAAGTTGAGGGCTATCCCTTAGCATTTTAAGGTTTTGGCTAACCCCCCTAACGAAGTCTCTTTGTATTTTTCATTCATGTCTTTTCCGGTCGCATACATCGTAGCAATCACTTCATCTAGGCTCACTTTAGGCTTGTATTCATCTTCTAAAGCCAGTTTAGAAGCGCTGATCGCTTTAATCGCTCCTAAAACATTGCGTTCAATGCAAGGGATTTGCACCAAGCCCCCCACCGGATCGCATGTCAATCCTAAATGGTGTTCCATAGCGATTTCACTAGCGATTAAAACCTGTTGCGTGGTCGCTTGGCACAAATGAGCTAACCCCCCCGCAGCCATAGAGCTTGCCACGCCAATTTCAGCCTGACACCCCGCTTCTGCGCCGCTCAAGGAAGCGTTTTTCTTGTAAAGATAGCCAATCGCCGCGCTAGTGAGTAAAAAATCATTGATGGCCTTTTGCGATAAATTTTCAAACAAATGGTTTTTAGCGTATAAAAGCACGCTTGGCACTACCGCGCACGCTCCATTAGTGGGGGCGGTTACCACCTTTCCTCCACTAGCGTTTTCTTCAGCAATGGCACGAGCGTAAAGCGAAATGTAATCAATCAACGCTAAGGGGTCTTTCCCGCTTGTGGGGTGTTTTTCTAAACGCGTTTTAATGCTTGGGGCTAATCGTGTTACTCTCAAAGAACCGGGCAGATACTTTTCTTTAGAATTAGCCCCATTATCATAACACTCAAGCATCGCATGATAGATTTTAGCCATCGTTGCATCAGGGCGGTTTTTCAGGGCGTCTTCTCTCAAACGCACGATTTCAGCGATGTTTTTTTGGTGTTTTTGGCATAATTCTAGCAATTCCTTAGCGCTTGAAAAATCATAGGCAATACTTCCATTCCCGCTCTCTTCAGACAAGTTGTCTAATTCTTTTTCAGTATAGATAAACCCTCCACCAACAGAATAGTAAGTCTCTTCTTTTAAAACCTCATTTTTAGCGTTAAAAGCTTTTAGAATGAGAGCGTTTTGGTGTCTGGCTAAAGGCTTATTGTCAAAAATCAAATCTTTAGAATAATCAAAATGAATGCGATGCTGGTTAGCGAGTTTTAAAACTTTGTTTTCAAGCGCTTCATGCAATAAGGCTTTTTTGGTTGTTACCTCCAATTCGTTAGCGTAAATGCCATGCAAGCCAATTAAAACCGCCTCATCGCTCAAATGCCCTTTACCGGTTAAAGCTAATGAGCCATGCAGGGTGATTTGAACGCGCACAACCTGCTCTAAAACGCCTTTTAACGACTCGCAAAATCTCGCTCCCGCTTCCATAGGCCCTATGGTGTGTGAAGAGCTAGGCCCCACGCCGATTTTAAAAATGGATAAAATAGAAAAACTAGCCATTAAAATAGCCCTAAAAACACGCTCAAAGCCGTCAAGCTCCCAAAGACAAACACAAAAATATCCACTTTGAAATTTCTAAAACGCTTCAAACTAGAAACGCTATAAAAAGCTATCATGGGCATCACAAACAGAATGAGCGCAATAATGGGGCCGCCTAAATTTTCAATAAAATCCAAGATATTAGGGTTAATATAAGCCACAAGCGTGATAGTCAGCCATAAAAAAATCGTTACGCTAACGCTCAAGGGTTTAGAAGCTTTTTTCAATTTTAAACTTTGAATAATAATGCCTTCTAAACCCTCCTTAGCCCCATAATAATGCCCAAAAAAAGATGAAAAAATCGCTAAAAAAGCCACCACAGGCCCCGCATAGTTGATTAAAGGGTTGTTTAAAGTGTTAGCAAAATAGCTTAAAATGGGGATATTTTGTTCCCTTGCTTTCGCAAAATCATCAGCATTCAAGCACATGACGCACGAAAACACAAAAAACATCACAAACCCTAAAAGCATCAGCGATGTCCCTAATTCAATTTGGTTGAGTTTATACTCTTTGAAAGCACCGTATTCTTTTTCCACATTTTGAGTGAAGGTTGAAATGATGGGGCTATGGTTGAATGAAAACACAAGCACCGGTAAGGTTAGCCAAATCGCTAACACAAATTCTTTAAAACTCGGCATTACAAAAAGATTAGCGCCTTGCCAATAAGGGATGAGATACAAAGAAAAAAGCAATAAAATCAAGCATAAAGGATACACTAAAGCGTTACAAATGCGCGTAACAATCGTAGCGTTAAAAACCATCACCAACATCATTAAAGAGACTAACACTACAGCCAATAAGCCCCGATGAAAAGGCGCTAAATGCAACTGGTGAGTGAAAAAATGATCAAACACATTAGTGATACCCACCCCATAAGCCAAACAAATAGGATAAATCGCCAAGAAATAAAGCAAAGTGATAAGAAAACCCCATTGAGCGCCAAAATGAGAGCGAACGACCATGGTGATGTCTTCTTTATCTTTAGATCCTATGAAATAAGCTAAAGCTCTATGCCCTAGATAAGTTAAAGGGAATATAATCGCGCTCATCACCACAATAGCCCATACCCCATGCCCACCGGCTCTAATAGGCAAAAATAAAATCCCAGCCCCCACCGCCGTGCCAAATAAGGACGCCATCCAACGCAAATCAAACGCGTTGAGTTTTTTAGGATCTCTTATAAGCGCTTTTTCTTGTGCCATGCTATTAAACCGCCCTTTTATCGTGTTAAAGAGCTTTCATTGTAGCATAAAGCTTTTTATGATTGGGGTTTTTTGAGATTAAGGGGTGGTTTTGGGCACGCATTTATTTTCTAAAATCCACGATTTAATCCGCACAAGCTATAATAACGCTTAAAAAAAGATTAATAAAGGATTGTAGAAATGTCAAACACAACTTGGTCGCCCGCTTCATGGCATTCTTTTAAGATAGAGCAACACCCCACTTATAAAGATAAGCAAGAATTAGAAAGGGTCAAAAAAGAATTGCGCTCTTACCCTCCCTTAGTGTTTGCTGGCGAAGCGAGGAACTTGCAAGAGCGTTTAGCCCAAGTCATTGACAATAAGGCGTTTTTGTTGCAAGGGGGCGATTGTGCAGAGTCGTTTTCTCAATTTAGTGCTAACAGGATTAAAGACATGTTTAAAGTGGTGATGCAAATGGCGATTGTCTTAACTTTTGCTGGCTCTATACCGATCGTGAAAGTGGGGCGCATTGCCGGGCAATTTGCCAAGCCTCGCTCTAATGCGACTGAAATGCTGGATGATGAAGAAGTGCTAAGCTATAGGGGGGATATTATCAATGGGATTTCCAAAAAAGAAAGAGAGCCAAATCCTGAAAGAATGCTTAAAGCCTACCATCAAAGCGTAGCGACTTTAAACCTTATCAGAGCCTTTGCCCAAGGCGGGTTAGCCAATTTAGAGCAAGTGCATCGTTTCAATTTGGATTTTGTTAAAAACAACGATTTTGGGCAAAAATACCAGCAAATCGCTGACCGGATCACGCAAGCTTTAGGGTTTATGCAAGCATGCGGGGTGGAGATAGAAAAAACGCCCATTCTTAGGGAGGTGGAATTTTACACGAGCCACGAAGCGTTACTGCTCCATTATGAAGAGCCTTTGGTGCGTAAGGATAGTTTGACTAACCAGTTTTATGATTGCTCCGCGCACATGCTGTGGATTGGCGAAAGGACAAGGGATCCTAAGGGCGCGCATGTGGAGTTTTTAAGGGGGGTTTGTAACCCTATTGGCGTGAAAATCGGGCCTAATGCGAGTGTGAGCGAAGTGTTAGAATTGTGCGATGTTTTAAACCCGCATAACATTAAAGGGCGTTTGAATTTGATCGTGCGCATGGGTTCTAAGACGATTAAAGAGCGTTTGCCTAAACTTTTACAAGGGGTGTTGAAAGAAAAACGCCATATTTTATGGAGCGTTGATCCCATGCATGGCAACACGGTTAAAACCAGCTTGGGGGTTAAAACAAGGGCTTTTGATAGCGTGTTAGATGAAGTGAAAAGCTTTTTTGAAATCCATAGGGCTGAAGGGAGTTTGGCTTCAGGGGTTCATTTGGAAATGACAGGTGAGAATGTTACAGAATGTATTGGTGGCTCGCAAGCGATCACCGAAGAGGGTTTGAGCTGCCATTACTATACGCAATGCGATCCAAGACTAAACGCCACCCAAGCCCTAGAACTCGCTTTCTTAATCGCTGACATGCTCAAAAAACAGCGCGCTTAGCTGAAAAGAGATTAATCTTTTTTTAACTCTTTTACTTTATAATTATCGTAAGCATTTTAATATTCAAAGGAGCTTGAAATGAGAATTTCTCTTTTAGCTGTAATTTTAGCGTTATTGTTTGTGGCTTGCCATGAAACTAAAAAACAAATCTTACAAAACGAAGCCGATAGCACCCCTTCAGAAAAAACCATCTGGCAACCTGAACAAAAATAAAAAATTGTAAAAATACTCAAAGGCATTTTTTAAAATAAACACAATCAAAAAGCTAGTGGGTGATAGTTTTTTGTAAAGCGATCTTAGGGCTATTAAGGGGGAATTGTTTCAAAAACACCCCCTATCCCTTATGAAGTTTATTACCAAACTAAAATAAAATTTAAAACAACAAGTTTTTAAAAGTGAGAGAATGGCTAAAAAGCCTAAAATTAAAAAATCTCAAATTAAAATGGGCGAAAGCTTGAGAGCTAAACTACAAACTCTCTAAAACCTTTTGAGCATGCCCTTTCGCTTTGACATTGTAGAAGCATTTTTCTAAAACGCCTTGCGTGTTGATAATGAAAGTGGAGCGGATAATCCCCAAATGCTCCTTCCCATAAAGCATGCGTTTGCCATAAGCTTTGTAAAGATTGGCGGCTTTTTTATATTCATCGCAGAGCAAAATCACATTCAAAGAGCATTGGCTGATAAATTTTTGATGCGATTGCGCGTTATCAGGGCTTATGCCTACGACAACAGCGTTTTTCTTTTCAAATTCACTAAACAGAGCGCTAAAGTCTTTGGCTTCTAGAGTGCATCCGGGGGTGTTGTCTTTAGGGTAGAAATACAGCACCACTTTTTTATGGAGCAAATCTTTTAAAGAAATTTCTACGCCATCGCTGTTTTTCAATCTGAAATCAGGGGCTAATTGCCCTACTTCTAATTTTTCCATTCTTATCCTTTAGTAGAGAATGATAGCGACTTTTTGAGGCCCATGCACCCCAAAAACGGTTTTTAATTCAATGTCGGCTGTCCGGCTAGGCCCGCCAATAAGGAGCATGTTCGTGGGTAATGCGCCGTTTTGGCTTTGGTTTTTTAAAGCTTGCACGCCCTCGCTTAAATTGCGCACAATGGATTCTTTTTTCAATAAAATGATGCAATTAAGGGTGATGAGCGAAAGCAATCGTGGGCTTGCATGCGAAGAAACCGCCCCGATCATGCCCAAGCTTGAAATCCCACAAACCCCATGCAATAAAGCCGTATCAATCTCAAACAACTCTTCACGCATCGCTTCAATTTCTTTGTCATAAGGTTGTAAAGTAAAATCCTTAAACGCTTCAAAATTCAAATTCAAATCCGTAGAGTGTAAGACTTTTTTGCTTTGAAAATTTTCTAAAGCCTTTAAAACCGCTTGCTCTAAAATTCCTTCAGCGCTTTCAATGACTTCAGCTTTATTCAACACTTGGAAATGCTTGTATTCTTCCACTAAGTCTTCAAACTCCACTTTAATGATATTCCTGTAAATAGGGTTTGCTCCCTGAATGGCATGCTTGGCTCTGGCTTCTTTAATGCACTTTAAAATAAGCTCTTTACTCATAAACCACCCCTTCTAAGTGTTGGACTTTTGCATGCAAGCTTGTGTCCATATTGGGTAAGGTTCTCACGCTCGCCCACTCTTTGACTAGAGGCAGTATGGGAGCTAAAAGCTTGCCTAAAGGCGAGAAAAATTGAGCCATTTTCAATTGGAAACGCCACTTAGCCCCATCGCTTGCCATTTTGGCAAACATTTTCATAGAGAATTTTTCCATCCCGCTGTGCTGGGTGCTTTTAGCCCCCTTAACCACGCCCCTGCCCTCGCCCACTTTATCCGATCGTAAATCTCTAATGAGTTCGGCTAAAGGGATTTCTACAGGGCAAACTTCAGTGCAACGCCCGCAAAGACTGCACAAGTTAGGGATATGCCCGTAATTATTCAGGCCAAAGAGTTGGGGGGATACCACCACGCCTATAGGACCAGGATAAGTAGAAAGATAGGCATGCCCACCGATTTTATCATACACAGGGCAGTGGTTCAAACAAGTCCCACAACGAATGCACGAAAGAGCGCGGTAATACTTTTCATCAGCCAAAATATTAGAGCGGTTGTTGTCTAATAAAATGATGTGGGCTTCTTTAGGACCGTCTAAATCGCTCTCTTTTCTGGGGCCTGTGATAATGTTTTGATAACAAGTGATAGGCACACCCACAGCGCTTGGAGCGAGCAGATTGTTTAAAATCGCTGCATCATCAAAGCTTTCTACTAATTTTTCAATCCCACAAATTGCGACATGCACATCGCATGCGGTGGTGCTCATGCGGCCATTGCCTTCATTTTCCACTAACCAGATCGCTCCCTCATTAGCGATAGCGAAATTCACCCCACTGATCCCCATTTTAAAGCTTTCAAATTCTTTGCGCATGTGTTTTCTGGCGATCGCATTAAGCTTTTCAGGCTCTTCTTCGTAAGCGGCGTTGAGTTTTTCTTCAAAAATCTTACCGATTTGCTTGCGGTTTTTATGGATAGCCGGCACAACAATATGCACAGGGTGTTCATTAATGAGCTGGATAATCAATTCGCCCAAATCCGTTTCTTGCGCTTGAATGCCCTTTTCTTTGAGGTAATGGTTCAAGCCAATTTCTTCGCTCGCCATGGATTTTTGCTTTAAAATGCGCTTGATATTCTTTTCTTTAGCGAGGTTGTAAATGATTTCATTAGCTTCATCGCCGTCTTTAGCGTAATGGATTTTAAAGCCGTTTTGAGTGGCGTTTTTTTCAAACAATTCCAAATATTCATCAAGCCTGGATAAAATTTTAAGCTTGACTTCTTTGCCTAATTCCCTTAAATTTTCCCACTCGCTGTAACGATTTTTAATCAAATTCTTACGATTAGCCCTTAAGGTATCCATTGCAGAACGCAAATTTTCCCTTAATTGCATATCGCCTAATTGGTCGGTGATGATTTCTTCGTATTCTTGGTCGCTATGGTATTTTTCCATGATCATTCCTTAAAATAATTCTTTAATGTTAAAGCCCAAGCCTTGAGGCTAAAAAGTCGTAAAAATGCATGGGTTTTGTGGGAGAGCCCATTTTTTGCATAGCGGTGCTGATATTCATCAAACACCCAGCATCCGCTGAAACAATCGCATCCACTTGACGGCTTTCTATGTCTTTAATTTTTTCTTTGACCATAACCGCTGAAATTTCAGGCTCTTTGACGGAAAAAGTCCCCCCAAACCCGCAGCATTCTTCTTCTTTTTCCAGTTCAATGAGTTCCACATTTTTAAGCTGTCTGATGAGATTTTTTGCCGAGTCAATCACTTTAGCCACCCTTAAGGCATGGCAATTAGAATGCCATGTGATTTTAAGGGGTTCGCCTTTATCTTCATATTTGACTTGCAATTTTTTATCCAAAAATTCGCTCAATTCATACACCCTAGAGCAAAAATCTTTAACCATGTTAAATTCCGCATGCCCTTCAAACAATTCCAAATAATCATGCCGCATCATCCCTGTGCATGAACCGCTAGGCAAGATAATAGGGTAGTCGTTATTGGAATAAAGTTTGATATTGTATAAAACGACTTTTTTCGTCTCTTCATAATACCCTGAGTTATAGCTTGGCTGGCCGCAACATGTCTGGTCTTTTTTAAAAACCACTTCCAAATTTTCCTTACGGAGTAATTTGATAGCGTTAAGCGATGCGTTGCTGTATATGGCTGCTCCTAGACAAGTAGCAAAGAAATTGACTTTCAAAGAAGGCTCCTTAAAATTCCAAATTAAGAGTTTCAAACACAAACAATATAATACTCAAAATTTGGTAAGATTTGGTAAGATTGTAACCACGAGTTGATAAACCCACTCGCTCAAACATTGTTACTAAAATAAACCACAAACCCATTAAATTTGACTTAATATTAAATGCTACTTAAAATTAGTTTTTTCTTTTAAGTAAGATAAAAAAATACTTTTAATTATTAAAGGAAAATTTATGGAATTTTATCAAGTCTATGACCCATTAGGCCATATTTGGCTGAGCGCTTTAGTCGCACTTTCGCCTATTGCACTCTTTTTTATTTCTCTTATTGTCTTTAAACTTAAAGGGTATAGCGCTGGGTTTTTAAGCTTAGTGCTTTCAATCATTATTGCGTTATTTGTGTATAAAATGCCTGCTCAAATGGTGAGCGCGAGTTTTTTCTATGGCTTTCTTTATGGCTTGTGGCCGATCGCATGGATTGTGATCGCTGCGATTTTTCTCTACAACCTTTCAGTGAAATCCGGGTATTTTGAGATTTTAAAAGAAAGCATTTTAACCCTAACGCCGGATCACCGGATTTTGGTGATTTTGATTGGCTTTTGTTTTGGCTCGTTTTTAGAAGGAGCGATCGGTTTTGGAGGCCCGGTAGCGATCACAGCAGCGATTTTAGTCGGCCTTGGGCTAAACCCCTTATACGCTGCTGGATTGTGCCTGATCGCTAACACCGCTCCTGTAGCTTTTGGCGCGGTGGGCATTCCTATTACGGCAATGGCTAGCGTGGTGGGTATCCCTGAATTAGAGATTTCTCAAATGGTGGGCAGGGTGTTACCCATTTTTTCCATTGGCATTCCTTTTTTCATCGTGTTTTTAATGGATGGTTTTAGAGGGATTAGAGAGACTTTTCCTGCAGTGGCTGTTACCGGATTTAGTTTCGCTATCGCGCAATTTTTAAGCTCTAATTATCTAGGGCCGCAACTCCCGGATATTATTTCAGCTTTAGTGTCATTGATCGCTACCACTTTATTTTTAAAATTCTGGCAGCCCAAGCGCATTTTCACCAGCAATGGCAAAGAGCCCGCAATCAGCACAGAAAAACACCATATTTGTAAGGTGGTTGTGGCGTGGATGCCTTTTGTGTTGCTCACTCTTACGATTATCATATGGACGCAACCCTGGTTTAAAGCGCTCTTTAAAGAAGGCGGGGCTTTGGCGTTTTCTAGCTTTGCGTTTGAATTTAATTCTATCAGTCAAAAGGTTTTTAAAACCGTTCCCATTGTTACTGAAGCGACCAATTTTCCTGTCGTGTTCAAATTCCCCTTGATCCTAACGACAGGCACTTCCATTTTTTTAGCCGCTCTTTTAAGCGTGTTTTTGTTGCGCGTGAAAATCAGCGATGCGATAGGGGTGTTTGGGGCTACTTTAAAAGAAATGCGTTTGCCGATTTTAACCATTGGCGTGGTTTTAGCGTTTGCGTATGTGGCTAATTATAGCGGCATGAGCGCCACGCTCGCTTTAGCGTTAGCGGATACCGGGCATGTTTTCACTTTCTTTTCGCCTGTTGTAGGCTGGCTTGGGGTGTTTTTAACCGGAAGCGATACAAGCTCTAATCTTTTATTTGGCTCTTTGCAAATGCTCATCGCTACACAGCTTGGCTTGCCTGAAGTGCTTTTCTTAGCAGCAAACACTTCAGGGGGTGTTGTGGGTAAAATGATAAGCCCTCAAAGTATCGCTATCGCTTGCGCGGCGGTGGGGTTAGTGGGGAAAGAGAGCGAATTGTTCAGATTTACAGTAAAATACTCCATCGCTTTGGCGATCATTATGGGGATTGTCTTCACTCTTATTGCTTATGTCTTCCCCTTTATTATTCCAATTACTCCTACTTAATGGAGGGGGTTTAGGGGAGTAAGAGAATATTTTTTAAAGGGATTTTTAGTGTCAGAATTTCATCAAATTTATGACCCTTTGGGTAATATTTGGTTGAGCGCTCTTGTGGCCTTATTGCCGATTTTGTTATTTTTCTTATCTTTAATGGTCTTTAAACTCAAAGGTTATACAGCGGCCTTTTTGAGCGTGGCTCTGTCAGCCATTATTGCGGTTTTAGTGTATAAAATGCCTGTTAGCATGGTAGGTTCAAGCTTTCTTTATGGCTTCCTCTACGGCTTATGGCCGATCGCTTGGATCATCATTGCGGCGATTTTTTTATACAAACTCAGCGTTAAATCCGGCTATTTTGAAATTTTAAAAGAAAGCGTCCAGTCCATCACTTTAGATCACAGGATTTTAGTGATTTTGATTGGCTTTTGTTTTGGCTCATTTTTAGAAGGGGCGATCGGCTTTGGAGGGCCTATTGCCATTACCGCAGCGATTTTAGTGGGCTTAGGGTTAAGCCCCTTATATTCTGCCGGATTGTGCCTAATCGCTAACACCGCTCCTGTGGCTTTTGGCGCGGTGGGTATCCCTATAAGCGCTATGGCGAGCGCGGTAGGGGTGCCAGCGATTTTAATTTCAGCCATGACGGGTAAAATCCTCTTTTTTGTGAGCCTGTTAGTGCCGTTTTTCATTGTGTTTTTAATGGATGGCTTTAAGGGGATTAAAGAGACTTTTCCGGCTGTTTTTATCGCGGCTTTTTCTTTCGCTGGCGCGCAATTTTTAAGCTCTAATTATTTGGGGCCAGAATTGCCTGGTATTATTTCAGCCCTTGTTTCACTCGTTGCAACGGCGCTCTTTTTGAAATTTTGGCAGCCTAAAGTCATTTTTAGAAGCGATGGCAAAGCGGCTTCATTCACTAAGAGTAACCATCATATCTGTAAGGTTTATGTCGCTTGGTCTCCTTTTGTGATTTTGGTTTTAGTGATTGTGCTATGGATACAGCCTTTTTTTAAGGCTTTATTTGAAAAAGACGGCTTGTTAGCTTTTTCTAATTTTTATTTTGAATTCAATAACATCAGTAACCACATCTTTAAAAGCCCGCCTTTTGTAGAATCTAATCAAAGCGTGAGTTTTCCGGTAGTGTTTAAATTTTTCTTAATCAACACGGTTGGCACTTCCATTTTTCTAGCCGCTCTCATTAGCATGCTCGTTTTAAGGGTGCGAGTGAGCGATGCAGTGAGCGTCTTTGGCGAGACTTTAAAAGAAATGCGCTATCCCATTCTTACCATTGGTTTAGTCTTAAGCTTTGCCTATGTGTCTAATTACAGCGGGATTTCTTCCACTCTAGCCTTAGCGCTCACCCATACGGGATTAGCTTTCACCTTTTTCTCGCCTTTGATCGGGTGGGTAGGCGTGTTTTTAACGGGAAGCGATACGAGTTCTAATCTTTTATTTGGCTCTTTACAGCAACTCACCGCCCAACGATTGCACCTCCCTGAGGTTTTAACCCTAACGGCTAATACCGTGGGTGGCACTTTGGGCAAGATGATAAGCCCTCAAAGCATCGCTATCGCTTGCGCGGCGGTGGGGTTAGCCGGGAAAGAGAGCGATTTATTCAAATTCACGGTCAAATACTCCCTTATTTTTGTAGCGATCATGGGAGTCGTGATTAGCGCGATTGCGTATTTGATCCCTGAAGTGGTGCCTATGGTAAAGTAGAGCCATTTTAGATTTGGCAAACTTTAACCCCCAAATAAATTTTTTTGTTTTAAAAAATTCAAAATTTTAAGCGTCATAGAGCTTATGGGTAAGGTTTCTAAGTCTTTAAGGCTATAAAAACGAACAGGGTTTTTTAAATCTTTTATCGCAGCTGAATAGAGGTTTAAATTGAGCTTGAATTTAGTGTGGCTGTGTTTGATAGCGCCTAAAAAGGGGAGCTTGTATTCTAAATTTTCTTTTAAATTAGGGAAATGGTGCATCCCAAAATAGAGTTTTTGCTCTATTTTTTCTAAAGCGATTTGGTTATTTTGGATCACAACGCCCAAGTAACGCTCTTCTTGAATGGTTTCTTGTTTTTTCTTAAGCGTGTGTTTTTCTGGGTTGTTTTTACCTAAACAATAAGGATTTAAAGGGCAAATTACGCATTTGGGTTTAGGGGAACAGATTAAAGCCCCTAGATCAATTAGGGCTTGGTTATGATTAAAGCTTTCATTAAGATTGAGAAAGTCATTCGCTTTAATTTGTAAGTCTTTAGCTTGGATATTAGGATCCAAACCAAAAAGCCTTAAAAGCACTCGTTTGATATTGGCATCCACGCATGCGCTCTTTTCTCTAAAGCCAAAACATAAAATCGCATTAGCCGTGTATGCGCCAATCCCTGGGAGTTTCAACAGGCTTTGATAGTCATTAGGTAGCTGTGAGTGGTGTTCTTTAACGCAAATTTCAGCGCTTTTTTTTAAATTTTTAGCCCTTGAATAATAACCAAGCCCTCGCCAGAGCAATAAAACCTCTTCTAATTGAGCGTTCGCTAAGTCTTTTAAAGTGGGGAAAGCTTCTAAAAAAGGGGAATAAAAACGCTCAACCACCGTGTTGATTTGGGTTTGTTGGCTCATCACTTCGCTGATATAGACTTCATAAGGAGCGTTAATGCCCTTTAGATTCCTGAAAGGTAAATCCTTTCGCCCGAATTCTTCATACCATTTTAAAAGGGCGTTGTGTAAAGTTTCCAGCTACAACCACCTGTAAGCGATGAATTTGATCCAAGGTATGCACACGCTTAAAAACACGATCAAATACACCATACCAAAAATAAACCCCCATTTCCAAAAATCCTTGCTTGGAATATACCCGCTCCCGTAATAAATGGTGGATGGGCCTGTGCCATAGGGGGTTAAAATCCCCATAATCCCTAAAGAAAACATTAAAAACAAGCTCAATTCTTGCAAATTGATCCCTTGAAGGTGTGAACCAATCCCCACAAAAAGCGCGAATAACGCGCTCACATGAGCGGTGATGCTAGCGAAAAAATAATGCGACAGATAAAAGAGGGCTACAATAAACAATACCGCTATTAACGGATTTAAGTGCGCATGCTCTAAAAAATTTTGAGCCGCATTGCCGATAAAATTTAAAAAGCCTATATTTTTAAGCCCACCAGCCATCGTGAGTAGCGATCCCAGCAATAAAAAAATGTTGAACGCGCTCTTGTTTTTAATGATGTCTTCATAGCTTACAATCTTACAAAACGCCATTAAAACCATGACAATCAAAGCCGTCGCGCTCGCATGCAAGCCTAAAGGTTTGCCAAAAATCCAACCCAATAAAGCCAATAGAGTGAGGCTGAGCATTAAAATTTCTCTTAAAGAAAACCTCCCCATGCCCTCTAATTCCTTTTTAGCCCACAAACTCACTTCTTTTGAGCCTTTTAAGGTGGGTTTGCAGGTTTTATACGCTAATAAAGGCGCAAGCAAGATCAAAACCACCCCACAAGGTAAGAACGCTAAAAACCACGAAAACCATGAGATTTCATCCACGCCCATTTTGGTAGCGATTTCCATTGCTAGGGGGTTAGGAGCGAGCGCGGTTAAAAACATGGACGAAGTGATGCAAGTTGAAGCCAAAGCGACCCACATCAAATACGCGCCGATTTTGTTGGGGTTGTCGCTTGGAGTAGAGCCCATCAAGGGCGGGATAGAAGAAACGATTGGATAGAGTATGCCCCCACTTCTAGCGGAGTTGCTAGGGATAAAAGGGGCTAGACACAATTCGCTCAAACCAATCGCATAGCCTAAACCTAAAGGGGTTTGCCCTAAAAACCTAATGAGTAAAAGAGCGATCCGTTTCCCTAACAAGCTTTTTTCATACCCTAAACCCAAAATAAAAGCGACAAACACAAGCCACACCGTTTTGTTCGCATACCCGCTCAAGCCCCACGAAATAGCCTTATTAGCGTTCGCTACGCCATCACTCGCTCCAATTCTTAACGCCACGCACAACACTAACGCGCTTAACGCTACCAAGCCTGGTGGCACCGGCTCTAAAACTAGCCCTATAATCATGCCTATGAAAATACAAAAATAAAGCCATGCGTTAGGGTTTAACCCATCCGGTGCACCTAAAAAATACAATAGCGTTGCGATAAAAAAAGGGGCAAGGATTGAGAAAATTGGTTTAATCATGTTTAGCCTTTAGCCAAAGATAGTAGTGGTTTGGCTTAAAAATGTCATTCAAATTGGATTGAGTTATTACAATGTTACAGGAAAAGATTAAAAATTAAGCTTTTTGAAAAAGATAAAATTTTATAATTGTGTTTATCTTTGTTGAATTTACTACAAATAGGAGTATTGCATGCAAGAAAATGTGCCTTTGAGTTATGATTATTCCATTAGCAAATTGTTTCTTTATGCGATGATTGCCTTTGGGATAATAGGCATGTTAATAGGGATTGTGTTAGCCTTTGAATTGTCCTTCCCTAACTTGAATTACATTGCAGGGGAGTATGGTATTTTTGGCCGCTTACGCCCTTTACACACGAATGCGGTGATCTATGGTTTCACTCTTGGGGGGGTTTGGGCGAGTTGGTATTACATCGGTCAAAGGGTGCTTAAAATCACTTACCACCAACACCCCTTTTTGAAAATGGTAGGGTTATTGCATTTTTGGCTTTGGATTCTTCTTTTAATTCTAGGGGTTATTAGCTTGTTTGCTGGTGTTACTCAATCTAAAGAATACGCTGAATTGATGTGGCCTTTAGATATTATTGTGGTTGTGGCATGGGTGCTATGGGGGGTTAATATGTTTGGGAGCATGAGCGTTAGGAGAGAGAATACCATTTATGTGTCTTTATGGTATTACATCGCTACTTATGTGGGTATAGCGGTGATGTATATCTTCAATAACCTTTCTGTTCCCACCTATTTTGTCGCTGATATGGGGAGCGTTTGGCATTCTATTTCTATGTATTCAGGCAGTAATGATGCGCTCATTCAATGGTGGTGGGGGCATAATGCGGTCGCTTTTGTCTTTACGAGTGGGGTGATTGGCACGATTTATTATTTCTTGCCTAAAGAGAGCGGCCAGCCTATCTTTTCTTACAAACTCACTTTGTTTTCTTTCTGGAGCTTGATGTTTGTTTATATTTGGGCAGGCGGGCACCATTTGATTTATTCCACCGTGCCTGATTGGGTGCAAACCCTTTCTAGCGTGTTTTCCGTGGTGTTGATCTTGCCTTCGTGGGGGACAGCCATTAACATGCTTTTAACGATGCGAGGCCAGTGGCACCAGCTCAAAGAAAGCCCTTTGATTAAATTCTTAGTTTTAGCTTCAACTTTCTACATGCTTTCCACTTTAGAAGGCTCTATTCAAGCTATCAAAAGCGTGAACGCCTTAGCCCACTTCACCGATTGGATTATAGGGCATGTGCATGACGGCGTGCTTGGGTGGGTAGGCTTCACTTTAATCGCGAGCATGTATCACATGACGCCTAGGCTTTTCAAAAGAGAGATTTATTCAGGCAGGCTTGTGGATTTCCAATTCTGGATCATGACTTTAGGGATTGTGCTTTACTTTTCGTCCATGTGGATTGCAGGGATCACGCAAGGGATGATGTGGAGGGATGTGGATCAGTATGGGAATCTCACTTACCAGTTCATTGACACGGTTAAGGTGCTAATCCCTTATTACAATATTAGAGGCGTTGGGGGTCTTATGTATTTTACCGGATTTATTATTTTTGCTTACAATATTTTTATGACCATCACAGCAGGCAAAAAATTAGAGCGTGAGCCCAATTACGCCACGCCTATGGCCAGATAGGGGAGGTTGGAAATGTTTAGTTTTTTAGAGAAAAACCCATTCTTTTTCACTCTTGCGTTTATTTTTGTGTTTGCGATTGCGGGCTTGGTGGAGATTTTGCCCAACTTCTTTAAATCCGCTCGCCCGATTGAAGGCTTACGGCCTTATACGGTTTTAGAGACAGCGGGGAGGCAAATTTATATCCAAGAAGGTTGCTATCATTGCCATTCCCAACTCATCCGCCCTTTCCAAGCTGAGGTGGATCGATACGGTGCATATAGTTTGAGCGGGGAATATGCGTATGATAGGCCATTTTTGTGGGGATCTAAAAGGATTGGCCCTGATTTGCACAGGGTGGGGGATTATCGCACAACCGATTGGCATGAAAAGCACATGTTTGATCCTAAAAGCGTTGTGCCGCACAGCATCATGCCCGCCTATAAGCATTTATTCATAAAAAAGAGCGACTTTGACACCGCTTATGCAGAAGCTTTGACGCAAAAAAAGGTTTTTGGCGTGCCTTATGACACCGAAAACGGCGTGAAATTAGGGAGCGTAGAAGAAGCGAAAAAAGCCTATTTAGAAGAAGCTAAAAAAATCACAGCCGACATGAAAGACAAGAGGGTGCTAGAAGCGATTGAGAGAGGTGAAGTGTTAGAAATTGTGGCTTTGATCGCTTATCTCAACAGCTTGGGCAATTCCAGGATCAACGCTAATAAAAACGCTAAATAAGGGGTGAATGATGGATTTAGAAAGTTTGAGAGGTTTTGCGTATGCGTTTTTTACTATTCTTTTCACGCTCTTTTTGTATGCCTATATTTTTAGCATGTATAGAAAGCAAAAAAAGGGCGTCGTGGATTATGAGCGGTATGGATACTTAGCGTTAAATGACGCTTTAGAAGATGAGTTGATTGAACCACGCCATAAAAAAGTTCATGATAATGGCATAAAGGAAAGTTGAAATGGATTTTTTAAACGACCATATAAATGTTTTTGGCTTGATTGCAGCGCTTGTGATTTTAGTTTTAACCATCTATGAATCCAGCTCGCTCATTAAAGAAATGCGCGACAGCAAATCTCAAGGTGAGCTTATAGGAAACGGGCATTTGATTGATGGGATAGGGGAGTTCGCCAATAATGTGCCTGTAGGCTGGATCGCAAGCTTTATGTGCACGATTGTGTGGGCTTTTTGGTATTTTTTCTTTGGGTATCCGCTGAATAGCTTTTCTCAAATCGGGCAATACAATGAAGAGGTTAAAGTGCACAACCAAAAATTTGAAGCCAAATGGAAGCATTTGGGTCAAAAGGAATTGGTGGATATGGGTCAAGGCATCTTTTTAGTCCATTGTTCGCAATGCCATGGCATCACCGCTGAGGGCTTGCATGGGAGCGCTCAAAATCTGGTGCGTTGGGGTAAAGAAGAGGGCATTATGGACACCATTAAGCATGGCTCTAAAGGCATGGATTATCTCGCTGGGGAAATGCCCGCTATGGAATTGGACGAAAAAGACGCTAAAGCGATTGCGAGCTATGTGATGGCAGAAATTTCTAGCGTTAAAAAAACCAAAAACCCTCAACTCATTGATAAAGGCAAGGAGCTGTTTGAAAGCATGGGTTGCACAGGCTGTCATGGCAATGATGGTAAGGGCTTGCAAGAAAATCAAGTGTTTGCGGCCGATTTGACCGCTTACGGCACAGAGAATTTTTTGAGAAATATCTTAACGCATGGCAAAAAGGGCAATATAGGGCATATGCCATCGTTCAATTATAAAAACTTTAGCGATTTGCAAGTTAAAGCGTTAGCCGAATTTATCCAATCGCTAAAACCCTTAGAGGATTAAAGGAAAAGAGATGAAATTTTTAAACGGATTAGCAGGGAATTTACTGATTGTGGTTATTTTGTTGTGTGTGGCCGTTTTTTTTACGCTCAAAGCGATCCATATCCAAAAAGAGCAAGCCACCAATTATTACCGTTATAAGGATATTAACGCTTTAGAGACAAAAAACACCCAAAACCGGGCCAATTATGAATTAGTCAATCAAGGGAGTAAAAAATGAAATTCACGACTTTAGAAAAAATCTTAGCCTTAATGGTAGTAGCGACCATTTTAATGACAATTGTTATTTCTTTTGTGCCTAACTTGTTTTTGTTTAGCACATGAGGATCTTATGGCTTGTAATAGCCTTTGTTTGTTGTTTGGGGGCTAATGATTATGTTTTTAATAATTCTAAAGGGCGTTTGGTAGAAAAAAGCGTTGTGTTTGTAGAGGGCGTTTCTAAAGAGCTTTATCTTAAAACAGGCGTGTGTTTTGTGATTGATATGACGGATTTTGAAAAAAATCCTATCGCTTTGGCGGCTAAAAAGGAACGCCAAAAGTATCAAGAGGGCTTTTTAAAACAGCTCAAACCCCCTTTTGTGGTATTCTTTTTTTACCATGACGCTCAAAAAATAGAATTAGTGGCTAACCCTAAAGATTTGCTAGACACTGATAAAATCTTTTTTGAAAAAATCGCTCCCTTACTCCCCACAAACGCTAAAGAATACACGCCCCAAAGGATTTCAGCCATGCTCATTAACGGCTATTCGGTCGCAGTAGATGCTTTAGCACAAAAATATCGTGTGAATATCACGAAAAATTTTAACGCTCCTGAGGGAGTAACTTTTGTAAAGGTGGTTATTTATATTTTGTTATTGACGCTTTTAGGCGCGTTTTTGGGGCTTTATTTTTTTAAAAAATCTTAAGAGAGAAAATTAATGAAAGAAAAAAACTTTTGGCCTTTAGGGATCATGAGCGTGCTCATTCTTGGGCTTGGGATTGTGGTGTTTTTGGTGGTGTTTGCCCTAAAAAATTCGCCTAAAAACGATTTAGTGTATTTTAAGGGTCATAACGAAGTGGATTTAAACTTTAACGCTATGCTTAAAACCTATGAAAACTTTAAATCCAATTATCGTTTTTTGGTGGGTTTAAAGCCTCTCACAGAAAGCTCTAAAACCCCCATTTTGCCCTATTTTTCTAAAGGCACGCATGGGGATAAAAAACTCCAAGAAAACCTTTTAAACAACGCTTTGATTTTGGAAAAATCCAACACGCTTTATGCGCAATTGCAACCGCTCAAACCCGCTTTAGATCCGCCAAATATTCAAGTGTATTTAGCGTTTTATCCCAGCAAATCACAGCCCAGATGGTTAGGAGTGCTTGATTGTAGAAGCGCATGCGAGCCTTTAAAATTTGATTTGTTAGAGAGCGACAAAATGGGGCGTTATAAGATCCTTTTTAAATTTGTTTTTAAAAATAAAGAAGAATTGATTTTGGAGCAACTGGCTTTTTTCAAGTAGCGCATTTAAAAAATGCCTTTAGCGTTTTTATTAACACTTGATGATAAAAAGCCTGAATTTTCTATCCAAACGGGTATAATAAGGCTATGGGTTTTTTAAAAGTTTTTAAACATGACGCCTTGGGGCAAGTAGGGAATGTTGTTGTGGGGAATTTTTTAATAACGCTCACTGTTTTAGCGGTTTGTTTTTTCTCTCAAAGCGCTGAAGAAACGACCATACTCACCCTAAGCTACACGCTCTTCTTTGTCTTGGGGGCGTTTTTACTAGTCGCAATCAGTGTGGGAGCGATCAAAAATCTCAACGCGCTTTTTTCTAAAAGAGGGGTTTTAAGCTTTTCTTTACCCGTTAGTTTAGAGTCTTTATTGCTCCCTAAAATCTTGCTCCCTATGGTGTTTTTTATCTTCAGTTTGTTCTGGTTTGTGGCGAGCGTGCGTTTGGGCTATTATCTTTTTAACGCGCAATCCAGCGTGCTGTTTATCTTGCACACCGCTTTAAAAACCTTTGTGTTAAAACCCACTAAAACCCTAGGTATCGCGCTGTTTTTAGGGCTTGTTTTAATGAAATTTTTATTTGTTTTGAGCGTTTTAAACGCTGCTAGGATCAAAAAAGCGCGTTTTTTACTAGGGGGGCTGTTATTCATTCTGGTGGGGGTTGTTTTGGAATTAGCGTTTAATTCGCTGCTGCCCTTAATGAGTTCTAATTTAAGCATCAATGAGGGGTTTTATTATTTCTTGCAACAACAAGAATTACAAGAAAATAAATACTACCTTTTATGGGGGGTGGATTTTTTAAAAATCCTTTTATTGTATGGAATGATCCGTTACTTGCTCACGCATAAATTAGAACTAGATTAAGAAAAGCGGTATTGCAAATATTCATCAGTGAGCAAGCAATCTTTAGTCTTTAACAAACTGGCATAAAACCCATGCTGATAGCCCAATTCAAAAAGCTTGTCTATGGCGAGAATTTGAATCTCACTTAAGTGCGTTGAAGTTTCATTCGCATACAAGCTTAAATAAGTTCGTAAGCGCTCTTTATTGACACGAATGAGCGAGCGCTCTAACAGCATTTCAGAGAGCAAATTTTGGTGTTTTAGTGCGACTTCAACCGCTTTAATCAAAGCCTTTTTAATCAAAATCGCGCGATACAAAGGGATAGAGCGCCTAATCGCCATGCCCCCTAAAGGCAAAGGTAAATCCACTTTAATGAGTTCTTTCCAAACATCCCACAATTCTTTTTCCACTTCTAATTCATCATGGAAATCCAAAATATTTTCATGGATCAATACGCCTGCATGCACTTTTTCTTCCAAAACCGCTTTTTCAATGTCTAAAAAATTCATGTAAGCGATGCGCGCGTGTTTGTAATAGATCTTAAACAAGAGGGCGTTTGTGGTGTGCTCCCCGCTTAATGCGACTCTAAAATCTTTTTTCAATTTCACGCCCTTTTTTTTCACTAATTTAGGCCCATAGCCATTCCCAAAGCTTGTCGCTGTAGGGAGTAGGGCGTAGTCGTTCGCAATTTTAGGGTATAGCCCAAAGCTTATCGCGCTCACATCATAAGTGTTTTTTAGGGCTTCTTGGTTTAGGGTTTCAATATCCAAAGCAATGTTATGGAATGTTTTGTTTTTAATGGGGCAATCTATCCAGCCAAACTTAATCGCATAATACATGAAAATATCATCAGCATCAGGGCTATGAGCGACACTAATCAAAGTAAAATCCTTTTGTGATAGGGTAAGTCCTTTTATTATAATAGATTTTAGGCTAGGATTTGATAGAATAAACAAATCAAATTCAATAAGGTGATTTAATGGCAATAGATGAAGACAAACAAAAAGCGATTTCTTTAGCGATCAAACAAATTGATAAGGTTTTTGGTAAGGGGGCGTTGGTGCGCCTTGGGGATAAGCAAGTAGAAAAGATTGACGCTATTTCTACAGGCTCGTTAGGATTGGATCTGGCTTTAGGGATTGGGGGCGTTCCAAAGGGCAGGATCATTGAAATTTATGGGCCAGAGTCAAGCGGGAAGACCACTTTAAGCTTGCACATTATCGCAGAATGCCAAAAAAATGGCGGCGTGTGCGCGTTCATTGACGCTGAGCATGCCCTAGATGTGCATTATGCTAAGAGGCTGGGCGTGGATACGGAAAATTTACTCGTTTCACAACCTGATACAGGTGAGCAAGCTTTAGAGATTTTAGAAACGATCACCAGAAGCGGAGGGATTGATTTAGTGGTGGTGGATTCGGTGGCGGCTCTTACGCCTAAAGCAGAGATTGATGGGGATATGGGCGATCAACATGTGGGCTTGCAAGCAAGGCTTATGAGCCATGCGTTAAGAAAAATCACCGGTGTTTTGCACAAGATGAATACCACTTTAATCTTTATCAATCAAATCAGGATGAAGATTGGCATGATGGGCTATGGGAGTCCAGAGACCACAACCGGAGGTAACGCTTTAAAATTCTATGCGAGCGTTAGGATTGATATTAGAAGAATCGCGGCTTTAAAACAAAACGAACAGCATATCGGTAACAGGGCTAAAGCTAAAGTGGTTAAAAATAAAGTCGCTCCGCCCTTTAGAGAAGCGGAATTTGACATCATGTTTGGGGAAGGGATTTCTAAAGAGGGCGAAATCATTGACTATGGCGTGAAATTAGACATTGTGGATAAGAGTGGGGCATGGCTTAGCTACCAGGATAAAAAGCTAGGGCAAGGCAGAGAAAACGCTAAAGCCTTGCTGAAAGAAGATAAAGCCCTAGCGAATGAAATCACTCTTAAGATTAAAGAGAGCATTGGCTCTAATGAAGAGATCATGCCCTTACCGGATGAGCCTTTAGAAGAAATGGAATAAAAAAGGATTTTGATGCTAACCATTAAAGACATTCATGCTTTAGAAGTGATGGATAGTAGGGGCAATCC
Source organism: Helicobacter pylori (assembly GCF_006440215.1). GTDB lineage: Bacteria > Campylobacterota > Campylobacteria > Campylobacterales > Helicobacteraceae > Helicobacter > Helicobacter pylori_CS. Next base: position 66,937 of record NZ_VEZH01000006.1, on the reverse strand, counting down.
TACCATTCAAGCCAGCGTGATTTTAAGCGATAACACTAAGGCGAGTGCGATTGTGCCTAGCGGGGCGAGCACCGGTAAAAGAGAAGCGTTAGAATTAAGGGATAATGACAAAACCCGTTTTTTGGGTAAAGGGGTTTTAAGGGCATGCGAAAATGTCAATAGCGTGATCAAACACCATTTAATAGGGCTTGAAGCGATCAATCAAGCCTTTGTAGATGAGAGGTTAAGGGCTTTAGACGGAACGCCTAATTACGCTAATTTAGGGGCGAACGCTGTTTTGGGCGTTTCTATGGCGTTAGCAAGGGCTAGCGCGAAGGCTTTAAATCTGCCATTATACCGCTATTTAGGGGGGGCTAACGCTCTGACTTTGCCTGTGCCGATGCTCAATATCATCAACGGCGGGACGCATGCGAATAATTCCATAGACTTTCAAGAATACATGATCATGCCTTTAGGGTTTGAAAGTTTTAAAGAAGCCTTAAGAGCGAGCGCGGAAGTCTATCACACGCTTAAAAAACTCCTAGATGAAAAGAATCAGCTCACAAGCGTGGGCGATGAGGGGGGTTTTGCGCCTAATTTTAACAACAATGTAGAACCCCTTGAAGTCATTTCTCAAGCCATTGAAAAAGCCGGCTATAAATTAGGCGAAGAAATCGCGCTCGCTTTAGATGTAGCGAGCAGCGAATTGGTGGATGAACATTTCAATTACCATTTAAAGGGTGAAAATAAGATTTTAGATTCGCATGAATTAGTGGCTTATTATAAAGAGTTGGTGGCAAAATACCCGATCGTGTCCATTGAAGATGGTTTGAGCGAAGACGATTGGGAGGGTTGGGCGTTTTTGAGCAAGGAATTAGGGCGTCAAATCCAGTTAGTGGGCGATGATTTGTTTGTAACGAACGCAAGCATCTTGCAAAAAGGCATTGAAAAAAACATTGCGAACGCCATTTTAATCAAACCCAATCAAATCGGCACCATTAGTGAGACTTTAGAGACCATAAGATTAGCCAAACACCATGCCTATCAATGCGTGATGAGCCATAGAAGCGGGGAGAGCGAGGACAGCTTTATCGCTGATTTTGCTGTCGCATTGAATACGGGAGAAATTAAAACCGGATCCACCGCAAGGAGTGAAAGGATCGCTAAATACAACCGCCTTTTAGAGATTGAGCATGAATTAAAAGGGGGGATTTATATCGGCAAAGAGTTGTTTAAGCATGGCTAGTGGCCTTTTTGAAAACGATGAAATCAAAGACAACAAGGTGCGAGATTTTTTCTATAGCCATAGCTCCCTTATTGTCTTTTTCCTTTTACTGCTTGGGTTTGGGTATTATTTAGGGAAGTTGCTTTTTGGGGGTTCTTCTTTAGAGGTTTATTTGGATTTAAGAGACAAGCATGAACGATTGCAGCAAGAAATCACCGAATTGCAAAGCAAGAACATGCGCTTGCAAAAGCGTTTGTTTGAGTTGAGGGAATTACGGCCTAGAGATTAGATTTAAGGAAAATGGTAGTGTTAAAAAAGATGATAGGTTTGGTGGTGGTTTTAAGCGTTTTATTGGCTAGAGACAACCCTTTTGAGTCTGAAATCAATTCCAAGAATTTGCAAGGGGGCTTTAATGGGATCTACGATAGTTATTTTAAAGAAATCCATGTGGATTTGCCCACGAGTGCTAGGATTTTAAAACAAATCACGCTCACTTACCAGGATATTGATGGCTCTATCCATTCTAAAGTCGTGGGCATTGATAAAAGCATTGATTGGCATTACCCCTTAAAGCTCTCCCAACACACCCTTGATCAAGCCGCCTTTGAAAAACGCTACCAGATCCAAGATTTTGATTTTTTAATGGCAAACAACACGATGATCTTGCGTTCCCCTTATAAAGTTTTGCGCTCTTTTGTGCTAGTCAATCCTTATAGAATCGTGTTAGACACGCAAAAAGGCCCTTTGGATATTTATCAAAACATGGATTTAAACCAGAAGTTTTTTTCTCACATTAAAGTCGGCACGCACAAAGATTATTACCGCATCACGCTCATTTTAGACGGGAAATACCGCTATCTTTTGGAAGAAAAAAACGGAGCGTATGAATTGAAATTGAAATAAAAGCATGCAGCATTTAGTCTTAATCGGTTTTATGGGGAGCGGTAAAAGCTCTTTAGCACAAGAATTGGGTCTGGCTTTGAAATTAGAAGTGTTGGATACGGATATGATCATTAGCGAGAGGGTAGGCTTGAGCGTGAGGGAGATTTTTGAAGAGCTTGGCGAAGACAATTTCAGGATGTTTGAAAAAAATTTGATTGATGAATTAAAAACGCTCAAAACCCCCCATGTTATTTCTACCGGTGGGGGCATTGTGATGCATGATAACCTTAAGGGTTTAGGCACAACTTTTTACCTCAAGATTGATTTTGAGACCTTGATTAAGCGTTTGAATCAAAAAGAAAGGGAAAAACGCCCCCTTTTAAATAATCTCACTCAAGCTAAAGAGCTTTTTGAAAAACGCCAAGCCCTCTATGAAAAAAACGCCTCCTTTATCATTGATGCAAGGGGCGGTTTAAATAATTCTTTAAAACAAGTGCTACAATTCATCGCATAAATTTTTTTTAAAGGCCTTTTGATGTTAAGTAGAGACATTGTCCAATATTCCAAGATCCGCACCGAGTTATACGCTTATCTTACCTATTTGTTTTCGCACAATATCCGCAACCACCTCCCTGAAATCACTTTGGATTATTTAAACAAACAGATCAGAAAAATGCACGCTGAAATCAAAATGGCAAAAAGTTTTTTTGTGTTAGACGCTAAAGGCATGCTAATTCTTAAGCCAAGCCAACTTAAAGAGCAGGGGCATAAGGAGGGGATATTAGAGCATGATTTAACAGAAGGGATTGAATTAGAATCGCATGCCAGTTTTAGCGATAAATATTATTTTTATCAAGCTGTGAATGAAAAGCGTTGCATTTTAACCGACCCTTACCCTTCTAAAAAAGGAAACCATTTGGTAGTGAGCGCATCTTACCCGGTGTATGATCAAAATAACGATTTGGCGTTTGTGGTGTGCTTGCAAATCCCTTTGAGGGTGGCGATTGAAATCAGCTCGCCTTCAAAGTATTTCAGGACCTTTAGCGAAGGGAGCATGGTCATGTATTTTATGATTTCTATCATGCTCACTTTAGTGTCGTTGCTTTTATTTGTGAAATGCATTTCTAGCTTTTGGACAGCGATTGTCAATTTTAGCAGTTTTGACATTAAAGAAGTGTTCCACCCCATTGTGCTTTTAACCCTAGCCTTAGCCACCTTTGATCTAGTCAAGGCGATTTTTGAAGAGGAAGTTTTGGGTAAAAATAGCGGGGATAACCACCATGCGATCCACCGCACGATGATTAGGTTTTTAGGCTCTATCATTATCGCATTAGCCATTGAGGCGTTAATGTTAGTGTTTAAATTCAGCGTGAGCGAACCGGATAAAATCACTTATGCGGTGTATTTGGCTGTTGGTGTGGCGGTGCTTTTGATCAGTTTGGCGATTTATGTTAAATTCGCTTATAGCGTGTTGCCCAAACGAGAACGCTAAGAGTTAAAAAATTTTTCTTTTAAGCGTTTGAAAATCCTATTCAATCTGAAAAAGACATATTCTAAAAGGGTTTTTGGGTTGAGTAGGGGGGCAAGAAATTCAAAGGTTTTTTGTTTGTCTTTAAGGCTTAAAAATTCTGTCATTTGTTTAAGGAATTTCACGGAATATTCGGCATAAAAAGGGGTCTTTAAAAGAGTCTCATGCCATTCTTTAGAATATAAAGCAGTGGGTGAAACCCAAGGTTTCCCTATAAAATAAAAATGCAGCATGACGATTTCTTTTTTGTCAGGGATGAAGCGTTTTTGATTGGCCATGAAAGGGTGGGTGTTATAAATATAAGGCAAGATTAAAACTTTTGGGTAGCATGCGAGCGTTAAAAGATCCTGTTCAGGGTAAAACACGCATTGGCCTTTTTGACGGGTTAAATTGAGTAAGCGCTCTTCTAAATGATCAGCACGCCACAGCTTTAAATTCACGATCAAAAACCCGGCGTTATAATTGCTTTCATGAATGATTTTCATGTCTTTTTCTTTAAGGTAATGCTCATAAAGGGAAAAGGCTTTGCGAGGCTCTCTTTCTCTTTCCTTTTGAAAGTGTTTAGGGCTTTTAGGAGAAGAAAAATCTTTAGCCGCTCCAAAATAATAACCATCTAGCGGGATAAAAAAACTTTCGCTCACATCGTTTAAAAATAAAGTGTCCGCATCAAACATGATAATTTTGTCGTATTGCGGGAATAAAGAAGCCAAAAACAAGCGGCACATGACCATTTTAGAAAAGCGAGTCTTAGCGTAAATATTGAGTTGCAAAAAAGCTTTATTGATCTTATCAACCACAGAGGGTTCTATTGAAGTGGTGTAAAGATTAGGGGTTGAAATGTCTAAAAAATCCACGCTCATAAAAGCGCTAAAGGGGGCTAGAGTCTCTTTTAATTTGCGCTGGTTTTCAAGGCTTAAGTTATCCACCAGGCAGTGGATTTTATAAAAAAGTTTTTCACTATCATTTTGCGATTGGGGATTTTTTAATTTAGTGCAAGCCAGCATGGAATACAAGCTCACGCCAGCTGGAATGGCATAATGATTGTCAAAAGCGATGACAATAGGAATAATAATACTCATTTTAAATGGTTTTCCTAAAATAGGTTTTTAATTAAATTTAATCCAAAGTTGAATTTATTTTTTGACAATATTATACTATAATAACCAATTAGATTGGGGTTTTACTGATTTTCTTTGTGTGAGCTTTGGCTTAGTTTTGTAAGGAATGAGATGATAAAGAGTTGGACTAAAAAGTGGTTTTTGATTTTATTTTTAATGGCAAGTTGTTTCAGTTATTTGGTGGCTACAACCGGTGAGAAATATTTTAAGATGGCTAATCAAGCCCTTAAGAGAGGGGATTACCATAAAGCGGTGGCTTTTTATAAGAGGAGCTGTAATTTGAGGGTGGGGATTGGTTGCACGAGTTTAGGCTCTATGTATGAAGATGGCGATAGCGTGGATCAGAACATTCCAAAAGCCGTTTTTTATTACAGAAGAGGGTGTAATTTAAGGAATCATCTCGCTTGCACGAGTCTAGGCTCTATGTATGAAGATGGCGATAGCGTGCAAAAAGATCTTCCAAAGGCTGTCTATTATTACAGAAGAGGGTGCCACTTAGAGGGTGGGGTGAGTTGCGGGAGTTTAGGTTTTATGTATTTTAATGGCACGGGCGTTAAGCAAAATTATGCCAAAGCCCTTTCTCTTTTTCAATACGCTTGCAGTTTGAATTATGGCATTAGTTGTAACTTTGCAGGGTATATGTATAGGAACGCAAAAGGCGTACAGAAGGATTTGAAAAAAGCCCTTACAAATTTTAAAAGAGGGTGCCATTTAAAAGACGGAGCGAGCTGTGTGAGCTTGGGATACATGTATGAAGCCGGTATGAATGTCAAGCAAAATGAAGAGCAAGCCTTGAATCTTTATAAAAAGGGTTGTTCTTTAAAAGAAGGGAGCGGTTGTCATAATGTGGCGGTGATGTATTACACGGGTAAGGGCACTCCAAAGGATTTGGATAGAGCCACTTCATATTATAAGAAAGGGTGCGCTTTAGGCTTTAGCGGTAGTTGTAAAGTGTTAGAAGAAGTGATTGGCAAGAAGTCTGATGATTTGCAAGATGACGCGCAAAACGACACGCAAGATGATACGCAATAAGATTAGAGTTTAGGGGCTAATCATTAAAACCCATCTTATAGAAATCTTTCTGCTCTCTTGCTATCAAATAGGGATTAAGCGTCTCTATTGATGGGTATTGAGACTAAAAATCTACAAATCTAGGGTTTGGATTCGCTCTCATATTGAAAAACACTCAAAGGCGTTTTAAAATAAAAATATAAAAGAGCTTACACAGAGACCAAGCGATAATTTTTAAAGTGCTTCTTATGGGGATTTAATGGGGTTAAAGGGGGTGTTATTTCAAAATCCCCTATCCGCTTTAAAAAATAACTTTACCACAAAATAAAAATTAACTATAAAAAAGCTTAAAAACAAGTTTTTTAAAAAAGAATATTGAATAAAGCTTCCTATTTGACAAAAACAAAAACTGATCAAAATAAAATTAAAAATCCAATAAAAACGGAGTTTTTATAACTCTTTATAGGATTTTACAAGCTTATAGCAACAAAACTTTTTGTTGGTTTCCATGGTTAAAAATGCTTTGATCCTTTTTGCATTTCATTCAATATTCGTATAAAGCGCGACCACATCATCATCGTCTTCAATCCTATCCAATAATTTTTCGGTAAGCTCCATTTGTTCGTCATTCAATTCAATGGGCGTTGTGGCGATGCGTTGCAAACTCGCTTTTAAAATGGGTAATTTCAAGCTTTCAAACCCCTCATTTAAGAGTTTGAAGCTGTTATAATCCCCCCTAATAATAATCTTGTCTTCCACTTCTTCTAATTCTTCCAAACCATAATCAATGAGAGCGAATTCCAAATCTTCTAGGCTGAGTTTTAAATTTTTTACTTCATTTTTCAAGCATTCAAACACGCTTTTTCGGTTAAACATAAACTCTAAAGAGCCATTAGGCACGATGCTTGCCCCTGGCGTTTTATTGAAATAGCTTTTAAGGTTAGCAATGGTTCTGGTGGGGTTATCAGTCATGCATTCCATAATGATTAACACGCCAAAATTCGCCTTACCCTCATAAGTGATTTCACTCAAATTCCCCTCTTTACTGCTCGCTCTTTTAATCGCTGCGTCAATATTGTCTTTAGGCATGTTTTGCGCTTTAGCGTTTAAAATCGCTGTTCGTAGTTTGGCGTTCGTGTCCGGCTCGCTCCCGCCATCTTTTGCCGCTAGAGTGATCGCTTTGGCGAGCTTGGGGAAAACCTTACTCATCTTATCCCATCGTTTTTCTTTAGCCGCTCTTCTGTATTCAAACGCTCGTCCCATTCAATTCCTTTGTAATAAGTTAGCCACTTCTTTAGCATGATAGCTAATAATCATATCCGCTCCCGCTCTTTTAAAACAAGTCATCGTTTCTAATAAAACGCTTTCATAGTTGATCAGGTTGTGTTTTTGAGCGAGTTTGAGCATGGCGTATTCCCCGCTCACATTATAGAGCGCTAAAGGGAGCAAAGTGTGATCTCTAATTTCTTTAACAATATCCAAATACGCCAAAGCCGGTTTCACCATTAAAATATCCGCGCCCTGTTTTTCATCTTCTAAACTTTCTAAAAGCGCTTCTTTTTTATTAGCGTAATCCATTTGATAGCTTTTGCGATCGCCAAAACTCGGCACAGAGTTTGCTACATCTCTAAAAGGCCCATAGTAGCTGCTCGCAAATTTAGTGGAATAGCTCATGATGGGCGTGTGGGTATAGCCGGCGTTATCTAGCGTTTTTCTCAAGCTTAAAACATTCCCATCCATCATGTTGCTTGGGGCTAGAATATCCACACCGCTTTCAGCTAAAATAAGCCCTTGAAGATTTAAAATCTCTAGCGTTTTATCGTTAGACACCGAAGCGTTTTCTAAAATCCCGCAATGCCCATGGTCGGTGTATTCACAAAAACACAAATCCGCTATAACGATTAAATCCTTGAATCGTTTTTTAACCTCTCTAGTGGCTTTTGCGACAATGTGATTTTTATTTAACGCATGGCTTCCTGTAGCGTCCTTATGTTTAGGAATGCCAAACAATAAAACGGCTTTGATGCCTAAACCCACTAATTCTTCGCATTCTTTTAAAAGAGGCTCTATACTCATTTGATAAACGCCAGGCATGGAACTGATTTCATTTTTAATATAGCTATCGCTTTCTATGACAAATAAGGGAGCGATGAAATCATCAATATTTAAATGCGTTTCTCTTACCATCGCCCTTAAGTTTTCGCTGCTTCGTAATCTTCTCAATCGTTTGAACATGTTCTCTCTTTATTGTTTTTCTTTAACCCCACAATTGGCTTTTTCTGTTCCTTTCATCCCGCTCATTTCTCTCAAATTTTCGGGGGGGGGGGGGTAGCTCTTCATTATCCTCTTCTAAATCGTAAAAACTATTAAAAACGCAATCATGGATAGTGAAACAAATTCTTCCATTGCTATAATGATAGCTCAAATTCAATCCCATAGCCTCTAAAGCGTTTTTAATGATATACATGCCTAACCCAAAACCATGGGCTTGGCTGGGGTTAGAGGATTTAAAGTAGGGTTGCAAATATTTTTCAAAATCTTCTTTTAAAGGTTTGCTTTTATTGGACACCACTAAATTATTTCCTATGAAATCCAAAAACACCTGTTTGTCATCGCTGTATTTAATCGCATTATCTACCATGTTTTTTAACGCTATAGAAAACAATTCAAAATCCGCTTCAATAATGTAATTTGAAGAGGATACATGGATAGGGCTTTTTTTATCCTCATCAATTAAAAGCATTTTTTCAATCTTGTCTATCAAATCGCTCATTAAAAATTTTTCTTTATTGCTCCCGTAATTTTTGGAAGCGAGCTGCTCAATGCGGGCAAATTGCTCAATCAGCATGTTCAAGTGATCAAATATAGATGAAAAGCGTTTGTAAGAGAGCTCTTCTTTGAGCATAGAGCTTAGTATTTTGCCCTTAGTGATAGGGGTGCGTAATTCATGCATGATGGAGCGCAAAAATAAAACCCGAGATTCATTCATCGTATTGATTTTTTGGATGCAATTGTCAAATTCGTTAGCCAGATCCCCTATTTCATCTTTTTGCTTGCTTTTACAACTCACGCTTTTATCCCCTTGAGCGAAGCGTTTCACTTGAGATCTTAACTCTCTTAAGGGCAATAAACTCTGCAAAACAAACAAAAAGAGGAATAAAATCAACAATAAACCCACCGTAATCGCTAAGAAATAATTCCTGTAAGAAACCGAATGCAAATCTTTATAAAGCACAAAATGCTCATCCTTTTTTAAAAGGATAAAAACCATATCGCTGAATTTAAACACTTCCGCATACCCAATATTTCTGTGGTGCAACTGGTGGCGTCTTTTGGCTAAAACCTTTTCTAAATTTTCTATCGTGGTTTCTCTAAAACCGATTTTATAGAGGTAATCTTCTATGGCTCTGTAATCGGAGTAGTTATTTAAAATTTCATTGATAGTGGTAACAAACTGATAATGACGCATTTCGTTTTGATAGTTTTCGTGGTCGATTTGAGAAGACACGGAATAGTAAGCGAACGCTCCAAAACTAAAGAGCGTTATCATAAACAAAGCGACAACTTTAAAAAAGATAGAGAAACGCAAAACCCCTTAACTCCTTATTAGAATATCAGTATTCTAATTTATAACCAATCCCTCTAACAGAGATGATATATTGCGGTTGTTTAGGATTTTTTTCAATCTTAGATCGCAAACGGCCAATAATCACATCAATGCTTTTATTAGAGCTTTCAGGGTTGATGCTCTCGCTCTCAATCGCAATGCTTTCACGACTAAACACATAACCTTTTTTGCTAATGAGAAGCGAAAGGATTTCATATTCAGCCCTAGTTAAGTCTAGCTTTTTTTCATGCATATACACTTCTCGGCTATCCTTATCCACCCTAAAGATATTCGCATCGCCTGGCTCACTCACTTCTTCTTTTTTATGAGAACGCCTGAGTAACGATTGGATACGAGCTAACAATTCCTTAGGATCATAGGGTTTAGGGAGGTAGTCATCAGCCCCATAATCCAGTGCTTTAATCTTATCTTCCACATCGCTTCTTGCTGAAGAAATAATAATAGGGATATGTTTTTGTTTGGAGATGCGCCTACACACTTCAAGCCCATCTAAATTAGGCAAAGTTAAATCCAATAACAACAAATCATAATTTTGTGTGTTAGCCGCACTAATGCCGGTATATGGCTCATCGTAATTGGTTACATGAATGCCATGTTGGAGCAAAAACTCGCTCAAAAACTCGGCTAATTCTATATCATCTTCTATCATTAAAACTTCTATCATACTTCAATTAACTCCTTCAATGATTTTTGCAACTTTAAAAACGATTAACTTTGTTAATGTTTTAAAGGACTAATTTTAGCATTTTATTATTAAAGACACCTTGAAAATATCTTAAAAATAAAAATTCAAAACATTATCATAGTTATTAATGGAATTAAGGCTTTGTTTTCATGGAATATTGAAAATTAAAGCCTTATTTTTTAATGTTTTTAAAAAATTCCTTGGCTCATTTTTCATTCTGTGTTTTCTCGCTCCAAAGATTCTAATCGTTTTTCAAGCGCGCTCAATTGGTATTGCAAGAAACGCTCCACCAAATCCAAACGCTTCAACGCTTCTTTTTCTTCTAAAGCTTGCATGCCTTTAAATAACACTAAAGTTCTCTCTAATAAGCCTTTTAAAAAAACCCGTTCGTTTGGAATTAACACTTGCGTGGGGTTTTCTTGCGTGATTTCTTCTGTAATGATTTCTTTTAATTCTTCTTCTTTTTCTTCTGTGATTTTTTCTTGCGTTTCTATTTTGGCAGCGTTTTTTGGCTCTAAAGGGGCATTAGCATTTTTAGGGTTTGGGGTGTTTTGCAAATGGGGGGGCGTTTTGAAAAAAGAGGGCGTTTTTTGCGCCACATCAAAGCCATTGTCAATCGTTTTAGCCATTTTTTCAATTTCATTAAGGGTTTCTGAAATAATGTTTTTCAATTCCATTCTACCAGCCATTGTTCTAAATTTTCAACGCTCAAAAAATCCCCTTTGATAAAATTCAAATAGTGCCGCTCTAGTATTGCGTCGTGCTTGAAAGGAGTGCAATTTTTTTGGATTTTTTCCAAACGTTTTATTTGTTTTAACGCCTCTGCATGGTCAGGGGTTTTGTTTAAAATATTAGTATAAATTTGCAACGCTTCTTCAAAAAACCCTTGTTCTTCGTAAATATGAGCGAGCGTGATGGTTTCTAAGGGCATGCGTTTCTCTTAATTATTTTTAATACCTAATCTCTAAACGCCATTTTTAGACTCTACTTGAGTGCGTAAAAAACTAAAAGCCGGTAAAGATGCGGGCAGCCGCACCAAATTCACGTTCCCGCTATGGATAGTTTCTAATTCGGTGTTATTTTCTAAAAGGATTTTATACAGCACTAAATAAGAGCGTTTGTCAAAAGTATAAATCTTGCCAATTTCATTGACTATGGGCGTGATAGCGGCATTTTTGGGGGCGATGATTTCATAAGCTATGTTAGTGGTGGTGGTGAATTTGCATGCAAAAAAACGCCCGTCTTCTGTTATTTCACCATTGACTTGAAAATCCCCTTCGCTAATGGCTGTTTGGTGGTTTTGAGTGTCTAGCCTTTCAAAAGGCCTACGCATCAAATAGCCGTCCGTAAAACCCCTGTTTTTAAGCGTGTTCAATTCACTAACATAAAAACTCGGCTTTAAGGTGTTATGGTAAAAATCATCAACCGCTAAACGATAGATGCGCGTGGTTTGCGCGGCGTAGTAACTGGACTTGGTGCGCCCTTCAATCTTAAGCGCACTAATGGCGTTGGAGCTTAAAATTTCAGCGATATGACTAGAGAGATTCAAATCTTTAGCGTTAAAAATATGCGTGCCTACGCCCTCTTCTTCAACCAACCTCATCATCACGCCGTTATCAGGGTTTTTCACATAATATTCATAATCAAACCGGCAATCATTCGCGCAACTCCCTCTATTAGGCACACGCCCCTTTTGTAAGGCCGAAATCAAGCAGCGCCCTGAAAAGGCAAAGCACATGCTCCCATGCACAAAGATTTCTAATTCCAAATCGGGTAGGGCTTTTTTAATTTCAATCGCATCATTTAGGCTCAATTCCCTAGCGCACACAATGCGTTTAACCCCTAAATCATAAAACACTTGCGCATCGAGCAAATTTAAGACATTCGCTTGCGTGGATAAATGGATGGGAATATGTGGGGCGATTTTTAAAGCGAGTTTCACCACACCAGGTGCAGCGATAATGAAAGCGTCTGGCTCTAGCTCTGCCATTTTATAAATATGCTCTTCTAAAAGTTTGAGCTGTGAATTGAAAGGGAAACCATTGATGGTCGCATAGACTTTTTTATTCAAGGCATGGGCGTAGTCAATCCCTTCTTTAAAGGTCTCTAAAGTGAATTCTTTACTCGCGCGATTGCGTAAAGAAAAATGGCTCACTCCCCCATAAACCGCATCAGCCCCATAGTTGAGAGCGATTTTAAGTTTTTTTAAATTACCGGCTGGAGAGAGCAATTCAACTTGGTTCAAAACTACTTGGCTCCAAAAGAAGCGATCAAGGCTTCAATATCATCAGCGCTGGCTAAATCTTTATCGTCATCGCCGGTGATAAAAGTCGCTGAACTCACGCGCTTAGAATCATCAATTTTGCCTTCAAAAAGCGAATTCATGTATTGGCTGAGCGCTCGCATGACATTGACCACTCGTTCAATTTTTTGGCGGTGGATGTCTTGAAATTGCATAATATCCATCGCTTGCATGGAGCTATCAGAGCAATTGGTGGCTTCTTCTTCAATGCTCTTAAGGGCGTTTAGGATTTCTTGTTGCTCGTTGAGCGCGGTTTTAAAAGATTCCACATGGGGGAAATGGCCATGCAAATTGTCAAAAATTTCTTGGTGTTTTTGCAAAGGTTCTTGGATTTTTTTAACCATTTTAGCGATTTTTTCAGCACTAGATCCGATCAAATCCAATTGATCAAAAATTTGCGTGGCTTTCACTTCAGAATCTCTTGTAACATCGTCTAATTGATGCACGACTTTATGCTCTTCAGTGGGGGGAGGGGGAGGCCATTCATTGGGGCTAATCTTGCCGTATTTTTCAGCGTCTTCTTTTTTGACGGTCATTTTTTGGCTAGAGCTTTCTTTGGATTCTTTAACCTCTTCTTTCTCTTTAGCTTCCTCTTTAGCCTCTTCTTTAGCCTCTAAGGCTTCCAAATTTTCTAAATCGCCACCATTCATCAAAGCGTCTAATTCTTCTTGTGTCATTGTTGTTCCTTGCCAATTGGTTTTAAAAAGCGTTTTTAACCATAATTCCTAGCTGTCATTTTAGCGCACTTAAGCTTTAGCAATCAAAACGCCCTCTAAAATCGCATCAATATCGCCGTCTAATATCGCTTCCACATTGCTATAAGCAATATTGGAGCGCGCGTCTTTGACTTGCTGGTAGGGGGCTAGGACATAACTTCTTATTTGATGCCCCCAGCCGATCTCGCTTTTTTCTTCATTTTTGGCGCTGCTTTGCTGCTTTTCTAATTCCAATTCATAAAGTTTGGATTTAAGCATTTTTAACGCACTCGCTTTGTTTTTATGCTGGCTCCTGTCGTTTTGGCATTGCACCACAATACCGGTAGGGAAATGCGTAATCCTGACCGCGCTTTCTGTTTTATTGACATGCTGACCGCCTGCCCCACTGGCTCTGTAATAATCATAACGGACATCTTTTTCATCAATTTCTACATCAATATCATCGTCTAATTCAGGGCTAATTTGCACGCTCGCAAAACTCGTGTGCCGTTTGGCGTTCGCATCAAAGGGCGAAATCCTTACAAGCCTATGCACCCCGTTTTCATTTTTCAAATAGCCATAAGCGTTTTCGCCCTTAATGATAAAGGCGACCCCTTTAATGCCCGCTTCTTCGCCATCTTGATAATCTAAAATCTCGCTTTTAAAGCCTCTTCTTTCCGCCCACCTCAAATACATGCGATACAAAATACTCGCCCAATCCTGGCTTTCCGTCCCCCCCGCTCCAGGCTGAATGGTGATAATAGCGTTTGAGGCGTCGTTTTCACCGCTTAACATGATTTCAATTTCTACTTTTTGCACGCTGTGTTCTAAAGTAGGAGCCTCTTCATAGAGTAAGGATAAAGTAACCTCATCGTTATCGTTTTGAGCGAGTTCAAACAATTCCACGCTTTCATCTAAAGAATTTTTCGTTTTTTGATAGGTTTCTAGCAAGCGGTTCAAGCGCACTTTTTCTTTATTAGTGTCTCTGGCTTTTAGGACATCTTGCCAAAAATTAGGGTCTTCTTGCTCTTTTTCAATGCGTTCTAATTCCTGCTTGATCTTTTCAGGCTTGATGATTAAAGCGATATTATCGCATTTGTTTTGCAAGCTTTTTAACAATTCGCTATAGGTGTAGTTATCCACAAACAGAACCTTTATGAGTGGGGTTTTAAACTTGCCATTATAGCAAAAAGCCATTTCAATTTTCAAACCTTAAAATTTCAATTTCGCCCTGAACCAATCCCACTCCTTCATCAATTAAAGCGATAGAATCCACTCGCGCAAGGGCTTGAATCGCTCCTGATTCATAGCGGTTGTTGTTGTAAGGAATGAATTGGTTGTTTAAATAGTTGCCCAAGATTAAATGCGCGCGTTTGTCTTTAAGCTTTAAGGGGGCATTGATTTGAGCCTTAAAGGGTTTTAGTTTAAAATCTTTATTTAAGGATAAGCGCTCCAATAAGGGTAGAATCAAAACCCGTAAAACGACTAAGCAACTTAAAGGATTGCCCGGTAAGCCTATAATAATGCTTTGATTGAGTTGGGCTAAAGTTACCGGCTTTCCAGGTTTGAGATTGACTTTTTCATAATAAAAAAGGGCGTTTTTTTCTTTCAAAGCGTCTTTAAAAAAGTCTTTATCCCCTACGCTCACCCCCGCGCTTGAAAGGATGACATCATAGTCTTGCAATTCAAGTATTTTAAGCTGTAAATTTTTATCATCTTTTAAAACCCCCAGAAAATGCGTGTTGTAGTTTTTAAGCATGTTAAAAACACCCACTGAATTCACATCATAAACCTGGCATTCTAGGGCGTTTTGCCCTAAAGGCACTAATTCATCGCCGCTGCTAAAGAGAGCGATTTTTAATTTTCTAAACGCTTTGACTTCTTTGAACCCTTGAGAGGCAATGAGCGCGATATGGCCATAATTCAAACGGGTATTTTTAGGGACTAACACGCTGTTTAAAGAAGCGTTCTCGCCCTTTTGACGGATATTAGCGTGAATTTTAAAATCTTTGGGAGCTAGGGCGAAATCTTTATGACTCTCTAGCATGCATTCTATGGGAACGATCGTTTCTATTCCCTTTGGCACCATCGCTCCAGTCATGATTTTAACGCATTCATTTTCTTTGACTTCTAAAGTGCTCACATCATCCCCGGCAAAAATGTGCTGGATGACTTGAGTTTTTTTGCCTAAATCTTGCATTTTAAACCCATAGCCGTCCATAGTGCTTTGATTGAATTTAGGCAAGGCGTGAATGCAAACAATATCCTCTGCCAAAACGCGCCCTATGCTTTCAAACAAAGAGATAACCTCTATTTCTAAGGGTTTTAGGGGAATGCTAGAATGGATTTTTAGAGCTTCTTTAAAACTAATCATATTGATCCTTTAAAAGATTTTGCTAATGGCGCTAAAGGCCAGGCTGATTTCTTCTTTAAAACGCCCCATGATAGCCGAAGCGATTAAAATAATGCCCACAAACCCGATCGCAATTTTAACCGGAAACCCGATAGCAAGTAGGTTGAACTGAGGGTGGGTTTTCATGATCATGCCAAAAATAATATCGCTCAATAACACCAAGCATAAAATAGGGAACGCCATAGAAAACCCTATGACAAACAAGTGCGAAAAGGCTTTAACGATATTTTTAGCTAACGCTGGCTCAAAGACAAATTGCCCTAAAGGGACGGCTTTTAAGCTGTGATCCACAAATAAAATGATTTGATGGTGGAACGATAAATCCAATAAAATTAAAATCGCTAACAATAAAAGGGCTTGCCCCACAATGGGTTTTTGCGATCCTGAAATAGGATCATACGCGCTCGCCATCGTAAGCCCCATAGAAAAGCTGATGCTATCGGTTGCAAACACTAAGCTTGCAAAGACGATTTGTAAAAAGACAGATGCGCACACCCCTAAAAACAGCTCGCATAAACAAGCAATAATAAAACTCTCTGGTGTGTAAGCGGCGTTTGAAAATTCTAGATTGGGGTAAAAAATCGCGCTCACATACAAGCTCAAAGCCCCACGCACCGACAAAGGCACTAAATGGTTTTCAAAAAAAGGGAAAAAAGACAGCACGCCACTAACCCTTAAAAACAACAAGAAAAAATCCCTGACATGGGGGGTGCTAAGCTCTTGAATAAAATCTAGCATTCTTTTTCTTTAAGGATAAAAAAGTAGTGCACTAGCATTAGGGTTTGCAACAAGGTGGCAAAAAAATTAAAAAAAGGGATTAAGGAAAAAAGATAGCAAAAAAACGAGAAACGATAATGCTTCAATCGGTGCTGTTTGAGTAGGTTTTGATAGCTTTGATGATTAAAAATCATGCTGGCTATATCCAAACTCATGGTGTTTTTGAAAAAAAGAAAATGCGGGACTATAGAAAAAAAGACCCCAAAGACCCCTATAAAGGGAATGAAATAAAAGGGCGTTAAAACCGCTAAGAATAAAAGCATAAAAGCGAGCGATTTTAAAAAATATTTAATAGAAAAAAGGATAGAGCCAAATTCTTCTAAAACGACATGGGGATAATATTTTTGGTGCAAATAAGAGACCACTAAAGGGGTGTAAAAAATGGACGCAAAAATATTGATGACTAAACTCAAAAGAATCACGATCCAAAAAATAAGAAAATACACTAACGCTTTAAAAACCCATGCGAACACACCAGCAAAAAAGCCTTGAGAATGGGAATAGCCATTCAAAGATTGCGGTAATAAAGTTTGGCAATAACCCACAATACTTGCACCATTGTAGTAAAAAACAGCTCCAAAAAAAGCCAAACTCAAAAGGATAGGGCCAAGATTGATTAAAAGCATTCTAGTGCTTAAAAAATCATTAAAGCTTTTTTTAAGGATAGATAAAGACAAAACCATAACTTGAAATCCTTCTCGCTTTGATAGGGTAATTTAAGCGCAAAGTCCCTTAATCTTACATAGTAAGCTTATCAATATGAGATTGATTAATAGAGTATAGAAGTTATTTAATATTGGGATAACATACAGCAGTAAATACATTATGGGGTAAAACAATACCATCAGTATCCAAGGACACAAAACGATTACAACAGCAATGGTAAATACAATATTCATTATTGTTTTATGAAATTTTGAATCTTCTTTAACATTCTTTTTCTTTCCAAAAAAATATAACAAACACCAATAAGGACAATAAATATTATTACAACATCTGCGGCAAATATTTTACCCACTTTGAATGGAATGAATAACTTTAAGCGTTTCTTGATCTTTAATGTGAGTTTTCTGTAATCATGATAGCTGATTTTGTTTTAATTTTGCTATAATGTAAATTTAATGATGAAAATTAGTTTAGAGTGGAGAACACACAATGAAAAAAAATATCTTAAATTTAGCGTTAGTGGGTGCGTTGAGCGCATCGTTTTTGATGGCCAAGCCGGCTCATAACGCAAATAACGCTACGCATAACACGAAAAAAACGACTGATTCTTCAGCAGGCGTGTTAGCGACAGTGGATGGCAGGCCTATCACTAAAAGCGATTTTGACATGATCAAACAGCGCAACCCTAATTTTGATTTTGACAAGCTTAAAGAGAAAGAAAAAGAAGCCTTGATTGATCAAGCTATCCGCACCGCCCTTGTAGAAAATGAAGCTAAAACCGAGAAATTGGACAGCACTCCAGAATTTAAAGCGATGATGGAAGCGGTTAAAAAACAGGCTTTAGTGGAATTTTGGGCTAAAAAACAGGCTGAAGAAGTGAAAAAAATCCAAATCCCAGAAAAAGAAATGCAAGATTTTTACGACGCTAACAAAGATCAGCTTTTTGTCAAGCAAGAAGCCCATGCTAGGCATATTTTAGTGAAAACCGAAGATGAAGCCAAACGGATTATTTCTGAGATTGACAAACAGCCAAAGACTAAAAAAGAAGCCAAGTTCATTGAGTTGGCCAATCGGGATACGATTGATCCTAACAGCAAGAACGCGCAAAATGGCGGTGATTTAGGGAAATTCCAAAAAAACCAAATGGCTCCGGATTTTTCTAAAGCCGCTTTCGCTTTAACTCCTGGCAATTACACTAAAACCCCTGTTAAAACAGAGTTTGGTTATCATATTATCTATTTGATTTCTAAAGATAGCCCTGTAACTTATACTTATGAGCAAGCTAAACCCACCATTAAGGGAATGTTACAAGAAAAGCTTTTCCAAGAACGCATGAATCAACGCATTGAGGAACTAAGAAAGCACGCTAAAATTGTTATCAACAAGTGATTGATGAGGTGTTATCATGTTAGTTAAAGGCAATGAAATCTTATTGAAAGCCCATAAAGAAGGTTATGGGGTGGGGGCGTTTAATTTCGTGAATTTTGAGATGCTGAACGCTATTTTTGAAGCAGGAAATGAGGAAAATTCCCCGCTTTTCATTCAAGCGAGTGAGGGAGCGATCAAATACATGGGGATTGATATGGCGGTGGGCATGGTGAAAACCATGTGCGAACGCTACCCGCACATTCCTGTAGCCTTACACCTAGATCATGGCACGACTTTTGAAAGCTGCGAAAAAGCCGTGAAAGCGGGTTTCACTTCTGTGATGATTGATGCGTCTCATCATGCTTTTGAAGAAAATTTGGAATTGACTTCTAAAGTGGTCAAAATGGCGCATAACGCTGGAGTGAGCGTGGAAGCGGAGTTGGGGCGTTTAATGGGGATTGAAGACAATATTTCAGTAGATGAAAAAGACGCGGTGTTGGTGAATCCTAAAGAAGCGGAGCAGTTTGTCAAAGAATCTCAAGTGGATTACTTAGCCCCAGCCATTGGGACAAGTCATGGAGCGTTTAAGTTTAAGGGCGAGCCCAAATTGGATTTTGAACGCTTGCAAGAAGTCAAAAGGCTCACTAATATCCCTTTAGTTTTGCATGGAGCGAGCGCGATACCAGATGATGTGAGGAAATCTTATTTGGACGCTGGAGGCGATTTGAAAGGATCTAAGGGCGTGCCTTTTGAATTTTTACAAGAATCCGTGAAAGGGGGGATCAATAAGGTCAATACTGACACGGATTTAAGGATCGCTTTCATCGCAGAAGTGCGCAAGGTGGCTAATGAAGATAAGAGCCAATTTGATTTGAGGAAGTTTTTTTCTCCGGCCCAATTAGCGCTTAAAAATGTGGTCAAAGAGCGCATGAAACTTTTGGGTAGCGCTAATAAAATTTAACCAACAAGGAAAGAGTGTAACATGGCAATTGGGATGAGCGAGCTCAAAAAGGGCTTGAAAATTGAATTGGGTGGTGTGCCTTATAGGATCGTGGAATACCAGCATGTCAAGCCCGGCAAGGGTGCGGCTTTTGTGCGTGCGAAAATCAAGTCGTTTTTAGATGGCAAGGTGATTGAAAAGACTTTCCATGCGGGGGATAAGTGCGAAGAGCCTAATTTGGTTGAAAAAACGATGCAATACCTTTATCACGATGGCGATACATACCAATTCATGGACATAGAGAGCTATGAGCAAATCGCTTTGAACGACTCTCAAGTGGGCGAGGCTTCTAAATGGATGCTAGACGGCATGCAAGTGCAGGTTTTATTGCATAATGACAAGGCGATTTCAGTGGATGTGCCACAAGTTGTGGCTTTAAAAATTGTAGAAACAGCCCCTAATTTTAAGGGCGATACTTCAAGTGCAAGCAAAAAACCAGCGACTTTAGAAACCGGTGCGGTCGTGCAAGTGCCTTTCCATGTTTTAGAGGGTGAGATCATTAAAGTCAATACGGAAACAGAAGAGTATCTTGAAAAGGTGAAGTGAGATTATTTTTTTGTTGAGTTAGCGCTTTAGACACAGCTTTTTTGTCATAGGGGGTGTGTTATTAGCCCCTTATTTGAGCTTTATTTAATGGGCTTCATTTAAAGCGTTTGTGGAATCTGTGATTAAAAATTATTTAAAATGGATTGACTTTTTTCATTGAGTGTTAATAAAAATATTCAAAGGCATTTTTTAAGATTAAATATAAGAGCTTGATTTAACCAAGTGGATAATCTCTTAAAAAAGCTGTCTTTATGGGGTTAGGGGGATAAAAGAGAGAAAATCTTACCCCATTTGAAAGAGTGTGAGTTTAGGTATAAGAAGAACTTGCACCAAGTTTTATTGAAATGGATACGAAAAAATACGCTTGATTTATCTTGAGCTTTTTATTATTGTTGCAATCGCTTTTAAAGCAGAACATGGTTGGTGAGTAAAATGAAACAAGGAATCAATTATCAAACAGGCTTTACAACGCTACCAATGGTATTAAGAATTTGAATGAACAAATATAATTGCATAGATTTATTTAGTGGGGCTGGCGGTTTATCATTGGGTTTTGCGAACATAAATAGATTTAATATTTTAGCCCACATTGAGTGGGAAAAACCTATGGTTACCACACTGAGAAACGATTTAATCAAACGCTTTAAAATCAGTGAAGATGAGGCAAAAAAGAGGGTTATTAAATTTGATATTCAAAAAACGGATGAATTGATAAATGGCTCTTGGAGTGGTGAAACTCTTAAAATTTATATGAGCTTGTGAGTTTTGAGTTAAAATGGAGTTTAAAACCAATGGCGAAAAGTTTAAATTTTTTTCTTGCATTTGAGTTTGGATAGTTTGCCATTCTGTTTGATTTAGTCGTAAGCGTTTGGTTATGTTTTTGTTATCAGAAAGTTTTGGCATGTTTTGTTTGACTTATCCCTTAATTTTGATTTATGGGGGGGTTCTAGGGGGTGTCCCACTAGCAAGGATAGGCGATTTTGTCGCCGTTCTTTGTAGCTACACAAAGTATCCTTGCCCCTTTACCCCCTTTAATTTAGTTTAGCATAGGTTGATTAAGGTTTTAGATATAATGGGTTCATAATGTCGTTTGATACAAGGAGCTACAATGTTAAGAGATGTAGAAATAGGAGTTAAATTTTATAAAGAGCTTGGCAAATTAGAAAAACAATTAGCTAAATATCAAAGTAAAGTTTTAGAAATTAAAAAACAAATGAGAGAGATTAAAAAGCAATATTCTCAAGCAAAGAAAGATGAGAATTTAGCTAATAAATATACTCCTAATGATGAGCTAAAACAAGATTTATTAGATATTGATAATCCTAATACGACTGAAAACTTTAAGCCTAAGAATGCTAGTGAAATTTGGCAATTCGCTCTTAATTCTTAGGGGCTTGAATGCTAGAGATTGAGTTAAAAAAGAAATTCACTAAGGATTTAAAAAAACATATTTTAAATCAAAAAATTGAGTTAGAAGTTTTTGACTTAGTGGTTGAAAATTTAAGAAATCAAATTCCATTGGATAAAAGATTTAAAGACCACTCTTTAAGTGGAACATACAAAGGCTGTAGAGAGTGCCACATTAATCCTGATGTTTTGCTTGTGTATAGAGTGAAAGACAATGTTTTAACTTTGGTTAGGCTTGGGAGTCATAGTGAATTGTTTTAAGGTTCGGATCTTGTGAAAAATTCAAAATTGCTTCAAAAAATTTCCTCACCTTTATCATAAGAGAAGCAGCGATTTTACAGACTTTCCCTAATGATTTTGAATTTATCGGATCGCAAGCGGCTTGTTTTAAAATGAGTGGAGAGACAATCTAAAGCAATATGAAAATATACAAGGAATTTTAATAGATACTAAATTTTTAATGCAAAATTATAATAAGAAATCCAATGATCTTTTAAAATTGCTAGCAAAAAATGTGGAAGAAACTAAAATATAATTTTTAAAAATTTTAATCTAAAATCAAATCTAAAACCATAAAACAAAATTAAAAACCCCATTTTTTAATCAAAACAAACCTACAATGAGCGTTCTATATCATCAGCGCTTAAAGGGGTGTTGGCTTTTAAAAATTTTGATGCCTTTTGGCCTAAAATTTCTTTATAAAATTTAGGGTGTAAGCCAAGGTTGGGGCGTAAGGCTTTGATATTGTTTTCAGTCAATGCTTCGCCTTTTTGAATGTCCTTAATGACGAATAAAGAGCGCGCAAAAAATCTTCGTTCCTCTAAAGTCTTTGGATTGATTTTTGGCTCTTCTTCGCCTAAGGCTAAAACGCTTTGCTTGATGGCTTCAACCATGCTTTTAAATTCGTTAAAATCCATGCTAAAAGTGCTGTCTGGGGTTTGTAAGGATTTGTTTAAAATGAAATGCTTTTCTATCATGCTCGCTCCTAAAGTGGTGGCTAGAATGGGGCAAAGAGAGCCAATCGTGTGATCGCTCAAGCCAAATTTAACGCCAAAGGTTTCGCCTAATTTAACCATGCTCAATAAATTAGCGTCTTCTATTTTACTGGGATAAGCGCTCACGCATTTTAAAAGGGTGATGTCAAAATTATTCACTCCTCTGCACAAAGAAATAGCGTCTTGTAATTCGGCGTGTGTGGCGATACCGCTAGAAAGGATAATGGGCTTTTGTGTGCGAGCGGCCTTTTCAATCAAGTCTAAATCAACGATTTCAAAACTAGCGATTTTATACATGGGGCAATTTAGGCTCTCCAAAAGCTCTAAAGCTTTTGAGCTAAAGGGCGAGCTAAAAATGCCTAAATCAAGCTTTCTAGCCAACTCAAACAATTCAGCATGCCATTCTAGGGGGGTAGAAGCCTTTTGATACAATCCATACAGATTTTCTTTATCCCATAAAGTGCCTTGAATGATGAAAGGATCTTCTTTAGAATCTAAAGTCATGCAGCTTGGCGTGTAGGTTTGGAGCTTGACAAAATCCGCGCCGCTTTCCTTAATGGCATGAAGGCTTTCTTTGGCTAGGTTTAAATCCTGGTTATGGTTAGCGCTCAATTCAGCGACAATTTTAGGGCGTTGTAACATTTCTTATTTTTCCTTAATCAAAACTTCTTTTTCTAAGCGATAGACTTGAGAGCAAGTGAAGGCTAAATGCTCATCATGCGTGGCTAAAACTAATGCCCCTTCGTTTTCTGTGATGTAATTTTGCAGCATGCTGATGACTTGATTAGCGCTAATGGTGTCTAAATTCCCGGTGGGTTCATCAGCGATAATGATTTTAGGTTTTTTAGAAAGCACTCTGGCGATGCTTAAGCGTTGTTGCTGGCCACCGCTCAATTCACCCACGCCTTGTTTTAGGGTGTGGGCTATGCCTAATTGTTCTAAAAGGGAATGATTTATTTCTTGCTTGGCTAGGATGGAAGCGACTTGCAAGTTTTCTAAAGCGCTAAAACCCTTAAAAAGGTAATGCGATTGGAAGATTATGCCCACTTTTAAGCGCCGTAATTCCAAAAGTTTTTTAGAGTTTAAGGCATAAATATCTTGGTGTTCTAACAAACTAATCGTCCCACTATTGGGTTTTAGCATGGTGGCTAAATGGCTTAAAAGCGTGCTTTTACCGCTCCCGCTCACGCCTAAAATCGCTAGGCTTTCTTTGGGTTTAATGTGCAAATTCACGCCATTATAAAGAGGTTTTTCAAAAGCATGAGAAATATTAACGGCTTTAATCATGATCGTTTCCTAAAAAGAATATCGCCCAATAAGCTAGGGCTTAAAATGTAAGAAGTTGAAAAATTCGCGCTGTGCAAGATGATTTTACCATAACGCCTTGCATAGTATTTTAAAAGCGTTTTTTGTAAGGTGGGTTCAATGCTTGGACTAAACCATGCGTTATTGCTCATCACGATAAAAATTTTTGAAGGGCTGTTTGAATAAGCGGGTTTGGAAGTGCCTTCATAACAAATCAGGGGGCGAAAAGTAAAATCGTCTAATGTGAAATCGCTGAAATGGGGAGCGTTGCGGTATAAATAAGCGCTCTCGCCAAAAAAGAGCTTTTCAAGGGGTTTTTGAAGAAAATTGGGTAAAGGCATGGTCTCGCCAAAGGGGGCTAAAACCACTTTATCAGCGATCTGAACGCTTTCTTTAGAAAATAAAAACGAGCTGTTATAAAGGTTATAACCTTGAGTCCGTAATGTCCCTATTAAAATAGCAATATCATCGCTTAAATCTTCTAGCTTAGCTTTAAAGGGGGAATTTTCTAAAGCGATGGGGTAGGCGGTCTCTGGAAAAACAATCAAGGTTTTTTGCTTGCTTTGAGCGAGCTTGATTTCTTTAAGAATGTTGTTTTCAATATTATTAAGGTAATTTGAATCAAATTTCAAATCTTGGGGCGTTTTTGTAGAGACTAATTCAATATTTCCAACCTTTTTTAAATCGCTCGCTTTAAAACCATTAAAATCCAACGCACCCAGTAACAATAAAACCGCTATGATCCTGTATTTTTTGAATTGTTTAGCACTCAAAAAAATGCAAGCCAAAAAAACAAGCCCTAGCGATAATTTATCCACCCTAAACACGCTATAAGAAAAAAAGCTATCCGGGACTAACCAATCAAATCCAAAGGGGTGGATAAAACCAGAGCCTAAAAAACTCAAAAGCCTAAAATAGGGGTTTTCAAAATAGAGCAACAAATAAAATAAAACCCCATAAACTAACGCTATTAAAACAACGATTAAGGGCAATAAATAAGTGAAATCCGAGTAGCGGAAGCTTAAAGCGCACCAATAAAACAATAACGCCCCCACAAAAAACCCCAAAGCAAAAGCACTGTTTCTAGGGGTTTTTAAAAACGCTAGCATGCTTAAAGGGGCTAATAGGCTTGTGAGTATGATAGAAATATAGGGGTTTTCAACCGCATAAGCGTCTAAAACAGCATTCACATACACGCTTGAAACAAACATGCACGCCAATAAAAAAGCGTTTTGATTGAACAGAATAAGACGCATGGCTAAATTTTGAAACCTTGAGATTGTTTTAGTGTATTATAGCTATATTTTAATTTAAGAATTTTAGATTGATTTTTTTAAGGGTAGTTTTTTTTAAGTTGTGTTATTATTTTCAAATTTCAAGTGAGCGTGGATTGATAGCGTTAAAAAATCATGAGCATTTTTGGGGCGTTTTTGAGCACTCACTATCTTTATGCGAGATATATGAGAGAAAGGTTTGGGTTTAGGGTGAATTATATTGATTTGGCGTTACTTGTGGTGGTGGTAGCCTTTGGGATTAGGGGATTTTATCATGGCTTCGTGAGTGAAGTGGCTGGGACTTTAGGGATTGTACTTGGCGTGTATTTAGCGTCTCGCTATTCTGTGGCTGTTGGGCATTTATTTTCACAGCATTTGTATGATTTAAGAAATGAAACCATGACGAATCTCATCGGTTTTTTATTGGTGTTAGCGTCTATTTGGGTGTTTTTTTTAGCTTTTGGAGTGTTGATAGGCAAGGTGTTAGTCTTTAGCGGGTTAGGCATTATAGACAAGGCGTTAGGGTTTATTTTTTCATGCTTGAAGACTTTTTTAGTGCTTTCTTTCATCCTTTATGCGCTCTCTAAAATGGAAGTGATGAAAGACGCTAACGCTTACTTGCAAGAAAAAAGCGCTTTTTTTCCTACCATGAAAAGCGTTGCTAGTAAGATCATGCGTCTTGATGGCGTCAAACATGTGGAGCAAAACCTTAAAGACAACCTTGAAGAAATGAGCGGTGAAGTCAAAAATAAAGAATCTTTTAATAAAAATAAAGAATCTTTTGATAAAGCGATGGATAAGGGCGTGGAAGCTTTAAAAGAAAAGGCTAAAGACTTGCCTAAAAACATGCGAGATCCAAAAGCTAACCACACCCCACCAAACCACACCCCATCTAATAAAGAACCCCTATAAAGGCATAACATGTTTTCCAACCAATACATCCAACAACGCATCCATAAAGCCAACAGCTTGAGGGAAGAAGGGAAAAACCCTTATAAAAATGGCTTAAAACGGAGCCTCACAAACGCCGCTTTTTTAGAAAAATACGCTTATGTTAAGGGTTTAGAAGAGCCTAAAGACAAAGAAAAACGCGAAAGTATTGTAGGGAGGGTCAAGCTTTTGCGTTTAATGGGCAAGGCATGTTTTATTAAAATTGAAGATGAAAGCGCGATTTTACAAGCTTATGTTTCGCAAAATGAATTGAACGATGAGTTTAAAAGCTTGAAAAAGCATTTAGAAGTGGGCGATATTGTGTTGGTGGAAGGTTTCCCTTTTGCTACCAAAACCGGTGAATTAAGCGTTCATGCCCTAGAATTTCATATTTTAAGCAAAACCATTGTGCCTTTACCTGAAAAATTCCATGGACTGA
Source organism: Helicobacter pylori (assembly GCF_006440215.1). Lineage (GTDB taxonomy): Bacteria > Campylobacterota > Campylobacteria > Campylobacterales > Helicobacteraceae > Helicobacter > Helicobacter pylori_CS. The sequence goes on along the minus strand of NZ_VEZH01000006.1, from coordinate 40,764 downwards.
GCGATATAGAATTGCGTTACCGCCAGCGCTACTTGGATTTAATCGTCAATCCTAGCGTTAAAGATGTGTTTAAAAAACGCAGTTTGATTGTTTCTAGTGTGCGGAAATTCTTTGAAATGGAAGGGTTTTTAGAAGTGGAAACCCCCATGATGCACCCCATTCCTGGCGGGGCGAACGCAAGGCCTTTTATCACTTACCATAACGCTTTAGAAATTGAAAGGTATTTAAGAATCGCTCCAGAATTATACCTCAAACGCTTGATTGTGGGGGGTTTTGAAGCGGTGTTTGAAATCAATCGTAATTTCAGGAATGAGGGCATGGATCACAGCCATAACCCCGAATTTACGATGATTGAATTTTATTGGGCGTATCACACTTATGAAGATTTGATTGAACTCAGTAAGAGGCTATTTGACTACTTGCTAAAGACTTTAAATTTGGATTCAAAAATCATCTATAACGATATGGAAGTGGATTTCAACCAAACGAGCGTGATTTCCTATTTGGACGCTTTAGAAACAATAGGGGGCATTAGTAAGGATATTTTGGAAAAAGAAGACAGGCTTTTGGCTTATTTGTTAGAGCGAGGTGTTAAAGTAGAGCCCAATCTCACTTATGGTAAATTGCTCGCTGAAGCGTTTGATCATTTTGTAGAGCACCAACTCATTAACCCCACTTTTGTAACCCAATACCCCATTGAGATTAGCCCCTTAGCCAGACGCAACGATAGTAACCCTAATATTGCTGACAGGTTTGAATTGTTCATTGCAGGAAAAGAAATCGCTAACGGCTTTAGCGAGTTGAACGACCCTTTAGATCAATTAGAACGCTTTAAAAATCAAGTGGCTGAAAAAGAAAAAGGCGATGAAGAAGCCCAATACATGGATGAAGATTATGTATGGGCCCTAGCCCATGGAATGCCCCCCACTGCAGGGCAAGGCATAGGCATTGACAGATTGGTGATGTTACTCACTGGAGCTAAAAGCATTAAAGATGTGATTTTATTCCCAGCGATGCGTCCTGTTAAAAACGATTTTAATGTGGAGAGTGAAGAATAATGGCGTATTTTTTAGAACAAACGGATAGTGAAATTTTTGAGCTTATCTTTGAAGAATATAGGCGGCAAAATGAGCATTTAGAAATGATAGCGAGCGAGAATTACACTTTTCCTAGTGTTATGGAGGCTATGGGGAGTGTTTTAACGAATAAATACGCTGAAGGCTATCCTAACAAGCGCTACTATGGAGGCTGTGAAGTGGTGGATAAAATAGAAAGCTTGGCCATAGAAAGGGCTAAAAAGCTTTTTAATTGCCAGTTCGCTAACGTGCAAGCGCATTCAGGCTCACAAGCCAATAACGCTGTCTATCATGCTCTTTTAAAGCCTTATGACAAGATTTTAGGCATGGATTTAAGCTGTGGAGGGCATTTAACGCATGGCGCTAAAGTGAGTTTAACCGGCAAGCACTATCAGAGCTTTTCTTATGGCGTGAATTTGGATGGCTATATTGATTATGAAGAAGCGCTAAAGATTGCTCAAAGCGTTAAACCAGAAATCATTGTGTGCGGGTTTTCAGCCTATCCAAGGGAGATTGATTTTAAGAAATTTAGAGAAATCGCTGATGAAGTGGGAGCGTTACTACTAGGCGATATAGCCCATGTGGCAGGGCTTGTGGTCGCTAATGAGCATGCCCATCCTTTCCCGCATTGCCATGTGGTTTCAAGCACCACTCATAAGACCTTAAGAGGGCCTAGAGGGGGGCTTATTCTAACTAATGACGAAGAAATAGCGACTAAGATTGATAAAGCGATTTTTCCAGGGACTCAAGGTGGGCCTTTGATGCATGTGATTGCTGCTAAAGCGGTGGGGTTTAAAGAGAATCTAAAACCAGAATTTAAAGCTTATGCAAAATTAGTGAAATCTAACATGCAAGTTCTCGCTAAAGCGTTAAAAGAAAAAAAACATAAGTTAGTGAGTGGTGGCACTTCTAACCATTTGCTTTTAATGGATTTCTTGGATAAACCTTATAGCGGGAAAGACGCTGATATTGCCTTAGGGAATGCCGGAATCACCGTGAATAAAAACACCATTCCTGGCGAAACGCGCAGCCCTTTTGTAACGAGCGGGATAAGGATTGGCTCAGCGGCATTGAGCGCAAGGGGCATGGGAGCTAAAGAATTTGAAATCATAGGGAATAAAATATCAGATATTTTGAATGATATTAATAATGTTAGTTTGCAATTGCATGTGAAGGAAGAATTGAAGGCGATGGCTAGTCAATTCCCTGTGTACCACCAACCTATTTTTTAAGGGAGTCAAGATGACAGAAATGGAATTAAAGCTCATTAAGATAGACACAAGCCATTATTTTGAAAAAAAACCAGGCTTGGGGGAGAGGGTGGATTATGCGGGGCGTTGCTACTATAATAAATTCCAAAGAGTGAATGCCATGCTCACAAGCTCGCTCATTCAAAAGCATTTGAAAAGGGAGATAGAAATCGCACACAATCTCATCTTGCGTAACGATAAGGTGGAAAACATTGTGTTTGATTATAACGGGAGGAACCCGGAGCGTTTTTACCATAAGGCGCAGTTATTGCTTCGTGAGGAAGGTTTTATGAATTTTACCGCTTATAACACCAAAACGCCAGGGCATTTGCATTTGTATGTGCATAAGGGGCATACGGAATTAGGCGAGGGTGAAAGGTTGGTTAAAACTTTGTCCATGAAATTAGCGCAAGGGTTGCCTAAAGAATGGAAGGTCTTCCCTAGCAATGAATGGCCTAAGGAATTTAATATTTTAGCTTTACCTTATGAAGTGTTTGCAAAAGAGCGCGGGAGCTCTTGGGCGAAGCATTTATAACCATTTTTGAAAGGATTTTTGATGTCAGAAAAAGAAAGACTGAATGAAGTGATTTTAGAAGAAGAAAATAATGGGGGCGGCACTAAAAAGGTGTTTTTGATCGTGGCTATAGCCATTATCATTTTAGCGGTGCTTTTAATGGTGTTTTGGAAAAGCACGAGAGTCGCTCCTAAAGAGACTTTTTTACAAACCGATAGCGGGATGCAAAAAATAGGCAATACTAAAGACGAGAAAAAAGACGATGAGTTTGAAAGCTTGAATTTGGATCCTTCCAAGCAAGAAGACAAGCTAGACAAAGTAGCGGATAATGTTAAAAAACAAGAAAATGATGCGTTTAACATGCCCATTCAAACCAATCAAACTCAAACCGAGATGAAAACAGCAGAAGAAACGCAAGAAGCTAAAAAAGAATTAAAAGCTGTTGAGCACACTAGTGCTCAAAAAGAATCTCAAGCTGTAGTCAAAAAAGAAACCCCCCATAAAAAGCCTAAAGCAACCCCTAAAGATAAGGAAGCCCATAAAGATAAAGATAAGCATGCGGTTAAAGAGCTAAAAGTCAAAAAAGAAGCTCATAAAGAAGTTCCTAAAAAAGCCAATTCTAAAACCAACCTTATTAAAGGGCATTATTTGCAAGTGGGGGTTTTTGCGCACACGCCCAATAAAGCCTTTTTGCAAGCGTTTAACCAATTCCCCCATAAGATTGAAGATAGGGGAGCGACTAAACGCTATCTTATAGGCCCTTATAAGAGCAAGCAAGAAGCCCTAATGCATGCTGATGAAGTCAGCAAAAAGATGACTAAACCGGTTGTCATAGAGATTCGTTAAAGATTTTACAAACTTAAAAGAGTTTAGCGTTAGTCAAGCGATAATTTCTTGTGATGCGCTCTTAGGGGTTAGAGGGATTTATGGGGGAGAGTTTGCAAAATACCCCTATTTTCTTAAGAGTTTTGTATAAAACTAAAATAAAGTAATCCCATTTAAAAAATAAAGAGCGTTATGAATTTAATGGATAGCAAAGAATATGACGGCTTTTTAATAGCGAGCAAAATATAAGACAGCTAAAACAAAGTAATAGCATTTAGTAAAGTAGGGGTAAGAGGTAAAAAATGGAAAAACATGCGTTTTAGATAAAACATTCATACCCACTACTAGCAGTCAAGGAGAAGTAACAAACCCAGACCGCATGAAAGAATTGTAATATAAAAAAGATTAAAACAGCTTTTAAGACTATCAATCCATATGATTTTACCAAAAAGAAAGCATCAGTCACTTTAATAGGTTTTTTAAAATTAGCTATAATCAAGGCTTCAAAAAGCCATAATTAAAAGAGTTTGAACATGCTAGAAAAGTTGATTGAAAGAGTGTTGTTTGCCACTCGTTGGTTGCTAGCCCCTTTATGCATTGCCATGTCGTTAGTGTTGGTGGTTTTAGGCTATGTGTTCATGAAAGAGTTGTGGCACATGCTCAGCCATTTAGACACCATTAGTGAAACGGATTTGGTTTTATCAGCCTTAGGTTTAGTGGATTTGTTGTTTATGGCCGGGCTTGTTTTAATGGTGCTACTCGCCAGTTATGAAAGCTTTGTTTCTAAATTAGACAAGGTGGATGCCAGCGAAATCACTTGGCTAAAACACACGGATTTTAACGCTTTAAAATTAAAGGTTTCGCTCTCCATTGTAGCCATTTCGGCGATCTTTTTGCTCAAACGCTACATGAGTTTAGAAGACGTTCTATCCAGCATTCCTAAAGACACGCCCCTATCGCATAACCCCATTTTTTGGCAAGTGGTGATCCATTTGGTATTTGTGTGTTCAGCGCTTTTAGCCGCCGTTACCAATAACATCGCTTTTTCGCAAAATAAAGGGCATTAAAAGTTTTAAAGCTCTCTTTCAGGAAGGACTTTAGACCATTCTTTAATCAAGCGTAAAAAGAAGGAAGTGTCAGGCGAAGTTTTTTCATGGATTAAAATGCCTTCTTCCACCGCTTCCCAAATCACTCTATGCCGATACACCACCAAATGCCATGATTGTTGGGCATGATCTTTAAGCGACAAACGCACCCTTTTAGCAAAAGACGGGTTGTCAAACAAAACCGCGCTTTCAGTGTTGATGTATGCAGAGCGCGGATCAATATTAAAACTCCCTAGAAGCGTTAAATTGTCATCAAAAACAATCGTCTTGCCGTGTAAGGAATGTTTGGTGCTAAAGCGCCCTTTAATCTGGCGGTTGAAAAAATCGTTTCGTATTTCATAGACATTCGCGCCCATTCGCACCAATTGGTTGCGATACCTTTCCCATGCCCCATAGACCACTATCGCATCAGTAGATGAAAGGGAATTGGTAAGAATATTCAATTCAATCCCCTTAGAAATTTGATTTTTAAAGATTTTCATCATCTTTTTGCCTGGAATAAAATACGATGAAGCGATAAAAACGGAGTCCTTAGCGTTTTTAAGGGCTTTTTCAAAAGCGATTTTAATAGGCGAATACAAGGGCGTGTCAATTTTTTTGGGTGAATCAGCTAAAAAAATGGCATTCCCATAATAAATAGGGTATTGGTATTTTTGGAAACGATCTATAAAATCATTGACTTTTTTTTCAAACTGGTTTTTGTCTTCAGCGCTGATAGGGATTTTTTCATGGAGTTTAGCGATTTCTTTAGCGTTGTTTTTGAGTCTTTTATGGGTTCTTAGTAATGAAACAGGGATAGAGCGGTGGAACCTCCAATAGCGTTCAAAGCTTTCTTTGGCTTTTGAAGCAACCCCCCCAAAAAACAAAGCGTCTAAATCTAAAAAATTCGTGTCTAAATCGTTATCAAAATAATTGTCCCCAATATTGCGCCCCCCTATAATGACAGCGAAATTATCCACGATGAAAAGCTTGTTGTGCATGCGTTTTTTAATGCGCTCATAATCCGCAAGCATTTCAAAATAACGCAAGCCTTTATTGCGGATATAGTAGGGGTTAAAAATTTTCACTTCAATGTTTTTATGGAAATTTAAGAGCATAATATCTGAAAAATCTGAATACACTCCGTTATCGTCTAAAAGAATGCGCACTTTTACCCCACGATTGGCCGCATTTAAAAGTTCTTTAGCGATCACTTGAGAGGAAAGATCGTTCTTATAGATATAAGTTTGCATGTCAATGCTTTTTTGGCTCATTCTGATAAGACCCACTCTATGCAACAAGGCATCAAAGCCGTCTTCTAAAAGAATGGCCGCGCTATGGTTAGGGTTTTCTTTTAAATTTTTAGCGTATAAGCTCCCAATGGTGGTAGTGTAGGGATCATAAGAGATAGGGGGGCTTGAAATGGGAGTCTTATAGACTAACCCAAAGCACCCATTAAAAAAAAAGACGATTAGAAAGACTAAAAAGATTTTCAAAAACGACCCACTAAAAAGAAATTAGCGGCTTTTACCCACTTTCAACATCCTGTTACGCAAAGTGGCGATACTGCTTTGCAAGGGTAATTCTTTAGGGCAAGTGTCATGGCAAGCGATCAGGCTCATGCACCCAAAAACACCATCATCATCGCCCACTAACTCATAAAAATCGTCATCGCTTCTTTCATCATGGCTGTCAATCATAAAACGCATGGCTCTGTTCATGCCAGCAGCTCCAATGAAATTAGGGCGCATGAGTTTAGTCCCACAAGAAGCGATACAGCACCCGCATTCAATACACCTGTCTAGTTCAAAGACTTCTTGGGCTTCATCAGGCTCAATCCTTTTTTCCGGCTTAGTAATGTCCACTTCTTCTTTAGAATGCGCCCAGCTCTCCACCCTTTTAGTCATATCTAAAAACCAATCGCCTGTATTCACGCTCAAATCTTTAATGAGCGTAAAACTGGGCATGGGCATAAGCGTGATCACCCCGCTTTCAAAGCTAGAAGTTAGGGTTTTACAAGCCAATCTCGGTCTCCCATTAACCATCATCGCGCAAGAGCCGCAAATCCCAGCGCGGCACACAAAATCAAAGCTCAAATCCGGATCTTGATGCTCTCTAATAAGGTTTAAAGCGATAAAGAGCGTCATGGATGGCGTTTCTTTCAATTGATACTCTTTAAAATGCGGCTTACTCACCGCGCTTTGAGGGTCAAATTTTAACACTCTAACTACAATCGTTCGTTCATTATCACTCATGGTGTTCTCCTTTTAGATTAGCGTTGTGTTGGTCTAATAAATCATGGACATTGAAAGAATACAAATGTTCCCCCCTAGCCCTCACTTCTTCATCTTCTAAACGCATGTTCCTGGCTTTGTATTTTTCCTGCAATTCAAAAGGCATGAGCGCATGCTGGACTTCTATCCTGTCTTTTCCAAGCTTTTCTAGTTCTAAAATCGTTTTCAAAATCTCAGCGTCGCGTTCTTCTTTTTTGGGGTGGGGGATGAAATTGCCCTTTTTGCCATAGCCCCTAAAATCAGGGCTGATTTCCATTTTCATCACATCTAATTCTTCGTATTCAATCGTGGGCATGTCTTGCTCAGTGCTAGGCCAGCTCGCTAAAGTCCGATTAAGCCATTTTTCATCATCTCTTTTAGGGTAATCAATCCTTGTGTGAGCCCCTCTGCTTTCGGTGCGCAGTAACGCCCCTTGAGTGATGCAAAGCGCGAGTTTGAGCATTTTTTTGGTGCGGTAAGCGTCTTCTAATTCAGGGTTATTGTGTAAAACCTTGTTTTTCACGCAAATGTTTTTGGAGCGCGCATAAAGCTCTTGCAATTCTTTAAGGGCTTCTTCTAATTTTTTGCCTTCCCTAAAAACGCCCACCTTTTCATCCATGACTTCTTTCATGCGTTCTCTAATCTCATACACATCTTCCTTGCCTTCATTATGCAATAAAAAATGCATATAATCCTGGCTTTCTTTAATGAAAGCTTCAACCTTTTGCGTGTTGATTTCAATTTGCGCTTCCAAACAATGCGAGGCGAAATAATCCCCTATGATCATGCCAGCGACCACCGCTTCACTCACAGAATTTCCTCCCAAGCGGTTAAACCCATGCAAATCCCAGCATGCCGCTTCACCCGCGCAAAACAAGCCTTTTAAATGGGTTTCGCCTTTAGGGTTTGTCCTAACCCCACCCATAGAATAGTGTTGCATGGGCTTTATGGGGATCCAGCCTTTTTGCTTAGCCATTGCTTGGCCGTATTCAGGCTCATTGGCGGGCACTCCTTGCATGTTGTCTTTGGTTTGCTCTTCGCTATCAGCCGGATCAATGCCGGCAAAAGTCATGGCAATATCGCGCACATCTCTTAAGTTTTTTTCCACATGGTTACGCCCTAAAATAGCAATATCCAGCCACACATGATCCCCATAAGGCGATTTAGCCCCATAGCCTTTTTGGATATGCTCTAAAATCCGCCTTGAGACCACATCCCTACTCGCAAGCTCTTTTTTTTCCGGCTCATAAGCGGGCATGAAGCGTCTGCCAAACTTGTCTCTTAAAACCCCGCCATCGCCCCTACAACCTTCGGTCATTAAAATCCCGCTAGGCACTAAAGCGGTAGGGTGGAATTGCACCGCTTCCATGTTGCCTAATTTAGCTACGCCGGTTTCTAACGCACTCGCCGCCCCGGCTCCATCGCAAATCACGGCGTTAGTGGTGTGTTTATACACGCGCCCATAACCTCCGGTAGCTAAAAGCGTGCCTTTAGAAACATACGCTGAAATTTCGCCTGTGATCAAATCCCTTACCACCGCCCCGTAGCATTTATTATCATGATGAATGAAAGCGAGCATGTCCTTTCTGTCTTGAATATCCACTTTGTGGTGTAAGGCTTCATTAGCGACCGCATAAAGCATGGTATGCCCTGTAGCATCAGCCGTAAAGCATGTGCGCCATTTTTTAGTGCCGCCAAAATCACGGCTTAGAATATAACCATGCCTGTCGTCTCTTTCAGTAATCGTAACATGCTCACCATTGACGACCGCAGGCCTATCGCCTTTTTTAATCCTAGTCCAAGGCACCCCCCAACTGGCCAATTCCCTAATGGCTTTAGGAGCAGTGGTTACAAACATTCTAGCCACTTGCTGATCGCACCCCCAATCGCTCCCCTTAACCGTGTCTAAAAAGTGCAAATCTTCATTATCGCCCTCGCTTTTTTTAGCGTTCGCAAGGCTCGCTTGCATGCCCCCTTGAGCGGCTGCAGAGTGCGAACGCCTGACAGGCACTAGGCTTAAAACGATGGTGTTTAAACCCTTTTGTTTGCATGCGATACTAGCCCTTAACCCAGCTAGTCCGCCTCCAATAATTAGCGCATCACAATATGTTATTTTCATTTTCTACCCTTATTCTTTGTGGAATTTCCCATCAGCTTCTATGGCTTCTTGCATGGTTTTAATGCCATTGTCCTTATTTTCTAAACCTTTTTTAATGTAAGCCCCATAGGTGCAAAGCCCTAAAACAATGAAAAACACGCTCATCGCCCATTTGACTTTTCTCAAGCCTTGAATGCTCACATTCTTAAACCACCCCCATTTGATCGCTAAGCGATACAACCCAATAGAGCCATGCAGTTCTACGGCAAACAATAAGAAAATATACAAAAGCCAAAAGTTTTGCGTTACAAAACGATAGCTTGAGCCATGAGGCCCGATGCTTTCAGGCTCTGTGAGCATGACAAATAGGTGGATACTCGCTAAGAAAAACATCGCAAACCCGGTTAAGGCTTGAATAAACCACAAACTCGTATCGCCATGTTTCATCAAATGCTTGTGGGTTTTAAAAACCTTGTATTGCCTGTAATTGATAGGGAATTTTCTCAACGCTAAAAACGCATGCACGACTAAAATAAGAATAACTCCTGCTGCAACCACGCTCACAATAGCCGGCTCGCCCGCTTTTAAAAACAAGCTCCCTTCAAAAAATTTCGCCACTTTATACATGGCTTCATCGCTAATCAAGATGCTTGAGACCAAAAACATGTGCGCTATCATAAAGAGTGCTAAAACCAAGCCCGTAGCGCTCTGTAAAAAATCCAGCTTAGCATAAATACCGCTCTTTTTAAGCCCTTTACTAGCGCCATAATAACCCTCTATAATCTCTTCTTGTTGCATAAAAACTGCTCCTAAAAACTCAAATTTAACCTGAATCGCTTGACGCAAAAACACTGCCTTAATTTTACTACATTTGAAATAATTTTTCTTATAAACAAAACCTAAATTGAGGAAAAATTCAATTCAAAGGGGCTATTGTTTAAAATTTACATTTTTTGAATGCTATAATTAAGGGATAGACCACCTAAAAATAAGGATCATTCAATGACAAAAATTGCCATGGCTAATTTTAAATCCGCTATGCCTATTTTTAAAAGCCATGCGTATTTAAAAGAATTAGAAAAAACTTTAAAACCGCAGCATTTTGATAGGGTGTTTGTATTCCCTGATTTTTTGGGGTTATTGCCTAATGCGTTTTTGCATTTCACTTTAGGAGCACAAAACGCTTACCCTAGAGATTGTGGGGCTTTTACCGGTGAAATCACTTCAAAGCATTTAGAAGAACTCAAAATCCACACGCTTTTAATAGGGCATAGCGAGAGGCGAGCGCTTTTAAAGGAAAGCCCTAGCTTTTTGAAAGAAAAGTTTGATTTTTTTAAAGATAAAAATTTTAAAATTGTCTATTGTATTGGCGAAGATTTAACGACCAGAGAAAAGGGTTTTAAGGCTGTAAAGGAATTTTTAAGCGAGCAATTAGAAAATATTGATCTTAATTATCCTAATTTAGTGGTGGCGTATGAGCCTATTTGGGCGATTGGTGCAAAAAAGAGCGCTTCTTTAGAAGATATTTACCTCACGCATGGTTTTTTAAAGCAAATCTTAAATCAAAGAACGCCTTTATTGTATGGGGGGAGCGTGAATATACAAAACGCTAAAGAAATTTTAGGGATTGATAGCGTGGATGGCTTGTTGATTGGGAGTGCGTCTTTGGAATTAGAAAATTTTAAAACAATCATTTCATTTTTATAAAGGAAAATCATGGGATTTTTAAAAGGTAAAAAAGGGCTTATTGTGGGGGTGGCAAACAATAAATCCATCGCTTATGGGATCGCTCAATCTTGCTTCAATCAAGGGGCTACTTTGGCTTTCACTTATTTGAATGAGAACTTAGAAAAGCGCGTGAGGCCTATCGCGCAGGAATTGAATAGCCCCTATGTGTATGAATTGGATGTGAGTAAAGAAGAGCATTTCAAGTCGCTATACAATAGCGTTAAAAAGGATTTAGGCTCATTGGACTTTATCGTTCATAGCGTGGCCTTTGCCCCTAAAGAGGCTTTAGAGGGGAGTTTGTTAGAAACTTCTAAAAGCGCGTTTAACACCGCTATGGAAATTTCTGTTTATTCGTTAATAGAGCTGACAAACACCCTAAAACCCTTATTGAATAACGGGGCGTCTGTTTTGACTTTAAGCTATTTGGGCAGCACCAAATACATGGCGCATTACAACGTGATGGGGTTGGCTAAAGCGGCCCTAGAGAGCGCGGTGCGTTATTTAGCGGTGGATTTAGGCAAACATAATATTAGAGTGAATGCCCTATCGGCCGGGCCTATTAGGACACTCGCTTCTAGCGGGATCGCTGATTTTAGGATGATTTTAAAATGGAATGAAATCAACGCCCCTTTAAGAAAAAATGTGAGTTTAGAAGAAGTGGGCAATGCTGGGATGTATTTGCTCTCTAGCTTGTCTAGTGGGGTGAGTGGGGAAGTGCATTTTGTGGATGCTGGCTATCATGTTATGGGCATGGGGGCTGTGGAAGAAAAAGATAATAAAGCTACGCTATTGTGGGATTTGCATAAAGAACCATAAGGGGTATTGATGAAATTAAGCGAATTGTTAAGCGCCTATTCTATTGAAACGGAATTTTCAAACGATTTTGAAGTGCATGCTTTAGCGGAATTGGATAAGGCTACGCCTAATGATATTAGCTATATTGACCAAGTGCGTTACCTTAAACTTTTAAAAGATTCAAATGCCGGGGCGGTGTTTATCCGTAAAAAAGAATCTTCTAAAGTGCCAAAACGCATGCAAGCTTTAATCGTGGATAACCCGCATCTAGCCTTTGCTAAAGCTTCGCATGCCTTTAAAATCCCTTTTTTTAAAAACCCAGAAAGCGTGAATGAACCTAAACATTTTGAAAAAGTAACGATCATGCCTAATGTTGTGATTGGAGAGGGCGTAGAAATTGGCGAAAACTCTTTGATTTATCCGGGCGTGGTGATCGCTGATGGGGTCAAAATCGGTAAAAATTGCGTTTTGTATCCTCGTGTCATTTTGTATCAAAACACGATTTTAGAAGACAATGTTACTATCCATGCAGGCAGTGTGATCGGAGGCGATGGCTTTGGTTATGCGCACACCGCTTTAGGAGAGCATGTCAAAATTGAGCATGTGGGGATTGTTAGGATTCAAAAAAATGTAGAGATTGGTGCTAACACGGCGATTGATAGGGCGGTGTTTGGCGAGACTTTGATTAAAGAGGGCGTTAAGATTGATAACCTGGTTCAAATCGGGCATAATTGCGTTTTAGGCGAACACAGCATCGTTGTCTCTCAAGTGGGCTTGAGCGGCTCTACAACCACTGGCCGTAATGTGGTTTTTGGCGGGCAAGTGGGCATTGGGGGGCATTTGCATGTGGGCGACTTCACTCAAATTGGGGGTAAAAGCGCGGTGGGTAAAGACTTGCCCCCTAACACTAATTTTGCCGGAGCGATCCCTGCTATGGAAATCCATGAATGGCACCATTTCCTGGCTCATTTACGAACGAATTTCAGGAAACAGCAAAAAACGAGTTTGTTGCAAAAAGCTAAAGGGTTTTTTAAGTCTTAAAGAATGAAATAAGCTATAATAAGCCCATTTTGAATACGAATGATTATTTTAATAAGGACAACCAATGAAAGGTAGTTTTCTTTTCACTTCTGAATCGGTAACCGAGGGGCATCCTGACAAAATGGCTGATCAAATCAGCGATGCGGTTTTAGATTACATCATTGAGCGCGATCAAAAAGCCAAAGTCGCATGCGAGACTTTAGTTTCTAATGGGTTTTGCATGATCACTGGCGAGTTAAAAACTTCTGTTTATGCCCCTATGCAAGAGATTGCAAGAGAAGTGGTTAAAAAGATTGGTTATACAGACGCTCTTTATGGCTTTGATTATAGAAGCGCGGCGGTTTTAAATGGCGTTGGCGAGCAAAGCCCTGATATTAATCAAGGCGTGGATAGAGAAGATGGCGAGATTGGGGCAGGGGATCAAGGGCTTATGTTTGGTTATGCGTGCAAGGAGACTGAAACGCTTATGCCCTTACCCATTCATTTAGCGCACCAGCTCACTTTCGCTCTGGCTCAAAAAAGAAAAGACAACACTCTGCCTTTTTTAAGGCCTGATGGCAAGTCTCAAGTGAGCGTGCGTTATGAAAACAACAAGCCTGTAAGCATTGATACGATTGTCATTTCCACCCAGCATTCCCCAGAAGTTTCGCAAAAACATTTAAAAGAAGCCGTGATTGAAGAGATTGTGTATAAGGTTTTACCCAAAGAATATTTGCATGACAATATCAAGTTTTTTGTCAATCCTACAGGAAAATTCGTTATCGGTGGGCCGCAAGGCGATGCGGGTTTGACGGGCAGAAAAATCATCGTGGATACTTATGGGGGGAGTTGCCCGCATGGCGGGGGAGCGTTTAGCGGGAAAGACCCTAGTAAAGTGGATAGGAGCGCGGCTTATGCGGCCCGCTATGTGGCTAAAAATTTGGTAGCGAGTGGGGTTTGCGATAAAGCGACCGTGCAGCTTGCTTATGCGATCGGGGTTGTGGAGCCTGTGTCTATTTATGTGAACACGCATAACACGAGCAAGTATTCAAGCACGGAGTTAGAAAAATGCGTGAAAGCGGTTTTCAAACTCACGCCAAAAGGCATTATTGAAAGCTTGGATTTGTTAAGACCCATTTATTCGCTCACTTCAGCTTATGGGCATTTTGGGCGCGAATTAGAGACATTCACTTGGGAAAAAACCAACAAAGCTGAGGAGATTAAAGCGTTCTTTAAGCGTTGAAAAAATATTTTAAGGGTAATATTTTAAAAAATTTTTGTATAATCAACAATTCACAAGGAGTTTAAATTGAAACAAAGAACGCTGTCTATTATTAAACCTGATGCACTTAAGAAAAAAGTGGTAGGCAAAATCATTGATCGCTTTGAGAGTAACGGCTTGGAAGTGGTTGCTATGAAACGCTTGCATTTGAGCGTTAAAGACGCTGAAAACTTTTATGCGATCCACACAGAGAGACCCTTTTTTAAAGATTTAATAGAATTTATGGTCAGTGGTCCGGTGGTGGTTATGGTTTTAGAGGGCGAAGATGCGGTGGCTAAAAACAGAGATCTTATGGGAGCGACTGATCCCAAACTCGCTCAAAAAGGCACTATCAGAGCGGATTTTGCTGAAAGCATTGACGCTAATGCGGTGCATGGGAGCGATAGCTTGGAAAACGCGTGCAATGAAATCGCTTTCTTTTTTGCCGCTAGGGATCTTTAAGATTTAAGGGCGTTTTAAGTAAGCATGCAATTTGAAATGCGTAAAATCGCTTTTAATGCACCTAAAGCGTTTTCTTTAGAGCATGAGGGAGTGGTTTTAGAGGGCGAAGTTGTGCGAGTGGGGGCGAAATTGTTTCGTTTGGAAGCGTGCCTTAAGGGTGAATTGATGCTTATTTGCGATACAAGCGGTAAAGAGTTTAAAAAGAGCCTTGATGAGTCGTTGGTTTTGCATATTTCAGACGGGTTGTGGGATACGCAAAGCCAAAGTTTGGATTTTGATAATTTAGATGTTATTGAATCTTTCAATGGTTTTATTGATTTGAGCGACATTTTACGCTCTGAAGTGGAGTCTATTAGATTAGACTACCATTATGCAGATTGAAATTAAGGAGAATTTATGGCAGTACCTGATAGAAGAGTGAGTAAGACAAGAGCGGCAAAAAGGCGCACGCATTATAGCGTTAAGTTGGCTAAGCCCATAAAAGCTAAAGATGGCACTTGGAAGCTTCCCCACCACATTAACAAATTTACTAAAGAATACTAATATAAAAGCTATCTTTAATGATAGAAAGTATTTTAAAGGATTGCAACGGTTTGCAACAAGCCTTTTAAGGACGCATGATGAAAATTGTAATAGACTTAATGGGGGCTGACCATGGGGTTTTACCCGTTATTGAGGGAGTCTCAAGGGCTTTAGAAAATAAGAGTTTTAGTGCGGTTTTAGTGGGGGATAAAGACAAAGCGACCCCTTTTATTTCTAAAGAGTTAGCCAGCAAAGTGGAAATGATCCACACGCAAGATTACATCAAAATGGAAGAAGCCGCCACTGAGGCAATCAAGCGTAAAGAATCTTCCATTTACTTGGGTATGGATATTTTGAAAAATGGGGCTGACGCTTTGATTTCAGCGGGGCATAGTGGGGCGACTATGGGATTAGCCACCTTGCGTTTAGGGCGTATCAAGGGGGTTGAAAGGCCTGCTATTTGCACTTTAATGCCCAGCGTTGGCAAACGCCCTAGCGTGCTATTAGACGCAGGAGCGAACACCGATTGCAAGCCTGAATATTTGATTGATTTTGCTCTTATGGGGTATGAATACGCTAAAAGCGTGCTGCATTATGATAGCCCTAAGGTGGGTCTTTTGAGTAATGGCGAAGAAGATATTAAAGGGAACATGCTCGTTAAAGAAACGCATAAAATGCTGAAAGCTTATGACTTCTTTTATGGCAATGTGGAGGGGAGCGATATTTTCAAAGGGGTTGTGGATGTTGTGGTTTGCGATGGCTTTATGGGGAATGTGGTCTTAAAGACAACAGAAGGGGTCGCTAGCGCGATAGGCTCTATTTTTAAAGATGAAATTAAAAGCTCTTTTAAATCTAAAATGGGGGCTTTGATGCTTAAGAATGCGTTTGATATTTTAAAACAAAAAACCGATTACGCTGAATATGGGGGAGCGCCGCTTTTGGGCGTGAATAAAAGCGTGATCATCAGCCATGGCAAGAGCAACGCTAGAGCGATTGAATGCGCGATTTATCAGGCTATTAGCGCTGTTGAAAGTCAGGTTTGTTTGAGAATCACTAAGGCGTTTGAGAGTTTGAAGCCTAGCGTTTCTGCGTGTCAAAGTGATCAGCAAGACGCTTAAAGATGACTATGTTAAGGGGATTGAATGGAATTTTACGCCTCTCTTAAATCCATTGCGATGCATGTTCCAAGCGAGCGTGTGAAAAATGCAGAGTTTCAGCAATTTTTGGATACCAGCGATGAATGGATAGAAAAAAGGACTGGTATCAAAGAGCGCCGTTTCGCTAACGATGAAGAAAAAAGCAGCGATTTAGGGGTAATAGCGGCTAAACAAGCCATAGAGAGAGCGCATTTAACCCCAAAAGACATTGATTTGGTGGTTGTAGCGACTTTAAGCCCTGATTTTTTAGCCATGCCTTCAACCGCTTGCGTGTTGAGCGCGAAATTAGGCATTGAAAACAAGCCGGCGTTTGATATTTCAGCCGCTTGCACGGGTTTTATTTATTTGTTATCGGTGGCTAAGGCTTATGTTGAGAGCGGGATGTGCGAAAATGTGCTGATTGTGGGGGCAGAAAAAACGAGTAGCGTGTTAGATTTTAAAGATAGGGGGACTTGTATTTTATTTGGCGATGGGGCTGGGGCGTGTGTGATAGGCAGGACCAAGCGTTTAAAAGAAAGTATTTTAGATGTGCAAATTTCAGCGAACGGGAATTTTTCTAATTATCTCTATACGCCAAGGACTCTAAAACCCACGCCCTTTAACGCTAAAGAAGAAGCTTTAGAGCCCTTTTTACGCATGAAAGGCAATGAAGTGTTTAAACTAGCGGTGAAAACGCTTTTAAAAGATGCGGAAATGATTTTAGAAAAAAACGCTCTCAAACCTGAAGACGTGCGTTTGTTTATCCCGCATCAAGCTAATTTTAGGATCATTCAAGCGGTGCGGGAGCATTTGGATTTTAAAGATGAGCAAGTGGTTTTAACCGTGCATAAATACGGCAACACTTCAGCAGCCAGTATCCCTATGGCCATGTGTGAAGCTTACGAAGAGAGGCGTTTGAAAAAGGGCGATTTAATGCTTTTAGACGCTTTTGGTGGGGGATTGACTTGGGGTTCAGCGTTGGTGTATTTTGGAGGGTAAAAAGGATTGAAGGAGTATTGATGAAAAAGATGATTTTTTTATTTTTAGTGGTGTTGGGGGGGTTAAAGTCGCAAAGCGATTATTGCAGCGATCATTGCGAAGGCACGCCAGATAGCCGTATCCCTCCTATGGGGTTTCATTTTAGTTTTGTGCATTCAGTGAAATATTACTTGCAAGACCCACAAGAGCGCGATCACAAGCTTAAAAAATGCCATGAAGCTTTTGATTCGACTCTTAAGGTTAATTTTATTACGAAGTCTTTTAAAAAGGATTGCAAGCATGCGCAAATGGCTTTAGAGCAATCTCAAAAAGGAACTCCATAAAAGGGGTTTCTTTAGGGATTTTATTTCTTATAGCAGAAATTATTTTTAAAGTAAAAGACAAGGAATTTTTATATTAGTTAGAGATTTGGTAGTTATTTTACTACCTATTTTTATAGTTGGGTGTATATGTGTGGCTATTAGAAGCACTGCTCAAGCATTTAGAGGTGAATATGACGACGATGTTAATGATGGTTTTTTTAGTAGAATATGGAATAAATTTATAAAATAATTTTGGGTGTTTTATACTCATATTATGTATAGTTGGAGTCTCACTCTTTATATTACTCTTAATATTAAACTTAACCAACAACCAATTGAGAACCGAGTATAGATGAATTAATATTTTTTAGTCTGTTTTTTAAAAAGTCATCGCTTGCTAAACAAGCTTTTTGACATTAAAAAAGCTTTTAGCATTTTTGAATTTTATGACCAACACTCCATTAGAACAGAGATTAAAAACCCTTTTTATCGAGAAAACTTGTGGTAATACTCGCCCTTGTCCGTGATGATTTTAACTTCTAACAATTGGTTAGGCTTGCAATTCAGGCGGTAAAATATCTGTTGCGAGTATTTTAATTCATGATCAAAGAGTTTTTCTTTTTTAAACTTATCGCCCAATTTGGGTTCCACTTTTTTAGTCGCTTCGCATGAATTTCCCCTATTGACAATAAGATTTTTAATCACCACCGGCTCATCGTTCATGGAAGTGATGCTTAAAAGACTAGAATCCGTCATCTTCCCCATGAGTTTCCCCCCAGTCGCGCGGTAATCCAGCTTGAAATCCAAATCCTTTGCCCCCACACAAACACCGCTTATAACAATCAAGCTCAAACACATCTTTTTAAACATCAAAATCCTTTCACTTTATAATATTTGTGGGGTATTATAATCAAATTTGATATATTCTTTTTTAATTGTTGGGTTATTGCACTCTTTTTTTATCCACTCAAACAATTTTTTAAAATTTTCTTTTGTTTCTTCGCTCATTACATCGTCTTTCCCGCTATACAAAAGCCTTGTTTTGAACGCCATGGCCAATTCCATGCGCTTGTTTTTGGCGTATTTTTTTCTATCGTTTGCGCTGAAACAATCTTCAATTTGTTTGAAATTTTCATCGCATTTTGAGAGTTGTAAGATGGTGATGGGATTACCAAAATCTTCATTAGCTTTTTTAAATCGTTCGCTCGTTGCTTTTTGGTTAAAAACGCATTTTCTGTCATCATCTGTCAAAACAATGGGGTTGTTGTCCAATTCGCAAAGTTTTTGAAGGGTTTCTTTCATCTCGTTTGGATTGTTTTTAAGCCCTGAAATGGGTAAGAAAGTGAAAGGAATGGGGTTGTCTTTGTATTGTGGATTATGCTTATTGAAATACAATTTGAAAGCGCTCAAATAGCAATAATCAGTGATGCCTTCTACAAAAATGATTCGGTGTTTTTGGGGGTTGTGAAAAACATGCTGACCCACCCCTAAAGAGCGCTTGATTTTATCAAGAGCGTCGGAGTCTTTGCTCGCATTATTTAGGGGGTAGTTAAAGTGATTCTTAATTACAGAGCCTTCTGTTTCTTTTTCTACAATCCTTATTTCATCTAAGTGATCCGTATCCACCAAAAAGGGGTCATGGGTGGCTAAAACAAAAGTAACATGATTTTTATGAGCGTATTCTTTTAAAAACTTCCTAAACTCCTTTCTGGTTGGCACGCTCAAGTGGGTGGCTGGCTCGTCCATGACATAGATAATATTCTTGTTAAGGCTAAAATGTGATCCCCAATTATAGAGAAAACCAAACATGAAATTAAACGCCCATTGGAAGCCGGTGCTTTGCTGGTTCAAAATGATTGGTTCATTTTGATTGTCGGATTTTCTGCAATCATGAATTTCAAGTTTTATTTCATATGCCGTAGATTTCTTTGAATAATCATAAAATTTGTTATTGTGTCGGACACGAATTTTCAATTGGTAACTATCTTGAGGACTATCTTGAGCGATCGCTAAAAGCCTGTTGAATTCTTTTGCGATTGAAGAATCTATTCTTGATTGCATGTTGTATTCCATGATTTCTGTAAGACTTACTTCAACCATCAAGGGAGATGCATCATCTTTAGAAAATGTGAGTTGCACCATATTATTATCGCTATGATACTCACACTTTGAAAAAGGATAATCTGATCGCTTGATCTCTTTTAATAACTCTTGGTTGATTTCTTGTAAGTATTTTTCAGGGATAACAAACGATTTGTTAAGACTAAAATAAATTTCTAGATCATTATTTTTATCAAATTTTATTTGTAATTCTCGCTTAGTTTCTAAACTATGCCAAATTATATCAGGATTAAAATCTATTTTATTAAATAATGACTGAAAGAACCAATATTTAAAAATTTGAGAATGAAAATCCTCAAATAACTTAATCTTAAGATCATTATCTGTGATTTTTAGCTCTTTATATTCTCTCGTATTTGGCACAAATTCATCCAATGAATGATCTTTCAAGGGAAAATTAACTCTGTTTCTTAAACCTTGAAACGCTGTATAAGGATTACACTCTCTGCAATGCCTTATGATCTCTGAAACGCTCTCACTTTGTTTGAATTTTTCCCTGTTGTCCTTAAATTTTTCTTTGATTCCATCAATATTTTTAGGGAACAAACGAGCGCCACTCTCATTGTCTAAAATTTTTATACTCTCCCACAGAGATATTTTTGCTGATTTCAAAAGATCATCGTATTGGTATCGCCTAATTTTTGAATTTGATAACAATTCCATTTTTTCCAAATAAAACTGGCACATCATGGATTTCACATCTTTAGACTCATTGCTGACAACATGACTTGCTGTATATTCTCTGCATGTTTGTTGGATATTATCTAGCAAAACATCATCATTAAATTTTAGCGTTTTTTGATTTTTGCAGTAATATTCAATCTCTCGGATCAGCGACTCTTTTCTTCGCTCAAAATCCTTTCTTGCTTCATCATATTTCTTAACATTTGATTCAAACTCCTCAAATTGTTTTTTAAAATTTTCATTGATAGGGTATTTTTCTTCTATTTCTTTAATAATATCTTTCACTTCAGTTTCTGGTGTGAATTTTGTATTAAAGTCAGTAGTTTTAAAGATTTCATCTAAACTTTTTATTTTTTTTGAAATATATTCCATATCTTTTGTTTTAATTTCACTTCCACTAAGTTCTTTAAAACGAGAATAAATTTTTGCTAATTGATTTTGTCTGTTTTTCCCCATTATAAAAAATTGATTGGGTTTGTATTCTTTGTCAGGAGCGTTATGCTCTATAATTTCTCTCATGCACTGACAAAAATTTTTAACCAATTGATTGTTAGTGCTCAAATGTTTAATTAATTCTTTGAAAAGCAGATTGCTGTTTTGTTTAGTTGAAAATGCGCTCAATTTTAATTTTTCTTTGTAGGATTTTAAAAACGAATCTAATGCGCCATAAGACATGATGAGGTTTATAAAACTCCCCACAAAAACACAAAAAGGATAGCTGATTAATGTTTTTGATAATTCCTTTAATCCCTCGCTAATCTCTTTAGTTTGGATTTTCAAATCCACGCAAGAAAAATCTGTGATTTTATGATCAAGGATGGTTTCTTCTTCCAAGCTCAAAGTGGCTTCTTTAGATTCATGGGTTTTAAAATAATCGTTCTCATTACAAAGTTTAACATCCGCATCATTAAAGATTTTCAAGGCTTCTAAAACATTGCTTTTACCGACATTGTTTTCCCCCACCAAGATCACCAACCCCCCATGTTTTTCAAAACTTGAATTTAAAAGCAATTCCGTAGCCGAGTTTTTACCCAAATTCCTAAAATGGTGCAATTTCAAAACACGCTTATAAAATTTCATGCCCTATCCTTTTTGAAAACGCAAATTTCATTTATGATGCAAAATTAAACAAAACATGCTATAAAGAAAATCCAAATACTATCATTTTAAGGATTAAAATGCTCACCCAAGAAGATGTCTTAAACGCGTTAAAAGCGATTATTTACCCTAATTTTGAAAAGGATATTGTCAGCTTTGGTTTTGTCAAAAACATCGCTTTGCATGACAATCAATTAGGGCTTTTAATAGAAATCCCCTCAAGCTCTGAAGAAACGAGCGCGATTTTAAGGGAAAATATCTCCAAAGCGATGCAAGAAATAGGCGTGAAAGCTTTGAATTTGGATATTAAAACTCCGCCAAAGCCCCAAGCCCCAAAACCCACCACTAAAAATCTGGCTAAAAATATCAAGCATGTAGTGATGATAAGCTCGGGTAAGGGCGGTGTGGGTAAAAGCACCACCAGCGTGAATTTAAGCATCGCTTTAGCGAATTTAAACCAAAAAGTGGGGTTGTTAGACGCTGATGTGTATGGCCCTAATATCCCTAGAATGATGGGTTTACAGAACGCTGATGTGATCATGGATCCTAGCGGTAAAAAACTCATTCCTTTAAAGGCTTTTGGCGTTTCTGTGATGAGCATGGGGCTTTTGTATGATGAAGGGCAGAGTCTCATTTGGAGAGGACCTATGCTTATGCGAGCGATTGAGCAGATGCTAAGCGATATTATTTGGGGGGATTTAGATGTGCTAGTGGTGGATATGCCCCCAGGAACAGGCGATGCGCAGCTCACGCTAGCCCAAGCTGTGCCTTTGAGTGCAGGAATCACCGTTACGACTCCTCAAATAGTGAGTTTAGATGACGCTAAACGGAGTTTGGACATGTTTAAGAAATTACACATTCCTATTGCAGGCATTGTAGAAAATATGGGGAGTTTTGTGTGCGAGCATTGCAAGAAAGAGAGCGAGATTTTTGGCTCAAGTTCCATGAATGAGTTGCTAGAAGCTTACCACACGCAGATTTTAGCCAAGCTCCCTTTAGAGCCTAAAGTGCGTTTAGGGGGGGATAGGGGCGAACCGATTGTGATTTCTCACCCTAATAGCGTGAGCACTAAGATTTTTGAAAAAATGGCACAAGATTTGAGCGCTTTTTTAGAGAGAGTAAAAAAGGAAAAACTAGCCGATAATAAAGACATCCAGCCCACACAAACCCATGCCTGCTCGCATTAGTTTTAAAAGGGTTTTTAAACCCTTTTAATCAGTCGTTTCACTTTTTGTTTGGCTTTAAAAAGCAAAAATTCTATAAGGAGTTTAGAAGAAAGCTTGGGCAGAAGAAATTCAAAAGAATGCCGTCTGTCTGAAAAAGACAGGATTTTATTAAGAGCGTGGATTTCTTTATCCCTGTTTTGGATTTCTTTATCCCTATTTTGAAAGGATTCAAAGAGGTGATCTAAAAAGGGAGCGTTAAAATAAGTGCCTTTAAAAGGCGTTTCAATCAATACTTCATGCCATTTTTTCGCGCCAATGACGCTTAAGAGTTTCCAGGGTTTATCGCCCCAAAAATGCAGCATGCGCGCTTCTTTAGTGCTAGGGAATGAGGGCGTATCAAGGAAACTAGGGTGGGCATTGTATGAATAAGGCAATTCTAAAATCCTCCCACGGCACACAAAACACAAAGCATCTTGATCGCTAAATAAAAGTTTTTCATGTTTCAAAAGGAAAAATCCAATCAATTGGTTTTCAAGATTTTCTTCACGCCATGATTTTAAATTTAAGGCTAAAAACCCGGCGTTAAAGTAGTTGTCAAAAAGGATTTGAGCTTCTTTTAAATCAGGGAAAGCGTCAGCGACGCCGATAGATTTTGCGTGCATTTGGCGTAATTCGTATAAATCCTTAGCCGAATTCCTGTTCATAGCGATCAAATCTTTTTCCCTCACAGCCCCAAAATAATGCGTTTCAAGGGGGACAAAAAAGCTCTCGCTAATATCATTCACAAACAAAGTGTCCACATCAAACATGATCATCTTATCGTATTGGGGGAAAAGGGAGGCAAAAAAGAAACGGCACAAAATCATTTTAGAAAAGCGTTTTTGCGAAAAAGCATTGAGCTTTAAATACAATTTTTTAATTTCACTCGCTATTAAAACATCAAGCTTATAGTAATTATGGCGTGGTTCTAATTCTTCATTAGAAATATCTAAAAACTCTATGCTAGAAAAAGCGCTAAAAGGAGCGATCGTTTCTTCTAATTTGGCTATATTCTTTAGGCTTAAACCCTCCACCAAACAATGGATTTTATAAAAGAGTTTTACTCTCTCTCTCTCTCTCGTTTGGCGTTTGCCAGCATGGAAAATAAGCTCACGCCAGCAGGGATACAATAATTATTATCAAAAGTCACGACAATAGGGATAATCTCTTGCATGCATAGTCCTTAAATCTTTAAATTGAACCCGCTAAAAAGGGGGATTTTTGTAATCTTATCGTTTTTTTTTTTTTTTCAAAACTATAATGAGCGAACGGCTTGCGAGTTTGTTTTATGGCATAATATCAGACTTCAATAAAAAAGGTGTTTGATAAAAGGGTGCTTAATCAAAAAGTTTGGCTAGGGTTTTTAGCTTTGCATGGGGTTTTTCTCAGCGCTTTTGAGTATCAAATCAGCGCGAGAGTGGGATCGTTTTCGCGCATCGCTTTCAACCAGTCAGTCATCAATTCCAAAAAAGGGATTTACCCTACAGGGAGTTATGTAACCACTACCGGGGCTTTGCAAATTGATTCCAGTTTACTCCCTAAAGGGATTGAAGATCACAAATTGGGTTTTGGGGTGGGGGGCGAGATCGGGGCGTTAGCGTATGATTCCACGAAGTTTTTGATTGATGAGGCCAACCCTAAGGCAGGGTTTCAGCCGGCGAACTGGTATTACATGGGGCGATGGGAGGGCTATTTGATGCAACACAGCCAAAATTGGACCAGAGAGCAAAAGGCTCAAAACGCCAGGCCTTATGTGTTATATAACCTGTATTTAGATTATCAATATAAGGATATTTTTGGGATTAAACTAGGGCGTTACCCTTCTAAGGCTTTGTTTTTGAGCGGGTTTAACCAAGGGTTTGAGATTTTTTACCGGTGGAAAAAGTTTAAGATAGAGTGGTTTAGCACCTTTGGAAGGGCTTTAGCTAATGAGCAATACATTAGGGATTTTTACGCTCCTGTCAATTACAAGCAAAAAACCAACTACGGCATGCACAATTTCAACCTCATTTACGAAAATAAATACATTAGAGTCGCGCCTTTTATTTGGTTTTACCCTAAAAATTTTAACGCTCCTGGATTTGAAATCACCCATGATACAAAGTCTTATTGGAAATCTCTTTGGCGCATCCAAACGACTTTTTACGCATGGTTTCCTCTCTATAGCGATTATCTGTCTAAAGATTATTATAGGGCCGCTTTAGTGGGTAAAAAAGCAGCGAGTTTGTTTGTGTTTCAAAGGGTGCATTTTCGATCTTATCTTTTTGGTTGGAGCGTGTATAAGAATTTTGGGAACGGGAGCACTCAATTAGGCTGGAACGGCTCACCAATTGATCCTTTTTATGACACTAAAGATGACACCCCTTATGAAGACGCTTATTCCAATTTTTACAACGCTAATTCCATGACCATTAACGCTTTTATAGGAAAGAGCGTTAAAAATCTTTTGGTGCAATTGTATGGGAAATTGACCTATTCCCCAAGGGCTGATGCACAAAGCTTAGGGGTTACTTTTAAATATAACCTTAAAAAACATATCTATTTCATGCTAATGGTTAATGGCTATCAAATCACGATGCATAAGGGTTATAAGGTAGGGTTTTTTACAAGCGGTTACAACCCTGATTTCGCTCAAACCATTCAAAACAGAAGCTATTTTATGAGCTCTATGAGCTATCGTTTTTAAAAAATTAAACATTCTTTCATGTTATTTTTTTAAGCCATAGCATACCCCTTTTAAGCGCGCTTTTATTGTATAATCTTAAAAATTTTATTAAAGGAAAAGATCAATGTCTAATCAAGAATACACCTTCCAAACTGAAATCAACCAGCTTTTGGATTTGATGATCCACTCTTTGTATTCTAATAAAGAGATTTTTTTAAGAGAGTTGATTTCTAATGCGAGCGACGCTTTGGACAAGCTGAATTATTTAATGCTGACTGATGAAAAATTAAAAGGGCTCAATACCACGCCCAGCATTCATTTGAGTTTTGATAGCCAGAAAAAGACCTTAACGATTAAAGATAATGGTATAGGCATGGATAAAAACGATCTCATTGAGCATCTAGGCACGATCGCTAAATCAGGAACGAAGAGTTTTTTAGGTGCTTTGAGTGGGGATAGGAAAAAAGATAGCGTGCTGATTGGCCAATTTGGCGTGGGCTTTTATTCGGCGTTCATGGTAGCGAGTAAAATTGTCGTTCAAACCAAAAAAGTAACCAGCGAGCAAGCTTATGCATGGGTGAGCGATGGGAAGGGCAAGTTTGAAATCAGCGAATGCGTCAAAGAGGAGCAAGGCACAGAAATCACCCTCTTTTTAAAAGATGAAGATTCTCATTTTGCGAGCCGTTGGGAGATTGATAGCGTTGTTAAAAAGTATTCTGAGCATATCCCTTTCCCTATTTTTTTAACTTACACCGATACGAAATACGAGGGCGAAGGGGATAATCAAAAAGAAAATAAAGAAGAAAAATGCGATCAGATCAATCAAGCGAGCGCTTTATGGAAAATGAATAAGAGCGAGTTAAAAGACAAAGATTACAAAGAATTTTACCAATCGTTTGCACATGATAACAGCGAACCTTTGAGCTATATCCATAATAAGGTGGAAGGCTCTTTAGAATACACAACGCTTTTTTACATCCCTAGCAAAGCGCCCTTTGACATGTTTAGGGTGGATTATAAAAGCGGGGTCAAACTTTATGTTAAAAGGGTGTTTATCACTGATGATGACAAAGAATTGCTACCGTCTTATTTGAGATTTGTTAAAGGCGTGATTGACAGCGAAGATTTACCCTTGAATGTGAGCCGTGAAATCTTGCAGCAAAACAAGATTTTAGCCAATATCCGTTCGGCTTCAGTGAAAAAGATTTTAAGCGAGATTGAACGCTTGAGCAAGGATGAAAAAAATTACCATAAATTCTATGAGCCTTTTGGGAAAGTGCTAAAAGAAGGCTTGTATGGGGATTTTGAAAACAAAGAAAAACTTTTAGAATTGTTAAGATTCTATTCTAAAGACAAAGAAAAATTGGTTTCTTTAAAAGAATACAAAGAAAATTTAAAAGAAAATCAAAAAAGCATTTACTACCTTTTAGGCGAAAATTTAGACTTATTAAAAGCGTCCCCCATTTTGGAAAAATACGCTCAAAAAGGCTATGATGTTTTGTTACTGAGCGATGAAATTGATGCGTTTGTGATGCCAGGCGTGGATGAATACGATAAAACGCCCTTTAAAGACGCTAGCCATAGCGAGAGCCTAAAAGAGCTTGGTTTGGAAGAAATCAACGATGAGGTAAAAGATCAGTTTAAAGATTTAATGAAAGCGTTTGAAGAAAATCTTAAAGATGAGATTAAAGGCGTAGAGCTTTCTAACCATCTCACTTCAGCGGTGGCTTTAATAGGCGATGAACAAAATGCGATGATGGCTAATTGGATGCGTCAAATGGGGCAAAGCGTGCCTGAAAGCAAGAAAACTTTAGAATTAAACCCTAACCATGCGATTTTACAAAAACTCTTAAAATGCGAAGATAAAGAGCAGTTGAGCGCTTTTATCTGGTTGCTTTATGATGGGGCGAAACTTCTAGAAAAAGGGGCTTTAAAAGACGCTAAAAGTTTTAATGAGCGTTTAAACAGCGTGTTATTAAAGGCGTTGTAGGAAAAAACCCTTTTTAAGGGTTTGAAAACTGCTTAAACCCTTAAAATACCAATCTCAAAACGGCGTTTGGAATGAATGGGTGCGATAAACGCTTTTTATGATCATTAAAAATGATTATTCTGTAGGGTTTATGTTTTCCTTAAAATATAAAAAGCGTAAAAACCAACTAAACGCAGCCTTTAGCTTAACTTCATTAAAACTAAAGTTCTATTTTTAATTCCTTGAGAGCGTCGCATGCTTCTTTAACGCTTGATTTGCAGCCTTTTTTAAAGTTTTCTACCGCTTGCTTTTCGTCCTTTGCTGTGCCTTGGGCGTTGTATTGCATAACCCCTAAATTATAACACCCCCTACCATCTTTCAATTCGCATGCTTTAGAATAACGAACGATAGCCTCCTTAAAATTTTTTGCTACACCATACATGTATCCTGCATTAATACACCCTGGGCTGTCTTTTAAATCGCAAGCTTTTTCATACAAATCAAGAGCCTTTCTTAAATCCTTAGGCGTGCCTACGCCATAATGGTGTAGGCTTCCTAAGACCGTACACCCTTCAGCATGGTTTAATTCACAAGATTTAGAGTAATATTGTGAGGCTTTTTTGGCGTCTTTAGAAACGCCTTGTCCGTTATAGTATAAATTGCCTAGTAGGCGGCACCCATAACCATCATTTAATTCACAACCTTTAGTGTAAAATTGAATGGCTTTTTTCAAGTCTTTTCCCACTCCTTTCCCTTCTTCATAGAACGCCCCTAAAAAAACACACCCAAAACCATTTTTTAACTCACAAGCTTTTTCAAAATGCGTTTTAGCTTGAGCGAAATCTTGCTTCTTCGTGCTCTCTATGCCTAAATTAACAAGCTCTTTAGCGTCTGGCTCTGCCATTAACTCTCTTAAACACAACGCACCCAAACAAAAGACCCCAAAAAGGGTTTTTTTAACGCTTCCTAGCATGATAATCTCCTATAAAAAAATGTAATCCTTTAATAATTATAATCAAATATTGACGATTAAAGCCTTATTGAATGCCATTTTATGGTGAAATAAAAAGATGATTGAGAATCACTTCTCTTTTAATAAGCACATTCCAACGCTTGAGTTGGATTGCCATGCGATAGGGGATATTAGTGAGAAGCTGTATTAAAAGAGTTTGTTTTAAAAAGTTGATCGAGCCACCCCTTTAAGAGTGGCTTGGTAAAAGCCCTTAAGGATTTTAATTTTTAACACAACAGGAACATTAACATTAAAAACTGCAAAAAACAAAAAAGGGCTAAGAGATTATAGCAAGCTTTGGTTACTTTGTCAAGCATGACCCCACTCTTATAAGGCTATAATAAATGGATACTAGCATGTAAAGCTTGAGTTGGTTTGGTGGTTTTTGCCAGCGAAAAAAGCGTTGGTATTAAAAATAAAACCCTTACGCCAAAACCATTCCCCATTCATTTCTCGCTTAAATCCTCTAAAACCCCCAAAAACACCTTTTCTAAAAGCTCTAATTCCTTCAAGCTCACCCTTTCATCAATGGCATGGATCCTGTCATTAATCGCGCCAAATTCCACCACTTCTATGCCGTGAGCGCTAAAAAATCGCGCATCGCTCGTGCCGCCTTTGGTGTTTAAAAGGGGGGTGGTGTGGCATGTTTTTAAAATATTTTCTTTTAAAACGCTGGTAAGTTTTGAATGAGAAGCCGTGATGAAAGGCGAACTGCTTGACTCTAATTCTAAAGTGTGAGGCACGCTTTTTAAAACTTTTTCTAAATATTCTTTCAAGCTCTCTTTGGTGGTTTTTAAAGAATGGCGTGCATTAAAGATGATTTCTACGCTTGCGGGTGTAACGTTATTCGCCCCTAATCCTGCATGCAAGTTGGTGATAACCAATTTTGAAGGGTCAAAATACTCATCGCCATCGTCTAAATTAACTCCTGAAATCAAGGGCAAAACAGAAGCGAGCGCATCAATGGGGTTTTGGCATTTTTTTGGGTAAGCCGCATGCCCTTGAACGCCTTTTAAAATGAGTTTGCCATTAATAGAGCCTCTTCGGCCAATTTTGATGCTATCGCCTAGGACTTTTTCGCAAGTGGGTTCAGCCACAAGTGCCATATGGGGCAATAAATCTTTTTCTTTGAGTTTTTCTAACATGAGTTTTGTGCCAAAAATCCCTGGCCCTTCTTCATCGCTTGTGAGTAAAATAGAAAGCAAAAAAGGGGTTTTAGGGTTAAAATTTAAACTCGCGCTCAAAAACGCCCCCACGCCTCCTTTCATGTCTTGCGCCCCACGGCCGTATAAAAACCCCTCTTTAATAACGGGTTTAAAGGGATCGCTTTGCCAATTATCTCCAGGAGGCACGACATCAACATGCCCTGCAAAAGAAAAGTGCAAGGGTTTAACATTTTCTTCTGCATGCTTTCCTTTTATATGCTCTTTGGAAGGGTTAAAAATGCGGTATAAAAAAAGGTTTTTCACGCCGTTTTCTCCACACTCTAGAGTTTTAAAAGTAGGAAAAAGCGATTTAATGTATTCAAAAATACCGCATTCTTTGGGTGTAATGGTGGGGTAGCTGATGAGCTTTTGGGTGATTTCTAAAGCGTCCATTAAAAATCCTTTAAGAGTTTTTCCGCAAATGGATGTATAAATGCAAAACATCTAAATTCGCCGGGGTGATCCCGCTGATTTCTGAGGCTTCAAAAAGGCTTTTGGGGCGGAATTTTTCTAACTTTTCTACCGCTTCTAAGCTTAAGCCTGGAATGCCTTTAAACACAAAATTTTTAGGGATAGAAACTTTGAGCATGCTGTCCATTTTAGCGATATTTTCGTGTTGCTTTTCAATATAAATATTATATTTGCATTCAATTTTAATCTGCTCTAAAACCCGCTCACTCAAGGGGGCTAAAAAGCTGAAAAAGGAGCGCATTTTTTCTATATTAAAACTATCGCGTGCTAAAAGGCTAATGCCATCAACCTTGTCATTGATAGGGTTTTCGTCTAATTCGTTCAAGCGTTTTAACACTTCTTTGCTAGGGGTAAGGACGCATTCTTTAAGGCGTTTGAGATTGTCTTGTATCTCTTGTTGGTCTTTTTTTAATTCCTTATAAAAATCCTGTTCCATAAGCCCTAAACGATAGGCATGTTCGCCTAACCTAAAAAGCGTGTTGTCCTCTCTTAAAAGCAAGCGGTATTCGGCTCGGCTGGTAAACATTCTGTAAGGCTCATTCGTGCCTTTAGTAACCAAATCATCAATCAAAACGCCGATGTAAGCTTCATTGCGCTTTAAAATAAAGGGGTCTTGATTCTTTAAAGCTAATACCGCATTAATCCCAGCCATAAGCCCTTGAGCTGCCGCTTCTTCATAGCCGGTAGTCCCATTGATTTGCCCGGCCAAATAAAGCCCCTTGATTTTTTTGGTTTCTAAAGTGTGGGTCAATTCCGTGGGCTGGATAAAATCATACTCTATCGCATAGCCATAGCGCGTGATGAGAGCGTTTTCTAAGCCTTTGATAGAGTGGATGACCTTTTCTTGCACATCTAGGGGTAAAGAGGTGCTTAAGCCGTTGATATAATATTCGCTTTTGTGAATGGTTTGAGGCTCTAAAAACAGCTGGTGGCGTTCTTTTTCGCTGAATCGGTTGATCTTATCTTCAATGCTAGGGCAATACCTTGGGCCTATGCCTTCAATTTGACCGCTAAATAGGGGGGCTCGGTGGAAATTATCCCTAATGATTTGGTGGGTAATAGGGTTGGTGTAAGTGATAAAACATGAGAGTTGGGTGGGGTTAAAATCTTTGGTTTTATAGCTAAAATAGGGAGGGTTTGTGTCCCCAAAATGCTCTTCTAAGCCTTCAAAATCAATGCTATTGCCTGCCACTCTTGGGCAAGTGCCGGTTTTTAACCTTTCCACCTTAAAGCCAAGCTCCCTTAAATTCAAGGCTAAAGAATTAGAAGCGTTTTCCCCAAAGCGCCCGTTTTGGTTTTGGTGCGTGCCAATATGCACCACCCCTTTTAAAAAAGTGCCTGTGGTGATGATCACTTTTTTAGCTTTATAAGTGTTGTTAATGTTTGTGGTTACGCCCACTACCTCATCATTTTCAATGATTAAACTTTCAGTCATTTCTTGAGAGACGCTCAAATTAGGGGTGTTTAAAACAAGATTCCTTGCAAAAATGCGGTAAGTATCCATATCAATTTGCGCTCTAGTCCCTCTAACTGCTGGCCCTTTAGAAGCGTTTAACACACGATATTGCAAACCGCTATTATCCGTAATAATCCCCATAGCCCCCCCTAAAACATCCACTTCTTTAGTCAAATGCCCTTTACCCAAGCCTCCAATCGCCGGGTTACAGCTCGCCAAACCGATCGTGTCTATGAGCATGGTGATTAGATGCACTCTAGCCCCCATTTTGGCTGCAATCAAGCTCGCTTCAATGCCTGCATGCCCCCCACCAATCACTAAAATATCACTTTCTTTTACCACTCTTTTTCCTATTTTAATATGATTTTTCTAAAATCTTAGTTTTAAATGAGTTTTATTGTAGCATGGAGGTTAGTAATTTTAAAGGGTAAAATAAAATGGAAAATCATTCGCATGCCAATACGCATACAGATACGCGCACCGATGATAAAAGCACTAAGATCGTGCGCTTGTTAGGGTTAATAGGAGGGGTGTCAATCGCGCTCATTATCTATTACGCTTTAAACGCTCAACTGCCTCATATTGTAGAAGAAATCCCCAAGCTTAATTCCTTAAATTATAAGGCGATGCCTGTTGTGGCTGGGGTGGCTGTTTTAATGGGGGTATGGTGGATGACTGAAGCCATTGACTTGCCTGCAACCGCGCTTTTACCTTTGGTGCTTTTTAGCGTCTTTAGCGTGGATCAATTCGCTAATATCAGCTCTTCTTACGCATCGCCGATTATCTTTCTTTTTATGGGAGGGTTTATTTTAGCTTTAAGCATGCAAAAATGGAACTTGCACACGCGCATCGCTTTAAGCATTATTTTATTAGTAGGCACAAGCCCTAGGAGGTTGATTTTAGGTTTCATGATAGCTACAGGCTTTCTGTCTATGTGGGTGAGTAATACCGCAACGGCGGTGATGATGCTCCCTATTGGCATGAGCGTTTTGCAATTAGTCGCTAAACTTGTGGGCAAAGAAAACGCCTCTAATTCATGGCATCAAAAAGAAGAAATCACCAAAGCGCATGGGGGTATTATGGGAAATATCGTGCATAAGGGCAAAGATATTACCCAAGTCATTCAAGAAAAGACCATCATTTATCGCACGAATTTCAGTATTTGCTTGATGCTTGGCATCGCTTATGCGGCTTCTATTGGCTCTTTAGGCACTCTTATTGGCACGCCGCCTAACGCTTTATTAGCCGGCTATATGAAAACCGCTTTCAATATTGAAATTGATTTCGCTCAGTGGATGGTGTTTGGGACGCCGTTAGCTTTCATCATGCTCATTTTAGCGTGGCTCTTGCTCACTTATGTGATCTTCCCTTTAAAGATTAAAGAAATCCCAGGGGGTAAGGAAGTCATTAGGGTAGAGTTAAAAAAATTAGGCCGTTTGAGTCAGGCGGAAATCTCTGTGGGCGTTATTTTTATCTTGGCGTCTTTAGGGTGGATTTTTTTAGATACGATTTTAAAATCTTGGGGTGTTAAGATAGATAAAATTGATTCAGTGATCGCTATGGGGGTTTCTGTGCTTTTATTCATTTTGCCCGCTAATAATCAGGGCGATAGGCTCATTGATTGGGACACTACCAAAAAACTCCCTTGGGATGTGTTGCTTTTATTTGGTGGCGGGTTAGCCTTGAGCGCGCAATTTTCTAAAACCGGGTTGAGTTTGTGGATCGGGCATTTAGTCTCTGGCTTTTCGCATTTACCGATTTTATTCATCATTGTCATGGTCACTTTAATGGTCATTTTCTTAACCGAAATCACTTCTAACACCGCCACTGCTGCGGCGTTTTTACCGGTGATTGGGGGAGTGGCGATGGGCATGGGTTATGAAAACCATCAGAGCTTGTTATTGACCATTCCTGTAGCCTTGAGCGCGACTTGCGCGTTCATGCTCCCTGTAGCCACCCCACCCAATGCGATAGCTTATGGCTCTGGGTATGTTAAAATAACGGATATGATTAAAGCCGGTTTGTGGCTTAATTTGGTAGGGGTTGTTTTGATTAGCGCGTTCAGCTATTGTTTAGTTCCGCTGGTATTTAATTGATTAAGGAAAAAAGTGAAAGAAGAGTTATTTAAAGAAAAGTCTCGTTACATTACAGGGTTTGTTTTAATCGTTGCGGCAGGTTTTATTTTGTATGCGGACAATTTGTTGTTGTTTTGGGCGGTTTTAGGGGGGATTTATCTAGTAGGGTTTTCTGAAGCGTTAAGACTATTCCAAGTTAAAGCGAGTTTTAGCCTGTATCTTATTTTAGTGTTGTCATGGGTAGCGGCGTATTTTAACGGGCACCCTATAGAATGCGCTCTTATCAGTGCCATGGTCATGGCTAGCATCATCGCTTATCAAAAAGCACACCATAGCGAAGCCATTTTACCCTTTTTATACCCGGGCGTTGGGTTTTTTGCGCTTTTTGGGGTTTATAAGGATTTTGGTGCGGTAGCGATCATTTGGCTTTTAGTCGTGGTGGTTGCAAGCGATGTGGGGGCGTTTTTTGGAGGCAAGCTTTTAGGCAAAATCTCTTTCACACCCACTTCGCCGAATAAAACCTTAGAGGGTGCGTTGATTGGCGTTGTTTTGGCGAGCGTTTTAGGATCGTTTGTGGGCATGGGGAAATTGAGCGGAGGCTTTCTTATGGCGCTTCTATTTAGTTTTTTAATCGCTCTTATGGCGGTGTTTGGGGATTTGTATGAAAGCTATTTGAAAAGAAAGGCCGGGATCAAAGATAGCGGTAAGATTTTACCTGGGCATGGGGGCGTTTTAGATAGATTGGATTCCATGCTTTTTGGGGCTTTAGGCTTGCATGCGTTGTTGTATTTTTTAGAAGTTTGGAAAGAAACGGCGGTGTTTTTAGGGGATTGAATGGTTGTTTTAGGAAGCACCGGCTCTATTGGGAAAAACGCCTTAAAAATCGCAAAAAAATTTGGTGTAGAAATAGAAGCCTTAAGCTGTGGGAAAAATATCGCTTTAATCAATGAGCAAATCCAAGTTTTCAAACCCAAAAAAGTAGCGATTTTAGATCCTAACGATTTGAATAATTTAGAGCCTTTGGGTGCGAAAGTGTTTGTAGGGTTAGAGGGCATTGATGCGATGATAGAAGAGTGCGTTTCCAATTTAGTCCTTAACGCTATTGTGGGTGTGGCAGGATTGAAAGCGAGCTTTAAAAGCTTACAAAGGAACAAAAAACTAGCCCTAGCGAATAAAGAAAGCTTAGTGAGCGCGGGGCATTTATTAGACATTTCCAAAATCACGCCCATTGATAGCGAGCATTTTGGTTTGTGGGCGTTGTTGCAAAACAAGACTTTAAAGCCTAAATCTTTAATCATTAGCGCGAGTGGGGGGGCTTTCAGGGACACGCCTTTAGAACTCATTCCTATTCAAAACGCGCAAAACGCGCTCAAGCACCCTAACTGGAGCATGGGATCTAAAATCACCATTGATTCAGCGAGCATGGTCAATAAGCTTTTTGAAATTTTAGAAACTTATTGGCTTTTTGGGGCGTCTTTAAAGATTGATGCGCTGATTGAAAGAAGCTCTATCGTGCATGCTTTGGTGGAGTTTGAAGACAACTCTGTCATCGCGCATTTAGCGAGCGCGGACATGAAACTACCCATAAGCTATGCCATTAACCCTAAATTAGCTTCCTTGAACGCTTCCATTAAGCCCTTAGATTTATACGCCTTAAGCGCGATTAAATTTGAACCCATTAGCATGGAGCGCTACACTTTGTGGCGTTATAAAGACTTGTTGTTGGAAAACCCAAAGCTTGGCGTGGTGCTGAATGCGAGCAATGAAGTGGCGATGAAGAAGTTTTTAAATCAAGAAATCGCCTTTGGTGGCTTTATTCAAATCATTTCTCAAGCCTTAGAATTGTACGCTAAAAAATCTTTCAAGCTCTCTACTTTAGATGAAGTGCTAGAATTAGACAAAGAAGTTAGGGAGCGTTTTGGAAGTGTAGCGAGAGTGTAGTATAATAAGATTTCGCTTTTTAATAGCGTTTTATTTCAATTAGGAGTTTTTATGGGGTTAAAAAATAAAATCAAGGGTTTTGTTAAAGAGAGAATGCCTTTTGTAATGAGGTGCGTTCGTGGTTTAAAAGAGGCAAAAAACACCCATGAAAACGCCCATGATAGGGACGCTTATTGTGGAATCAATCATGAAATTAAGGAAATGTTAGAGGCTAAAAAACTTCGTTCTCTTCAAGAAGAAGCTTTATTCAACCATGATTATCAAGAAAGCGTGTTTTTAGCTATCGCTTCTTTAAATAATGAAAGCTTCATGGAACGCAATAGGAGTATTTATAAAAATAGTTCTCTTAATTATAATTATGGGGGGGGGTCATTTAGAAGATAGGGTTATCCATCCCACTTTAACTCTACCCAATCCCACGCATTCAGGTTATTTTGACTACGATAAAAAAAGTCAAAACCCTAAAAGCCCTCTAAACCCATGGGCTTTTATTAGAGTCAAAAATGAAATCGTTACTTTAGAAGAGAGTTTGTTTTCTATGCTTCCTGCCATTCAAAGGGGGGTCATTGGTTTTAATGATTGCGATGATGGCTCTAAAGAAGTGATTTTAGAGTTTTGTCAAAAGTTCCCCTCATTTATCCCTATCAGCTATCCTTATGAAGTCATACTAAAGGATTGCCCGAGTTTGTGGCACCAACTTTATCATTACTATAATTATACGCTTTCTTTTATCCCTAAAAATGAGTGGGTAGTAAAAATTGATGTTGATCATATCTATGACGCTAAAAAGCTTTATGAAAGTTTTTATATCCCTAAGAGCATTAAAGAGGTTGTGATGTATTCGCGCATTAATTTTGTGGTGCAAGATTTTGAAGTGTTTGTTCGTAATGATGGGGATTTTGGTTTTTTAGACGCATGGGGGGATCATTGGTTATTGTATAACGATTGCGAGCCTTTTGAAATTTGGCGCTACAATGATGAAAGTTATGAAGTCCTAAAGCTTAAAGACAAACACCATATTAGAGATAAGGAAATGGTGCAATGGCACTTCCCTTTAGCTAAAAAGAGACGAAACGCTATCGTTTATGACGATTTGATCCCTTTACAAGAATTTAAAAAGCACCATGCCGACTTGATAGGCACAAGGATTGAAGAAAGCATGCTAGATGAAAAGAGGATTTTAGAGATGTATCAAAAATTCAATTTAGCGGAAAGATAGCTGCAAGCATGCAGCCTATTTCCTTACAAACTGCTTGTATAAAAATTCCTTTCTCCCTATGGCGATGATATGGTTGCGCATTTTATCATGCAAATCGCCTAAGAAAAAAGGGGCTTTTAATTCAAGTTTAGGAATGTCTAAGGCATACACTTGAATCAAGTAATGGTGATCGCCATTAGGGGGCATGGGACCGATATAGACGCTGTTAATGAGATTGGAGCGTTGTTTTTCGCTTTCATTAAGAGGAGAACGGATAAAGCCTTGAGTGAGCGAATTGACCCCTTGAGTAATCCTTTTATCCATCATGGAAGCGTTTTCTTCTAAAACATTATGAGCAATATTGCCTACGACCCAATGGACAAACGACATGCCGCACACTTTTTGAGCGTCATGATCGATGAGTTCTAACGCATAGCTTTGAGCGCCTTCTACTTTTTGCCATGAGATTTTAGGCGAATAAGTGGGTAAGCCGTTTGGATTGAGAAACGCTTTAGGAGCGTTACCGCCAAATTTAGCGTCCAAATACCCTTGCGAATCGGTTTGAATCATCACTTCAAAAGTTTTCATTTTAAGCCCTTTTTCTTTGAAATCGTTTTGCGTTTTCTTATTGTAGCATGATCATAAAAATACATCTTAATTTGGAGCATGATATTAGAATAATCATTTTTAATGATTAAATAGCTATTTATTTTTAGTGGTTAGTATTGAACGCATGGAAAGTAAAATAAATCGTTTGAGCACCAAGATAGACGCACTATTGGAACAGCAAAAAAGAGTGATTTCTTTACTAGAAACTTATTTGAGCGTTTATCCCGCCCAAGAGACTTCAAATAAGTTTTTTAAAAGCGTTAGTCAAGGGATGGAGTTAGCCCCAGAAATCGCACAAGAAGATGAAGAAAAACGCCTTTATGTGTTGCAATATTTAAGCCATGTGGATATTACTAAAAACAAGCAAGACTCCCAACTCAAAAAAGATTGTTTGGAATTTATCCAAAGGTTTAATATCCCAAAACCCATTATCGTTACCGCTCTTTATAACCTTAGGGGTATTAAACCCACTAAAAAAGAAGTAGCGAAACAATTGCAAAAACTCTATGTGTGGGAGAAGCGTTACCAACAAGGGGGGATAGATGCTTTAAAAGATAGGCGTGGGAGACCCCTTAAAAAACCTTAAGCGGGTTGGTAGCGGCTGTTGTTGGTTTTTAATGGGGGTATTCGCATTTCTCAAAATGTTTTCAAAAATTCATCTTATTTTAAGTTAAAATTAAGAAAATATCTTGTATTTAATCATAATTTAGACTTAGATAAGAAAATCTATGTAAAATTTTTGAGGAGAATATTAACTTTGTTACAACGAATTTATTTAGACAATAACGCTACAACTAGAATTGACCCTAAAGTCAAAGAGATCATGGATCCTTTTTTAAGGGATCATTATGGGAATCCTAGCTCGTTGCACCAGTTTGGCACAGAAACCCACCCAGCCATTGCAGAAGCGCTAGATAAGCTTTATAAAGGCATTAACGCTAGGGATATAGATGATGTGATCATCACTTCTTGCGCGACAGAAAGCAATAATTGGGTTTTAAAGGGCGTGTATTTTGATGAATGCTTGAAAAAAGGCAAAAACCATATTATAACCACGGTTGCAGAGCATCCGGCAGTGCGATCCACTTGCAATTTTTTAGAAAGCTTGGGGGTGGAAGTTACTTACTTGCCCATTAATGAGCATGGGAGTATCACCGCCGATCAAGTCAAAGAAGCGATCACAGAAAAAACCGCTTTAGTGAGCGTGATGTGGGCGAATAATGAAACCGGTCTCATTTTCCCTATTGAAGAAATTGGGGCTATCTGTAAAGAAAAGGGCGTGTTGTTCCATACCGATGCGGTGCAAGCGATTGGTAAAATCCCTGTAGATGTGTTGAAAGCGAATGCGGATTTTCTTTCTTTTAGCGCACACAAGTTTCATGGGCCTAAAGGCATTGGGGGGTTGTATATTAGAAGTGGGGTGGGATTAACCCCTCTTTTTCATGGCGGGGAGCATATGAATGGCAGGCGCAGCGGGACTTTGAATGTGCCTTATATTGTGGGCATGGGCGAAGCGATGAAATTAGCCGTAGAGCATTTAGACTATGAAAAAGAAGTGGTAGGGAAGTTGCGCGACAAACTAGAAGAAGCGCTTTTGAAAATCCCTGATGTGATGGTGGTGGGGGATCGAATCCATCGTGTGCCTAACACGACTTTAGTCAGCGTGAGAGGGATTGAAGGAGAGGCCATGCTGTGGGATTTGAACCGCTCTAATATCGCTGCTTCCACAGGGAGCGCGTGTGCGAGTGAGGATTTAGAGGCTAATCCTGTCATGGTAGCGATTGGAGCGAGTAAGGAATTAGCTCATACCGCTATCAGGCTTTCATTGAGCCGTTTTAACACGGAAGCTGAAATTGATAAAACGATTGAAGTTTTCTCTCAAGCGGCTATAAGATTGAGAAACATTTCAAGCTCTTATTAAAAAGAATATAAAGGAATCAAAATGGCAAAACATGATTTAGTGGGTTCGGTTCTCTGGGATGCGTATTCTAAAGAAGTTCAAAGGCGCATGGACAACCCTACGCATTTAGGGGTCATCACCGAGGAGCAGGCTAAAAATAAAAACGCTAAGCTCATTGTGGCGGATTATGGCGCAGAGGCATGCGGTGATGCGGTGAGGCTGTATTGGCTTGTAGATGAAAGCACGGATAGAATTATTGACGCGAAGTTTAAAAGCTTTGGTTGCGGGACGGCGATCGCAAGCTCAGACATGATGGTGGAGTTGTGTTTGAATAAAAGAGTCCAAGATGCGGTAAAAATCACGAACTTAGATGTGGAAAGAGGCTTAAGAGACGATCCGGACACGCCGGCTGTCCCTGGGCAAAAAATGCACTGCTCGGTGATGGCGTATGATGTGATCAAAAAAGCTGCCGGCATGTATTTAGGCAAAAACGCTGAAGATTTTGAAGAAGAAATCATCGTGTGCGAGTGTGCTAGGGTGAGTTTAGGCACGATTAAAGAAGTGATTAGGCTCAATGATTTAAAAAGCGTTGAAGAAATCACTAACTACACTAAAGCCGGTGCTTTTTGTAAAAGCTGTGTGAGGCCTGGAGGGCATGAAAAAAGGGATTATTACCTGGTGGATATTCTTAAAGAAGTGCGCGAAGAGATGGAAGCTGAAAAACTTAAAGCCACCGCTAATAAATCCCAAAATGGGGAATTGGCTTTCAGGGAAATGACTATGGTTCAAAAGATTAAAGCCGTGGATAAAGTCATTGATGAAAATATCCGCGCTATGCTTATGATGGACGGAGGGGATTTAGAAATTTTAGACATTAAAGAAAGCGATGATTACATTGATGTGTATATCCGCTACATGGGGGCATGCGATGGGTGCATGAGCGCGACTACCGGGACTTTATTTGCCATTGAAAACGCCTTGCAGGAATTATTGGATCGCAGTATCAGGGTGTTACCGATTTAATTTATTTTGATATTTTTAGGGGGTCAATGCCTTTTTCAAGCGAGTGCTAATAAACTTAAGATAAGGAATGATTAGTGCTTGTGGCATTATTCATTATACGCTACTTTTATGCTAATATGCTATTTTGAAGCGATTTGCGATGATGATTGAAGGAACTTGATGGAAAAGACAGAAAACACAGATGAAACTCACTTAAGGGGAACTAAAAATAAACTAGGACGCAAACCAAAAGCAGACGCTAATAAAAAAACTCGTGCTGTAAGCTTGTATTTTTCTGATGAGCAATACCAAAAACTAGAGAAAATGGCTAACGAAGAAGAAGAAAGCGTCGGATCTTATATCAAACGCTATATTTTGAAGGCTTTAAGAAAAATAGAACAAAATGGCCCTTGATAACTTTTTAACTTGTTTTTAGTCTAGCTTTATGAGTTTTGCTATAGAACAAAATCAAAAGTCCGTTTTTATCTAGTTTTTAGCTGTGTGATTTTAAAAAGAGTGGTATTTTGGCTAAAAAAACTTCTTTATTTGAGTGTCAGCATTGCGGTTTTACAAGCCCTAAGTGGCTAGGCAAGTGCGTTCAATGCAACGCATGGGAGAGTTTTATAGAATTGAACCAAGCCCAAAAGGAAGTTTTAAACACGCTTAAAAATCCGATCCCACAAGCGCAAAAAAGCGTTTCTATCGCTGAAATTGAGCATGAAGAAGTGGTGAAATTTTCTTCCACTCAAAGCGAGTTGGATATTGTTTTAGGTGGGGGGATCGCTAAAGGGGGGTTGTATTTAGTGG
>NZ_VEZH01000005.1:0-100887 GCF_006440215.1 Helicobacter pylori | reverse complement strand
GTTGTATTTAGTGGGGGGGAGTCCTGGGGTGGGGAAATCCACTCTGCTTTTAAAAGTGGCTTCTGGCTTAGCCAAAAACCAGCAAAAGGTTTTGTATGTGAGCGGGGAAGAGAGCCTAAGCCAGATTAAAATGCGCGCCACTAGATTAGATTGCATAGAAAAAGAATTGTATCTGCTCAATGAAATCAATTGGCCTGTGATTAAGGCTAATATTGAAAGCGAAAATTATTTTGCTTGCGTGATTGATTCCATTCAAACGCTTTATTCGCCAGAGATTTCTTCAGCGCCCGGCTCTATTTCGCAAGTGCGAGAGATCACTTTTGAGCTCATGCGTTTGGCCAAAACAAGAAATATTGCTATTTTTATCATCGGTCATATCACTAAAGAAGGGAGCATCGCAGGGCCTAGGGTGCTAGAGCATATGGTAGATAGCGTGCTGTATTTTGAGGGCGATCCCAGTAGGGAATTAAGGATTTTAAGGAGTTTTAAAAACCGCTTTGGCCCTACGAGTGAAATCGGCTTGTTTGAAATGAAAGAGCAGGGTTTGGTGAGCGCTAAAGAAGCTTCAAGCTTGTTTTTTTCTAAAGAAGAGCCTATGGAAGGGAGTGCCATTACCATTACTTTAGAAGGCTCAAGAGCGTTGATTTTAGAGATTCAGGCGTTGGTGAGCGAGTGCAGTTTTGGAGCGCCCAAACGATTAGCGAACGGGTTTGACACCAACCGCCTTAACATGCTTATTGCTTTGTTAGAAAAAAAGCTAGAAATCCCTTTAAACCGCCATGATGTGTTCATTAATGTGAGCGGGGGCATTAAGATTAGCGAGCCGGCTTGCGATTTAGCGGTCATTGCCAGTATCCTTTCAAGCTTTAAAAACAGAAAAATTGACAATAAAACCGCGTTTTTGGGCGAAGTGAGTTTGAATGGCAGGATTTTAGAAGCCCCTAATTTGAACGCTAGATTGAAAGAAATGGAAAATTACGGCTTTTTAAAAGCCATTTTGCCTAAAAAACCCAGTCAAAAAACCTCTATCAAATGCTATGAAGCCAATGCGGTGGGGAAGATTGTTGAATGGATGTGATTTTAAATTTTGTTACCTAATAGAACAGAGCCTTATTAAAATTTAAACTCAATTTAAAGAACAACTATCGTTTTTTTTAGTTATAATGGCAGACACCATTAAAATTAAAACAAAG
The DNA here is from genome assembly GCF_006440215.1 of Helicobacter pylori. Taxonomy (GTDB): domain Bacteria; phylum Campylobacterota; class Campylobacteria; order Campylobacterales; family Helicobacteraceae; genus Helicobacter; species Helicobacter pylori_CS. The sequence goes on along the minus strand of NZ_VEZH01000005.1, from coordinate 99,694 downwards.
GTTATTCAATGAAAGTATTATCTTACTTGAAAAGTTTTTATCTTTTTTTAGCGATAGGAGCAATTATGCAAGCGAATGAAAACATGGGGGCTAAACACCCAAAAACCGATGAAAGAGTGATTTACTTGGCTGGGGGGTGCTTTTGGGGGCTAGAGGCGTATATGGAGAGGATTTATGGCGTCATAGACGCAAGCTCTGGTTACGCTAACGGCAAGACTTCAAGCACGAATTATGAAAAATTGCATGAGAGTGATCATGCTGAAAGCGTGAAAGTGGTTTATGATCCTAAAAAAATCAGTTTAGACAAATTGTTGCGTTACTATTTTAAGGTGATTGATCCGGTGAGCGTGAATAAGCAGGGTAATGATGTGGGCAGGCAGTATCGCACAGGGATTTATTATACCAATAGTGCGGATAAAGAAGTGATAGATCACGCCTTAAAAGCGTTGCAAAAAGAAGTGAAAGGCAAAATCGCTATTGAAGTGGAGCCTTTAAAAAATTATGTGAGGGCTGAAGAGTATCACCAAGATTATTTGAAGAAAAATCCTGGTGGTTATTGCCATATTGATTTGAAAAAGGCGGATGAAGTGATTGTGGATGATGATAAATACACCAAACCAAGCGATGAAGTTTTAAAGAAAAAACTCACCAAACTCCAGTATGAGGTGACTCAAAACAAACACACTGAGAAACCCTTTGAAAACGAGTATTATAACAAAGAAGAAGAGGGCATTTATGTGGATATTACCACAGGCGAGCCGTTATTTTCTTCAGCGGATAAATACGACTCCGGTTGCGGGTGGCCAAGCTTTTCTAAGCCTATCAATAAAGATGTGGTGAAATACGAAGACGATGAGAGCCTTAATAGGAAACGCATTGAAGTATTAAGCCGTATTGGTAAGGCGCATTTAGGGCATGTGTTTAACGATGGGCCTAAAGAATTAGGGGGCTTAAGGTATTGTATCAACAGCGCGGCTTTAAGGTTTATCCCCTTAAAAGACATGGAAAAAGAGGGCTATGGCGAGTTTATCCCTTATATCAAAAAGGGTGAATTGAAAAAATACATCCAGGATAAAAAAACGCATTAAGGGGTAATGACTAAGCCCCCTAATGGGGGTTTGAGCGTTTGGGTTATTTTAAAAACGCTAAAAACCGCCCACTGATTTATTCTTAACTATTCTTATTCAAAAAAAACAACCTCTATAAAATATTTTATTTCTTAAAAGAAGTCATTTAAAAAATGTATTTTTTGGTTTTGTTCTCATCAAATAAGGATAACTAAAACTTTTTATTTTTTTAAAAATGAGGTTTTTAATTTTATTTTTTGTTTCAAACTCATTTTTTAAGGGGGTAGGGGGTTATCCCATTACAACCCCCAAACTAAACCCCCCCTAACCCTAAAGAAGCGCTTTTTTAGAGATTATCGCTTGCTCTTAGAAAGCTTTTTGATATTAATTTTAAAAATGCCCTTGAGCATTTTTAGATTTTTACCCCATAATGAGCTTGTGTAAAGTCGCTAAAATGCTTAAAGCATAAATGAGGAGCAACAGGATTTTATGCACCTTTTCATTAGCCAAAGCAATGAGCTTGATGCCAATGCCCACGCCTAAAAACGCTCCAATACCGGTAATCACCCCCGCTTGAACGCTTATATCATCAAGAACCTTCCCGTTATAAAGAGAGATGACCCCGGATAAAGAAGCGAACACCACAAAAAATAGCCCCAAAGGTACGATTTTTTTAGAATCGTATTTCAAAAAATAGCCCAAAAACGGCACCATTAAAATCCCCCCACCCATGCCTAGCGGGATAGAAAAAATGCCGGTAACAAAACCGGCGAGCATCAAAACCCCATGCGTTCTGTCCATAGACACAAAAGGGATTGCGCGCTTTTTTTCTGGCGTTTTGTTATTCGCATGCAAATCAAAATGCATTTCTTCAAAATGCTTTGGCTTTTTGTTGCTAGAAAATGCGTATTTGATAAAGGTGTAGCACACCACCACCACAAACACAGCCATTAGAATTTTATCGTCAATGATTTTTAAGATAAAGCTCCCTAAAATCGCCCCCATTAGCCCTCCAAGTGCGGCAAATGAGCCTTCTCTCAAATCCAATAAGCCCTTTTTGTAATTGATGATAGAGCCGACCACCGAAGAAAAAAGCATTTGCATGAGCGAAATACCCACCGCATGGCCATAGCTAAAATGGGCAAAAATCGCGCTAGGGACGACAATCTCCCCCCCACCAATACCAAAAAACCCGGCGGTAATGCCGGTGAATAGCCCCACAAGAGCCAAAATAAACGCTGTTGATTCTTCCATAAAAAACTCCCTAAATTCTAAATGATTACTTTATCAAAAAAGAGTGATAATCTTTAAAAATTTTTCTTTAATGATTGCAAAAATAGGGTTTTGATCACTTTAATTTTATCGCTTGAGAGCGGTTGCAAGAGATTATCTAGGCTCTTTACTGCTTAATTTTAAAAATGCTTTTAAGCGTTTTTAAACAAGCCCCCTTTTTTAAAGAGGGTTTTTAGTAAGCAAACACATAATTGAGAAAAAGGCTATACATCCTTCTGTATTCTAGTTTCGCGCCCATGAAAGAATAATAGCTGGTGTTAATGGTAGGGATTTTAAAGCCTAGTTCAATGCCATGCTGAGCGGCATGATCGCTGTTTTTTTTCTTAGGCCTAGCGAGATTCATTCTCAAGCCTAAATCAAACAAAAATTGGAAATTAGAAGTGCTGACATTAGCGTTATAAATGCCATTCATCATGGTCAAATTCACTTGTTGGGAATTAAGCCATGAAGTGCCCGCTAACGCAAAGCCTCCAAAAAGCCCCACAGAAAGCTTGTTATTTTTGCCTAAGAAATTGGTGTTTTTATCGTTGATGAAGTTATAAAGAGCGTCCATACCCACCCCATAAGTCCACACATCAGAAGCGGAGTTAAAAAAATTAGATTTGATATAAGCATGGTTGTAATCAAAAAAGCCATAATACCTTAACCCCCAATTCCTTTTTTTACCAAAGAATTGCTTATAGCCCACTTGCACGCCGATCCCGTTCATCGCGCCGTTATTGTTTTGAAAGTCAATCACGCCGATGCGCCTGAAAGGGTTTTTGCCTAGTTCTTGCGCAGTGGTTTGGAGCTGGTTGTATTTGTTGGTATCCAAAGAATAAGTGAGTAGGTCTTCTGGGGAATTGGGGTTTTGAGTTGCATGCGTCATGTTTTGAAGAGATTTAGCGTTGGGCAAGTTAGAGATGCCGCTATTAATTGCTGTAGAATCTTTGTTTAGAGTGTTAAGGGCTTCTTTAAAATTCAAAATGGTTTGAGATAAAGCCTTATCCTGATTGACCTGGTTGCCGTAATAAGCGGTGTGTTGCTCCAAAGAGTTTAAAGTTTCTTTCACAAACGCGCAGCCTGAACCCCAAGTGTTATTAGTGATCACACCAGCCGATCCCGCTTTACATTCTTCCAAATCCCCTTGGATAGGCCCTTGAATGCTGTGGAAATTGTTTGCAACTTGTTGGGCTAAGCTTAAAATCTCTGCTTGAGCATTCGCTCTGTTGAGCATTTCTTGAGCGAATTGCTTGTTTTTAGAAGTGTAGGGGTTGAAATTGTCTGGTTGTGTGATTTGGGTATTTTCATTAGCGTTAAGCTGTTTAGTCTTTTCTAAAACGGCTTGAGCGTTTTTAATCATCTCGTTAATAGCGTTAAAAGAAGGGCCAAAAATATCCATCACATTCCCAGGCGTAGAACTCAACCCCCACGCTTTACCGCCATTGCTCGTTTGCACATGCGGGTTTTGAGTGGTAAGAACTTGCATGATAATAGCGGCTTGTTGCAAAAGGTATTCAGCGTTATTGTTGTATTTCACTCGTATCGTAGGCGAGAATGCTGATCCGCCTGAATAAGAGATTGGGATCTCTTTCCCATTCTCTTTATAATAATGCTCTATGATATTGTTTTGTGTAGTGGTCTTATAATTGGTCTGTTGTATGTTGACTACCCCTGTTTTGGTGGTGTCGTTCAAGGCAGGCATCCCGCCTCCTTGACTTTGGTTCAAAGCGGTTTGGATGATTTGATAAGCTTGGTTGAGTTTTTGGTATTCGTCAATGGATAGAATACCATTGGGACCTGTCCCATACGCTTGATTGCAAGTGGTGGTTGTCCTATTAAGGGCTGGTGTGTTACCAAACGATTGATAGCTTTGATTGTTGGTAGGGCCAGGGCCACAGCCAATAAAAAGGGCTATGACTTGCCACATGCCAACAGCGGCATTGAGCGCTAAAGCCACAGCTTGATAGGCTGGGGAAGTGGTGGTAGCACTGGTGAGGTTGATCGCGCTTGAGCTTAGATTGCCAATCGCACCCGTGATCGCGCTCGGTGTGCTGGCTAGATTGACTAAGGAATTGAGATAGTTGTATTGGTTTAAAAGGTTGCTTAAGTTATCGTATCTGTCCGCAAGGTTTTGCAACGCTCCAGTGTTTTTCACTTTTTGAACCGCTTCACCGATTTGATAGCCCACGCTCATGTAAAATCCATCGTCTTCAGCTCTTGATAATGAAGCTATGAGAGAAAGAGAGAGCAAGAGGGATTTTTTGATTTTCATGTTTTCTCCTTTTAATAGATTTTTCTTTCACATTCCCATGACATTCCCATGATAGCCATGTTTGTGAAAGTTCGCCATTTTACCATAAAATGCTTATTCTTAACTTAAATTTTATATTTTGAAAAAAAAAAAAACGATTTTAAGTATTTTTTACCATAAAATATTTAAGAAAGCTTAACGCTAAGAAAAATTTTATTGGTTTGAAATTGGTTTTTAAGTCTTATAATCAAGCCATTCTAACAAGAAAGAAAGGCATGTTTGAAAAGATACAAAAAGAATGGCTGAGCAACATTCAAAAAGATTTGTTGTCTGGTTTTGTGGTGGGGCTTTCTGTGATCCCAGAGACGGCCGGCTTTGCGATCATGGTGGGTTTAGATGTGGGCGTGGCGTTTTATACGACCTTTTACATGGCTTTTGTTTTGTCTCTTTTTGGGGCTAGAAAGGCGATGATTAGCGCAGCGGCCGGATCAGTGGCGCTCATTTTAGTGGGCGTGGTTAAAAACTATGGGCTTGAATACGCGGGCGTGGCGACTCTTATGGCAGGGGTGTTACAAATTCTTTTAGGCTATTTGAAAATAGGGAATCTTTTGAGGTTTATCCCTCAATCAGTGATGTATGGCTTTGTGAACGCGCTAGGCATTTTGCTTTTAATGGAGCAATTCAAATTCCTTCAAAACCAAAATTTAGGGGTGTTTATTTTACTCGCTATTGGGATATTGATTATTTATCTTTTCCCTTTAATCACTAAAAAAATCCCCTCTAATCTGATTTGTATCCTTATAGTGAGCGCGATCGCTTTAATTTTTGATACGCATGCGCCGAATTTAGGGAGCATTGAGCAAGGAGTTTCAGGCTTTCATTGCATCATTATCCCCAAAAATTTGGATTTTAAAATGGTGGTAGGGTTGTTGCCTTACGCTCTTTCTTTAGCGCTAGTAGGCACGATAGAAAGTTTATTGACCGCTAAAACTTTAGATATTATTTTAAAAGACGGCGTGAGCGATAAAAATAAAGAAACTAAAGCGCAAGACTTGGGGAATATCATCTCAGGGCTTTTGGGGGGAATGACAGGGTGCGCTTTAGTGGGGCAGTCTATCATCAACGCAAAATCTGGGGCCAAAACCAGGCTTTCTACTTTTTTTGCCGGCTTCTCTTTAATGGTGTTAGTGCTAGTGTTTAATGAATATGTGGTTAAGATCCCCATTGTGGCGGTTGTGGCGGTGATGGTGATGATTTCTTTCACCACTTTTAATTTCCAATCCGTTATGAACATTAAAAAAATCAAGCTCTATGACACGCTGAACATGCTCTTAGTCATGGCGGTGGTTTTATACACGCATAATTTAGCGATAGGGGTTGTGGTGGGGGTGTTAGCCAATGCGTTATGGATCAAATCAAAAGGGATTGCATGAAGTTTTGCTATAAAAAGTTAGGTAGTTAAAAGTATGGCTCCAGATGTAGGATTCGAACCTACGACCAAGCGGTTAACAGCCGCCTACTCTACCGCTGAGCTAATCTGGAATTTCGCTCAAAAACAAAAAGAAATTTTAGCGTGTTTTTTGTAAAAAGTCAAGTAAAACGATGCCGTTATTCATTGAGAGCCAAAAAGAGAGCCAAAAAATTGGCTTTGTCCTCATTAGTAATGAGAACCGATTCAATATCAATAAGCCAAAACATAATTGAAATACACGCTATAAAGTCTTCGGTATGCTAATTTAGCGCCCATGAAAGAATAGTAATTCGTGTTGATGGTGGGGATTTTCACGCCTAATTCAACGCCATGGTGAATCCCTTGAAGCCTTAAACCGGTATTGAATAAGAATTGGAAATTAGTGTTGTTGATCTTAGCGTTGTAGATGCTAGTGGTGGTTTTTAAATTCACCAATTGGGAATTAAGCCATGTCGTGCCGGCTAATGCGATGCCTCCAAAAATGCCAAAAGAGACTTTGCGGTTTTTATCGGATCCGCCATTGATGAAATTCAATAAAAGATCGCTGCCGGCGCCATAAGTGAAAACATTGGAAGCGGAGTTAAAAAAGTTGGATTTGATATAGGCATGGTTGTAATCAAAAAAGGCATAATACCGGATCCCAAAAAATTTATTTTTCCCAAAAAATTGCTTATAGCCTAATTGCACGCCCACGCCATTCATCGCCCCATTATTGCTTTGAGAATTGATTAACCCCACGCTTCTAAAGGGGTTATGGCCAAACTCTTTGGTGGTGGTTTGGAATTGGGAATATTGAGTTTCATTGAGAGAATAACTATAGCTAGAACGGCTCACCAAACCTTGAAACCCTTTAGAATCGGGCGTTTTTTGAAGGGTGTTATAGATGGTTTCTAAATTGTCCCCTTTGAGGTAAGAGATAGTGTCATCAATAACGCTTGAGACTTGATTAAGGTTTTTATTAAAATCAGCGTTGTTAAACGCGCTTTGTTGGTTTGCGCCTTGACTTGGGTCAGTTCTTCTAAATTGCTCGGCGGCTTTTTTAGCGCTATCAATCATGCTAGTAATAGCGCTAAAGGTGCTGCCAAAAATAGTGCATGCGTTCCCGCTTGCATTAATGCCCCATGGTTTGCCATTGCCTCCGTCTATTCCTGGGCATTGGCTTTGAAGGGTGCTAATAATGGTGCTAGCTTGAGTTAAAAGATGGTCATAGTCATTATCAATCGTGAGTTCATTGTTTTTATTTTCTAGGGTATTTTGGAGCAATTGAGAAATCGCATTGATTTCGTTGTATTTATCAGTGGGTAGCGTGCCATTGGCTAAATTAGAGGCTACCACTTGCCACATGCCCACCGCAGAGCTGAGCGCTGAGGATACGGCTTGATTAGCGGTATTAGGGGCCGTTTTTAATCGGCTAGCACTCTCTTTTAGATTGCTAATCGCTTGAGCGGTGCTTGAATTGGTGTTAGAGGCCGTTTGTTTGAGTTCGTTATAGCGGGTTAAAAGATTGTTTAAATTTTCGTAAGCGTTGGAGACTTTTTGGATTTCGCCGGTGTTTTTCACCATTTGAGCGGCTTCGCCGATTTGATAGCCCACGCTCATAAAAACGCCGTCATTTTCAGCCAGGAGCGGTGAAACCATAAGAGAAAGTAAAATCGTTTTTTTCATAAAATGTTCCTTAAAGTAATGTTTTATTCGTAAAATCGTATCAAATTGAAACTTTATTTACAATGAATTTAAATTGTGCCATAAATTTATTGAATTTTTAATAAAATTGAGCGAAAATTAACAAATTGTGCTTTTTTTTGGATTTAAAAAAAGGTTTTTGAATGGTGGAAAATGCTTTGAGCGCTTTTTAAAATTTAGCGCTCAAAGGAGATTGGGGTTAAAAATTTTCAAAGCGTTTTGCAAATCTTCTTTGGTGTCAATGCCCACGCTTTCACTTTGAACGATTTTCACTGCAATCTTTTTTTGATAATACAAAGCCCTTAATTGCTCTAATTTTTCTATTTCTTCTAAAACGCAAGGTTTTAAAGCGCATAATTCTTCTAAGATTTCTTTATTGTGGAAGCCATAAATACCGATATGCCCTAAAAGGGGGGTTTGGCGTTTTATATCAGCGTCTCGTAAAAAGGGGATAAGGGAGTGCGAAAAATACAAGGCGTTATTTTGGCCATCTAAAACCACCTTGACTAAATTAGGGCTTTTGGCTCGCTCTTCATCAATGGCTTTAGCGCAAGTCGCCATGAAAGGGGCGTTTTTGGTGGCTTCTAATAACGCTAAAATGACCTCTTTTTCTAAAAAAGGCTCATCGCCTTGCAAATTTAAAACCCTTTCATCGTTTTTTAACCCTAAAATTTGCGCCGCTTCCAAACAGCGTTCCGTGCCGCTATTATGGTGTTTGGAAGTTAGCACCGCTTTAATGTGGAATTTTTGGCATGTTTGCATGATGCTTTCATCATCGCAAGCGACTACGCATTCATCTACTAGATTCGCATTTTTAGCGCAACGCACTACCATAGGCAAGCCAAAAATATTTTCTAGCACTTTATTTTCAAAACGACTGGATTTTAATCTGGCAGGAATGATAATCATCTTTAAACCTTTTTAAGCCTTGTGAAAATAGGGGATTTTTATGGTATTATACCCATTAAAAGCTTATTCCTTTTTAAAGGGTTTAGGCTATTGAACTTTAGGAGTTTTAATGATATTAAGAGCGAGCGTGTTGAGCGCGTTACTTCTTGTAGGCTTAGGGGCAGCCCCTAAACATTCAGTTTCAGCTAATGACAAACGGATGCAGGATAATTTAGTGAGCGTGATTGAAAAACAGACCAATAAAAAGGTGCGTATTTTAGAAATCAAACCTTTAAAATCCAGTCAGGATTTAAAAATGGTCGTTATTGAAGATCCGGACACTAAATACAATATTCCGCTTGTAGTGAGTAAGGATGGTAATTTAATCATAGGGCTTAGCAATATCTTTTTTAGCAATAAAAGCGAAGATGTGCAATTAGTCGCAGAAACCAATCAAAAAATCCAAGCCCTTAACGCTACCCAACAAAATAGCGCGAAGTTGAACGCTCTTTTTGATGAAGTGCCGGCTGATTATGCGATAGAGTTGCCCTCTACTAACGCTGAAAATAAGGATAAAATCCTTTATATTGTTTCTGATCCCATGTGCCCGCATTGCCAAAAAGAGCTCACTAAACTCAGGGATCACTTGAAAGAAAACACCGTGAGAATGGTTGTAGTGGGGTGGCTTGGAGTCAATTCAGCTAAAAAAGCGGCTTTGATCCAAGAAGAAATGGCGAAAGCTAGGGCTAGGGGAGCGAGCGTGGAAGATAAGATCTCTATTCTTGAAAAGATTTATTCCACCCAATACGATATTAACGCCCAAAAAGAGCCTGAAGATTTACGCACTAAAGTGGAAAATGTTACTAAAAAGATTTTTGAATCTGGCGTAATTAAGGGCGTGCCTTTCTTATACCATTATAAGGCATGATATAAGGTTGCTCTCATGAAAAAACCCTACAGAAAGATTTCTGATTATGCGATCGTGGGTGGTTTGAGCGCGTTAGTGATGGTAAGCATTGTGGGGTGTAAGAGCAATGCTGATGACAAACCAAAAGAGCAAAGCTCTTTGAGCCAAAGCGTTCAAAAAGGTGCGTTTGTGATTTTAGAAGAGCAAAAGGATAAATCTTACAAGGTTGTTGAAGAATACCCCAGTTCAAGAACCCACATTATAGTGCGCGATTTGCAAGGCAATGAACGAGTGTTAAGCAATGAAGAGATTCAAAAGCTCATCAAAGAAGAAGAGGCCAAAATTGATAACGGCACGAGCAAGCTTATCCAGTCTAATAATGGAGGGAGTGGAGGGAGTAATGAAGGCTCAGGCTTTGGCTTGGGGAGCGCGATTTTAGGGAGCGCGGCGGGGGCGATTTTAGGGAGTTATATTGGCAATAAGCTTTTCAATAACCCTAATTATCAGCAAAACGCCCAACGGACCTACAAATCCCCACAAGCTTACCAACGCTCTCAAAATTCCTTTTCTAAAAGTGCACCCAGCGCTTCAAGCATGGGCACAGCGAGTAAGGGACAGAGCGGGTTTTTTGGCTCTAGTAGGCCTACTAATTCGCCGGCGGTAAGCTCTGGGACAAGGGGCTTTAACTCATAATTTAATCTATTCAAGGCTAAAAAATGCAAGTGATTCCTTTAAAACCTTTAGACAATAAGACCTTAGAAGAAATCGGCCTAGATTGGCACACTAATGACGACATGTCATCTTATATCGCTGATGAAATGGTGGTTGTTTCTCAAAAAGAAGCGGACGCTTATTATGACGCTTGTAATGAGCTTTATGACATGTTTGTAGAGACGGCTGAAGAGGCCATTAAAAACGATCGCTTTTTTGAATTGGATATTCCTAACGCGCTCATTCCTATGATCAAACAGAGTTTTGAAGAAGAAGTGCATTGGCATATTTACGGGCGTTTTGATTTAGCTGGGGGGCTTGATGGCAAGCCTATTAAATTACTGGAATTTAACGCTGATACCCCCACCATGCTCTATGAAACGGCGCTGATCCAATGGGCGTTACTCAAAGCGAATGGCTATGATGAAAACAAGCAATTCAATAACCTTTATGAAGCGCTTGGCGAGAATTTTAAACGCATGGTAACTTTAGGCGAAGACACGAGCCGTTTTGAGGAAATGTATGAGGGGTGGAAAATCCTTTTTTCAAGCGTTAGGGGGAATATTGAAGAAGAGCGCACCATGCGTTTTTTGCAAGACACTGCTCAGAGCGTGGGGTTTGAAACGGATTTTTCTTACATTGATGAGGTGGAATTTAATATAGAAGAGGGCGTGTTTAAAAACGGCTTGAATTATGAGTTTTTATTCAAACTAATCCCTTGGGAAAACATTGCTATTGACGAGCCAGAATTAGCCCTTTTGATGCAAGGCATGATGGAAAATAAAAACACGATTTTTTTAAACCCCGCTTACACGATCCTTTTCCAATCCAAGCGTTTTTTAAAACTTTTGTGGGACAGATACCCCAACCACCCCTTATTGTTAGAAACGAGATATGAACCTTTGGTCAATAAAAAGCAAATCAAAAAAGTGGCTTTTGGTAGAGAAGGAGCAAATAGTGAAATCTTTGAAGCTTCCATGCAATCGCTTTTGAAAACGGACGGCGTTTATTCTAACCACAAACCCGTTTATCAAGAGTTTTACGAGCTCAATTCGCATAACGGGTTGTATTATCAGCCTAATGTGTTTTTTGCTTATGAATCTTGCGCGCTAGGGTTTAGAAAAGGGGGGTTAATCTTGGATAATTTTTCTAAATTCGTGAGCCACAGGTTGCAATAATGACCGCAACGATGCGTTATTTTCACATCTATGCGACCACTTTTTTCTTCCCTTTGGCGCTTCTTTTTGCCATTAGCGGGCTTTTATTGCTCTTTGGGGTGCGCCAAGACACTGGCGCTACGACAAAAGAGTGGGTTTTAGAAAAATCCTTAAAAAAAGAAGAACGATTGGATTTTTTGAAAGACTTTTTGAAAGAAAACCATGTCGCTATGCCTAAAAAGATAGAGCCTAGAGAGTATAGGGGAGCGTTGGTTATTGGCACGCCTTTGTATGAAATCAACCTTGAAACTAAAGGCACTCAAACAAAAATCAAAACCATTGAAAGGGGTTTTTTAGGCGCGCTCATCATGCTGCATAAGGCTAAGGCGGGCGTTGTGTTTAAGGCGCTTTCGGGGATTTTTTGCGTGTTTTTATTGTTGTTTTATTTGAGCGCGTTTTTAATGGTGGCTTTTAAGGACACTAAACGCATGTTTATAAGCGTTTTGATAGGGAGCATGGTGTTCTTTGGAGCGATCTATTGGTCTTTGTAGGGTTTAAAAACAAAAGGTATTTTTTACAATCAAAGAGCTTGCGTAAAGCAAGCGGCAGTTTCTCATAATGCGCTCTTATGGGGTTATGGGGAGTTTTTGGGGGTTGTAGGGGAATTTCAAAATACCCCCTATCCCTTTATGAGTTTTAAAAATCCCGTTTTTTAAAAATTCAAGCTTATTCATAGTGGAGCAACGCTAAAGGTATTTGAGATTTTCCTCTAGGCTGATGCGAGAGTTTGGGTTTCGCTCTGTATCCCTAATGATAGGGATTTTACAGATTTTGATTTTTAGCGCATCCGCTCACGCACCATGTCTTTAAAGGCACAACTCCTTTGCCCTAGATAGCAATGTTATAGATTTAATAGCATTCATCACAAACGCTAAAGATGTTTGGGGTTTCTGCTTTAGCTCTTAAAACAGAGCCAAATCTTTGAAAAGTTTTGAGTCAAACACGATGATAATTTAGGGGGTTGGTTAAATTTTCAATACCCCCTGAGTTTAGTGAGGTTTTCGCATGCTTGTTTCATGCCTAGCTTACAGCCCTTGTCATAAATCGTTATGGCGTTTTCTTTATCTTTCATGTTGTAATACATGCCCGCTAGAGCGAAGCAACCCACTTCATCGCCCATATCGCAACCCCTTTCATAATTATCAAGGGCTTTCCTCAAGTCTTTTGAAACAGCGTCCCCTTGGGAATACATAAAGCCCATCCTAGAGCAACTCACCGCGCTCCCCATATCGCATGCTTTTTTGAAAAAATCAAAAGCCTCTTGGGGATCTTTTTTGACATACCTGCCTAACATATACATAGAGCCTAAACTCGCGCAACCACCAGAATTGTTTAGAGCACAAGCTTTTTGCAAATAATCAAACGCCACTTCAAAATCTTCATCAAGCCCTGCATCGCCGTTTTCAAACAAACTCCCTAGCGCGTGGCAAGCCTGCCCATCATCCAATCGGCACGCTTTCAAATAATAGATGACGGCTTTATGGTTGCTTTGTTTGACTTCTAAAAAGCCTTTTTCATAAGCCACGCCCAAAACATAACACCCCTTAGCCATATCAAAATTACAGCTTTTTTGATAGTAGGTAACCGCTTGAGCGGCATTGCCTTTGATTTTTCGGTCATAAATAATGCCTAAATTGTAGCAACTCTCAGGGTGTTTTAAAACGCACGCCTTAGCATAAGCGTCAACGGCCTCTTGATAATTTTGAGTCGTGCCTAACCCCTCATCATAAAGCCCCCCTAAACCAAAACACCCTTCCCTATCATCAGCTTGGCATGCGGTTTTATAATATTCTAGGGCTTTTTTATAATCTATTCTAGTGCCTTGCCCGTTTTCATAAATGATTCCTAATTGCGTGCAACCTTCACTCACCCCATCGTTGCATGCTTTTTTAAAATAAGACGCTGCTTTAGAATAATTCCCGCTTTTATAGGCTCTTTCACCAATCCCTAAAAAGCTATTGTCTTGTTTCCCCCATAAATGGGCGTTCAAGCCCCAAAAAAATAACCCACAAACTAATATTTTTAAAATTTTGACACTCATTTTTACCTTCTTTTAAATTCTGATTTTTAGAACCCTTCTTTAATCAAAACAAAAAATGCAACGCTCCATTTTAACATAAATCAAGCGCTTTGATTAAGGCTTAAGAGGATCCTTACGCTCTTCTTTAGGCTCTAAAGAGGTGATGTAAAGGTAAATCGCTTGGATTTCTTCCAAATTGAGATTGTATTTAGGCATCATGCCTTTGCCTAAACTCAGGGCGTCTTTAAAGGTTTTAAAATCTAAATGGTTGATTTTAGGGGCGTAGAGGATTTTTTTTTCGCCTTTTTCATAATAAAAGGTGATTTCTTGTTGTTCGCCTTTAATGCCATGGCATTTCGCGCACGCAACACCCCTAGGGTTTTTATAAAGAGCCATCCCGTATTCTAAATCAGAGATGAAATCCGCTTCTTTAGCGCCTAAAATTAACCACCACCCAAACAAAACTAGCGCGATAAACAAACGCATTAAAACAACTGCGCCTTTTCTAAAATCTCTTTAGCCCCGCTTTGCAAAAACGCTTCTAAAAGCTCTTGAACCAGATCAAGCGCCTTAGTTTTATCCCCTTGCTTTTCTTTAGTGATGACTTCTTTCCCATTAGGCAAGCCTAAAATTGCCTGGATTTTAACCCTATCGCCCATTAAACTCGCATGCACGCCTATAGGGATCTGACACCCCCCATTAAGCCCTTTAATAAACTCCCTTTCTAAATGGCAGCAAAACGCGCTTTCTGTGTCATTGAGTTTTTGAAGCGTGGCAAAATGCTTGTGGTTTTTGAGCATTTCTACCCCTAAAGCCCCCTGACCCATGCTGGGAATCATTTCTTCCACGCTAAAAGCCTTGCGGTATTTCGCTCCTTGAATTTCTAGGCGGCATAACCCGGCTTCAGCTAAAATGATAGCGTCAAATTCACCGCATTCAAGTTTTTTCAAACGGGTTTGGACATTCCCCCTTAAGCTTTCTGTATCTAAATCCTGGCGCTTCAGTTTGATCTGCATGGAACGCCTTAAAGAAGTCGTGCCAACCTTGGCTCCTTTAGGCAAGCTCATCAAATCAGGGAATTTCACGCTCAAAAAAGTGTCCCTCACATCAGCCCTTTTGGTGATGCATGCCAAGTCCAACCCCTTTTCAAACACGACCGGCACATCTTTTAAAGAATGCACCGCCAAATCAATTTCGCCTTTTAAAAGCAATTCTTCTAATTCCTTAGTGAATAGCCCCTTACCGCCGATCTTATTTAAAGGGGTGTCTAAGATTTTATCGCCCTTAGTCTTAACGATTTGAATTTCGCTTTCTATAGAGCATTCTTTTTTCAGGCGTTCTTTAATGTGATTCGCTTGCCATAAGGCTAATTCGCTCCCCCTAGAGCCAATCACTAATTTTTCCACTCACTCCCCCTTATTCGTTCGCTAACATTTCTAAAATTTTTTCTTCTAATTCGGCGTCTTTAAGCGTTTGTTTTTCTAAATTAGCGCGTTTGATGCATTCAAATTCTTTATTCTCTAAAGTTTGCTTCCCAATAATGAGCGCCAATCGTTCCCCAATCAATTCAAAATCTCTCATCTTTGCCCCAAAACGCGCGTCTCTGTCATCTAACAGCGCATCAACGCCCTTTTGGAGCAGCCTTTCATACACTTCAAAAGCGAGTTTTTTTTGCACTTCATCTTTCCAATTAGAAACCACGATCACCACATCAAAAGGAGCGGTGTTTTTCGTCCATACACAGCCTAAATCATCGCTTTTTTGCTCTAAAATCGCGCTGAGCAATCGGCTAATGCCTATCCCATAGCACCCCATTTCAAAAAACCGCTCCTTACCATTCTTATCCAAGAAACTAGCCTTCAAACTTTTAGCATAGCCTTGCCCGAGTTTGAAAATATGCCCCACTTCCAAACTCTTATGGTATTTCAACGCTCCTTGACAATTAGGGCAACAATCGCTTTCTTTAACCTGGACAATATCCGCATAAACAAGATTTTCAAACCCTTTTAAATCCACGCCCACCGCATGAAAATCCTTTTCATTAGCCCCAGCGATCAAGCAATCGCCCTCTTTTAAATCTCCATCAAAAATAATGTAAGAAACATGCTTTTTCAAGCCATAAGGCCCTATAAAACCCGCTATCAACCCTGCGTCGTTTAAATCTTCTTCATTGGCCTCTCTTAATTCTAAAGCGTTCGCTCCTATAATGTTCAAGGCGTTTAGGGCTTTAACTTCCTCTAAATTGTCATCGCCCCTAACAAAAAAGCACGCTAGGGTTTCTTTATCTTTATGGATCACCTTTTTCACAAGCGCTTTTAGAACAAAATAAGGCTCTGTTTTAAAAAACTCCGCCACGCTTTGCGCACTAGTGGTATTAGGGGTAGGGAATTTCGCTAATTGCGCTTTTGGGACATTCAAAGGCTCAAGCCTTTTAGAGCGTTTAGCGATTTCAATGTTGGCGGCATAATCGCAATTTTGACACACCACGATCGTGTCTTCCCCGCATTCTGTTAAAACGACAAATTCCCTGCTTTTACTCCCCCCAATCGCCCCGCTATCCGCTTCCACAATACGAAAATCCAAACCCAAATCGCTTAAAATCTCTTTATAAGCGCTTTGCGTGTTTAAAAATTCCTTATCCAAGCTCTCAGCGTCTTCATGAAAGCTATAACCATCTTTCATGATAAATTCCCTCGCTCTCACCAGCCCGAATCGAGGGCGGATTTCATCACGGAATTTCGTGTGGATTTGATAGAGATGGACGGGTAATTGCTTGTAGCTTTTGATGAAATTAGCGGCAATTTCGGTGATATTTTCTTCTAAAGTGGGGCTTAAAACAAAATCATTGTCTTTTCGGTCTTTAAAAACCAGTAATTCCTTGCCGTATTTATCCAAACGGCCTGATTTTTCCCACAAACTCGCCAAAACCACAAAACTCATTAAAATATTTTGCGCCCCATGCTCTTGCATGCGTTTGTGCGTGATGTTTTCTATTTTGTCTAGCACTTTTTTAGCTAAGGGCAGGAAATTATAAATCCCGCTGCCTACTTGATAAATGTATCCTGCTTGAGCTAAGTGTTTATGGCTTTTTAACACGGCATCTTTAGGGGGTTCTTTGAGAGTGGGGGCAAAAAGTTTTGAAAACAGCATGCATTATTCCTCGTAATATTCGCATTTATAGAGATTCAAATTCTGGGCATGGCTAGCGTTAGATTTGTCTAAATTAAACAAGTTTTTAATCGCGCCCACAAGCACATCGGATTCTTCTTTTTGAGCGTTCTTTTTTAAAGCGATAGTAGGGTGGTGTAAAAAAGTATTGAAAGCGTTGTGCAAGATCTTTTCAATATTGCTTTCGTATTCTTTAGGCACATAGCGTTTTTTGAGCGCCTTTTGCAATTCCTTTTGGGCTGAAATCCTAGCCAATTCCCTTAAATCCTTAATCACAGGCTCTACTTCTAAACTTTGGATCCATTGGTAAAATTCCATCGTGGCAAGCCCTACAATCTCATAAGCTTTCGTCCTGCTCTCTTGCCTGTTTTCCACATTTTCCCTCACCATAGGCTCTAAATCATCCACGCTGTATAAGAAAATATTATTGAATATCGGCTTTTCAATATTTCGTGGCACGGCTAAATCAAACCAAAAACGCCTGAAAATCGTTTCTTTTAACATGCGATTTTGCACGATAAAATGCGGCGAAGAAGTGGCGCAAAAAAGCAATTCGTATTCATTGATATAAGCGCTTAAATTTTCTATATTTTGAAAGCCCACTTTTTTAGGCTCTTCTAATTCTTTGATGAAATCTTCAAATTTAGCCGCATTACGCCCTAAGATGAGCGCTTCAAATTGCTTGTTTAAAAGGTGTTTGATAACTAATTGAGCCATCTCGCCAAGCCCTATCACAAGGGCTTTTTTATCCTTAATCCTTTCTTTTTCAAAAATATTAAGCGCTTCTTTGACCGCCACTGAAGAGATGGAAACCCCTTGCTTGGAAATGCCGGTTAAATTGCGCACTTTAGCGGCGCATTTGAAAGCAAAATGGAGCAATCGGGTTAAATCTTTGGAGCAAAATTTCTCTTCAAAAGCGAATTTATAGGCGTTTTTCATCTGCCCTGTGATTTGAGTTTCTCCCACCACTAGGCTATCTAAACTGCTGCACACGCTAAAGACATGATGGACTGCGCTTTCATCAGTGTTCATTAAAACGCATTTTTCTAAATCAGACACGCTCATTTTTTTATTTTGAGCCAAAATTTTCAATAACGCGCTTTTTTGTTCGTTAGCGTGAGCACCATGCCTTAGGCTCGCATAGATTTCAAAGCGATTGCATGTGGATAGCACCATGCACTCTTTGATGTTAGGGCAATGGTTTTTAATGGTTTGTAAAAATTCTCTAAGCATTGCGGGCGAATTGATAGCGAGTTTTTCTCGCATTTCCAAGCTCATGCTTTTATGCGTAAAGGCTAGGGTGAAATATTTTGACAAATGAGTTTCTAACTCCATTAAAAAGTCCTATAAATGACATCTTGCGCTAGTTTTTCTAAAATCAAATTGTTTTCCCCTTTAATGGCTTCAAGAGCCTTTTTAGAATAAACTTGAGCGGTTTTAAGGGTTTCTTCTATGATACCATATTGCTTGAATTTTTCCTTAGTCCATTCTATGATTTCATGGCTATCTTGTTTAAAATAAGAAATTAAAAGCCCTTGATCGTGCTGATTTAATTTTTCGTATAAAAGCAAGTAGGGTAAAGTGGTCTTGCCTTCTTTAAAATCGCTGAAATTGGGCTTGCCTAAAGTTTTGGCGTCTTGAGTGATGTCTAATAAATCATCAATGATTTGAAACGCCATGCCAAAATTCAATCCAAAATCCGCATACATTTTTGCGTCTTTATCCAAAAGAATCGCCATGCTCTTTAAACTCGCTTCTATGAAATGAGCGGTCTTGTCTTCTAAAATGCACCAGTATTTTTGCTTGTCGCTATTAAAACTTCCCCCCACAAACACATCTTCAATCTCGCCTCTAGAGAGCCTTAAAACCGCATTAGAGAGAGCTTTGGCGATGGATTTACCCATTTTAGATAGTTCAAAAAAGGCTTTGGAATAAAACACATCCCCAAGCATCACGGCGTTAAAATTGCCAAAAAGAGCGTTAATGCTGGGGAGTTTTCGGCGCATGGTCGCCTTATCAATCACATCATCATGCAATAAAGAAGCGGTCTGTATCATTTCCACAATCGCGCACAAATTGAAAGCTTTATCCAATAAAATAGCGTCTGTTTTTTCGTCTAATAAAGCGAGCATGAGTTTGGAGCGCAACATTTTTGAAGGGCCGATCTTAGAAAACAATTCATCTATAAAGCCGCTTTCAATTTCTTTGATCCAAGAAGCGATTTTATTTTGAATGGTTTTAAGTTGTTTTTCTTGCATGCGAATTCCTTAAGGCTCTTTAGGAGAAAAAACAAGGGGCATAAGGGCTAAAAGCCTTAAAGCGGCTTTATCTTCTTTAAAATCTTTAAACACAAGCGACAGAGTGCTGTTAGAAGAAAATTTTTCTTCAAAAACTTTGAGATTATAGGTATTTCTCGCATGATCGGTGTATAAAATAAACTGGTAAGGGAAATGGTTAAAACGCATGTTGATGACTAAACCTTTATTTGCATATAGCGTCCAATAGAGCGTGATTTCTTTGGTTTGTTCATTTGAAGTGTCTTTGATGATCGCTTTAAACACTTCATCTTTTTTTAATTCTAGCGTTTTATCTATCCCATAATCAAGCCCAAACGCCTTTAAAAAAAAGAGGAATATCAAGCCATAGCGGATAAGCTCATTCATTCCCGCTGAGAATATTCGCCATGGATTGGATCACAATGTCTGTTTTCCTGCTCTCTATTTTTTGTTGCAACTCTTCATCAATTCTTAAAGCTTTAGCGAAAGATTCAAACCTTTCTTCTAAGTCTTCTTTTTCTATAAAAGTTTCCAAGAGAGCCAGAAGCTCTAAAAGCCTTTCTAGCTCTTTTTTAGAAAGCTTTTTACTCGCATGAAAAATAATGTCATTCCACTTGTCTAAGGGGTTTCCCTCAAAAATTTCAAGCTCGCTGTAATCTCTCATGCTGGCTTCTTTTTGGTGGCTTAAGCCAAATGGGCTTGCAGCATCCAAATGGATTTTTGCAACTTGGCTAATTGATCGTCTGCATAAGTTACGGTGACTTTATCGCCTTCTTTTTCAGCGGTGTTAGAGAGCTCTTTAAATTCTTTTTCTAGGTGTTTGTAATCGCCTAGAATTTCTTTAAAGATGTCTTTAGAGTGGAAGCTTGTTTTAGTTTCTTCTTTAACGCGAGTGAGTTTGAGCGCTTCAGATAAAGTGACTAAGGGGTGGTGTCCTAATTGAGCGATCCTTTCAGCGAGATCATCAAACATGTCTGCAAATTCTTCATAAATTTCTTCAGTGGCTTTATGCACATTGAAAAAATCGGTGCCTTTCACATTCCAATGGAAGTTATGCACTTTCATAAATAACACGATCGCATCCGCTTGCAAATGTTTTAAAATTTCAAATGTTTTCATCAAAAGTCCTTTTTTTAAAATTGTTTTAGGCTTTTATTTTCATAAAAACCTTGATCGCTATCCTACACCAAAAGAGTTAATGAAAAATTTTTTTGATCTTATTTTTGTCAAATATTGATAAACCCTATTCAATTTAATATTATTTAATATTTTTAAAATTTTGTTTTATAGTAAAACTCATTTTTAAGAGGGATAGTTATCCAAATTAAGAAGCGTTAAGAATCTTAATTTCAAAGGTTTTTTCTTGATTTTCTAATAGCGCAATGCTCCCTTCATGGGCTTTAACCACTTGTAAAGACAGGGCTAACCCTAAGCCATTACCCTTCAATTTGGTGGTTTCAAAAGGCTCAAATAAAGCACTTTTGTTTTCCACTTCCTTACCATTATCAATAATGGTGAAGACGATAAATTCATTTTGAATGAACGCTTCAATCTTCACCTGCCCCTGCTCGCTCTCTTCTAAGGCTTCAATCGCATCAATAGCGTTATACAAGAAATTCTGTAACACAATCCCCATTAAATCAAAGTCAAAAAACCCTTCTTCGTCGCTAAAATTAAAAAGAAAATCAATGTCTTTAGAGTAAGTGTAGCAATTTAGGGCTTCTTTGAGATCGCTCTCTAGCGTTTTCAAACTTTGCTTGGTGCGGTTGGCTTGAATGCCTTTAGAAAAAAGCAAGGTGGCTTTAATGATTCTTTCCACGCGCCATAAAGCTTTTTGCAATTCTACAACAATGGGCTTAGTCTTTTCGTTCGCATGCTTTAATAACACCGAAGCTAAAAGAGAGATAGAGCCTACAGGGTTTCTGATCTCATGGGCTAAATGCGCTGAAATTTTCCCCATAGAAGCGAGCCGCTCTTGGCGTTTTTGAGCGCTAATATCGGTTGCGGTGATGATTTGCTTGCCTTGAATGCTGTTTTGCTGGACTAAATAGCTTTTATTTTCATGTTCAATTTCAGTGTTAAAATTTTCTAATTTAGCCTTATTGAACACCTCATGGCTTTGATTGGCTAAAGAATTTTTATAAAAAAAGCTCCCGTTTTCATTCATTACCCAAATGGCTTGCGGTAAAATCTCTATGACCCATTCATAAAGGGCTTTATAATCCTTAAATTCCTTTTCCACCTTGTAGCTTTGCAAAATAAATTGGTTTAAAAGCCCTAGCAATTCTTGCATGTCTTTTTTATTGGAAAAATTTTCTAATAGATCTTCGCTCTCTTTGGGTTTAAAATTTTCTAATGAAATCACATTGTCTTCCTTTTTTAACAACCCCTTGAAAGAAGAAGTCTTATCAGAGCGTTTCAAATAGGGACGCTTTAAATAAGGGCGTTTTAAGCGCTTGGATTTTTTCATGGTTTTTGTTTTTCTTGCTCTTTTAAGAAATTAAACAGCATTTCGCTATAACCAAAATTCCCGCTCAATTCTTTAGAGAGGGTGTCCTTATACATGGACGCATAAATTTCATCGCCTGGGGCTTTAGGATACAAAGGGTTATCCATTTTCATAGCGCTATCTAGCATGAATTTTAAAAGCAGCGCTTCAAAAGAATCGGTTTGTTCTTTGAGGAGCTTGTCGTTTTTATTTTGAGCTAGCGCTTTTAATTTCTCTTCGCTCGCTAATTTAGAAACGTTGTATTGCTCTAACATGGCTTTATTGTTGTTTATCATAGTATCTCCATTTCAGCGCTAATCGCGCCGCTTTTTTTTAGGGCTTGCAAGATTGAAACCATCCCCTTAGCACTCACGCCAATTTTTTGTAAGGCTTTTACCACCCCGGCAATGGTGATGCTTTTCCCGTTAGAACTCAGCGTGTTGTGAGCGGTGTCTAAGGACATGTTATGGTCTAAATCCTGCGTGTTTTTAGAATCATTTAATGGCTCTTTAGTGATTTTAAGCGTGATGTCTTGGCTTGTAACCACTATCGGATGCACTATTATATCCACTCCTGAAACGATCGTGCCTGATTTTTCATCTACAATGATCTTATTTTTCGCGCTGTAATTAATAGGGATTTCTTGCACTAAGGCTAAAAACTCCACCATAGAAAGACGCTCTGGGCGAGTGATTTGAATGGTTTTTGGATCTAGCGCTATGGCTACTTTATTGCCAAACACCTTATTTAAAGTGTTTTGCACTTGGATAGCGTTTTTAAAATTAGGGTTTTTTAGGCTCAAAACCATGGCGTTTTTATGGAACAAATCATACGAAACTTCCCTTTCAATAGTCGCCCCGTTAATGATATGGGCTGAGAGCAAGTTATTAGAATTACCCAAAGTGATAGCCCCTTGAGCGAGGGCGTAAATATTCCCATCCACCGCATTTAAAGGGGTCATCACCAAAGTCCCTCCTTGAATGGATTTTGCATCCCCAATAGAAGAAATTTGAACATCAATTTTATCGCCCTGTCTTGCAAAGGGGGGTAAGGAGGCTGTAATCATCACTGCAGCGACATTTTTAGATTTAATATCATCTGCAGAGATTTTGACATTCACGCTCTCTAGCATGTTAGAAATGGATTGCATGGTGAATTTTGAGCCGGATTTATCCCCTGTGCCATTTAAGCCAATCACAAGCCCATAACCAATCAGCTGGTTATCCCTTACGCCCACCACGCTCGCTATATCGCCTATTTTTTCGGCCAAAAGCTTGTGGAAAGCTAATACAAAAATAAGCCACAAAAACACCCGTTTCAATCAAACCCTTTCTTTATTCCTTAAATTCTAATTATTTTAGCATAAGCCTTTTATAAAAACTTTAAACTTAATTGAGTGCATTTTTATGCTATACTCAAAAATCTTATAAACTTTAAATCAAAGATTTTAATTTTAGCCTTTTATTAGCTTTTTATAAAGTTTCAAATTAAATTGAGGTATGAATCTCCCATGGAATTGAATCAACCACCACTCCCTACAGAAATTGATGATGACGCTTATCATAAGCCGAGTTTTAATGATTTGGGCTTAAAAGAATCGGTTTTAAAATCCGTTTATGAAGCCGGTTTCACTTCCCCAAGCCCCATTCAAGAAAAGGCCATTCCGGCTGTTTTGCAAGGCAGAGATGTCATCGCGCAAGCCCAAACAGGCACAGGAAAAACCGCCGCTTTCGCTCTGCCCATTATCAACAACCTTAAAAACAACCACACCATAGAGGCCTTAGTGATCACGCCCACCAGAGAATTAGCCATGCAAATTAGCGATGAGATTTTCAAACTAGGCAAACACACTAGGACTAAAACCGTGTGCGTGTATGGAGGCCAGAGCGTTAAAAAACAATGCGAATTTATTAAGAAAAACCCCCAAGTGATGATCGCTACACCAGGAAGGTTGTTGGATCATTTAAAAAACG
Source organism: Helicobacter pylori (assembly GCF_006440215.1). Classification (GTDB taxonomy): domain Bacteria; phylum Campylobacterota; class Campylobacteria; order Campylobacterales; family Helicobacteraceae; genus Helicobacter; species Helicobacter pylori_CS. The sequence continues at coordinate 76,299 of NZ_VEZH01000005.1, read as the reverse complement.
AACGCATCCATAAATTTGTGCCTAAAGTGGTCGTTTTAGATGAAAGCGATGAAATGCTGGATATGGGGTTTTTAGACGATATTGAAGAGATTTTTGACTACCTCCCTAGCGAAGCGCAGATTTTGCTTTTTTCAGCCACGATGCCAGAGCCGATTAAAAGATTAGCGGATAAGATTTTAGAAAACCCTATTAAAATCCATATCGCTCCTTCTAATATCACTAACACTGACATCACCCAACGCTTTTATGTGATCAATGAACATGAGAGGGCTGAAGCGATCATGCGCCTTTTAGACACCCAAGCCCCCAAAAAGAGCATTGTTTTCACGCGCACCAAAAAAGAAGCCGATGAATTGCACCAATTCCTTGCTTCTAAAAATTACAAAAGCACCGCCTTGCATGGGGATATGGATCAAAGGGATCGGCGCGCTTCTATCATGGCGTTTAAAAAAAATGACGCTGATGTGTTGGTGGCTACAGATGTGGCGAGCCGTGGGCTAGACATTAGCGGTGTAAGCCATGTGTTCAATTACCACTTGCCCCTAAATACCGAGAGCTATATCCATCGCATTGGGAGAACCGGGCGAGCGGGCAAAAAAGGCATGGCGATCACTTTAGTAACCCCCTTAGAATACAAAGAGCTTTTACGCATGCAAAAAGAAATTGATTCAGAGATTGAACTTTTTGAGATCCCCACCATTAACGAAAATCAGATCATCAAAACCTTACATGACGCTAAAGTGTCTGAAGGGATCATCAGTCTTTATGAGCAGCTTACCGAAATTTTTGAGCCGTCTCAATTGGTTTTAAAACTTTTGAGTTTGCAGTTTGAAACCAGCAAAATTGGCTTAAACCAGCAAGAAATTGACGCGATTCAAAACCCTAAAGAAAAAACGCCAAAAACCCCTAACAAAAAAACGCACCAGCATGAGCAAACGCGTTCTTTCAAAAAGGGCCAGCACAAAGACAGACACCCTAAAACAAACCACCATTCTAAAAAACCCAAACGCCGTTAAAATATTTAAAAAGGAAATCCATGCCCATTGATTTGAACGAACATTTAAAAAAGAAAAATTCTCAAAAAGAAACCCCCACGCCTAATACGCCTAATAATGGGGGGCGTTTCATCCCGCCGTCTAATTCTTTTAATTCTAAAAAACTATCGGTTTTAATTGTCATTGTTCTTTTAGGCGTTATCGCTTTTTTGGCCAAGCCTTTTGAAGTGATTAGCTCAGGAGAAATTGGCATTAAAATCACCGCTGGGAAATACGAACCCACCCCCTTACAGCCAGGAATCCACTTTTTTGTGCCTATCATTCAAGACATTCTCATTGTGGATACAAGGATTAGAAATATCAATTTTTCACGCACCGAAGACATGGGCGTGGCGGGTAAAAACCAAGGGATTTTTAGAAACGACGCTATTAACGTGATGGATAGTAGGGGTTTGACCGTTTCTATTGAACTCACCGTGCAATACCGCTTAAACCCTCAAACCACCCCTCAAACGATCGCTACTTATGGCTTGTCTTGGGAGCAAAAAATCATCAACCCTGTGGTGCGCGATGTGGTGCGATCTGTCGTGGGGCGCTATCCGGCTGAAGATTTACCCATTAAGCGCAACGAAATCGCCGCTCTTATTAATAGCGGTATCAATAAAGAAGTTTCTAAGCTCCCCAACACCCCTGTGGAATTAAGCTCTATCCAATTGAGAGAAATCGTCTTGCCCGCTAAGATCAAAGAGCAAATTGAAAAAGTCCAAATCGCGCGCCAAGAATCAGAAAGGGTGAAATACGAGGTGGAGCGCTCCAAGCAAGAAGCTCAAAAACAAGCCGCTCTGGCTAAAGGGGAAGCGGACGCTAACAGGATTAAGGCTCAAGGCGTGGCGGATGCGATCGTGATTGAAGCTAAGGCGAAATCTCAAGCTAATTTAAGCATTTCGCAAAGTTTGAGCGACAAGCTTTTAAGGCTGCGCCAAATTGAAGTTCAAGGCCAGTTTAATGAAGCGTTAAAAACGAACAACAACGCTCAAATCATGCTCACTCCAGGCGGGGCTGTGCCTAATATTTGGATTGACACTAAAAGCAAGGTTAAATCTAGTATTGCCGAGACTAAAGAGCCTTAAAAACGCATGGCATCTCTTGCCTTTGTCCAAGCTTTTTTGGAGTCTTTTAAGGGATTTTTAAGCCAAGCGACTTTAATTAGCGTTTTAATAGCGAGCGTTTTAATCCTTTTTTGCGCAATTTTGCTCCTTTTGGCTCTGCTTTTAAGAAACCGCTGGGCTAGCTATATAATGACAGCAGCTTTTTTGGGCACGTTTTTAAGCATGCCTTTTGTTTTGAATGTTTTACTCACTCAAGCAATTTATCCCATAGAAACACGCATCTTACACGCTAACCCTTTAAGCTATAGCAACGCCTTTTCTTTGCAAGTGGGAGTCAAAAACTATTCCAAATTCAGTTTAAACAAATGCGTTTTACGCCTAGAAGTCCTTAAAAACCCTCACAATTTTGTAGAAGAGCATGCTTTTAAATGGTTTGTCAAAAAAAGCTATGAAAAAACCTTTAAGGAAAAGATTTTGCCTGAAGAATCCAAGGTCTTTTCATTCTTTATTGACAACTACCCTTATTCAAAAACAGCCCCCTATCAAGTTTCTTTGTTTTGTTTATAAAAAACTAAAAGATAACGCCCAAGATAACATTCATTATAAAAGCGATTAAAAGACGCTAAAAGCATAAATTTTTAAATAAAACTTTTAAAGCCTGGATTCTAACAAACGCTTCGTATAAGCGTGCTTAGGGTTATCAAACACCTCTTTAATAGCACCCATTTCTACGACTTTCCCCTCACTTATCACTAACACCTTATCGCAAAACGCTTTGATCACATCTAAATCATGGCTGATAAACAAATAGCTCAAATCCTGCTTTTCTTGTAAATTCAACAACAATTCCAACACGCTTTTTTGAATGCTCTTATCTAAAGCAGAGGTTGGCTCATCTAAAAGAATGATTTTAGGTTTTAAGGCAATCGCTCTAGCGATCGCCACTCTTTGGCGTTCCCCTCCACTGAGCTCATAAGCGTAAAAGTTGAGCAATTCAGGGTTTAAACACACTTCTTCTAAACAAAGTTTTGCGAGATGGTGCCATTCTTTTTTGGAAGCTTTAGGGTAAGCAAAGCGCAAAGCTTCTGTTAAAATGCTTTGAATGCTTAAGCGAGGGTTTAATGAGGCGTAAGGGTCTTGAAACACCATTTGCAAAATCTTGCGGTAGGGTTTGAACGCCTTAGAATTTAAAGGCCCCACGCTTTGGCCTAAAATCTTTTCTTCCCCGCTGTTTAAAGCGAGTTTTAAAAGCCCCAACGCTAGAGAGCTTTTCCCGCTCCCGCTTTCGCCAATGATGCCGATGTTTTCTTTGGCTTTGAGGGAAAAATTGACTGATGCGATAAGGGGTTTTTTTAAAGAAGTTCTAAAGAAGCGTTTTTGCAAGTAATAAACGCTAAAATCTTTTACTTCTAAAAGCGTCTCATCTAGCGCTTTTAAATTTTTAGCGGGCAAGTTTGAAGCTTGAATCAAGAGCTTTGAATATTCGTGCTTAGGGTCATTAAAAAGATCTTTAGTCAAATTGGTTTCTACGATCTCGCCTTTTTTTAGCACATAAACCCTATCAGCCAAGCGTTTGACCGCTTTTAAATCATGGCTAATGAACAAAAGGGCGATGTTTTTTTCTACGCTCAATTGCTTGAGCAAGTCTAAAATCTGGTTTTGGATTTGCGCATCTAATGCGGTGGTAGGCTCATCGCAAATGAGCAGTTTGGGCGCATTAATAATGCCCATAGCGATACACACCCTTTGGCACTGCCCTCCGCTCAATTCATAAGGGTAACGATCCAAAAATTTTTCATCTAATTGGACTTGTTTCATGGCGTTTAAAACTTTTTCTTTAAGGAGCGTTTTAGAAGCGTTTTTATGGTGTAAAAAATAGGCTTCACTCATTTGTTTGCCGATTTTATGCAAGGGGTTCAGGCTGGATAGGGGGTCTTGAGCGATGTAAGCGATCGCATTACCCCTTAAATGTTGCATAAACGCTTCGCTTTCTTTTAAAAGGTTGGTTGTTTCAAACAGCACTTCCCCATTATGGGGCTTGAATCTAGGGTTTAAACGCATGATGATATTAGCGATAGAGCTTTTCCCACTCCCGCTCTCGCCCACGATCGCCACCCTTTCGCTAGGATTTAACGAAATATTGATGTTTTGGAGCGAAAAATGCGCGTTTAAAACGCAGTTCAAGTTTTTGATTTCTAGCATGTAACCCCCTTATTTGAGCATGTTAGCGTTGAAAGCATCGCGCACCCCTTCGCCAATGAACACCAAAACAGAAAGCAGCAAGCTAATGGCTACAAACGCCACGATGGCTAAATGGGGCGTAGTGAGATTGTCTTTGCCTTGATTGACTAATTCGCCCAAACTCGCGCTCCCTATAGGCATGCCAAAACCCAAGAAATCCAAAGACACTAAAGTAGAAATACTAGCCGCCATTAAAAACGGCACATAAGTGATTGTCGCTACTAAAGCGTTGGGTAAAACATGGTAGAAAATGATTTTTAAATCACTCACCCCAAGCGCTCTAGCGGCTTTGGTGTAGTCCATATTCCTTGCTTTTAAAAACTCCGTGCGCACGACTTGAGAAAGCCCCATCCAGCTAAAGAGCAAGACTAAAAATAAAATGATCCAAAAATTAGAATTAAACGCACTAGAAATCACAATGAGTAAAAAAAGCATAGGGATCGCGCTCCAGATCTCGCTCAACCTTTGCCCCACTAAATCCATTAACCCTCCATAATACCCTTGAAACGCTCCCAAACTCACGCCAATAAGAACGCTAAAAAGGGTGAGTAAAATCCCAAACACTAACGAAACACGATAGCCATAAACCAGTCTGGCTAACACATCTCTGGCTTGATCGTCTGTGCCTAAAAGGTGTTTGAAGCTTGGGGGGGTGGGGGCAGGCGAGTCTAAATCCATAATGATCGTATCGTAGCTATAGGGGATGAGCGCATGGATGATGAAAGCGTCTTTTAAAAGCGTGTTTTTCACATAAGGATCGTTATAATCTGTGGGGGTGAAAAAATCGCCTCCAAACTCCACTTCCGCATAGTTTTTAAACATGGGGAAATACGCTTTATTATCTTTATAGATGAATAAGGGGCGATCATTCACCCACAAGGGGGCTAAAAGAGAAAGCGCTAATAAAGCGATAAAAAGATAGAGCGAAAACACCGCCCGCTTATTCTTTTTAAAACTAAGAATGCGCATTTTAAACAAACTGCTCACGCTCAAACTCCCTTGATGAAAAACAATTCCTAAGATTATAATTAATTATGGGTAATACTAGCAAGAAAATGGGTTTGATCCATAAAGAAAGATGATAAGCGTAATAATAATGGTGGAGTGTAGGGGGTTCGAACCCCTGACCTCAACGCTGCCAGCGTTGCGCTCTCCCAACTGAGCTAACACCCCACTAAAATTAAGCGAGCATTATAACATTTTGCTTAAAAGATGTCAATTTGATGCTTTTTTGAAACACTTAATAGCAAATTAAGAATGATTATCTTAAAATTAGAAAGTTTCTTTTATGGATTAAGTAAAATCACTTATCAAAGCAAAAAGGATATTTTTGAAAAACCACTCCTTTAAAAAAACGATCGCTCTTTCCTTACTAGCGAGCATGTCTTTGTGTAACGCTGAAGAAGATGGGGCGTTTTTTGTCATAGATTATCAAACGAGTTTGGCCAGACAGGAATTGAAAAATCCAGGCTTTACTCAAGCGCAAGAATTAAAGCAGTTGATTAGAGATGGGGCTGTGAGGTTGCAAACTTCTGCCATTCCCTTATCCTACTACTTGGATATTTTAGGGAATAAAACAAAAACTCTTTTGAGTGAAAGCGTGAAAAACAATGCACAAGCATCACAGCAAAATGTGCAACCAAACCAAGCCTTAGTCAATTTAGAGCAATCTCTAGAGATTTTAGGAAAGCTATTGGATCTATCCCAACAATACGCCAGTCAGAATGTCATTAAGCCTTTGGTGGTGGATGTAGGGAAAGAACAAATCGGTATCACTGATAGCATGCTCTCAGTGGCTCAAAACATCGTTTTAGCTTTAGGGCAAGTGGATTTGAGCAAAATCCAAAACAATAATAACCAACAGCTATACGAGAACATTGTGAAAGTCATGCTTTTAGGTGCAGGTGGGACTAATGGAGCGTATAATGGCGTGAGTGTGGGCGATATTGCCACAGGCATGCAAAATTTTTCTTCGCAAACGGGCTTGATAGGGGCTAATTCTACGGTGAGCGAGCTCAACGCTTTGATCAAGAGCGGGATTTCTTTAGATCGTGAGACTTTGAAGTTAGGGAGTTTTATTGAAAAGAATATCTGTAGCAGTGCATCGTCTTGTTTTAACAAGAACCAGCTTATCTATAAGAAAGGGCTAGATAGAGTCATAGGCATCATCAATACGAGCTTGAATCAGTTTGAAGATTCGGCTAGTTCTCTTTATAAGATTTCTTATATCCCTAACCTCTTTTCGCTCAGAGATTATCAGTCAGCGAGCATGAACGGCTTTGGGGCTAAGATGGGTTATAAACAATTTTTCACCCATAAGAAAAATATTGGCTTAAGGTATTATGGGTTTTTGGATTACGGCTATGCGAATTTTGGCGATACAAATTTAAAAGTGGGAGCGAATCTTGTTACTTATGGGGTAGGAACGGATTTTTTATACAATTTCTTTGAACGCTCCAGAAGAAGGGAAAGAACTGCAATCGGTCTTTTCTTTGGTGCTCAAATTGCAGGGCAAACTTGGAGCGCTAATGTAACGAACTTATTGAGCGGGCAAAGGCCTGATGTCAAGTCCAGTTCGTTCCAATTCTTGTTTGATCTGGGCTTGCGCACCAACTTTGCAAAAACCCATTTCAATAAGCACAAGCTAGATCAAGGGATAGAATTTGGGGTGAAAATCCCTGTTATCGCTCATAAATATTTTGCAACCCAAGGCTCAAGTGCGAGCTATATGAGGAATTTTAGCTTCTATGTGGGCTATTCAGTCGGTTTTTAAGGAAGGCTCTTGATGAAAAACACCAACACAAAAGAGATAAAGAATACAAGAATGAAAAAAGGTTATGGTCAATACCACGCACTCAAAAAAGGGCTTTTAAAAACCGCTCTGCTTTTTAGCTTTCCTTTAAGCATGGCGTTAGCTGAAGATAATGGCTTTTATATGGGAGTGGGCTATCAAATCGGCGGCGCGCAACAAAACATCAATAACAAAGGCAGCACTTTAAGGAATAATGTCATTGATGATTTCCGCCAAGTGGGAGTGGGTATGGCAGGGAGTAATGGGCTTTTGGCCTTAGCGACAAACACGGCCATGAACGCTCTTTTAGGGATAGGCAATCAAATTGTCAATACTAATACAACTGTTGGCAACACCAACGCAGAGTTAACCCAGTTTAAAAAAATACTCCCCCAAATTGAGCAACGCTTTGAAACGAATAAAAACGCTTATAGCGTTCAAGCCTTGCAAGTGTATTTGAGTAATGTGCTTTATAACTTGGTTAATAATAGTAATAATGGCAGCAGTAATGGAGTCGTTCCTGAATATGTAGGGATTATAAAAGTTCTCTATGGTTCTCAAAATGAATTCAGTCTCTTAGCCACGGAGAGTGTGGCGCTTCTAAACGCGCTTACAAGAGTGAATCTGGATAGCAATTCGGTGTTTTTAAAAGGGCTATTAGCCCAAATGCAGCTTTTTAATGACACTTCTTCAGCAAAGTTGGGCCAGATCGCAGAAAGCTTGAGTAATAGCGGTGGTGCAGGATCGATGCTTCAATCAATGCTTCAAAAGGATGTGAAAACCATCTCGGATCGAATCGCTACTTACCAAGAGAATCTAAAACAGCTAGGAGGAATGCTGAATAATTACGATGAACCCTACTTGCCCCAATTTGGACCAGGCAAAAGCTCTCAGCATGGGGTTATTAATGGCTTTGGCATTCAAATGGGCTATAAGCAATTTTTTGGGAGAAAGAGGAATATAGGCTTACGATATTACGCTTTCTTTGATTATGGCTTTACGCAATTGGGCAGTCTTAGCAGCGCTGTTAAAGCGAATATCTTTACTTATGGCGCTGGCACAGACTTTTTATGGAATATCTTTAGGAGGGTTTTTAGCGATCAGTCCTTGAATGTGGGGGTGTTTGGGGGCATTCAAATAGCGGGTAACACTTGGGATAGCTCTTTAAGAGGTCAAATTGAAAACTCGTTTAAAGAATACCCCACTCCCACGAATTTCCAATTTTTGTTTAATTTGGGCTTAAGGGCTCATTTTGCCAGCACCATGCACCGCCGGTTTTTGAGCGCGTCTCAAAGCATTCAGCATGGTATGGAATTTGGCGTGAAAATCCCGGCTATCAATCAAAGGTATTTGAGAGCGAATGGGGCTGATGTGGATTACAGGCGTTTGTATGCGTTTTATATCAATTACACGATAGGTTTTTAGGCTCTTTTTAGGGCTTATAAAGAGGCTCTTTACTTTTTTTTGGTATTCTAACAAGCTTTTAAACCATCCAATCTACTTTGTTTTAAGGATAATATTTTATGGCAGATGTCGTTGTGGGGATCCAGTGGGGAGATGAGGGGAAGGGAAAAATTGTTGATAGGATCGCTAAAGATTATGACTTTGTGGTGCGTTATCAAGGCGGGCATAACGCTGGGCATACCATTGTGCATAAGGGGGTTAAGCATTCTTTGCATTTAATGCCCTCAGGGGTTTTATACCCCCAATGCAAGAACATCATTTCTAGCGCAGTGGTCGTGAGCATTAAGGATTTGTGCGAAGAAATCAGCGCGTTTGAGGATTTAGAAAATCGTTTGTTCATTAGCGACAGAGCCCATGTGATCTTGCCTTATCATGCCAAAAAAGACGCTTTTAAAGAACGATCTCAAAACATCGGCACGACTAAAAAAGGCATAGGCCCTTGCTATGAGGATAAAATGGCAAGGAGCGGGATAAGAATGGGGGATTTATTAGACGATAAAATCTTAGAAGAAAGGCTAAACGCTCATTTCAAAGCCATTGAGCCTTTTAAAAAAGCGTATGATTTGAGCAGGAATTACGAAAAAGATTTGAGGGAGTATTTCAAAACTTATACTCCAAAAATCTGCCCCTTTATCAAAGACACGACAAGCATGCTGATAGAAGCGAACCAAAAGGGTGAAAAAATCCTATTAGAAGGGGCGCAAGGCACGCTTTTAGACATTGATTTAGGGACTTACCCTTTTGTAACAAGCTCTAACACCACGAGCGCTAGCGCATGCGTGAGCACCGGCTTAAACCCTAAAGCGATCAATGAAGTGATAGGCATCACGAAAGCCTACTCCACTCGTGTGGGTAATGGGCCTTTCCCTAGTGAAGACACCACACCCATGGGCGATCATTTAAGGGCTAAGGGCGCGGAGTTTGGCACGACAACCAAGCGCCCAAGGCGTTGCGGGTGGCTGGATTTGGTGGCTTTAAAATACGCTTGCGCTTTGAATGGTTGCACGCAATTAGCTTTAATGAAATTAGATGTTTTAGACGGGATTGATGCGATTAAGGTGTGCGTGGCTTATGAAAGAAAGGGCGAAAGATTGGAGACTTTCCCTAGCGATTTGAAAGATTGTGCGCCGATCTATCAAACTTTTAAAGGCTGGGAAAAAAGCGTGGGCGTGAGAAAATCAGACGATTTAGAGCCAAACGCTAGAGAGTATATCCGTTTTATTGAAAAAGAAGTGGGGGTAAAAATCCGCCTTATTTCTACAAGCCCTGAAAGAGAAGACACGATTTTTCTATGAAAAAATTCGCTTCTGTATTGGTGCAATTAAAAACCCTTGCGTTAGAAAAAATAGAGCAAAAGCTTGAAAACAAGCGTTTAAAATTGCGGCAAAATGAGCGAGAAATTTTGGACAAACAAGCCCAATTGAGCACGTTTAAAAACCCTGAATTGGGGGGAATGAGCCTTTTTTTACAAACCCAACAATTAAAAAGTGCTCTAAGAATGGAGATAGAACATTACCAACAAGAGAGCGAGAATTTAACTAAGGATTTAAAAATTTTAGAAAAAGATTACCTTTTGGCTAACCAGGAATTAGAAAAAGCTAAAATCATTTTAGAAAATGAAAAGCAAAAAGAAAAGGAAATTGTGGAAAAAAAAGAGCAGGCTCTTTTGGACGAAAACGCCATGATTTTACACTGGCAAAAAGAGGGCTTGCATGCGTAAAATCTTGTTAATGGGTCTGATTTTACAAGCGCTCTTTAGCGAAGAAGCCGCGCAAGAATTGTTGCAATGCTCGGCGATTTTTGAATCCAAAAAAGCCGAATTGAAAGACGATTTGCGCCGATTGAGCGAAAAAGAGCAGTCTTTAAGGATCTTGCAAACCGAAAACGCCCGCCTTTTAGATGAAAAAAACGATCTGTTAAACAAAAAAGAAAAAGAAGTGGAAGAAAAACTGAAAAATTTAGCCGCTAAAGAAGAAGCCTTTAAAACCTTACAAACGGAAGAAAAAAAGCGCCTTAAAAATTTGATAGAAGAAAACGAAGGCATTTTAAGAGAAATCAAGCAGGCTAAAGACAGCAAGATTGGCGAAACTTACTCTAAAATGAAAGATTCTAAGTCCGCCTTGATTTTAGAAAATCTACCCACTCAAAACGCCTTAGAAATTTTAATGGCGCTAAAACCCCAAGAATTAGGTAAAATTTTAGCCAAAATGGATCCTAAAAAAGCGGCGGCTTTGACAGAGTTGTGGCAAAAACCCCCACGAGAAAATAAAGAAATCCCAAAAACCACACCACCCCCTATAGTGCCCACACCTTCAAAAGAGCCGATGATAAAAGATCCTAACACCAAAGAGCCTGCAGAGGTATGATGTTCATTGCAGCGGTTTTAATGCTGGCGTTTTTAATCTTTGTCCATGAATTAGGGCATTTCACTATCGCTAGGATTTGTGGGGTCAAGGTAGAAGTGTTTAGCATTGGTTTTGGTAAAAAACTCTGTTTTTTTAAGCTTTTTGGCACGCAATTCGCTTTGTCTTTGATCCCGCTTGGGGGCTATGTGAAATTAAAGGGCATGGATAAAGAAGAAAATGGAACGAATGAGACCGCGAATGATAGCTACGCGCAAAAAAGCCCTTTCCAAAAGCTATGGATACTATTTGGGGGGGCGTTTTTCAATTTTCTTTTTGCGATTTTAGTGTATTTTTTTCTGGCATTGAGCGGGGAAAAAGTCTTACTGCCAATCATTGGCGATTTAGAAAAAAACGCGCTAGAAGCTGGGCTGTTAAAAGGGGATAAAATCCTTTCTATCAACCATCAAAAAATAGCGAGTTTTGGAGAGATTAGAAGCGTAGTGGCGCATGCTAGAGGCGAGTTGGTTTTAGAAATAGAGCGCAACCATCAGATTTTAGAAAAACGACTGACCCCCAAAATCGTAGCGGTGATAAGCGATTCTAACGATCCTAATGAAATGATCCGGTATAAAGTGATAGGCATCAAGCCGGACATGCAAAAAATGGGCGTTGTCTCTTATTCCTTAATTCAGGCGTTCAAGCAGGCCTTGAGTCGGTTTAAAGAGGGCGTTGTTTTGATTGTGGATTCTTTAAGGCGTTTGATTACAGGGAGCGCTTCAGTTAAAGAATTGAGTGGGGTGGTAGGCATTGTGGGAGCGTTAAGCCATGCCAATAGTTTGAGCATGCTTTTGTTGTTTGGGGCGTTTTTGTCTATCAATTTAGGGATTTTAAATTTATTACCCATTCCGGCACTAGATGGGGCGCAAATGTTAGGGGTTGTTTTTAAAAATATTTTTAAGATCACTTTGCCAGCGTTTATGCAAAATGCGTTGTGGCTAGCGGGGGTGGGGTTTTTGGTTTTTATCATGTTTTTAGGGCTTTTCAATGACATCACTCGTTTGCTATAAAAGGGGGAGTTGGTGGATGTATTGAGCGTGAGCGAAATCAATGCACAGATCAAAGCCCTTTTAGAAGCGACTTTTTTGCAGGTTAGGGTTCAAGGGGAAGTGAGTAATTTGACTATCCATAAGGTGAGTGACCATGCGTATTTTTCGCTCAAAGACAGCCAATCAGTCATTAAATGCGTGCTGTTTAAAGGGAACGCTAACAGGCTTAAATTCGCTTTAAAAGAAGGGCAGGAAGTGGTTGTTTTTGGGGGCATTAGCGTGTATGTTCCAAGGGGGGATTATCAAATCAATTGCTTTGAAATAGAGCCTAAAGATATAGGTTCATTAACTTTAGCTTTAGAGCAATTGAAAGAAAAATTACGCCTTAAGGGCTATTTTGATGAAGCCCATAAATTACCCAAACCGCATTTTCCTAAACGAGTGGCAGTCATCACTTCTCAAAATTCAGCCGCTTGGGCAGACATGCAAAAGATCGCTTCCAAACGATGGCCGATGTGTGAATTAGTCTGCATCAACACTTTAATGCAAGGGGAGGGGTGCGTTCAAAGCGTGGTGGAGAGCATCGCTTATGCGGATAGTTTTCATGACACAAAAAACGCTTTTGATGCGATTGTAGTGGCTAGGGGTGGGGGGAGCATGGAGGATTTGTATTCTTTCAATGATGAGAAAATCGCTGATGCTCTGTATTTGGCTAAAACTTTCAGCATGTCAGCTATTGGGCATGAGAGCGATTTTTTATTGAGCGATTTGGTGGCGGATTTAAGGGCTTCTACGCCTTCAAACGCGATGGAGATTTTACTCCCTAGCAGCGATGAATGGTTGCAAAGACTTGATGGGTTTAATGTGAAATTGCGCCGCTCTTTTAAAACTTTGCTCCATCAAAAAAAGGCGCATTTAGAGCATTTAGCGGATTTTTTAAAACGATTGAGTTTTGAAAACAAGCACCATTTAAACGCTTTAAAACTAGAAAAACTAAAAATCGCTCTAGAAAATAAAACCCTAGAATTTTTACGCTTTAAAAAAACGCTTTTAGAAAAAATCTCTACTCAAACATTAACAAGCCCTTTTTTACAAACCAAAACAGAGCGATTGAACGCACTAGAAAACGCCCTTAAACTCGCTCATGCACATTTGAAATTACCCCAATTTGGGGCGTTGGTGAGTAAAAATCATCAAGCGGTAGAATTAGAGGCATTAAAAACGGGCGATAAAATTGAATTGAGTAATGAAAAAGCCAGAGCGAGCGCTGAAATTTTGAGCGTGGATAGGGTGTAGGGGTTTGAAAAATAATATTTAAAATAAAATAGATTTTGTTTTTAAAATTTCGTATTCACTTCTTTTGATGATCTTTTCTAAACGCAACAGCATGATGTTTGAAATCGTGTTTTGATACCCCTTGTTTTTTAAAATGCTGGCAGCTTGCGGGTTATTTTTAATTGTTTCTTCTTTTTGGCACAAATAAAAAGACCAATTTAAATAATAATCCTTATTAACTTCTATAACCGCTTGCGCTGTTGTCCCGCTACCTGCAAAAAAATCTAAAATAATAGAATCTTTAGGGGTGGAGCATAATAATAAATATTTGATCAATGCTACAGGTTTTGGCGTCTTAAAAAGCCCCTTTAAGCCTAATTTTTCTAAATCTTTTGTGCCTTGTCGGCTATAAAAATCCAACACGCTCAAACAATTATCTTGCGATTCTTTTAAGTAATATTTTTCATAAGGGCGATTATTCTTAAAAATAAGTCTATTTTGATGATATAACTCCTTAAGCTTTTCATCGCTGCTCCACCCTCTGCTTTTTAAGGGTTCTAAAAAAAGATTGATTTCTTGTATCGCTACACTGCGCGGGTTGGAAGGCGTGGATAAATCTTTAGCGGAATAAATCTCACCTTTTTCATCCACTAAATTGTAATTTTTTAAAAAATTAAAATGTTCTTTTTGGGATAACTCTTTGATTTGTTCTTTTAAGACAAGTTGGGCTTGAGCTTGTCCTTTTTGTTTAAAAACATTCTTAATCGTTCGCATTAAATCTTTTAATGCTTTAGCATAAACAGGCAAAAGCGTTCGTAAGATTTTAAAACCAGGAGCGAACGCTTTATTTTTGGCGTAGCTTAAAACATATTCATGGGTAATATTGATGTGTTTAGCGTTAGATCTTGTGGCTTGTTTGGTGATAAAAGTGCCTAAAAAATTGCGCGTTCCAAAAATTTCATTGGCAATGATTTTAACTTCAGCCATTTTATTATCATCTATAGAAATAAAAATACAACCACTTTGTTTTAACACCGCCTTTGCTAAAATCAAATGCTCTTTAATCCATTTCTCATAATCAGCATGAGCGTCTTCATATTCAAAGTTAGAACTCTTAGTGTTATAAGGGGGATCTATATAGATAGTTTGGATGCTTTCTTTTTCTATTCTTTTCAAACACTCCAAAGCTTCCATGATAAAAACTTTATGCAAGATAATTTTCCCAAGAAAAACGACCAAACTTGAGATTAAAAAGATTGATAAGCTCTTGTTCTTTTGAATCAATGGGTTTCATTTTAGAATCAAATTCTTTGATTAACTTACTAATTCCTATCGTTTGAGTTGAACGCCTCCTTTCGTTATGACACTCTTTCACTTTTTGTTCTAAATACAATCCCATTTTAGGGTGCTTCCCATAAACAATGAATAAAAGATTAGAAATATTATTCCACACGCCCACGGCTAAAGTCGTTTTAATATCGCAAAAAACTTTGGCTTTTTCTAAAGTGGTGTCATTAAAAGTCGTGCTCCAAGTTTTACTTTGAAAAGATACTTGTTTGATTTCTAAAAATTCATCGTTCGAACTTCTTTTAGCATCAAGACCATGCTTTTGGGTATTGATGAGATCATAATCTAAATATAAAGCCACCATGCTGTCTCTCAATTCATTCAAAAATGAATCGTTGTCATGTTTATTGTATTTATTTTGAATTTCTTCAATTGGCTTTAGTGCTTGATAGCTTTCTGTAATGAAGTTTCTATCAATAGGTTCAAAGCAACCCTTATTAAAAAATCCCAAAGATTGATTTAAAAATTGCATATCTAGCCCTTTGATTAAACTCTGTCAATATTATTTTAGTGAAAATATATGATTCATTAGCAATACTTTTAAGCAGAATATCTAAAATTTAAATTTCATTTTTATTATAAGCTTGTTTCAAACACCAGCCATTATCAAAAAGTTTTGTATTATAATTTGATTGATTCCTGTTGATTAAGGTGTTTGGATTGAGTTTAGCCGATATTATTTTAGAGCGTTTTAAAGATTTTATGAGAGGACAACCTGAGCCTTACAAGTTTTTACAGGTTTTTTACGCGTAAGAAAAAGAACGCTTTTTAAATCATAAAATGAACGATTATATCAAGCAAAATAAAAGCAAAGAAGAGACTAGTATTTTAGCCAGACAAGGCTTTGTCAGTGCGGTTGGAAGAGCGTTAGAAAAAATCATAGAACTTTTATTAAAAGATTTTTGTATTAAAAACAATGTCAAAATGACGAACGATAAAATCTTAAGGGCTAAGCGCATTAATGGCGAGTTGGATAGAGTCAAACGGGCTTTATTGGTGCATTTTGGAGAATATAGCGTGTTACCTGATGGGGGATATTATTCTTTATCAAACCAACAAGGATAATGTCAAAATTCTAGCGATTTTATCGGTAAAAAATTCGTTTAGAGAGCGTTTCACAGAAACGCCTTATTGGAAAATTAAAACTTTTACAATCGCCTATAACTTCTCACATTAAAGTTTTCATGATAACGCCGGATAACGATGATGAAATCAGCTTTAAAGACAAGCCTAAAAAAGCATTGTCATGGAGCATGAATTAGACGGCCTTTATTTAGCCAAAAGCCATTTTGATCAAAGCTCTAAAATTAAGGATATAGAAAATTTATTAGAAGATTTAAAAAGGCTTTTATGAAACCTTATTTCAGTTTGGAAAAATTGGATTTATACCATGGCGATGTCAGCGTTTTAAAGACTTTTGAAAAAGGTTTTTATGATTTGTGCATCACTTCACCGCCCTATAATTTGAGCGTTGAATATCAAGGGAGTAATGATTTTAGGGCTTATGATGATTATTTAAATTGGTGCAAAAATTGGCTTAAAAATTGCTATTTTTGGGGCAAGGAGCAGGCGAGATTGTGCTTGAATGTCCCTTTAGACACGAATAAACATGGCAAGCAAAGTTTAGGGGCAGACATCACAGCAGTGGCCAAGGAGTGCGGTTGGAAATACCAAAATACGATTATTTGGAATGAAAGCAATATCTCAAGACGCACCGCTTGGGGGAGTTGGCTGCAAGCTAGCGTGCCTTATGCTATCGCTCCTGTGGAGTTGATTGTTGTTTTTTATAAAAACGAATACAAACGAAAAAAACAAACTTCTACAATGAGTAAAGAGGAATTTTTGCTCTACACGAACGGGCTTTGGAGTTTTAGCGGCGAATCCAAAAAGCGCTTAAAACACCCAGCCCCATTCCCAAGGGAATTACCCAGGCGTTGCATCCAATTGTTTTCTTTTTTAGAAGACACGATTTTTGATCCTTTTAGCGGCTCTGGAACGACTATTTTAGAGGCCAACGCTTTAGGGCGTTTTAGCGTGGGTTTAGAGATTGAAAAAGAATATTGCGAGTTGTCTAAAAAGCGTATTTTAGAGAGTTTGTCATTAGTGTGAGCGTTTTAAAAAACCTTTGAGGGTTAAAATAGTGTAAAATAGTAGATTTTAAAACTCAAAAAGGATTGATAATGAATTTATTTGAAAAAATGACCGACCAATTGCATGAGGCTTTAGACAGCGCGCTCGCTCTAGCCTTACACCATAAAAACGCTGAAGTAACGCCCTTGCACATGCTTTTTGTCATGCTCAATAACTCCCAAGGCATCCTCATTCAAGCCTTACAGAAAATGTCTGTGGATATTCAAGCCTTGAGGCTTAGCGTTCAAAGCGAGTTGAATAAGTTTGCTAAAGTTTCACAAATCAACAAGCAAAATATCCAGTTAAACCAGGCTCTAATCCAAAGTTTAGAAAACGCTCAAGGCTTGATGGCTAAAATGGGCGATTCTTTCATCGCTACAGATGTGTATCTTTTGGCGAACATGAGCCTTTTTGAAAGCGTTCTAAAACCTTATTTAGACACTAAGGAATTGCAAAAAACTTTAGAGGCTTTGAGGAAGGGTGCGACTATCCAAGGTAAAAACGATGATTCTAATTTGGAAAGTTTGGAAAAATTTGGCATTGATTTGACGCAAAAAGCCTTAGAAAATAAGCTGGATCCCGTGATCGGAAGAGATGAAGAAATCATTCGCATGATGCAAATTTTGATAAGAAAAACAAAAAATAACCCTATTTTACTGGGTGAGCCTGGAGTGGGGAAAACGGCGGTTGTGGAGGGTTTGGCCCAACGCATTGTGAATAAGGAAGTGCCTAAAACGCTTTTAAACAAACGAGTTATCGCTTTAGATTTGAGCTTATTGGTGGCTGGAGCGAAATACAGAGGCGAGTTTGAAGAGCGCTTGAAAAAGGTGATTGAAGAAGTGAAAAAAAGCGCGAATGTGATTTTATTCATTGATGAAATCCACACGATTGTAGGGGCTGGGGCGAGTGAGGGGGGCATGGATGCGGCTAATATTTTAAAACCCGCGCTCGCTAGGGGGGAATTGCACACCATTGGAGCGACCACTTTGAAAGAATACCGCAAGTATTTTGAAAAAGACATGGCGTTACAAAGGCGTTTCCAACCCATTTTACTCAATGAGCCTAGCATCAATGAAGCTTTACAGATTTTAAGGGGGTTAAAAGAAACTTTAGAAACGCACCATAATATCACTATCAATGACTCCGCGCTCATAGCGAGCGCTAAACTCTCTAGCCGTTATATCACTGATAGGTTTTTACCCGATAAAGCGATTGATTTGATTGATGAGGGGGCGGCTCAATTAAAAATGCAAATGGAATCCGAGCCGGCCAAACTCTCTAGCGTTAAGCGCTCCATTCAAAGACTAGAAATGGAAAAACAAGCCCTTGAAATGGAAAAAAAAGAGAGCAATGCCAAACGCATGCAAGAAATCCTTAAAGAATTGAGCGATTTGAAAGAAGAAAAAATCCAATTAGAAGCGCAATTTGAAAACGAAAAAGAAGTGTTTAAAGAAATTTCACGCTTGAAAATGGAAACGGAAAGTTTGAAAAAAGAGGCTGAGAGGTTTAAGCGCAATGGGGATTACCAGCAAGCGGGTGAAATTGAATACTCTAAAATCCCTGAAAACAAAAAGAAAGAAGAAGAATTGCAGCACAAATGGGAAGCGATGCAACAAAACGGGGCGTTGTTGCAAAACGCTTTAAGCGAAAACAACATCGCTGAGATCGTGAGTCAATGGACGCATATCCCGGTCCAAAAAATGCTCCAAAGCGAAAAAAATAGGGTTTTAAACATTGAAAGCGAATTGCAAAAAAGAGTGGTGGGGCAAGAAAAAGCGATCAAAGCGATCGCTAAAGCGATTAAAAGGAATAAGGCTGGGCTTAGCGATAGCAATAAGCCCATAGGGAGTTTTCTCTTTTTAGGACCAACAGGCGTGGGTAAAACCGAGAGCGCTAAAGCTTTGGCGCAATTCTTGTTTGATAGCGATAAAAATCTTATAAGAATTGACATGAGCGAATACCTAGAAAAGCATGCCATAAGCCGTCTTATTGGGGCCGCTCCTGGGTATGTGGGCTATGAAGAAGGCGGGCAATTAACAGAGGCTGTGCGCAGAAAGCCTTATAGCGTGGTGTTATTAGATGAAGTGGAAAAAGCCCATCCGGATGTGTTTAACCTTTTGTTGCAGGTTTTAGATGAGGGGCATTTGACTGATAGTAAGGGCGTGAGGGTGGATTTCAAAAACACGATTTTGATTTTAACCAGCAATGTGGCTAGCGGTGCGCTTTTAGAAGAAAATTTGAGTGAAGCCGACAAACAAAAAGCGATTAAAGAGAGCTTGAGGCAATTTTTCAAGCCGGAATTTTTAAACCGCTTAGATGAAATCATCTCCTTTAACGCCCTAGATAGCCATGCTATCATTAATATCGTGGGGATACTCTTTGAAAACATTCAAAAAAAAGCGCTTGAAAGGGGCATTAATATAACCCTAGACGAAAAAGCGAAAGAATTGATCGCTGAAGCGGGATTTGACAGATTTTATGGCGCTAGGCCCTTAAAGCGTGCGCTCTATGAAATGGTAGAAGACAAGCTCGCTGAACTCATTTTAGAGGATAAAATTAAAGAGAATGACAGCGTGGCGTTTGTGGTAGAAAATAACGAGATTGTGCCTAAGATTAAGTGAGGTTTTGTTATTCTAAAAAAAATAAGAAATGGTTATTTTTGAAAAAGGATTGAATGATGTTTGATAACACGCTTGTTAATCTCTTTGACACAGCGCCTCTTTTAACTTCGCTTCTAGCTGGGATTTTAACTTTCTTAAGCCCTTGCGTGTTGCCTTTGATCCCGGCGTATATGTCTTATATTTCGCAAATTTCTTTAGAGGATATTAAAGATGGTAAGGCTAAAAGGGTTTCGGTTTTTTTAAAATCCTTGATGTTTGTGGTAGGGTTTTCGCTCGTGTTTTTGGGCGTGGGCATGTCTATGGCCAAGCTTATCCATAGCTTTTCGTTTTCCTGGGTGAATTATATCGCTGGGGGGATTGTGATCCTTTTTGGTTTGCATTTTTTAGGCGTGTTTCGTTTTGCATTTTTGTATAAAACTCAAAGCGTTCGTTTAGCGAGCAAATCTAATAGCATGCAGCGCTTTTACCCCTTTCTTTTGGGCATGAGTTTCGCTTTGGGCTGGACGCCATGCATCGGGCCGATATTCACTTCTATTGTGATCATGAGCGCGAGTAAGGATACTTATGGTTTAATCCTTATGGTGGTGTTTGTAATGGGCTTGGCGATCCCTTTTTTATTGGTGGCTTTAATGCTAGAAAGAGCGCTTTTGTTTTTAAAATCCTTAAAAAAATACAACCGCGCGATTGAAATTGTTTCAGGGTTGGTGCTTATTTTAATGGGAATATTGATCATGACAAATTCTTTAGAAAGCTTGACGAATTTCTTGCAAAAATAGGAGAGTTTGATGCTGTTAAAAAACGCTTCGTTTTATGATGATGAGGTTTTAAAAAGAGCGGATATTCGCTTAAAAGATTCCCTCATTATAGAGATTAAAGAAAACTTAAGCCCTATTAAAAATGAAGAAGTGATTGAGTGCAGGGATTTATTCGTGCTGCCAAGCTTCATTGATTTGAGCGTTACTGGTTTGGAGGGTTATGAGAATTTAAAACAAAAGGCTTTTAAAGGGGGGGTAGGGTTACTCAATGTTTTTAATTGCGATCAAAGCGGCATTAAAAACATCATGGCGCTCAAAAACAACCAACTAGCTGACATCGCCACGCTTAAAAATAAAGGGGGGGAAATTTTAATCGCGCCATCTGATGCTTTTTTAGAACTCATCAGCCACTATGCCAAATCCTACAACTTGCCTCTTTTAATCTCTTTAGAAAATTCTTTTGAAGCCCTAAATAGCGGGGCATTAGCCTATGAATTGGGGCAAAATTTTGTAGAAAATGCGTTTGAAAACACACGCTTGGTGCGTTTTATGGAAGTTTCTAGAGCGTTACAAATCCCCATGCTTTTAGATAAAGTAAATAGCACCGCCACGCTCAAACTCATCAAAGCCTTTAATGATTTAGGAGCGAAATTGCAAGCCCAAACGCCCTTAAGCCATTTAGTTTTAGATGAGAGCGTGTATGAAGATTATGAGCCACGATTTAAAATCGCTCCTCCTTTAAGGGATAAAGAAAGCCAAAACGCCTTAAAAGAAGCCTTAAAAAATAACGAAATCGCCATGCTCACAAGCCTTCATGTTTTTAAAAATTCTAACGCAGAGCTTTTTGAAGAAAGCGCTTTTGGGTGTGAGAGCATAGAGGACGCTTTTAGCGTGGCTTATACTTTTTTAGTCCAAAAAAAGGTTATCAGCTTCCAACAGCTCATTAAAGTCATGGCGACTAATCAAGCGAGGTTTTTAAAACTCAATGCAGGCGAGGTTAAAGAAAACCAATTAGCCAATTTGATGATTGTGGATTTAAACGCTCAAACAAGAGTTCATAATAAAAATTCGCCCTTTTATGGTTTAGAATTATACGGCGAAGTTCAAAGAATGATCTTAAAAGGGCAAACCACATTTATTAAGGAGAATGCATGCAAGAAATCATAGGAGCGTCTTTAGTTTTTTTATGCAATGAAAAATGCGAAGTGTTAGAAGATTATGGCGTAGTCTTTGATGAAAAGATTGTTGAAATAGGCGATTATCAAAGTTTAACGCTTAAATACCCCCACTTAAAGGCGCAGTTTTTTGAAAATTCCGTTCTGTTGCCCGCTTTTATCAACGCGCACACCCATTTTGAATTTTCCAACAACAAGGCGAGTTTTGATTACGGGAGTTTTTCTGGCTGGTTAGGGAGCGTGTTAAACAATGGGGGGGCGATTTTAGAAAATTGCCAAGGGGCTATTCAAAACGCCATCAGCACGCAATTAAAAAGCGGGGTGGGGAGCGTGGGAGCGATTTCTAACCACTTGATAGAAGTTGATTTGTTAAAAGAAAGCCCTTTGAGCGCTGTCGTGTTTTTAGAGTTTTTAGGGAGTAGCTATTCTTTAGAAAAACTAAAAGCGTTTGAGGCCAAATTTAAAGAGTTAAAAGATTTAGAAGACAAAAAGCTTAAAGCCGCTCTCGCTGTGCATGCCCCTTATTCGGTCCAAAAAGACATGGCTTTAAGCGTGATCCAATTAGCCAAGGATTCACAAAGCCTGCTTTCTACGCATTTTTTAGAATCGTTTGAAGAATTAGAATGGGTAGAAAATTCTAAAGGGTGGTTTGAAAATTTTTACCAGCATTTTTTAAAGGAGTCTCATTTCAAATCGCTCTATAAGGGCGCGAACGATTACATTGACATGTTTAAAGACACGCACACTTTATTCGTGCATAACCAGTTCGCTTCTTTGGAAGCGTTAAAAAGGATTAAATCTCAAGTCAAAAACGCTTTTTTAATCACATGCCCCTTTTCTAACCGCCTGTTGAGCGGGAAAGCGTTGGATTTAGAAAGAGCTAAAGAAGCCGGCTTGAGCGTGAGCGTCGCCACTGATGGCTTGAGTTCTAACGTTTCGCTGAGCCTTTTAGACGAATTAAGAGCGTTTTTGCTTTCCCATAACATGCCGTTATTAGAATTAGCTAACATCGCTCTTTTAGGGGCGACTAGGCATGGGGCTAAAGCTTTAGCTTTGAATAATGGCGAGATAGAAGCCAATAAGAGGGCGGATTTGAGCGTGTTTGGTTTTAATGAAAAATTCACTAAAGAGCAAGCGGTTTTGCAATTTTTATTGCATGCTAAAGAAGTGGAACGCTTGTTTTTAGGGGGGAAAAGGGTGATCTAATTTGTTTTAAAGACAGAATGCGTTAAAATGGGAAATCCAAATCAATTGAGGAAAGAGTCAATGAAATTAGTTTTAGCCAAGAATACGAGAAAATCAGACGCTAAGAGCGTGGAATTGGAGGATTTGTATCGCAAATTTAGTGAAGACAAGCGTTCTATTTTTTATTTTGCCCCCACAAACGCCCACAAAGACATGCTCAAAGCGGTGGATTTTTTCAAAGAAAAAGGCCATACGGCTTATTTAGATGAGGTGAGGGTCAGCAGCGATGAAAAAGATTTTCTTTATGAATTGCACATTATTTAAAGGCTTGTATTGAAAGTTTATATTGAAACGATGGGTTGTGCCATGAACTCTAGAGATAGCGAGCATTTATTGAGCGAGCTGTCCAAACTAGACTATAAAGAGACTAGCGACCCTAAAATGGCGGATTTGATTTTAATCAACACTTGTAGCGTGCGCGAAAAGCCTGAACGGAAATTGTTTTCAGAAATCGGGCAATTCGCTAAAATCAAAAAACCCAACGCCAAAATCGGGGTTTGCGGGTGCACCGCAAGCCACATGGGAGCGGATATTTTGAAAAAAGCCCCGAGCGTGAGCTTTGTGTTAGGGGCTAGGAATGTGTCTAAAATCTCTCAGGTGATCCATAAAGAAAAAGCGGTTGAAGTGGCGATTGATTATGATGAAAGCGCGTATGCGTTTGAATTTTTTGAAAAAAAGGCTCAAATCCGATCACTATTAAACATCTCTATAGGGTGCGATAAGAAATGCGCTTATTGCATTGTCCCGCACACTAGGGGCAAAGAAATTTCTATCCCTATGGATTTGATTTTAAAAGAAGCTGAGAAATTGGCGAATAACGGCACTAAAGAGCTGATGCTTTTAGGGCAGAATGTGAATAATTACGGTGCGCGTTTCAGTAGCGAACACGCGAAAGTGGATTTTAGCGATTTACTGGATAAATTGAGCGAAATTTCAGGCATTGAAAGGATACGATTCACTTCGCCTCATCCTTTGCACATGAATGATGCATTTTTAGAGCGCTTTGCCAAAAACCCTAAAGTGTGCAAGAGTATCCACATGCCCTTACAGAGC
This sequence comes from Helicobacter pylori, assembly GCF_006440215.1. Classification (GTDB taxonomy): domain Bacteria; phylum Campylobacterota; class Campylobacteria; order Campylobacterales; family Helicobacteraceae; genus Helicobacter; species Helicobacter pylori_CS. Next base: position 52,707 of record NZ_VEZH01000005.1, on the reverse strand, counting down.
GGATCTAGCGCGGTGTTAAAGATGATGCGAAGGGGGTATAGTAAGGAGTGGTTTTTAAATAGGGTGGAGAGGTTAAAGGCTTTAGTGCCTGAAGTGGGCATTAGCACGGATATTATCGTAGGCTTCCCTAATGAAAGCGATAAGGATTTTGAAGACACGATGGAAGTGCTAGAAAAAGTGCGTTTTGACACGCTCTATAGTTTCATTTACTCCCCACGCCCTTTCACTGAAGCGGGAGCTTGGAAAGAAAGAGTGCCATTAGAGGTTTCATCTTCAAGGTTGGAGAGGTTGCAAAACAGGCATAAAGAAATTTTAGAAGAAAAAGCCAAGCTAGAAGTGGGTAAAACGCATGTGGTGTTGGTGGAAAACAGGCGTGAAATGGATGATCAAATCGTGGGTTTTGAAGGGCGCAGCGATACGGGAAAATTCATTGAAGTAGCGTGTAAAGAAAAAAGAAATCCGGGCGAGCTTGTAAGAGTGGAGATTGTTTCTCATTCCAAAGGGCGCTTGATAGCGACCGCTAAAGGCAACTACTAAAAATAACCAATGAAAAAGCGGGTTTAAAGGCGAGAATTGAGCTTAAAATTTTTCAGGAAAAGTATCGTTTTAAAGGTTGTCCCACGCTTGGCGTTTGGAGTCCTTTGGTTGTTGCATAAAACTTGTAAAAACCGCTATTTTTTAGCTCAAAATTTAAAAGAAAAACCCTTTATTGTAAGCTGTTGGCATGGGGAGCTTGGCATGATCGGGTTTGCGTATTTAAGGCTTCAAAAACCTTCTGTTTATGTGATCGCAAGCCAGCATTTTGACGGCTCTATTGCGGCGGGTTTGTTTGAAAGCTTTGGTTTTAAAAATATTAGAGGTTCTAGCAAAAAAGGGGGGGTTAAGGTTTTGATAGAGGGGCTTAAGCGTTTGAAAGAAGGTTGCGATGTCGCTATCACTCCTGATGGCCCCAAAGGTCCACGACACAGCATAGCGGATGGGGTGATCGCTTTGGCTCAAAAATCAGGCGTGGGGATTAGCGCTTGTCGGGTGGTTTGTAAAAACGCATGGCGGTTGAACACTTGGGATCAATTTGAAATCCCTAAGCCTTTTAGCGAAGTGCATTATTACATGTTAGAATCTGTAATCATCCCTAAAGAATTGGAGCTTTCAAAGGCTAAAGAATATTTAAAAACGCGCATGGATTCTGTTGGGTTTGAAGAACCTCAAAGGGGTTTGGGTGCTTAAAGGGTTAAAAAAAGCGTTTAAGGAGAAGTTTTGCTCTCAAGTGTATATCTCTTTTAATGTGGATCACAATCTTTTATCCGCTCAAATCATAAGGATCAAAAACGATCGCATTAAAGAGAAATTTTTTAAAACTTTTGAGACTAAAGTGGAGACTAAAAATGGTGAAGTCCCTATTCAAGCCTTAAAAATCGCTAGAACTTATAGCCAAAAATACCCCTACACTTATTTCAGCGCGATGAGTAAGGCTAAAGAGGTTTTATGCGAAAAGCAGGCGTTTGAAAAAATCAAACAAGAAAATCAAGATTATCATGCTTGTGAAGTCAATCAAAAGTATTGCGTTTATGTGGAATCTAAGGATTTTTTAAAGGATTTCAAGCGTTTTAAAATCCAGGATGTGGATTTTTTATTTTCGCCTTTTAGCCTTATTTATGATTTTGTGCGCGATAATTTAGAAAATAAGCCGTTGTTGTATTTGCTTTTGGAGCGTTCAAGATTTTATTTTTTGATTGCGGATAAAAAAGAGATTTTTTTAGCCAAATCCGTGTTTTTAGAAGAACAACCTGAAGAGTTTATAGAGAGCAAAGAAGAAGATTTTATGGGAATGGATAATGAGGCTGTGGATTTGTTTTTGAGCGAAATCCAAGAAGATATTGACAGCCTTGAAGAAGCGATAGGCCTAGACAGCAGTAAGGATAATAGCAAAAAAATAACAGAGGACGCTTATAGTTTGATTGAAGGCATGACGAATATCCCCTTAATTGCAGATGTTTTGCAAGAGGGATTGCGCAGCGTCTATCATTCTAGAGAGATAGACTTTGTAGAAAAAGTGGTTGTTTTAGACAGCTGTCAAATCCACCACAAAGCGTTAATGCATTTGCAAGAAACTTTGATGATAGAAGTGGATAGGCTTGATTTTTCTTTAGTGGAGCGCTTGAATATTTTAGCGCGCATGGAGAATGAAAAGCATGCGTTTTAGTTATATTGAGCCAAGAGCGAAATACCTTATCAGCAAGCTTTCTAAAATTTGGGTTTTTTACATTTTTTTATCTTTTGTGGTAATAGGGGGGTTAGTGTGGTTTATGCACAACGCCATTAAACGCACTCAAGACAACGCGTCTGATTTAACGATCCAAGAAAGGCTCTACCGCCATGAAATCAGCCGCTTGCAGGTTAAGACTGATGAAACCTTAAAACTCATTAAAGAAGCTAAAAAGCGTTTGAATTATAACGATGATATACGAGATGTTTTGCAAGGGCTTTTAAACATTGTGCCGGATTCCATCACTATTAATAGCATTGAAATAGACCAGCAAAGCGTGGTGGTTAGTGGTAAAACTCCTTCTAAAGAAGCCTTTTATTTTTTGTTTCAAAACAAATTAAACCCCATGTTTGATTATTCTAGGGCGGAATTTTTCCCCTTAAGCGACGGGTGGTTTAATTTTGTCTCCACCAACTTTTCTAATTCCTTACTGATAAAAAACCCGGAGTCTATTAAATGAAACCATTGCATTTTTCACACTTAGACAGAGAGCAATCAGGCGATGTGGGTTTTATCATTAAAAACCTCATTTTTTTAGGGGTTTTTTCCTTATTGGGTTGGTTGAACACCGAGTATTTTCTATGGCCTAACATGCTGGAATTAAAAAAAATCCTTTTAGAAGAAAATCGTAAAAAAAGCGTTTTAGAATACGCGCAAAGGCATTTTGAAACAGCTTTAACAAACTATCGCAATCAAAAAGAAACCAGCGAATCTTTGTTAAAGATTTTTAATGATGAAGAGTCCAGGCGGATTTTAGAAAAGATCTTAAAAAAATGTTTTGATGCCTATAAAATCAAACCCTTGCTCTCTCAAAACCCCCTTCAAAAAACCCAATTTTTTATCATGGCTAGAGCGAGCGAATTGGAAAAGACCTATCTTTTTTTCACCTTAATCAACAAGTATTTACCGAGCGCTCAAAGCCAATTGCCCTTAAAAATTTCTAAAGATGATGAAGGGCTGTTGGTGCAATTTAGCGTGAGTATTGATCTCCAATAGGATTAGGGGTAGTTTAATGCAAGATTTTGATTTTAGTTTTAATCCTAAGGCATGCGAGGGTTGTGGGGCAAAGTGTTGCGTGGGGGAAAGCGGGTATATTTTTTTGAATATCCAAGAAATGCAACAAATTAGCGCTTTTTTAAAATTAGAATTAGAAGAATTCAGTCAAAAATACGTTAAAAAGGTGGGGTATAAGTTCTCTTTATTAGAAAAAGACGCTAAAGAGTTGGGTTTGGCGTGCGTGTTTTTGGATTTGGAGACGAAAAAATGCCAGATTTATAGCGTACGCCCTAAGCAATGCCAAACTTTTCCTTTTTGGGAGAGCGTGAAAACTTTCTCTAAAGAGCAAAAAAAGGCTTTTTGCCAAAGTTGTCCGGGCATCACACAAAAAACCAAAGAAACTAAAGTGCGCTAAAATTCACTATAGTGATACAAAAAAGGAAATAAAATAATGAATATTCAAATAAAGAAAAGATTTTTAGCAAATATATTGCTTTTTAGTCTGTTTTCTTGCCTTAAGGCTGAAACCCTTTCAGAAGATCATCAAATCCTGTTGAGTTCAGACGCTTTCCATAGAGGGGATTTTGCCACCGCTCAAAAAGGCTATATGAATCTTTACAAGCAAACCAATAAGGTGGTGTATGCTAAAGAAGCGGCCATTTCAGCGGCGAGTTTAGGGGATATTAAAACCGCTATGCATTTAGCCATGCTCTATCAAAAAATCACCAATAATCGTAATGATGTTTCTATCAATAAGATTTTAGTGGATGGCTATGCGCAAATGGGGCAGATTGATAAAGCGATTGAATTACTGCACAAAATCCGTAAAGAAGAAAAGACCATAGCCACAGACAATGTGTTAGGGACTTTGTATTTGACTCAAAAGCGTTTGGATAAGGCTTTCCCGTTGTTGAATAAGTTTTATAACCAGGTGCATGATGAAGACAGCCTAGAAAAACTCATTACGATCTATTTTTTGCAAAATCGTAAAAAAGAGGGCTTGGATTTGTTGCAATCTCATATAGACAGGTATGGTTGCTCAGAGCAATTGTGCCAAAAAGCGCTCAACACTTTCACGCAATTTAACGAGCTGGATTTGGCTAAAACGACTTTCGCTCGTTTGTATGAAAAAAACCCTATTGTCCAAAACGCCCAATTTTACATAGGGGTATTAATCTTGTTAAAAGAGTTTGATAAGGCCCAGCAAATCGCAGAATTATTCCCCTTTGACAGGCGTTTGTTGTTGGATTTATACACCGCGCAAAAGAAATTCGCTCAAGCTTCCAAACAAGCTTCTTTGATCTATCAAGAAAAAAAAGACCCTAAATTCTTAGGATTAGAGGCCATTTATCATTATGAAAGCTTGAGCGCGAAAAATAAAAAACTCACCAAACAAGAGATGCTGCCTATCATTCAAAAATTAGAGCAAGCCACCAAAGAGCGCCAGCAAATACTCGCTAAAACTAAAGATAAAGAAGATGCGCAAGACGCTTTCTTTTATAATTTTTTAGGGTATTCCTTAATAGATTATGACATGGATATTAAAAGGGGCATGGATTTTGTGAGGAAAGCCTTAGCGTTGGATTCTGGCTCAGTGCTTTATTTGGATTCTTTAGCATGGGGTTATTATAAATTAGGGAATTGTTTGGAGGCTAAAAAAATCTTTTCTAGCATCGCTAAAGAGTCTATCCAAGCCGAACCTGAATTAAAAGAACACAATAAGATTATTCAAGAATGCAAGAAATAGGGATTTTAGACAATTTACAAAAAAGCTTAGCCTTAAAAGAGGGCATGCTTTCTTATGAAATGCTGGGTAAAAGCCTGTCGTATAACCCTTACTTGCCTAGAGTCATTCCTCAAACTAAAGATTGTGTTTTTGTAACCCCTGATGAGGTTTTAGAAAAGCTTTTGAAAGAAAACACCCACACCGATTGCGTCATTGTCAATTTTAAAGGATTATACGAAATAGGCGCGCCAAGCATGTTTGATTTAGAAGTTTTAGGGTTATTGCGCCGCCATGCGAGTTCTTTGATTGTCCATCAGGATCTTTTCATCAGCCATTACCAGCTTTTAGAATCGCTTGTTCAAGGCTCTGATGGGGTCATTTTAGACGAAGAGCTTTTGAAAGAAGATTTAAAGGGCATGGTAGAATTTTCTTGGCGTTTGGGCTTGAGCGTGTTTGTAGAAACCCATAAGCCAGACTACACCCATTTAAAAGATTTAGGGGTTTTAGGCGTGCTAGAAAAAGTCCCCCATTCTTATAATCAAAAAAAAATAGTCTTTTTAGATTGAATTTTAAGCTAATTTAGAGTAAAAATCGTATTCAAACTTTTTAAAAGGAGTTAGTCATGTCATTATTGGTGAATGATGAATGCATTGCATGCGATGCTTGCAGAGAAGAATGCCCTAGTGAGGCGATTGAAGAGGGCGATCCCATTTATAATATTGATCCAGACAGATGCACAGAGTGTTACGGGTATGATGATGAGCCTCGTTGCGTGAGCGTATGCCCTGTAGATGCGATTTTACCGGATCCTAACAATGCAGAGAGCAAAGAGGAATTGAAATACAAATACGAAAGCTTAAAAGAGCAAGATTAAAGGCTAGCAATGGCTAAAATCACAACCGTGATTGATATAGGCTCTAATTCAGTGCGTTTGGCTATCTTTAAAAAGACGAGCCAGTTTGGGTTTTACTTGCTTTTTGAGACCAAATCTAGAGTTAGGATTTCAGAGGGCTGTTATGCGTTTGATGGGGTTTTACAAGAAATCCCCATGCAAAGAGCCATTAAAGCCTTGAGCGAATTTAAAGAAATCGCCCTTAAATACAAAAGCAAAAAAATCTTATGCGTGGCGACCTCAGCGGTGCGCGATGCCCCTAATCGGCTGGAGTTTGTAGCGAGAGTGAAAAAGGCTTGCGGTTTGCAAATCAAAATCATTGACGGGCAAAAAGAAGCGCTCTATGGTGGGATTGCGTGCGCGAATTTGTTGCATAAAAATTCAGGGATCACGATAGATATTGGAGGGGGTAGCACGGAGTGCGCGTTGATTGAAAAGGGCAAGATTAAGGAACTCATCTCGCTTGATGTTGGCACGATTCGCATTAAAGAAATGTTTTTAGACAAAGACTTAGATGCCAAAACCGCTAAAGCCTTTATCCAAAAAGAGGTTTCTAAACTGCCCTTTAAGCATAAAAACGCTTTTGGGGTGGGAGGGACGATTAGGGCGTTGAGTAAGGTATTGATGAAACGCTTTGATTACCCTATTGATTCTTTGCATGGTTATGAAATAGATGCGCATAAAAATTTAGCGTTCATTGAAAAGATTGTTACGCTCAAAGAAGATCAATTACGGCTTTTGGGGGTGAATGAAGAGCGTTTGGATAGTATCAGGAGTGGGGCGTTGATTTTATTAGTCGTTTTGGAGCATTTAAAAACTTCTTTGATGATCACTAGTGGCGTAGGGGTGAGAGAGGGCGTGTTTTTAAGCGATTTATTACGCCACCATTACCACAAATTCCCCCCCAATATCAACCCCTCTCTCATCTCTTTAAAAGATCGCTTTTTGCCCCATGAAAAGCACAGCCAAAAGGTCAAAAAAGAATGCGTGAAATTGTTTGAAGTCTTATCGCCTTTGCATAAAATAGATGAAAAATACCTTTTCCATTTAAAGATTGCGGGGGAATTAGCGAGCATGGGTAAGATTTTAAGCGTCTATTTAGCCCACAAGCACAGCGCGTATTTTATTTTAAACGCTTTGAGTTATGGCTTTAGCCACCAGGATAGAGCGATCATTTGCTTATTGGCACAATTCAGCCATAAAAAAATCCCTAAAGACAACGCTATCGCTCACATGAGTGCGATGATGCCAAGCCTTTTAACCTTACAATGGCTGAGTTTTATCCTTTCTTTAGCCGAAAATCTGTGCCTAACAGACAGCCATCATCTAAAATACACGCTAGAAAAAAACAAGCTTGTGATCCATTCTAATGACGCGCTTTACTTGGCTAAAGAAATGCTCCCCAAACTCATTAAGCCCATTCCTTTGACGATAGAGTTTGCTTGAAAATAGCGATTGTCAGGCTTTCAGCGCTTGGGGATATTATCGTGAGCGCGGTGTTTTTAGCGGCGATTAAAGAGCGTTTTACTAACGCTCAAATAGAATGGTTTGTGGATGAAAGATTCAGCGCGATTTTAGAGCATTCCCCTTATATTGATAAATTACACCCCATCGCTTTAAAAAGCACTCTTACGACCTTTAACCCTTTGAAGATTTTCAAACTTTTTAAATCTTTAAGGGCTTATGAATACGATATCATCATTGACATGCAAGGCTTGATCAAATCCGCCCTCATCACTCAAATGTTAAAAGCCCCTAAAAAAGTCGGCTTTGATTGTGCTTCGGCTAGGGAGGGTTTGAGCGCGTTTTTTTATTCGCAAAAAGTTTCTATCGCTTATGATGAGCCTGTTTTAAAGCGCAATTTTACGCTCCTATTCCATGCCCTAAACTTGCCCAAAAAAGACATTTCAGAGAGCTTAAGCTCTAGATCTAAAGTGTTTTCTTACCAAGATTCTCCAAAAATCAATGCGTTAAATTTGAATCAAAATAAGCCAAAAATCCTTTTTGTTTTAGAAACTTCTAAAGTCAATAAAACTTACCCCACAGAGCGTTTTAAAGAGTTGGCGTTAGCGTTAGAAAATTTTCAAATTTGCTTGCTATGGCATGCTGATGAAGATAAGGCCACTGCGCTTTATGGCACTTTAAAAAACCAGCGCGATGTGTTATTGCTCCCCAAACTCACTTTAAACGAAATTAAGGCGTTGCTTTTTAAAATGGATTTGATTATTGGGGGCGATACGGGTATTACGCATTTAGCATGGGCGTTGCAAAAAGCTAGCATCACCCTTTATGGCAACACGCCCATGGAGCGTTTTAAATTAGAAAGCCCGATCAATGTTTCGCTCACCGGTAATTCAAACGCAAACTACCATAAGAAGGATTTTTCTATCCAAAACATAGATCCTAAAAAAATTAAAGAATGCGTTTTAAACATTTTAAAGGAAAAAGAATGACTTACAAAGAACGACTCATACACGAAAAAATATTAAACAAAGACGATAGGGGTTTGAAAACAGAACTGCGCATTTTGAGTGTTTTTATCGTGGAATCTTTAGCGAATATTCTAGGGTTTATTTTAGCCAAAATGCCTCATTTGTGGTTTTTAAGGTGTATCAAAGCTGTGGCGTGGCTCATGAAAACTTTTGATAAGCGCCGTTATTTTGACGCTAAAGCCAATTTGGATTTTGTGTTTGGAGATTCTAAAAGCGAAGAAGAGAAAAAAAGGATTATTAAAAAGGGTTATGAAAATTTTGCTTTCATTATTTTAGAAACCATTAGAGTGATTTTTATCCCTAAAGATGCATACGACGCTCGTTTCACGCTCATCAATGAAGAAAAGGTGTGGAAGTCTTTAAACAAGGAAGGCCAAGCGATCACTTTATGCATGCATTTTGGCTATTGGGAAGCGGTAGGCACGACTTTAGCGCAATATTATAAGGACTATGGTAGGGGGTGTTTGGGGCGTTTGACTAAATTTGCCCCTATCAATCACATGATCATGAGCCGGCGAGAAGCGTTTGGGGTGCGTTTTGTCAATAAAATAGGGGCGATGAAAGAACTCATTAAAATATATAATCAAGGCAATGGCCTTGTGGGGATTTTAGTGGATCAAAATGTCGTGCCTAAAGATGGGGTGGTGGTGAAATTCTTTGATAAAGACGCTACGCACACCACGATCGCTTCTATTTTATCGCGCCGCTACAATATAGACATCCAGCCGGTATTCATTGATTTTAATGACGATTATTCGCATTATACAGCGACTTATTATCCAAGTATCCGATCTCAAATCACCGATAACGCTGAAAACGATATTTTAGAATGCACGCAAGCCCAAGCGAGTTTGTGCGAAGAGGTGATTAGAAACCACCCGGAAAGTTATTTTTGGTTCCACAGGCGTTTTAAAAGCACCCACCCTGAAATTTATCAAAGATAGGGTTTTGTTTTAATTAAAAACTAAGGCCGCTTTTTTTAAAAAGTTATCGCTTGCTTTTTGCAAGTTCTTTGTCATTGATGGTAAAAAACGCTTTTTAGTATTTTTACATTCCATCATTCAATGAGAGAGGGAGTTGTATTCCTCCAAAAATTCTTTTTTAAAACTCAAAAACCGCTTTTCTAAAATGGCGTTTCTGGCGTTTTTAACCAGCTCTAAATAAAAATGCAAATTGTGCAAACTAGCCAAACGAGCGTAAGTGAGTTCTTTAGCCCTAAAGAGATGGTGCAAATAGGCTTTAGAATAGCGTTTGCAAGTATAACAGGTGCAATTTTCTTCAATAGGGGTATCATCGCATTTATAGGGCGCGTTTTTGATAGAAATTTTGCCAAAATGCGTGAAAAGGGTGGCGTTTCTGGCGTTTCTGGTGGGCATCACGCAATCAAACATATCCACCCCTAAACCGATAGCGTCTAGGATATTTTCAGGCGTGCCTACGCCCATCAAGTAGCGAGGCTTGTCTTTGGGGAGCAAGGGGGCGGTGTGCGCGATGGTTTCTAGCATTTCATTCACGCTTTCCCCCACCGCTAACCCGCCTATAGCATAGCCATCAAAACCCTCATGCGTTAATCCCACGCTGAGGCTGCGCATTTTCAAATGCGTCCCACCCTGGATAATGGCAAAAAGGTTGTTGTTGGGGCGGTTTTTTTGCTTGTGGTATTCTAGGCTAAGATTCGCCCATTTAGCGCTTCTTTTAATGGATTCTTCAAGGCGTTTTAAGGGAGCAGGCAAGCCCACTAAATCGTCTAAAACCATCATAATATCGCTATTTAAAGAATATTGAATGTCCAAAACTTTAGTGGGCGTGAATAAATGCTTGCTCCCATCAATATGGGATTTAAAAACAATCCCGTCTTCTTGCAACTTAACATTATCGCTCAAACTGAAGGCTTGAAACCCTCCGCTATCGGTTAAAAAACTCCCATGAAATTGAGCGAAACGATGCAAGCCCCCTAATTGTCCAACCACTTCCTCACCCGGTCTTAAATACATGTGATAGGTGTTGGCTAAAATGAGTTTAGCACCTAAAATTTCTTGCATGTCAGTAGCGTCTAAAGATTTGATGCAGCCTTGCGTGCCTACTGGCATAAAAACAGGCGTTGCCACTTGAGAATGGGCTAAATTTAAAAGACCAGCTCGTGCGTTATTGTCCGTCGCTTGGAGTTGAAAATCCATCGTTTAAGCCTTAATCTTTGGATATAATGGCGTAATCATTTTTTAGGAAGTTTGGAATTGAAAAAAATCGCCCTTATTTTAGATGGCATTGTAGCAAAAAATTTTTTAGACTTGGTGCTAAGGCATTATTCTAATCATAATTTTTATATAGTGGTTGTCAAAAATGAGAGCCTTATCCCTAAAAACTACCCAAGCACTTTCGCTTTTCATTGTTTTGATGCGACTTCTAGTTTTAGGCTTTTGCAAGTGTTAAACGATGAGGTGAGCGACGCGTTTTTAATCATACAAGATTTTAAAGAACAGCACATCATTCACAAAATCATTCAAACCCATTTCAAACGCATGCGCGTGGTTTTGGGCGTGAAAAGAGATGGTGAAAAAACTTTAGAAAATAATGAAGAAAATAAAGATGAAAAACTTATTTTAATTGATGAATTTGAAGTTTTAGCCAATAAATTCATTTCTCGTTTGCCCAATATCCCTAGCACCCCTAGAGAGTTTGGGTTAGGCAAGGGCGAGATCATGGAGATTGATGTGCCTTTTGGGAGTATTTTTGCTTACAGGCATATTGGCTCTATCAGGCAAAAAGAATACAGGATTGTGGGGCTTTATCGCAACGATGTTTTGTTGCTCTCCACTAAATCTTTGGTTATCCAACCACGAGACATTCTATTAGTGGCGGGTAATCCTGAAATTTTGAATGTGGTGTATCATCAAGTCAAAAGCAATGTGGGGCAGTTCCCAGCCCCCTTTGGTAAGAGCATTTATTTATACATTGATATGCGCTTACAAAGCCGAAAAGCGATGATGCGCGATGTGTATCAAGCCTTGTTTTTGCACAAACATTTAAAGAGCTACAAGCTCTACATTCAGGTTTTACACCCCACTAGCCCTAAGTTTTACCATAAATTTTTATCGCTAGAAACCGAAAGCATTGAAGTGAATTTTGATTTTTACGGGAAAAGTTTTATCCAAAAACTCCATGAAGACCACCAGAAAAAAATGGGCCTAATCGTGGTAGGCAGAGAGCTTTTTTTCTTGAAAAAACACCGAAGAGCCTTGTATAAAACAGCCACCCCGGTTTATAAAACCAACACTTCCGGCTTGTCTAAAACCTCTCAAAGCGTGGTGGTATTGAATGAAAGCTTGGATATCAATGAGGACATGTCTTCAGTGATCTTTGATGTGTCTATGCAAATGGATTTGGGCTTGTTGCTCTATGATTTTGACCCTAACAAGCGCTATAAAAACGAGATTGTCAATCATTACGAAAATTTAGCCAACACGCTCAACCGCAAGATTGAGATTTTTCAAACCGATATTAGAAATCCTATCATGTATCTCAATTCTTTAAGAAATCCCATTTTGCATTTCATGCCTTTTGAAGAGTGTATCACGCACACGCGCTTTTGGTGGTTTTTATCCACTAAAGTGGAAAAATTAGCGTTTTTAAACGATGATAACCCTCAAATTTTTATCCCTATAGCGGAGTGAAAGAATGCAAGAAATTTTAATCCCCTTAAAAGAAAAAAGCTATAAAGTGTTTTTGGGGGAATTGCCCAAAATGGAATTGAAACAAAAAGTGCTCATCATTAGCGATAGCATCGTGGCCGGGCTGCATTTATCGTATTTATTAGAGCGCTTGAAAGCCTTAGAAGTGAGAGTGTGCGTGATAGAGTCCGGGGAAAAATACAAGAATTTTAATTCATTAGAGCGCATTTTAAACAACGCCTTTGAAATGCAATTAAACCGCCATTCTTTAATGATAGCCCTTGGTGGGGGAGTGATAAGCGATATGGTGGGGTTTGCTAGCAGTATTTATTTTAGGGGGATTGATTTTATTAATATCCCTACGACTTTGCTCGCTCAAGTGGATGCGAGCGTGGGGGGGAAAACAGGGATCAATACGCCTTATGGCAAGAATTTAATCGGATCGTTTTACCAGCCTAAAGCGGTTTATATTGATCTGACTTTTTTAAAAACCCTTGAAAAAAGGGAATTTCAAGCAGGGGTTGCTGAAATCATTAAAATGGCGGTGTGTTTTGATAAAAACCTGGTAGAAATATTAGAAACAAAGGATTTAAAAGATTGTTTAGAAGAAGTGGTTTTTCAAAGCGTTAGTATCAAAGCTCAAGTTATTATGCAAGATGAAAAAGAGCAAAATATCAGGGCTGGGCTCAATTACGGGCATACCTTTGGGCATGCGATAGAAAAAGAGACTGATTACGAGCGATTTTTGCATGGCGAAGCGATCGCTATTGGCATGCGCATGGCTAATGATTTAGCCCTTTCTTTAGGCATGCTCACTTTAAAAGAATACGAACGCATAGAAAATTTATTGAAAAAATTTGGTTTGATATTCAATTACCAAATCCTTGATCTTCAAAAATTTTACGAACGCTTGTTTTTAGACAAAAAAAGCGAGAACCAAACCCTAAAATTCATTCTGCCTAAAGGCGTTGGAGCGTTTGAGATTGCCTCTCATATCCCTAAAGAAACGATCATAAAGGTGTTAGAAAAATGGCATTAAGGGTATTATTATTCTTTTGTTTTTTGTTTTTACAAGCAGAAGATAAAAGCCAAGAGCTATTGTCCATACAAAAACAAATGGCTTTGGTGGATAAAAAACTCGCCAAAGACGATAACGTGTGGTTGAAAAAATTTGAAAACTACAAGATTTACAACCAAATTTATACCGAAAAAGAGAGCGTGAGGCAGGAATTAAGGCGTTTAAAAAACAAAAAAAGCAAGGATTTATTAAAGATTAGCACCTTAGAGCATACCTTAAAGGCTTTAGAGTCCCAGCAAAAAATGTTTGAAAGCTATGGGGTCAATCCTTTTAAGGATTTGATAGAGCGCCCCAATATCCCCAATATCCCTAATATCGCTAACCCTATTGCGATCATTGATGGCATTTCTTTCATTAAGAGCATGCGTTTAAAGCATGAAAATCTTAAAAATAACCAGACTTCTTTAGGAGAAGTTTTAAAGCTTTTAGATCAAAAACACCAGCTTTTAAATCAGTGGCACGCTTTGGATAAAAGCGCGAAATTAAGCGATGAGATTTATCAAACTCAAGCCAAACGCTTAGAATTGCAAGGGGCTCAAAACATTCTAAAAACCACGATCGGGATTTTCCAAAAAGACAGTGATGAAGCTATAAGCATTGTCAAATCTCAAGTTAAAAACCAGCTTTTTAAATTGGTTTATGTGTTTTTAGCGGCCCTTTTGAGCGTGGTGTTTGCGTGGATTTTAAAGATCATTTCCAGTAAATACATTGAAAATAATGAGCGCGTCTATACCGTGAATAAAGCCATTAACTTCGTGAATGTGAGCGTGATCATTTTAATCTTTCTTTTTTCTTATTTGGAAAACGTTACTTACTTGGTAACGGTTTTAGGCTTTGCGAGCGCGGGTTTAGCGATTGCGATGAAAGACTTGTTCATGAGCTTGCTCGGGTGGTTTATTATTTTGATTGGGGGGAGCGTGCATGTGGGCGATAGGGTGCGTATCGCTAAGGGGACGGATATTTTTATTGGCGATGTGCTAGATATTTCTATGTTGCACATTACGATTTTAGAAGATGTAACCTTTACCACTTACACGAACAACAGGAGAGCGGGCCGGATTATTTTTGTGCCTAATAATTATATTTTCACCACCATGTTTGCTAATTACAGCCATTTTGGGATGAAAACGGTTTGGGATGGCGTGGATTTTTGCGTTACATTTGATTCTGATTTTAAAAAAGCTTCTAAAATTGCGCTCAACATCGCTACAGAATTGTCTAAAGAATACACGGATATTACCTATAAACAGCTCAATAAAATGCGCGACCGGTATTCTTTAAGGAGTTTGAGTGTGAAGCCTCGATGCTTTTTGATGCCTGAAAATAACGGGATAAAAATCTCGGTGTGGTATCAAACCAATTCGTATGCGACCATGTCTTTAAGGAGCAAGATTGTGGCTGAAATCGTTGAAGCTTTTTTGAAAGAAGAAAATATCCATATCGCTTATACGACCAGCAAGCTGCTTAAAGTGGATGCTGATTTTCTAGGTGATGGCTTTGGGAATAAAAGGGAACAAAAATGAAAAAAGTCTATTTCAAAACTTTTGGGTGCAGGACGAATCTTTTTGACACGCAAGTGATGGGCGAGAATTTGAAGGATTTTAGCGCGACCTTAGAAGAACAAGAAGCCGATATTATTATCATCAATTCTTGCACCGTAACCAATGGGGCCGATAGCGCAGTAAGGAGTTACGCTAAAAAAATGGCGCGATTAAATAAGGAAGTGCTATTCACTGGTTGTGGGGTGAAAACTCAAGGCAAAGAGCTTTTTGAAAAAGGGTTTTTAAAGGGCGTTTTTGGGCATGACAATAAAGAAAAGATTAACGCGCTTTTACAAGAAAAAAAGCGTTTTTTTATAGACGACAATTTAGAAAACAAGCACTTAGACACCACGATGGTGAGCGAGTTTGTGGGAAAAACTAGGGCGTTTATCAAGATCCAAGAGGGCTGTGATTTTGATTGCAATTATTGCATTATCCCAAGCGTGAGAGGGAGGGCTAGGAGTTTTGAAGAGAGGAAAATTTTAGAGCAAGTGGGCCTTTTATGCTCTAAAGGGGTTCAAGAAGTGGTTTTAACCGGCACCAATGTGGGGAGCTATGGGAAAGATAGAAGAAGCAATATCGCAAGGTTGATTAAAAAATTAAGCCAGATTGCTGGATTAAAACGCATAAGGATTGGGAGCTTAGAGCCTAATCAAATCAACGATGAATTTTTAGAGCTTTTAGAAGAGGATTTTTTAGAAAAACATTTGCATATCGCTTTACAGCACAGCCATGATTTCATGCTAGAGAGGATGAACAGAAGAAACCGCACTAAAAGCGATAGGGAATTATTAGAGGTAATCGCTTCTAAGAATTTTGCTATTGGCACGGATTTTATTGTAGGGCATCCGGGCGAGAGCAAAAGCGTTTTTGAAGAAGCGTTTAAAAATTTAGAAAGCTTGCCTTTAACGCACATCCACCCTTTTATTTACAGCAAACGAAAAGGCACCCCCTCTAGCTTGATGACAGATAGCGTGATCTTTGAAGATTCTAAAAAGCGTTTGAATGCGATTAAAGATTTGATTTTGCATAAAAATAAGGCGTTCAGGCTATTGCAACTCAAGCTCAATACGCCCCTAAAAGCCTTAGTGGAAGTGCAAAAAGACGGCGAATTTAAAGCCTTAGATCAATTCTTTAACCCCATTAAAATCAAAAGCGATAAGCCTTTAAGGGCCAGTTTTTTAGAAATCAAAGAGTATGAAATTAAGGAGAGGGAAAACCATGCCGTTTTCTAAATTTTTAGAAAACCTCACCGCTCCCTTTAAACGCATCAAAAACCGCTCGCTTGTTTTGGCGTTAGGGTTTTTGATCCTTACTTTTTGTTTGCTTCTTTTTTTAATTTTAAGCGATGTTTCTAGGCTCATATCGGGTAAGGACTTTTTTTATGTGATCCAATCCCACCCTAAGCAAACTCTAATTGAAGATGAAAATTATTTTTATGCTAACAAGGGTCTTTATAAAACCAACAAAGAAGCCTTTTTAAGGGTTTATAAAATCCCAGAAAGCATGCCCATAGAAAGACGAGAAAATTTAAGCAAGGGTTCTAAAATGAATTTAGCGTTGCTTTTTTTCATTTCTAGCATGCTTTTTGGGATCTTTTGGCGTTTGCCCAAACGATTGGACACTAAAATGAGTTTAGAGAGTGCGACTAAAAACGAATTAGAAAATGCATTCCAGCGATACGATGCGCTAGGGGTGCGTTTTGAAGATATTGCAGGGGTGGATGAAGTCAAAGAAGAATTACTAGAAGTGATAGATTATTTAAAAAACCCTAAAAAATACCAGGATTTAGGGATTTTTCTCCCTAAAGGCGTGCTTTTAATCGGGCCTCCTGGAGTGGGGAAAACCATGATCGCTAAAGCCTTAGCGAGTGAAGCCAGAGTACCGTTTTTTTATGAAAGCGGGAGCGCGTTTTCTCAAATTTATGTGGGGGCTGGGGCTAAAAAAGTGCATGAACTTTTCATGCATGCTAAAAGGCATGCCCCCTCTATTATTTTTATTGATGAAATTGACGCTTTGGGTAAGGCTAGGGGAGGGCATAGGAGCGATGAAAGAGAGGCCACGCTCAATCAGCTTTTAACCGAAATGGATGGGTTTTTACAAAACGATGAGGTGGTGGTGATAGGAGCGACTAACCAAATGGAAGTGATGGATGAAGCGCTATTAAGGAGCAAGCGTTTTGATCGGCGTATTTTCATTTCTTTACCGGATTTACTAGAAAGACAAAGCATTTTAGAAAAGCTGTTAGAAAACAAAAAGCATGCACTCAATTACCTTAAGATCGCTAAAATTTGCGTGGGTTTTAGTGGGGCGATGTTAGCGACTTTAATCAATGAAAGCGCTCTAAACGCCCTCAAACACCAACGAACCGAAATCACTGAGAACGACATTTTAGAAGTGAAAGACAAGATCGCTTACGGCAAGAAAAAGCCCCAAACCTTAGACGAAAACCAAAAGGAATTAGTCGCTTTGTATCAAAGCGCGAAAGCCTTGAGTGCATATTGGCTAGAAATTGAATTTGATAAAGCGCCTTTATTGGGGGAATTTATCGCTTTTAATGAAAATAAAATCCACAGCGAGAGCGAGATTAAAAATTACATTAAAGTGTATTTGAGCGGGACGATTATTTTAGAGTTGCTTTATAAGGAGCGTTATAGTTTGTCCAAACAAGACTTGCAAAAAGCGAAATTTTTGAACGAATTTATGGCTGGTGAGCTTCTTTTAGCCCCTACAAAAGAGTCTTTAAGCGTTCTTTATGAAGAGCAACTGGAGTTTTTAAAGCCACAAATTGCAGCTTGCAAGCGCTTGAGCGCTCTATTATTAGAGCAAGAATATTTAGAACATTCTCATTTGCATGATTTTTTGAACGGGTGAAAATGTGTTTTTTTAGTGGTTTTGGGTTCATTAATGAAAGCGTTTTGTTTGAAGAGTGGCTTTTAAAAGGGGCTTATGATGTGTCAGGCTTTTCTATGGGGGCGATTAAGGCGATAGAATACGCTTATAATGAAGTCTTACAACAGCGGCGCATCAATTCTTTGTTATTGTTTTCGCCTTGCATGTTAGCGCATAAGAGTTTGGCGTTCAAACGCTTGCAACTTTCTTCGTTTCAAAAAGACCCGCAAAGCTACATGGATAACTTTTATCAAGCCGTGGGCTTGAGCGCTCAATTGGAGCGTTTTAAAAAAATGGGTTCTTTAGAAGAATTAGAATTTTTATTGAATTACAAGTATAGTGATTCTATAATTAGACTTTTATTAGAAAAAGGCGTGAAGATTGAAGTGTTTATCGGGTTAAAAGACAGGATCACTGACATTCAAGCCCTTTTAGAATTTTTTATGCCCTTAGTTCAAGTGTGGCAGTTTAAGGATTGCAACCATTTGTTGCAAAAATCTTAAAAAAGGTGGAAGATGAAAAAATTTGGTTTAGGGGTGTATTTGCTTCTTTTAGGTATTTTGGGCGGCTCTTTGATCATTTTAGGAGCGATAGTCGCACCCATTGTTTTCAAAGCTTCAAGCATTTTGCCTGAATTGAATCTAACTCCCTTTGAGAGCGGGAAACTCATGGCGCAAATCTTTGTGCGTTTCAATTATGTTTTAGGCGCGATCGGTTTTGTGGTGTTACTTTATGAAATCATTTCGTTTATTTATTATAAAAGATCGTTAGTGTATTTGATCCTTGGCGTGGCGATAGGGGCGTTGTGTTTGCTCTTTGTTTTTTATTACACGCCTTATATTTTAAACGCTCAAAAAGCGGGCGAAGCCGTGCTTCAAAGCGCTGAATTTGCCCGCTCGCACGCTCAAAGCGAATGGCTGTTTAAGGAATTGTTTGTGCTGGTGTGCGCTTTGTTTTTTTGGCGTTTGCTTGGAAAAAATGCACTTTAATCTATTTGATTTAATCAAATGATGGAGTTTTTGGCTACTATCTAGGAAATGAGAGGGTAGCATTTAATGAAAAAGTTTAAAAAGAAACCAAAAAGTATCAAACGATCGCATCAAAAAACAATCTTAAAGCGTCCTTTATGGCTTGCACCTTTATTAATCGGTGGGTTTGCTAGTGGGGTGTATGCTGATGGAACAGACATTTTGGGGCTTAGTTGGGGGGAAAAAAGCCAAAAGGTATGCGTGCATCGTCCATGGTATGCTGTATGGCGTTGCGATAAATGGGAGAAAAAAACACAACAATACACAGGAAACCAACTCATCACAAAAGCTTGGGCAGGGGGTAATGCGGCTAATTACTACCACACTCAAAACAACCAAAATATTACAGCCAATTTAAAAAATGATAACGGCACTTATTTTTTAAGCGGTCTGTATAACTACACCGGAGGGGAAAATAATGGGGGGAATTTAAATATTGAATTAGGCAATAACGCTACTTTTGATTTGGGCGCTCATAGTGGGAATAGCTTCACTTCTTGGTATCCTAATGGGCATACTAATATTACTTTTAGCGCTGGGACTATCAATGTGAATAACAGCGTAGAAGTGGGCAATCGTGTGGGATCGGGAGCTGGCACGCACACCGGCATAGCCACTTTAAACTTGAACGCTAATAAGGTTACTATCAATTCCAATATCAGCGCGTTTAAAACTTCGCAAGTGAATATAGGCAACGCTAACAGCACTATTACCATCGGTTCGGTTTCTTTAAGTGGGGATACTTGCAGTTCTTTAGCTAGTGTGGGCGTAGGGGCTAATTGCTCCACTGCAGGGCCTAGCTATTCTTTTAAAGGGACGACTAACGCTACGAATACGGCTTTTAATAATGCAAACGGCAGTTTCACTTTTGAAGAGAACGCCACTTTTAGCGGGGCGAAATGGAATGGGGGGGCATTCACTTTCAATAAAGAGTTTAAAGCCACCAATAACACCGCCTTTAATAGCGGTAGTTTTAATTTTAAAGGTGCAAGTTCCTTTAATGGTGCTTCGTTTAGTAACGCTTCCTATACTTTTAACAATCGAGCCACTTTCCAAAACAGCTCCTTTAATGGGGGGACTTTTACTTTCAATAACCAGACCAATCAAAGCGCTCAGCACCCCCAAATTCAAAACAGCTCTTTTAGTGGTAACGCTACCACTCTTAATGGTTCTGCGACTTTTGAGCAAGCCTTTAACAATTCAAACCACCAACTAACGATCCAAAACGCTTCCTTTAATAACGCTAATTTCAACAATACCGGTAAAATCACCATTAATGGGAGCGCGAGTTTTAACAGCACGACATTCAACACTTCTGTTGATACAAACAACATGAGTGTTACCGGTAGCGTTACTCTAAGCGGTAAGAATGACTTGAACAATGGCTCAACCCTTGATTTTGGGAGTTCTAAAATCACTCTCGCTCAAGGGACAACTTTCAACCTCACAAGTTTAGGCAGTGAGAAGAGCGTAACGATTTTAAATTCTAGCGGTGGGATCACTTATAATCATCTTTTAAACCATGCAATCAACAGCCTAACAAACGCCTTAAAAACGAACGAAAGCCCTTCAAAGCCACAAAGTTTCGCTCAAGGTTTGTGGGAGATGATCACTTACAATGGGATTACCGGGCAGCTTTTGAGCAAAAACGCTGCAACATCTAAACCCACTGACTCTTCGCCCTCTAAATCCTCTACAAACCCTACGCAAGTCTATCAAGTGGGCTACAAAATAGGGGATACTATCTACAAACTGCAAGAAACTTTTGGCCCTAATTCCATTATCATCCAAGCTTTAGAGAGCGGGACTTACACGCCACCCCTTGTCATTAACGGCTCCAAATTTGACTTATCCGCTTCAAATTATATCAATGCTGACATGCCTTGGTATGATCATAAATATTACATCCCAAAATCCCAAAATTTTACAGAGAGCGGGACCTATTACTTGCCGAGCGTTCAAATATGGGGGAGTTATACTAACTCGTTTAAGCAAACCTTTAGTGCGAGTGGTAGTAATCTGGTGATTGGGTATAACTCAACATGGACTGATCATAATGTTTCTTCTAGCGGCACGGTGTCTTTTGGGGACACTTCAGGGAGCGCTCTTAACGGGCATTGCGGGCCTTGGCCCTATTACCAATGCACAGGCACGACTAATGGCACTTATAGCGCTTATCATGTGTATATCACAGCGAATCTGCGTTCTGGCAATCGTATAGGCACGGGTGGGGCAGCCAATCTGGTCTTTAATGGAATAGATAGCGTCAATATCGCTAACGCTACCATCACGCAACATAACGCTGGGATTTATTCAAGCTCTATGACTTTTTCCACGCAAAGCATGGATAGTTCGCAGAATTTGAAAGATCTAAACGCTAACGGCACGCTTTTGGTGTATGGCACCACTTTCACTAACCAAGCCAAAGACGGGAAATTTATTTTCAATGCAGGGCAAGCCACTTTTGAAAACACCAACTTTAATGGAGGGAGTTACCAATTCAATGGCGATAGCTTGAATTTTTCAAACAACAACCAGTTCAATAGCGGTTCGTTTGAGATTAGCACAAAAAACGCTTCGTTCAATAACGCTAACTTTAACAACAGCGCTTCTTTTAATTTCAATAATTCTAGCGCGACCACTTCGTTTGTGGGGGATTTCACTAACGCTCATTCAAATTTGCAAATCGCCGGGAACGCTGTTTTTGGGAACTCTACCAATAGTGATGGCTCTCAAAATAACGCTAATTTCAACAATACCGGCTCTGTGAATATTTCAGGGAATGCAACCTTTGATAATGTGGTGTTTAATAGCCCTACGAACACGAGCGTGAAAGGGAAAGTTACTCTCAATAATATCACTTTAAAAAACCTGAACGCCCCTTTGTCTTTTGGCGATGGGACAATCACTTTTAACGCTCATTCTGTTATTAATATTGATGAAGCTATTACTAATGGCAACCCTATCACCCTTGTAAGCTCTTCTAAAGAAATTGAATACAACAACGCTTTCAGTAAAAATTTATGGCAGCTCATCAACTACCAAGGGCATGGAGCAAGTAGTGAAAAGCTCGTCTCTAGCGTAGGTAATGGCGTTTATGATGTGGTGTATTCTTTCAATAACCAAACCTATAATTTCCAAGAGATTTTTTCACCCAACAGCATTTCTATCCGGCGTTTGGGTGTTGGCATGGTGTTTGATTATATGGATATGGAAAAATCGGATCATTTATATTATAAAGATGTTGTCGGTTTTATGACCTACATGCCTAATAGTTATAACAATAATTTAGGGAATTCAAACAACACCATTTACTATTACGACAAGAGCATTGATTTTTATGCGAGCGGGAAAACTTTATTCACTAAAGCGGAATTTTCTCAAACATTCACCGGGCAAAACAGCACGATCGTTTTTGGGGCTAAAAATATATGGACAAATGCGAGCGATGCACCGCAGTCTAATGCCATCATTCGCTTTGGGGACAATAAGGGGGCAGGGAGTAATGATGCGAGCGGGCATTGCTGGAATTTGCAATGCATAGGCTTTATCACAGGGCATTATGAAGCGCAAAAGATTTACATCACCGGCAGTATTGAAAGCGGGAATCGCATTTCTAGCGGTGGGGGTGCAAGCCTTAATTTTAACGGGCTTCAAGGCATTCTTTTAACGAACGCGACTTTGTATAACCGCGCCGCTGGGACGCAAAGCTCTTCTATGAATTTTGTCTCTAACAGCGCGAACATTCAGGCTCAAAACTCCTATTTTATAGACGATACCGCGCAAAATAAAGGCAACCCTAATTTTAGTTTCAACGCTTTGAATCTGGATTTTTCTAACAGCTCTTTTAGAGGCTATGTGGGGACAACGCAATCTGTTTTTAAATTCAATGCCGTTAATGCGATCAGTTTCACCAACAGCACGAATTTAAGCTCTGGTTTGTATCAAATGCAAGCTAAAAGCGTGTTGTTTGACAATTCCAATTTAAGCGTTTCAGTGGGGACAAGCAGTATTAAAGCCAATGCGATCAATCTTTCTCAAAACGCCTTTATCAATGCGAGCAACCATTCAACCTTAGAACTTCAAGGCGATTTGAATGTGAACGACACCAGCTCGCTCAACCTCAACCAAAGCACCATTAATGTTTCCAATAACGCCGCAATCAACGATTATGCGAGCTTGGTTGTGAATGATGGCTCTCGCCTTAATTTTAACGGAGCGGTCAATTTCAATTCAGCGAATACCACTACGAGTTTGAATCATTCCTCTATCGTGTTTAAGGGAGCGATCTCTTTAGGAGGGCAGTTTAATTTAAGCAATAACTCTTCTTTAGATTTTCAAGGCTCTAGCGCTATTACTTCTAACACGGCGTTTAATTTCTATGATAACGCTTTTTCTCAAAGCCCCATCACTTTCCATCAAACCCTTGACATTAAAGCGCCCTTGAGTTTGGGAGGCAATCTCTTAAACCCTAACAACAGCAGCGTGTTGAATTTAAAAAACAGCCAACTTGTTTTTAGCGATCAAGGGAGTTTGAATATCGCTAACATTGATTTACTAAGCGATCTAAACGATAATAAAAATCGTGTGTATAACATCATTCAAGCGGGTATGAGTAGTAATTGGTATGAGCGTATCAACTTCTTTGGCATGCGTATCAATGATGGGATCTATGACGCTATCAACCAAACTTATAGTTTCACTAACCCTCTCAATAACGCCCTAAAAATCACCGAGAGCTTTAAAGACAACCAACTAAGCGTTACGCTCTCTCAAATCCCGGGTATTAAAAACACGCTTTATAACATTGGCTCTGAAGTCTTTAACTACCAAAAAGTTTATAACAACGCTAACGGCGTGTATTCTTATAGCGATGATGCAGAAGGCGTGTTTTATCTCACCAGCAATGTGAAAGGCTATTACAATCCCAACCAATCCTATCAAGCTAACGGCAGCAATAACACCACGAAAAATAATGATCTAACCTCTGAGTCTTCTGTCATCTCGCAAACCTATAACGCGCAAGGCAACCCTATTAGCGCGTTGCACATCTATAACAAGGGCTATAATTTCAATAATATCAAAGCACTAGGGCAAATGGCTCTCAAACTCTACCCTGAAATCAAAAAGATATTAGGGAATGGTTTTTCGCTCTCAAGTTTGAGCGATCTAAACTCTGATGCGCTAAATGAGCTTGTTAAACTCATCACGCCTAACGATTGGAAAAACATTAACGCATTTATTGATAATGCAAACAATTCGGTGGTGCAAAATTTCAATAACGGCGCTTTGATTGTGGGAGCGACTAAAATAGGGCAAACAGACACCAATAGCGCGGTTGTTTTTGGGGGCTTGGGCTATCAAACACCTTGTGATTATACTGATATTGTGTGCCAAAAATTTAGAGGCACTTATTTAGGGCAGCTTTTAGAGTCTAGCTCGGCTGATTTGGGCTATATTGACACGACTTTTAACGCTAAAGAAATTTATCTTACCGGCACTTTAGGGAGCGGGAACGCATGGGGGACTGGGGGGAGCGCGAGCGTAACTTTTAACAGCCAAACTTCGCTCATTCTCAACCAAGCGAATATCGTAAGCTCGCAAACCGATGGGATTTTTAGCATGCTGGGTCAAGAGGGTATTAATAAGGTTTTCAATCAAGCCGGGCTAGCTAATATTTTGGGCGAAGTGGCGGTGCAATCCATTAATAAAGCTGGGGGATTAGGGAATTTGATAGTAAATACGCTAGGGAGTAATAGCGTGATCGGGGGGTATTTAACGCCTGAACAAAAAAATCAAACCCTAAGCCAGCTTTTGGGGCAGAATAATTTTGATAATCTCATGAACGATAGCGGTTTGAACACGGCGATTAAGGATTTGATCAGACAAAAATTAGGCTTTTGGACCGGGCTAGTGGGGGGATTAGCCGGACTAGGGGGCATTGATTTGCAAAACCCTGAAAAGCTTATAGGGAGCATGTCCATCAATGATTTATTGAGTAAAAAAGGGTTGTTCAATCAGATTACCGGCTTTATTTCCGCTAACGATATAGGGCAAGTCATAAGCGTGATGTTGCAAGATATTGTCAAACCGAGCAACGCTTTACAAAACGATGTAGTGGCTTTAGGCAAGCAAATGATTGGCGAATTTTTAGGCCAAGACACGCTCAATTCTTTAGAAAGCTTGTTGCAAAACCAGCAGATTAAAAGCGTTTTAGACAAAATCCTAGCGGCTAAAGGTTTAGGGTCTATTTATGAACAAGGTTTGGGGGATTTGATCCCTAATTTTGGTAAAAAGGGGCTTTTCGCTCCCTATGGCTTGAGTCAAGTGTGGCAAAAAGGGGATTTTAGTTTCAACGCGCAAGGCAATGTTTTTGTGCAAAATTCCACTTTCTCTAACGCTAATGGAGGCACGCTCTCTTTTAACGCAGGGAATTCGCTCATTTTTGCCGGAAACAATCATATCGCTTTCACTAACCATTTTGGAACGCTTCAATTATTGTCTAATCAAGTTTCTAACATTAATATCACTACGCTTGATGCCAGCAACGGCCTTAAGATTAATGCCGGTAGTAACAATATTTCTGTGTCTCAAGGCAATCTGTTTATCAACGCTAGTTGCGCGCAACAAAGCGATCCAACTACAGCTAACGCTACAAACCCTTGCGCGCTTAGCGCCCAAAGCGCAAATGGCACTTCTTCTAGTAATGCGTCAAATAACGCGCCAATCGCCTTGAACAATAACGATGAGAGCTTGATGGTTACGGCGAATGATTTCAATTTTTCAGGCAATATTTACGCTAACGGGGTGGTTGATTTTTCAAAGATTAAAGGCTCTGCAAACATTAAAAACCTGTATCTTTACAATAACGCTCAATTCCAAGCCAACAACCTCACGATTTCCAACCAAGCGGTGTTAGAGAAAAACGCCAGCTTTGTAACGAATAACTTAAACATTCAAGGAGCGTTTAACAACAACGCCACGCAAAAAATAGAGGTGCTTCAAAATTTAGTAATCGCTTCAAACGCTTCTTTAAGTACCGGGATTTATGGGTTAGAAGTAGGGGGGGCTTTGAATCATTTTGGAGCGATACATTTTAATTTAGAAAATTCTCAAACGCCTGTAAATCCGCTCATTCAAGCGGAGGGGATCATTAACCTCAACACCACCCAAACGCCTTTTATAAATGTCAATAACAGCATGGCCAATAACACGACTTACACTTTATTAAAAAGCAGCCGTTACATTGATTACAATATCAACCCTAACAGCTTGCAATCGTATTTGAAGCTCTATACCTTAATCAATATCAACGGGAACCACATAGAGGAAAAAAACGGCGTATTGACTTATTTGGGCCAACGGGTTTTATTACAAGATAAGGGGTTATTATTGAGCGTAGCACTGCCTAACTCAAACAACGCCCATCAAAACAACATTTTAAGCCTTTCTGTCCTTTATAACCAGGTTAAAATGTCTTACGGCAATAAAGCGATGGACTTTACCCCCCCTACCTTACAAGATTACATTGCGGGCATTCAAGGGCAAAGCGCGCTCAATCAAATTGAAGCTGTTGGGGGGAACGCTATCAAGTGGCTTTCAACATTGATGATGGAGACTAAAGAAAACCCGCTTTTTGCGCCGATTTATTTAAAAAACCACTCTTTGAATGAAGTCTTAGGCGTGGCTAAAGATCTTCAAAACACCGCAAGCTTGATTTCTAACCCTAATTTTAGGGATAACGCTACCAACCTTTTAGAATTGGCGAGTTACACCCAACAAACCAGCCGTTTAACCAAACTCTCTGATTTTAGGGCTAGAGAGGGAGAGTCTGATTTTTCTTTGTTAGAGCTTAAAAACAAGCGTTTCAGCGATCCTAACCCTGGAGAGGTTTTTGTCAAATATTCACAACTTAGCAAACACCCCAATAACCTTTGGGTTCAAGGGATTGGGGGAGCGAGCTTTATTTCTGGGGGCAATGGCACGCTTTATGGCTTGAATGCGGGCTATGATCGGTTAATTAAAAATGTGATCCTTGGGGGTTATGTGGCTTATGGGTATAGCGGTTTTAATGGGAATATCATGCATTCTTTGGCTAATAATGTGGATGTGGGGATGTATGCGAGGGCTTTTTTAAAAAGGAACGAATTCACTTTGAGCGCGAATGAAACTTATGGAGGCAATGCAAATAATATCAATTCTTCTAACTCCTTGCTTTCTGTGTTGAACCAACGCTATAGTTATAACACCTGGACAACGAGCGTGAATGGGAATTACGGCTATGATTTCATGTTCAAACAAAAAAGCGTGGTGTTAAAACCTCAAGTGGGCTTGAGCTATCATTTTATAGGCTTGAGCGGGATGAAAGGCAAAATGAATGATGCCGCTTACAAACAATTTCTCATGCATTCAAACCCCTCTAACGAATCGGTTTTAACGCTCAACATGGGGTTGGAGAGCCGTAAATATTTTGGTCAAAATTCCTATTATTTTGTAACGGCGAGATTGGGTAGGGATCTTTTGATCAAATCTAAAGGCGGTAATACGGTGCGTTTTGTGGGCGAAAACACTTTATTGTATCGCAAGGGGGAAGTTTTCAACACTTTTGCGAGCGTGATCACAGGAGGCGAAATGCATTTGTGGCGTTTGATGTATGTGAATGTGGGGGTGGGGCTTAAGATGGGCTTGCAATACCAAGATATTAATATAACCGGGAATGTGGGCATGCGAGTGGCGTTTTAGCTTTTTTGCTATAATGCTTCGTTCAAATTTTATGGTTAGGTTTTTCCATGTTTAATTATGAAGAGCTGTTTCAAACTCACAAAACCCCTTTTTACCTCTATGATTTTGACAAAATCAAACAGGCTTTTTTGAATTATAAAGAAGCGTTTAAGGGGCGTAAATCTTTGATTTGCTACGCTTTAAAGGCGAATTCCAATTTGAGTATCCTCTCTTTATTGGCGCATTTAGAGAGCGGGGCGGATTGCGTTTCCATAGGCGAGATATATAGGGCTTTAAAAGCTGGGATCAAGCCTTATAAGATCGTGTTTAGCGGGGTGGGTAAGAGTGCGTTTGAAATAGAACAAGCCCTAAAACTCAACATTTTATTTTTGAATGTGGAAAGTTTTATGGAATTAAAAACGATTGAAACAATCGCTCAATCTTTAGGGATAAAGGCCAGGATTTCCATTAGAATCAACCCTAACATTGACGCTAAAACGCACCCCTATATTTCTACCGGTTTGAAAGAAAATAAATTCGGCGTGGGAGAAAAAGAAGCTTTAGAAATGTTTCTTTGGGCTAAAAAAAGCGCGTTTTTAGAGCCTGTTAGCGTGCATTTTCATATCGGATCGCAGCTTTTAGATTTAGAGCCGATTATAGAAGCGAGCCAAAAGGTGGCTAAAATCGCTAAATCTTTGATAGCGCTAGGGATAGATTTGCGTTTTTTTGATGTGGGCGGAGGGATTGGCGTGAGCTATGAAAATGAAGAGACTATCAAGCTTTATGATTACGCACAAGGGATTTTAAACGCGCTTCAAGGCTTGGATTTGACTATCATTTGTGAGCCGGGCCGCTCGATCGTGGCTGAGAGTGGGGAATTGATCACGCAGGTTTTGTATGAAAAAAAGGCTCAAAACAAGCGCTTTGTAATCGTAGATGCGGGCATGAATGATTTTTTACGCCCCAGTTTGTATCATGCTAAGCATGCCATAAGGGTCATAACGCCTTGTAGGGGGCGTGAGATTTCGCCTTGCGATGTGGTAGGGCCTGTGTGCGAGAGCAGCGACACTTTTTTAAAAGATGTCCATTTGCCAGAATTAGAGCCAGGCGATAAATTAGCCATAGAAAAGGTTGGGGCTTATGGCTCTAGCATGGCCAGTCAATACAATTCGCGCCCCAAACTCTTAGAATTAGCCCTAGAAGATCACAAAATCAGAGTGATAAGAAAAAGAGAGGCTTTAGAAGATTTATGGCGGCTAGAAGAAGAAGGCTTAAAAGGGGTTTGATTAGATGCAAAAGAATTTGGATAGTCTTTTAGAAAATTTAAGGGCTGAAATTGATGCGCTGGATAATGAATTGAGCGATCTTTTAGACAAACGCTTAGAAATCGCTTTAAAAATCGCTCTCATCAAACAAGAAAGCCCCATTTATTGCCCTAAAAGAGAGCGAGAAATTTTAAAACGACTCAGCCAAAGGGACTTCAAACATTTGAATGGAGAAATTCTTACGGGTTTTTATGCAGAGGTTTTTAAGATTTCTAGAAAATTTCAAGAAAACGCCCTAAAAGAGTTAAAAAAATAAAAGAGAGTTGGTCATGTTTGAAAAAATTACCCTAGCGCATAAGGACTTGTTTTCAAGGTTTTTAAGCGCTCAAAAAATCGTGTTATCAGATGTGAGTTTTACCAATTGCTTTTTATGGCAGCATGCAAGGCTCATTCAAGTGGCTGTGATTAGGGATTGTTTGGTGATTCAAACCACTTATGAAAATCAAAAACCCTTTTATTTCTACCCTATCGGTAAGAGGCCGCATGAATGCGTAAAAGAGCTTTTGAAGCGAGAAAAAAATTTAAGATTCCACTCCCTGACTTTAGAGCAAAAAGACGATTTGAAAGACAATTTTGTAGGGGTGTTTGATTTCACTTACAACAGAGACAGGAGCGATTACGTTTATTCTATTGAAGAATTGATCGCGCTCAAAGGGAAAAAATACCATAAGAAAAAAAACCACCTAAACCAGTTTTTAACCAACTATGCGAATTTTGTTTATGAAAAAATTTCTCCTCAAAATAAAAAGGAAGTTTTAGAAGCCTCTAAAGCGTGGTTTTTAGAAAGCCGGACCGATGATATAGGGTTAATCAACGAAAATAAGGGCATTCAAAGCGTGTTAGAAAATTATGAAAGCTTGGATTTAAAGGGGGGGCTTATTAGGGTGAATGGAGAAATAGTCTCGTTTAGTTTTGGAGAAGTTTTAAACGAAGAGAGTGCACTCATCCACATTGAAAAAGCCCGCACAGATATTGTGGGCGCGTATCAAATCATCAACCAGCAATTGCTTTTGAATGAATTTAGCCATCTAACTTACGCTAACAGAGAAGAAGATCTAGGATTAGAGGGTTTAAGAAGGTCTAAAATGAGCTATAACCCGGTGTTTTTGATAGACAAATACGAAGCGGTTGCTAGAAATTAAATGATTTTTGGGGATTTTAAATATCAAAAAAGCGTTAAAAAACTCACCGCCACTAATCTTAATGAGCTTAAAAACGCCCTGGATTTCATCTCTCAAAATAGGGGGAAGGGGTATTTTGTAGGGTATCTTTTATACGAAGCGCGTTTAGCGTTTTTAGATGAAACTTTTCAAAGCCAAACCCCTTTTTTGTATTTTGAACAATTTTTAGAAAGAAAAAAATACTCTTTAGAGCCTTTAAAAGAGCATGCGTTTTACCCTAAAATCCACAGCCCTTTAGATCAAGAAACTTATTTCAAGCAGTTTAAAGCCGTTAAAGAGCATTTAAAAAATGGCGATACCTATCAAGTGAATCTCACGATGGATTTATTTTTAGACACTAAAGCCAAACCAAAGCGCGTTTTTAAGGAAGTGATACACAACCAAAATACGCCTTTTAAGGCTTTGATAGAAAATGAGTTTGGGAGTGTTTTAAGCTTTTCGCCGGAATTGTTTTTTGAATTAGAGTTTTTGGACACAGCGATTAAGATTATTACAAAACCCATGAAAGGCACGATCGTGTGCTCAAAAAACCCCTTAATAGATGAAAAAAACCGATTGTTCTTGCAAAATGACGACAAAAACAGAAGCGAAAATGTGATGATTGTGGATTTATTGCGTAACGATTTGAGCCGCTTGGCCTTAAAAAATAGCGTGAAAGTCAATCAATTGTTTGAAATCATCAGCTTGCCTAGCGTGCATCAAATGATAAGCGAGATTGAAGCAAAATTGCCCCTAAAAACCAGTTTGTTTGAGATTTTTAAGGCGTTGTTCCCTTGCGGCTCTGTGACCGGATGCCCTAAAATAAAAACCATGCAAATCATTGAAGATTTAGAAAAACGCCCTAGGGGGGTGTATTGCGGGGCGATAGGCATGGTTGAAGGAAAAAAGGCCCTTTTTAGCGTGCCTATCCGCACTTTAGAAAAAAGAGCGCATGAAAATTTTTTGCATTTGGGGGTAGGGAGTGGGGTAACTTATCAAAGTAAAGCGCTAAAAGAATATGAAGAGAGCTTTTTAAAAAGCTTTTTTGTGATGCCCAAAATAGAATTTGAGATCGTGGAGACGATGAAAATTATCAAAAAGGATCAAAAATTAGAGATTAACAATAAAAACGCCCATAAAGAACGCCTTATTAGTAGCGCTCAATATTTTAACTTTAAATACGATGACAATCTTTTAGACTTTGAATTGGAAAAAGAAGGGGTTTTAAGGGTTTTACTCAACAAAAAGGGCAAGCTCATTAAAGAATATAAGCCCCTAGAGCCTTTAAAAAGCCTAGAAATCCGTTTGAGTGAAGCCCCCATTGATAAACACAATGATTTTTTATACCACAAGACCACTTATGCCCCTTTTTATCAAAACGCTCGAGCGCTCATTAAAAAAGGCGTTATTTTTGATGAAATCTTTTATAACCAGGATCTAGAACTCACTGAGGGCACTAGGAGCAATCTTATTTTAGAAATCCATAACAGGCTTTTAACCCCTTATTTCAGCGCGGGCGCGTTAAACGGGACGGGTGTAATGGGGCTTTTAAAAAAAGGTCTTGTTGAGCATGCCCCTTTGAAATTGCAAGACTTGCAAAGAGCGGCTAAAATCTATTGTATCAACGCGCTATACGGCTTAGTGGAAGTGAAAATCAAATAACCATAAAAATAGAGTAACTAAAACCTCATTTTTTAGAAATAGGTTACTAAATAGAGCAAAAAAGTTAAAACTCGCCCGCAATAATCGTAATAATTAAAGTTTTCATATTCATTATAGATCCATTTACACAATTATTTTATAAATCCAAATAGAGGGTTTGTAGGAACTCTCATCAAAAAACAAGGAACATAATATGAGACATGGAGATATTAGTAGCAGCCCAGATACTGTGGGTGTAGCGGTAGTTAATTATAAGATGCCTAGACTCCACACTAAAGAGCAAGTGTTGGAAAATTGTCGCAATATCGCTAAGGTGATTGGTGGGGTCAAACAAGGTTTGCCCGGGTTAGATCTGATTATTTTCCCTGAATACAGCACGCATGGGATTATGTATGACAGACAAGAAATGTTTGACACAGCTGCAAGCGTTCCTGGAGAAGAAACCGCAATCTTTGCTGAGGCTTGTAAGAAAAACAAGGTTTGGGGAGTGTTCTCTTTGACTGGGGAAAAACACGAGCAAGCTAAAAAGAATCCCTATAACACTTTGATTCTTGTCAATGATAAGGGCGAGATCGTGCAAAAATACCGCAAAATCTTGCCTTGGTGTCCTATTGAATGCTGGTATCCTGGGGATAAAACTTATGTGGTTGATGGGCCTAAGGGCTTGAAAGTTTCTTTGATTATTTGCGATGATGGGAACTACCCTGAAATTTGGCGCGATTGCGCGATGCGTGGGGCAGAACTCATTGTGCGCTGTCAAGGTTACATGTATCCGGCTAAAGAGCAACAAATTGCGATCGTGAAAGCTATGGCGTGGGCTAATCAATGTTATGTAGCGGTAGCGAATGCGACCGGTTTTGATGGGGTGTATTCCTATTTTGGGCATTCTAGCATTATTGGTTTTGACGGGCATACTTTGGGCGAATGCGGGGAAGAAGAAAATGGTCTTCAATACGCTCAACTTTCTGTGCAACAAATCCGTGACGCGAGAAAATACGATCAAAGCCAAAACCAACTCTTCAAACTCTTACACAGAGGTTATAGTGGGGTTTTTGCTAGTGGCGATGGGGATAAGGGTGTGGCGGAATGCCCTTTTGAATTCTATAAAACTTGGGTGAATGATCCCAAAAAAGCTCAAGAAAATGTAGAAAAATTCACTCGCCCGAGCGTGGGTGTGGCCGCTTGTCCTGTAGGCGATTTGCCCACGAAATAAAGGGCAAAAGGAGGGGGGGCTTCATAGAAGCTTAAAAGCATTTTTAATACCTCTTTTTGGAACGCTTAAAAACCACCAAAAGACTACAAATATTTCGTTAAAGACAGATTATTGATTTTGTTCGTGGAAGCTAAAACAGCGTTATAGTTGTTGGTGAGATTGGAAAATTTATTGTAAGTTTCTGCCATATCCGTGCCGGTCGTTTCCCCACGAATGCTTTGAACTTGCGTTTTTAAAACTTCATTACGCCTGATAATGTTTTCAAACGCCTTACCATGAGCGCCGTTTTTAGCGATCATTTTTTCTATGTGATCGCTCAAGTGATCCATAAGGGTGATGCCGTTTTGAATGCCTAAATTACGCATGTCGCTAGAATAAGTATCCCCTAAAGCGTCCGGGCGATAAATCCCTTTTCTTACCGAAGTGATGATATTTTCTAATTGATCAAAAAAATTCACGCTTGGCTTGTCAATAACTAGAGCGTTATTAGCGTTTAATTTAAGGCTTGGTTTGTCGCTGTGCAAGGCGTTTTGAGAAAAATCGTTCGCGTCTTTATCAAAAAGCATGAACTGCATTTTGGTGTTTGAATGCATGTTGTCTTGGATAATGACTTTTCCCTCTTCATTCAAATCAACAGAAAGGTTGTCTTTAGCTTGTTTTAACAACTCAATAAAGCGCTCCTTGCTTTCTTTTGAAGTAGGGTTATCGCTGATTTGTTGGTAGATGGCGGGGTCAGTATTGCTGTAATTGAGCGCGATACTCATCGCATCCATAAGTTGCCTATAAGTTACTTCATTGGGTTTAGAAGCTTGAATATTAGCGCTTGTGGGGTCATAAAGCGGGATTTTAACGCCATTGGGCAAACTTAAAAAAGCCCCATTATTATCCAAGATCATTTGCGCTTTTAAAAACGAACCATTCACATCGTTTAATTTCATGTCAAAAACGCTATTTTCTAAACTCCCCTTAGCCATTTCACTCAGTTTAGTAGATCCGTTAGCTGCGCCATTTTGAGCGATTTGGGCCACATTGCTTTCTAATTTTGCCCCTTCTTTATTGAAATAGGTTTTTTGGTATTCGCTCGCGTTATTAGTAGGGATACCGGCCACTTCTAGCCCTTTTTGATCTAAAGCGCTTAAAACAAAAGAAATAGGCGATTGGTTAGAAGAATTATCAATAATCCTCAAACGCCCGTTTGTTGCAATTTCCACATCCACTTCATTATTGAAGCGTTCTTTAATTGTATCTTTCAAATCTTTAATCGTAGAATTTTTCACATC
Organism: Helicobacter pylori; assembly: GCF_006440215.1. Lineage (GTDB taxonomy): Bacteria > Campylobacterota > Campylobacteria > Campylobacterales > Helicobacteraceae > Helicobacter > Helicobacter pylori_CS. The sequence continues at coordinate 18,767 of NZ_VEZH01000005.1, read as the reverse complement.
TAAAAGAATGGGAATATCCAAATTAACAGGGAGGTTTGGGATTTTAATAGCGCTTGTTTCATCCGAACGGCTGGCATTGATTTTTAAAGTTTGCACGCTATCGCCAAAAATCTCGCTCAATTTAGTGTTTTTGTTGGCTAAAACATTGTCTTTAGTTACAAACACGCTAGGGATTTCAAGAACTTTAGGATTATACATGTTAGGCACCGCTTTAACTTGGCTCAAACTCCTATCAGTTACAAACGCGCTTTTGACGTATTCAGTAACCCTTTTACCGCTCGAACGCAAGGCGTCTAAATCATCAAAATCCCCATCGCTAGAAATCAAATGAAAATCCAAATTTTCACTGCCAGGCGTTAGGTTTTTAATCTCAATTTGCCCCCAATTATTCAAACTCACATCCACGACTTTATTTTGTGAAGTGTTCCCGTAAGCATGACCGATTCTATCCAACAAATCGCTCACTTTAGTCGCACTTTTTTGATTTTGATAGGCTTTATCCAGCGCGAATTTTTCTTTAAAACTAGAGCCATCAGGCCTAATGCCCTGCAAATAAAAAAATTCTTTAGGGTCATTGGTGGGGTCTTTATCGTTATCGCCGATGAGTTCTCGCAAGGTATCGCTGGGTTTAATAAAAACTTCTTCAGGTAATGAAGAATGCTCTAAAGCGTCCATCACATCAGGGTGGAGCTTGTTTTGATTGAATAATTTGATGTTGGTGGTGATGAGTTTGTGTTTGTCTTTATCTGCGCCTAAAAACAAATCTTGCCCGCTGATATTGTAAGGCACAAGGTTATCGGAGCTGATGAGCGCGTTTAAATCTTCGCCATTGCCATGGTATTTCCCCTCGCTATCAATGGGAGGTCTATCCACCTTACTGCCCCCAAATAAAAATTCCCCTCCTATGGAGGTGTTAGCGACATTCATCATATGCTCCCTCAAGCGTTCCAAATCGTTAGCGATAGCGGCGCGAGAAGTTTCTGAATGCACATCGTTAGCGGATTGGATGAGCTTGGTTTTAAAAGTCTCCATCGTTTTAGAAAGTTCTTGCAAGGCTTTGTCGGTATTGAGCGTTGAAGTGTAAGCGTTTTGAGCCACATCAATGCCTTGATCTAAGGTGTTTTCTTCGTATTGGAATTTTAAATTCTGGTTGTTAATGTTGCTGTTTTGATAGCCATAACGGATTTTTAGCCCTGAAGCGATCTGCGTGTTAGCGTCGTTGATTTTATTTTGTAAAGCGTTTTGATAGTTATTCATTTGGTTGTATTTTGAGCCAAAGGTAACGCGCATGATCAAATCCTTATTGGTTTTTTAACAAACAAGCTAAAAGTATTCCAAAACAAGTTAATAACAATTGTGAGTGGTTTGAATGGGGCAATGCGGGTTAATAATGGCGGGTTAAATGGGGTGTTTTTGAGTAAAAAAATTCTTTTAATGTGGATTTAATCTAAATTTAAAGTTAAATTTTAGCAAATACTCACTATAATAAGCGTTTATTTTAAAAAGAGCGTTCAATTTTTAAGGAATAGAAATGTCATACGCAATATTCAAGCATGGCGGTAAGCAATATAAAGTCGTTGAAGGCGATATTGTTTTACTAGATAAAATGAATAAAGAGCCTAAGGCTTTAGTGGAATTAATGGAAGTGTTAGCCGTATCCAAAGAGGGCAAACTTTCTTGCGGGAAACCCTTTGTGAATGGGGCTAAAATTGAAGCGGAAGTGATCAATGAAGGGCGTGGCAAAAAAGTCATCACTTTCAAAAAACGCCGCCGAAAAGACAGCAAAACCAAGCGTGGTTTTAGAAGAGATTTCACTCGTGTTAGAATCACTAAAATTGTAGCATAAGGAGTATTAAACAATGGCACACAAGAAAGGTCAAGGGAGCACGCAGAATAACAGAGATTCTGCAGGAAGACGCTTAGGCGTGAAAAAATTTGGCTCAGAATTTGTGAGAGCAGGGAATATTATCGTGCGCCAAAGAGGCACTAAAATGCATCCTGGTAATAATGTGGGCATGGGGAAAGACCATACCTTATATGCGCTCATCGATGGCGTTGTGAAGTTTGAGCATAAAGACAGAAACCGCAAGAAGGTTTCTGTGGTTAGTCAAAATTTTGGGGAGTAGGGTAACCTTTAAGGGTCAATTAAACTTTTGGGTGTTTGTTAAACGCCTATAAACGCCATAAAATATTTATAATTTAGATCTCTATCCTTTATAGAATTTGTTGTGGAGATTGGCTTATGAATAATGTTTTTGTTAAGGGTTTGTTTTTTTTTCTTTTGTTGTTTGGGTCTTTTTTGAAAGCTTCAGAAAGCCCAAACGCTACTCTTAATCCATCTAAAGAAAATGTTTCTGTTGAAGAGCAAAAGCGTTTTGGAGGCGTTTTAGTTTTTGCTAGAGGCGCTGATGGCTCAAGCATGGATCCGGCCTTAGTGACTGATGGCGAAAGCTATGTGGCAACGGGCAATATTTATGACACGCTCGTGCAATTCAAATACGGCACCACAGAAATTGAACCAGCCTTAGCGACAAGTTGGGAAATATCCCCAGATGGTCTTGTATATACCTTTCATTTACGCAAAGGGGTTTATTTCCACCAGACGAAGTATTGGAATAAAAAAGTGGAGTTTAGCGCTAAAGATGTGCTGTTTTCTTTTGAGCGCCAGATGGATAAGGCTAAACGATACTATAGTCCGGGGGCTAAAAGCTATAAATACTGGGAAGGCATGGGCATGTCTCATATTATTAAGAGCATTGAAGCTTTAGATGACTATACCATTAGATTCACGCTTAATGGGCCAGAAGCTCCGTTTTTAGCTAATTTAGGCATGGATTTTTTGAGCATTTTGAGTAAGGATTACGCTGATTATTTAGAACAAAATAATAAAAAAGACGAGTTGGCTAAAAAGCCTATTGGGACAGGGCCTTTCAAATTCTTTTTATGGAATAAAGATGAAAAAATCATTCTTTTAAAAAATCAAGATTATTGGGGGCCTAAAGCTTATTTGGATAAGGTGGTGGTGCGCACCATTCCTAATCCTTCCACTCGCGCTTTGGCGTTGCGCACCGGTGAAATCATGCTCATGACCGGGCCTAACCTCAATGAAGTGGAGCAGTTAGAAAAAGTCCCTAATATCGTGGTGGATAAGAGTGCTGGGTTGTTGGCAAGTTGGCTTTCATTGAACACGCAAAAAAAGTATTTTAACAACCCTTTAGTGCGTTTAGCTATCAACCATGCGATTAATGTTGATGATTACATCAAGGTGCTTTATGAAGGCTTTGCCCAAAAAATGGTCAATCCTTTCCCGCCCACCATATGGGGTTATAACTACAACATCAAACCCTATGAATACGATTTGAAAAAGGCTAAAGAGTTATTGAAGCAAGCGGGGTATCCTAACGGCTTTAAAACCACTATTTTTACCACTGCCACCCGTAACCCAAAAGGAGCGGTGTTCATACAAGCGAGCCTGGCTAAAATTGGCATTGACGTGAAAATTGAAGTGTATGAATGGGGGGCTTATTTGAAAAGAACGGGCTTAGGCGAGCATGAAATGGCGTTTGCAGGCTGGATGGCAGACATTGCGGATCCGGATAATTTCTTATACACCTTATGGAGCAAGCAAGCAGCCTCAGCTATACCCACTCAAAATGGTTCCTTTTATAAGAGCGACGCCTTTTCAGATCTTCTTGTAAAGGCTAAACGGGTTTCGGATCAAAAAGAGAGGGAAGCCCTTTATTTAAAGGCTCAAGAAATTATCCATAAAGATGCGCCCTATGTCCCTTTAGCCTACCCTTATTCAGTGGTGCCGCATTTGTCTAAAGTCAAAGGCTATAAAACGACCGGAGTGAGCGTAAATCGCTTCTTTAAAGTGTATTTAGAAAAGTAAAAGGGGTTGTATGCTGAGTTTTATCATTAAGCGTATTTTGTGGGCGATCCCCACGCTGTTTGGGGTGAGTATCATTGTGTTTATGATGGTGCATTTAGTGCCAGGAGATCCGGCGTTAGTGATTTTAGGCGAAAAGGCCAATCAAGCCGCTATTGACGCTTTAAGGGAACAATTTGGCTTGAATAAGCCTTTGATAGAGCAGTATTTTTTCTTTATCAATAATGTGTTGCATGGCAATTTTGGCGCTTCTATCATGACTGGTGAGCCTGTGATGCATGAGTTTTTGCAACGCTTCCCGGCTACGGTGGAATTGGCTTTGATCGCTCTGTTTATGGCTCTTGTTTTGGGCATCAGTGTTGGCGTGTTAGCCGCAATCAAACGCTATAGCGTGTTTGATTATTCCAGCATGACTTTCGCTTTAGCCGGGATTTCTATGCCGGTGTTTTGGCTAGGGCTCATGCTGATTTATATTTTTAGCGTGCAATTGGGGTGGTTGCCTGTTTTTGGGCGTTTGAGCGATGTGTATTATTTAGATGGCCCTACAGGTTTTTATTTGATAGACAGCTTGATCGCAAGGGATTATAGGGCGTTTGTGGATACGATCAAGCACTTGATTTTGCCTAGTATTGTGTTAGCCACGGTTTCTACCGCTGTTATTGCGAGAATGACTCGTGCGAGCATGGCAGAAGTGTCTAAAGAAGATTATGTGCGCACCGCTAAAGCTAAGGGGTGTAGCTCCTTTAGGGTGATTTTTGTGCACACTTTGCGTAACGCTTTAATCCCTGTAACAACTATCGCAGGCTTGATGCTGGCCGGGCTTTTAGGGGGGAGCATGATAACTGAAACGGTTTTCTCATGGCCTGGGATTGGTAAGTGGATCGTTAATGCGCTCAACCAGCGCGATTTCCCGATTATCCAATCCATGTCTTTGATTATTGCCATGATGTATATTGGGGCTAATCTCTTAGTGGATATTTTATACGCTTTTATTGATCCTAGAATAAGGTTGTCATAATGGAGTCTTTTAGAGAATTTATCCAACAATTCAAAAAAAATAAAGCGGCAGTGGTTGGCGCATGGATTGTGCTTTTATTGGTGGTTTGCGCGATTTTTGCGCCCCTTTTAGCCCCGCATGATCCTTATGCACAAAACGCGCAAGATCGCCTTTTAAAACCCATATGGGAGCATGGGGGGAATGTTAAATACCTTTTAGGCACCGATGATTTGGGGCGCGATATTTTGAGCCGCTTGATCTATGGGGCTAGGATTTCTTTAACCATAGGGATTGTTTCTATGGGGATTGCGGTCTTTTTTGGCACGATACTAGGGCTAATAGCGGGGTATTTTGGAGGGAAAACAGATGCAATTATCATGCGTATCATGGACATTATGTTCGCTTTGCCCTCTATTTTATTGATCGTGATTGTGGTCGCTGTGTTAGGGCCTTCACTCACTAACGCCATGCTCGCTATTGGGTTTGTGGGGATTCCTGGATTTGCGAGATTGGTGTGCAGTTCCGTGTTGGGCGAAAAAGAAAAAGAATATGTGATCGCTTCTAAAATCAATGGCTCTTCGCATCTTCGTTTGATGTGTAAGGTGATCTTCCCTAATTGCATTATCCCTTTGATCGTGCAAACAACAATGGGTTTTGCTTCCACGGTTTTAGAAGCGGCCGCGCTGAGCTTCTTAGGTCTTGGGGCCCAACCTCCCAAACCTGAATGGGGAGCGATGCTTATAAACTCCATGCAATATATCGCTACCGCTCCTTGGATGCTTGTTTTCCCTGGGGTGATGATTTTTTTAACAGTTATGAGTTTTAATCTGGTGGGCGATGGCATCATGGACGCTTTAGATCCTAAACGCGCCTCTTAAAAGGAGCTTGCATGATTTTAGAAGTTAAAGATTTAAAAACTTATTTTTTCACCGATAAGGGCGTGAATAAAGCAGTAGATGGCGTGAGTTTTGGCTTGAAAAAGTCTCAAACGCTTTGCATTGTAGGGGAGAGCGGGAGCGGGAAAAGCATCACTTCGCTCTCTATTTTAGGGCTTATTGAAAAACCGGGTCAAATTGTGGGGGGGAGCATTCAATTTTTAGGGCAGGATTTGTTGCAACTCAAAGAAAAACAGATGCAAAAAGAAATCAGAGGTAAAAAAATTGGCATGATCTTTCAAGAGCCTATGACGAGCCTAAACCCTTCCTACACGGTGGGGTTTCAAATCAATGAAGTGCTAAAAATCCACCACCCTAACCTTAATAAAAAAGAACGCTTAGAAAGGGTGGTTTATGAGTTAGAGCGCGTGGGTATTCCCTATGCAGGGGACAAATACCATGAATACCCTTTCAATCTCAGTGGAGGGCAGCGCCAAAGGGTGATGATCGCTATGGCTATGGTGTGTGAGCCTGAAATCTTGATCGCTGATGAGCCGACGACAGCGTTAGATGTAACCATTCAAGCGCAGATTTTAGAATTGATGAAAGAATTGCAACAAAAAAAAGGCACTTCTATTTTGTTTATCACCCATGATTTAGGCGTGGTGGCGCAAATCGCTGATGAAGTGGTGGTGATGTATAAAGGGCATGTGGTGGAGCAAGCGAGCGCGAAAGAGCTTTTTGCTGATCCAAGACACCCTTATACGAAAGCTCTTTTAAGCGCGATTCCTAAACCGGGCAAAGAATACCGCAAAAAACGCTTAGAAACCGTGGATGAGAATACAGATTATTTGAGTTTCCAAAAGGAGTTACGATGAAGCTCTTAGAAATTAAAGAATTGAAAAAATCCTATGCGATAGACAGGGGGTTATTCAAGCCTAAAAGAGTGATTCATGTGCTCAATGGGATTAGTTTTGAAGTGGAACAAAATGAAGTTTTAAGCATTGTGGGGGAGAGCGGTTGCGGGAAAAGCACGACAGCCAAAATTTTAGCCGGGATTGAAAGGCAAGACAGCGGAGCGATTTATTTCAATGGTAAGCGCCATTTGCATTTCAGCAAACAGGATTGGTTTGATTACCGCAAAAAGGTGCAAATGATTTTTCAAGACCCTTATTCTAGCCTGAACCCTCGGTGGAAAGTGGGCGAGATCATCGCTGAACCCTTGCTTTTAAATTCTCATTTTTCAAAAAAAGAAATCAAAACAAAAGTGCTAGAGATCATGCAAAAAGTGGGCTTAAAATTAGAATGGATCGATCGTTACCCCCACCAATTTTCAGGCGGTCAAAGGCAACGAATTGGCATTGCTAGGGCGCTCATTTTGCATCCTAGTGTGGTGATTTGCGATGAGCCTGTGTCTGCGTTAGACGTGTCCATTCAGGCGCAAGTGTTGAATTTGCTCTTGGATTTGCAAAAAGAAATGGGGCTGACTTATATTTTTATCAGCCATGATTTAGGGGTAGTGGAGCATATAAGCGATAAAATCATCGTAATGAATCAGGGGCAAATCGTAGAAACGGGAGATGTGGATAGCGTGATAAGCGCTCCAAAGCACCCTTATACGCAGAAATTACTCAATGCGGTGCCGCATTTGGAAAAATCCATGCAAAGGTTTGCCAAATAAAAGAAAGGATTTTTAAGCTGTGTTTGTAGATAGCGTGGAAATTATCATCGCTTCGGGTAAGGGGGGGCCTGGAATGGTGAGTTTTAGGCGAGAAAAGTTTGTCATCAAGGGAGGCCCTGATGGGGGCGATGGGGGCGATGGGGGCGATGTGTATTTTGAAGTGGATAACAATACCGACACTCTAGCGAGTTTTAGAGGCACCAAACACCATAAGGCTAAAAACGGGGCTCCAGGAGGCACGCGAAATTGCGCAGGCAAAAAGGGCGAAGACAAGATTATTGTTGTGCCGCCAGGAACGCAAGTTTTTGTAGGTGATAAGTTGTGGCTTGATTTAGTGGAACCTAAAGAAAGGGTGTTAGCCTTAAAAGGAGGCAAGGGGGGGTTAGGGAATGCGCATTTTAAAAGCGCGACTAAACAACAACCCACTTACGCACAAAAAGGCCTAGAGGGGGTTGAAAAATGCGTGCGTTTGGAATTAAAGCTCATCGCTGATATAGGGTTAGTGGGCTTCCCTAATGCGGGTAAATCCACGCTCATTTCCACAATCTCTAACGCTAAGCCTAAAATCGCTAATTATGAATTTACGACTCTGGTGCCTAATTTAGGGGTGGTGAGCGTAGATGAGAAAAGCGGATTTCTAATGGCTGATATTCCTGGCATCATTGAAGGGGCTAGTGAAGGAAAAGGCTTAGGGATTAGCTTTTTAAAGCATATTGAGCGCACCAAAGTTCTAGCTTTTGTTTTAGACGCTTCTAGGTTGGATTTGGGCATTAAAGAGCAATACCAACGCTTGAGATTGGAGCTGGAAAAATTTTCACCCGCTTTGGCCAATAAGCCTTTTGGGGTGTTGCTCAATAAATGCGATGTTGTAGAAAACATTGATAAGATGACTAAGGATTTTTGCACCTTTTTAAACTTAGAAGCGCAAAAATTAGAGGCGTTTGATTTAGAGCCGTATTTAGGGTTTTTACACCCCCATTTAACCAGCGATTTTGAAAAACACCCTAATGAAAAATCAGCGCTCTTTGTCTTACCCCTTTCAGCGGTTAGCACCCTTAATACGCATGCGCTTAAATTTGTGTTGTTGGAAGCGTTACCCTAAAACGCTATTTTTAAAATAATCCATTAAAATAAAGGCGAGGAATGAAAAGATTTGTTTTGTTTTTATCGTTCATGTTTGTTTGCGTTTGCGTTCAAGCTCACGCTGAGCAAGATTACTTTTTTAGGGATTTTAAATCTACAGACTTGCCCCAAAAACTCCATCTTGATGAAAAACTCTCCCAAACAATACAGCCATGCACGCAACTTAACGCATCAAAACACTACACTTCTACTGGGGTTAGAGAGCCTGATGTCTGCACAAAGAGTTTTAAAAAATCCGCTCTCATGTCTTATGACTTAGCGCTAGGCTATGTGGTGAGCGAAAACGAACAATACGGCTTAAAAGCTATAGAAATTTTAAACGCTTGGGCTGAAGAGCTTCAAAGCGTGGATACTTATCAGAGCGAGGATAATATCAATTTTTACATGCCTTATATGAACATGGCTTATTGGTTTGTCAAAAAGGCGTTTCCTAGCCCAGAATATGAAGATTTCATTAAGCGGATGCACCAGTATTCTCAATCAGCTCTTAACACTAACCATGGGGCGTGGGGCATTCTTTTTGATGTGAGTTCTGCGCTAGCGTTAGATGATAATGCCCTTTTGCAAAACAGCGCTAATCGGTGGCAAGAGTGGGTATTTAAAGCCATAGATGAGAGTGGGGTTATTGCTAGCGCGATCACTAGGAGCGATACGAGCGATTATCATGGCGGCCCTACAAAGGGCATTAAGGGGATAGCTTATACCAATTTTGCGCTTCTTGCACTGACCATATCAGGCGAATTGCTTTTTGAGAACGGGTATGATCTGTGGGGTAGTGGAGCCGGGCAAAGGCTCTCTGTAGCGTATAACAAGACCGCAACATGGATTTTAAACCCTGAAACTTTCCCTTATTTCCAGCCTAACCTTATTGGGGTGCATAACAACGCCTATTTCATTATTTTAGCTAAGCATTATTCTAGTCCTAGCGCGGATGAGCTTTTAAAGCAAGGCGATTTGCATGAAGATGGTTTCAGGTTGAAACTCCGATCGCCATGAATTGTTTTGTATTCAAGATTATAGCGATAGCCATGCGCTTTAACCTTTTTATGAATGGTTTTAGAAAGTTTGATTCAGTTAGCATTATTTACAAAAAGAGTTTAAAATAAACGCAATTGTATCTCTTGAGTCGTCTTTAGAGTGCAAATGATTATCAAAATGAATCGTTTTAGTTGTAAGCGTGCTTATTTACACTAAAATAATAAGCGTTATTGATAAGACCACATTAAAGGATAATGAATGAAAAAAATGGTTTTGGTATCGGTTTTACTAGCAGGGTTTTTGCAAGCGGTGAATTTGGATTTATCTTCGGCTAAGCTAACATGGACAGCCTTTAAAACTAAGGCTAAAACGCCAGTAAATGGGAGCTTTGAAAGCATCACTTATAAACTGGGTAAATCTCAAGATAGTTTAAAAACCCTTTTAGAAGGGGCAAGCGCGAGCATGGATAGCCTGAAAGTCAATTTAGGCGATGAATTGAAAAATAAAAATGTTAAAGAAGCTTTTTTCGCTCTTTTTAAAAACACTAACATCAAAGTAACTTTTAGAAATGTGATAGAAGGCGATCATGAAGGTTCTCTTACGGCTTATGTGAGGATGAATGAAAAGCTGGTGAAAGTGCCTATGCAATACACGATTGCTGAGGATAAGCTCGTGGTTAAAGGGGTTTTGGATCTATTGAGTTTTGGCTTGAAAAACGAATTAGCGAGCTTGGCTAAACGATGCGAGAGTTTTCATGAGGGCTTGACTTGGTCGCAAGTGGAAATCCAATTTGAAAGCATGATTAAGGGATAATTTAAAATCATGGAGTTGTTGCACAGCATTAATGATTTTAATGAAGCCAAGCAGGTGATCGCTGGGGGGGTCAATTCGCCTGTGAGGGCGTTTAAGAGCGTTAAAGGCACTCCCCCCTTTATTTTAAAGGGTAAGGGGGTGTATCTTTATGATGTGGATAACAACCATTATATAGATTTTGTGCAAAGCTGGGGGCCTTTGATTTTTGGGCATGCTGATGAAGAAATTGAAGAAAATATTATTAATACATTAAAAAAAGGCACTTCTTTTGGTGCTCCCACAGAGTTAGAAACCACTTTAGCTAAGGAAGTCATTTCTTGTTATGAAGGCTTAGATAAGGTGCGTTTAGTGAATAGCGGCACAGAAGCGACCATGAGCGCGATACGACTCGCTAGAGCTTATAGCCAAAAAGACGATTTGATCAAATTTGAAGGGTGCTATCATGGGCATAGCGACTCCTTATTGGTGAAAGCGGGTAGTGGGTGTGCCACTTTTGGCTCTCCTTCTTCTTTAGGCGTGCCGAACGATTTTAGCAAACACACTCTAGTGGCTCGTTATAACGATCTAAACTCCACAGAAGAATGCTTTAAAAAAGGCGATGTGGGGTGTGTCATCATTGAACCCATTGCCGGGAACATGGGGTTAGTGCCGGCTCAAAAAGAGTTTTTACTGGGCTTAAAGGCCTTGTGTGAAAAATACCAAGCGGTGCTGATTTTAGATGAAGTGATGAGCGGATTTAGAGCGAGTTTGAGCGGTTCGCAAGAATTTTATGGCGTGGTGCCGGATTTGGTAACCTTTGGTAAGGTGATAGGCGCGGGGCTTCCTTTGGCGTGTTTTGGGGGGCGTGCGGAAATTATGGACTTGCTTTCGCCCATTGGAGGGGTGTATCAAGCAGGCACACTAAGCGGTAACCCCCTAGCGGTGTGCGCGGGGTTGAGTGCGCTTTATAAAATCAAAAGAGACAAAACCCTTTATACTCGCTTAAACGCTTTAGCCGTTCGTTTGACTCAAGGTTTAAAAAAGAGTGCTCAAAGTTATAACATCGCTTTACAAACGCTCAATATGGGGAGCATGTTTGGCTTTTTCTTTAACGAAAATGCGGTGTGCGATTTTGATGGCGCTTTAAAAAGCGATACAGAAATGTTTGCGAAATTCCACCAAAAAATGCTCTTTAAGGGCGTGTATTTGGCATGTTCAAGCTTTGAAACCGGCTTTATTTGTGAGCCTATGACTGAAGAAATGATTGATTTGGTGGTTGCAAAGGCTGATGAAAGTTTTGATGAAATCATAAAAGGTGTGTGAATTTTTTGAAAAAGCCAAAGTATTATAAATTCATAGAGGGGGCGAATTATTTGAGCTTGGGGCTTTCTATGGTGGTAGCGATCCTTATGGGCGTGGCTATAGGCTATGGGCTTAAAAAGCTCACTCATGTTTCGTGGCTTTTTTGGCTTGGGGTTATTTGGGGCGTGTTAGCGAGCTTTCTCAATGTCTATAAAGCTTATAAAAGCATGCAAAAAGATTATGAAGAATTAGCCAAAGACCCTAAATACACGCAAAACAAAACAAAATAAATCCAATCAAATCCCATGTGCCAAATCCAATGCTTGCTTATTTTGCTTTCTGTCAATATAGTTAGCGCGATCATCGTTTATTTTTTCCAAGCGTTTCAAGGGGTTTTGAATTTTGAAGGGGGGTTTTTAGGGTTTTTTATCGTGGCGTTGTCTTCGTATTACGGCGTTAAAAAGCGTTTGGATTTAAGGAAACAAAATTCAGGAGAAAAAGAAGAAAAGCAAAAATTCCAAAAATTCGCTCTGGGTTTGGAAATGTCTTTCAATGTGTGGCGTTTAGGGGGGTATGGGGTTTTACTAGGCATTTTAGGAACGCTTTTATTCTTGCATCTTTTTAACGGATTGTCGTTTCTTATCGGCGTGTTTGTGAGCTCGCTCTCTAGTGCGTTATTACGATTCTTAAACAATAATGGTAAGTTTTGACACAAACTCCTATGGATTTTAACCCCTTTAACCCTCTTTTAATTTTTAATCCTATACAATAAAAACAAAAATGGGAGTGGATCTTGAAAACAAAAAATCCCGCTAAAAGAATCCTAAAAACCGCCGTGATTCAAATGCAATCCAAACCCTACGCCTTAAATGAAAACCTGCAATTAGCGCTCAACCTAGCCAAAGAAGCCCACAACAAAGGTGCGAATCTCATTGTTTTACCGGAATTATTTGATAGCGGTTATTGCGTGAATGATAAGGATGCAGAGTTTGGGATAAATCTTAAAGCGATAGAGCATGGAAAGGAAACGCTAAAAAACGAGTCGTTGAGAGCGTTAAGCGATTTTGCAAAGTCTAATAAAGTGCATCTAGTGGCATGCAGCATTGAAAAAACGAACAAAAAATTCTACGACAGCGCTTATATCATTCCACCAAAAGGCGGGATCGTTGGAAAGCACCGCAAGATTTATTTGTGGGGCGATGAAAAATCGTGCTTCAAAAGGGGCAAAAAATACGAGGTTTTTACGCTGGATTTTGGGGATTTTAGTGCGAAAGTGGGTTTGCAAATTTGCTATGAAATCGGCTTTGGCGTGGGTGCGAATTTGCTTGCGTTACAAGGGGCAGAGGTTTTAATTTATCCTAGCGCGTTTGGCAAAGCTAGGGCTTATAATTGGGATTTATTGAGCAAAGCTAGAGCGTTAGAAAATGGCTGTTTTGTGTGTGCGTGCAATCATAGTGGGGAAGAAACTAACGCTCAATTAAAACAAACGCTAGAGTTTGCCGGCGATTCAAGAATCATCGCGCCCAATGGGAAAATCATCGTGCAAGCCACCAAGCTTAATGAAGTCATTATCGCTGAAATGGATTTAAACGAAGTGGCACTGCAACGCCAAAAAATCCCTTATTTACAAGATTTTGACACCAAACTCACCAAAAAGGGGTTTGGAAAACTCACTTAAAAAGGAGCGATTATGGCAAAAGAAATTTTAGTGGCTTATGGCGTGGATATTGATGCGGTAGCTGGTTGGCTAGGGAGCTATGGTGGGGAGGATTCACCTGATGATATTTCGCGCGGGCTTTTTGCTGGGGAAGTGGGGATCCCACGGCTTTTGAAATTGTTTAAAAAATACCATCTCCCTGCGACTTGGTTTGTGCCTGGGCATTCTATTGAAACTTTCCCTGAGCAAATGAAAATGATCGTGGGTGCAGGGCATGAAGTGGGCGCGCATGGGTATTCGCATGAAAATCCTATCGCTATGAGCGCTAAGCAAGAAGAAGATGTTTTGTTAAAAAGCGTTGAATTGATTAAAGATCTCACCGGCAAAACCCCCACAGGCTATGTGGCACCGTGGTGGGAGTTTTCCAATATCACTAATGAATTGCTTTTAAAACACGGCTTCAAATACGACCACTCGCTCATGCACAATGATTTTACGCCCTATTATGTGCGCGTGGGGGATAGTTGGAGCAAGATTGATTATAGTTTAGAAGCTAAGGATTGGATGAAGCCTTTAATCCGTGGGGTGGAAACCGATCTGGTGGAAATCCCTGCGAACTGGTATTTGGACGATTTGCCGCCGATGATGTTTATCAAAAAATCCCCCAATAGTTTTGGTTTTGTAAGCCCGCACGATATAGGACAAATGTGGATCGATCAATTTGATTGGGTTTATCGTGAGATGGATTATGCGGTGTTTAGCATGACAATCCACCCTGATGTGAGTGCCCGTCCGCAAGTGTTGCTCATGCATGAAAAAATCATTGAGCATATCAACAAGCACGAGGGCGTGCGTTGGGTAACATTCAATGAAATCGCTGATGATTTCTTAAAACGAAACCCCAGAAAAAAATAGCGGTAACGCCAAAAAGGTTTTTGGCGTTTGATTAAAAGGTTGGAAGATGTGCGTTTTATGCGGGGAGCTTATCAGTTCTTTTCATTGGACCGATGGGACTTATGGGAGCGATAGTTATGAGAATGAGAATTTGAGAGAGCCAAATGCACTTATTAGTGCGAATGAAAACGCCAGAGAACGCAAAAGAGCACGGTTCAAACGAGTAAGATTGCTCAATCAAATCCTGGCGTTTTATGGGCTAAAAATTAATGATTGGCAAGGTGCGAAGTTTGTGCTGTGCGATAAAAAAGGGCAGAGCGTGATGGTGAATGATTTGGGCGATTTGTGGGATAAGGCACAAAACTTAGCCAAAAAAGAGATGGACGCGCTAGATTCTCATCTGTTAGCGTTTCTAAATCAAAATACAAACGCCATTCACTGATGCCCAAAATCCCTATCACGCTCATCACCGGTTTTTTAGGCAGCGGTAAAACGAGTTTTTTAAGCGAATATTTAAACCAAATAGATCACCAAGGCGTCGCTCTTATCATCAATGAAATCGGTCAAGTCGCTTTGGATCAACGCATCTTAAGCGTTCAATATTGCGGTGAAAAAATGCTCTATCTTAACGCAGGGTGCGTGTGTTGCAACAAACGCATGGATTTGGTGGAATCTCTAAAAGCCGTGCTCAATAATTATGAGTGGCGTGGCGAAATTTTAAAGCGCATCATCATTGAAACCACCGGTTTAGCCAACCCTGCACCGATTTTATGGACGATTTTGAGCGACACTTTTTTAGGGGTACATTTTGAAATTCAAAGCGTGGTGGTTTGCGTGGATGCATTGAATGCTAGAGTGCATTTAACCAACAATGAAGCTAAAGAGCAAATCGTTTTTGCTGATAGCGTTTTATTGACCAAAACGGATTTGCAAAACGACAGCGGGGATTTAATCAAATTAAAAGAGCGCTTGCAAGCCATTAACCCTAGCGCGGAAATTTTTGACAAGAGGGCGATAAACTATGAGAGCCTCTTTTCACGCAAAAATAGGGTGCATCGTGCGATCTTGCCAGCAAAAGATTCGCACTCGCAAGGCTTTGAAACTTTAAGCATTAATTTTGAAGGGGCGATGGAATGGAGTGCGTTTGGGATCTGGCTGAGTTTGTTGTTGCATCAATACGGCACGCAGATTTTACGCATAAAGGGGATTATTGATATTGGAAGTGATCTTTTAGTGAGTATTAACGGCGTGATGCATGTCATTTACCCGCCTAAGCATATTTTAAAGGATCAAAACGGCTCTAACCTCGTTTTTATCATGCGTCATTTAGAGCGTGAAAAAATCTTAAATTCCTTAAAAGGTTTTAAGGATTTTCTCGGCATTAAGGGTTTTGAAACCCCATAATTTTTCTATTTATGGATAGCTGTTTGCATTTTAATAGGGAAAAGAACGATGAAGCTTAAAACCAAACACACCCCACAAATAACAAAAATCAAAACATAGCCCAAATCCCCTAAAAAGATCGTAAAAAGATACGAGAAAAGCGCTTGGAAAATGCCAAAAGAAAACACCACCCACGAAGACGCTTTAGCGAAATGCTTCGCGCCTGCAATTTTTAAAGCCATCATGCTGAATAAATTGATATTGGCTGTTGTGGCCGCTCCCATTATGAAGATGCTTAAATTGAGTAAAGAGATCTGGTGGAAAAAAATGGGTAAAAAGCATGCGATAGATTTTAAAATGAGGATAAAGATATTGGCTTCTTTAGCCCCTAGCCTTTGAGCCATGGGGCCGCTGATTAAAGAGCCAAGCGTAGCACCAAAGCCAAAAAACGCCCATGAAGTCCCAGCGATAGTGGGGGAGATATTTAAATGACGGATCAAATAATCCACCCAAAAAAGCGTGTGCGGTAAAAAACCAATCGCATTGAGCGCGCAAGAAATGAGCAATAACCACAAATGAAAGGAGATTTTAAACGCGCTTTCTTCTTTTTTAACGGATTTTTTCCTTAAAGAACGGGTTTTTAACCCCACTAAGGAAAGGATAAAGGCTATCAGACAACTGCCCCCTAAAAAAATCCATGCCCATTTGATATTATAAGAGCTGATCCAAGGCAGAACAAACCCGCTAAAAATAGATCCAATGCCTACAGCGCTAAAAATAAGCCCTCCCACTAAGGCTTTTTTATGTTCTTTGACATAGGGCAAAGAGAGAGGAGCGACTAAAATCATTAACGCGCTACTGGCCACACCGGCGATAAAACGCCAAATCCAAAGCCAAAAGAAAGGGATACTATCAAAATAACAGACTAAAAAACTCAAAGCGATCAAGCCAAAACTGATTTTAGCGATGCTTTCTAATGACATTAACGGGCTTAAAAATTGGATTAAAAAACTCCCAAAAACATAGCCCATTAACACCGCAATACCCAGTTGGAAGCTTTGGTGTGGGGTTAAACTCCCTGATAAAATGAGTAGGGGGATTAAAACCACATAGCCAAAACGAGCCAAGCCGTTAGACACAAAAACCCCTAAAAAGCAAACAAACACGCGCATTTTGATCCTTAACACATGACAAGTTATAAAAAGATCTTGTATTATATTGAAACTTGTTAATTGATAGCGCATAATGGGAGCGAGATGAGAATAAATTCAAGGAGCGTTCATGCTATTTAGTGAGTGCGTGTATCATTAAAGGGCTATCCCACGATTGAATGAAAAAGAGTTGGTTATTAGCGTTATAGAGCTTGTGTCCAAAGCGCTTCATAAAAACAAGGCTTTTACTAGAATAAGGCTTCTTTGCGGTGGTTTTCATTGCTGAAACAGACGCTAATAACTATGGGCTAGGCTTAAAGGAGAGTATCACTGAGAAAAAGTAGAGTTGAACGCTTAAGTTATTTTTTTAATAGGGTTTAGAGTTAACATGCGATTGTTGCATTCTTTTTAAGTGTTATGGGTAGTTTATAAAACAACTCACTATGACTGCCTAACCTTAACAAAATAAGCTCATCATCTTTCACTAAATACACAAGCAAAACATCAGCTTTGATATGGCATTCTCTATAAGGCTTCCATTTTCCCTTTAAGGCATGATCTTGAAATTGTGGGGATAATGGTTCTTTCTTTCTTAAGGTTAGAATGACTTCATTCAAAACGCTATCATCAAACCCATTCAAAAGCAATTTATCAAAATCTTTTTGAAAAGATTTTTTAAGATTGAGCTTCAACACCTAAAGCCTTTTTTCTTTCATCGCTGTAACTAGAAAAATCCTCAACAATCAAATCGGTTTCTTTGTTGAGTGCACCTCTCATGGCTTGTTGCGTTTCAAGGTTTGGAGTTTCATACCAAAAACAATAATCATTAGCTATTTTGTTGATTTCTTGTAAGATTTTATTCAACTCTTCTGACTTATTTTTAAAACCTTTATCTTTTTTTCTAGCTCTTTAGCCATTTTTTTTCAAGATACGCCCTATCTCTTTTTAGCTTTTCAATTTCTTGTTCTTTCTTATTCATGAGATTAAAAAGCTGTCTTTGGCTGTATTGGGTGTAATCTTTGTTGGTGGTGTTTGGCATATTTATTCCTTTAAAAATATAAGATTAGTTCATTATAGCGCAAGCGATAGAGCAAGATTAAAAAGTTAGAAATCAAAACTTAAAGATTGAAAAGCGGATTGGGAAGTTAATGAAAAAATTAAAGATTAAAAAATTAAAGATCAAAAAATTAAAAAGAAGCGGATTGAAAAAAAAGTTCTATTAGTGAAAAATAATCGTTCTAGCTCTCATTTTATTGTAAAACTCATTTTATTAAAGTTCTTAAAGTTTTATTTTATTTTCTTGAGAATATAGAAAGCGCTTTGAGATCGTTCTCTCTCCCTTTTAATCTCCAACTTAATCCCCCTATAAAAAAAGCACTTTCTAAGAGATTATCGCTTAACTTAGCGTCAAGTTTTTCACTGACTAAACGCTAAAAAGGATTTTGCATCAACCCCCCCAAAAAATAAAACTCAAAGATTAAAAAGCGAAAGCAGTGGGGATCAGCAAAAAAGATCAAACCCCTACAAAAAAGAAAGTTTAAAAACGAAAGGGTTTAAAAAAAGCTTTAAAAAAAGAGTTTAAAAAATAAATCCCTTTAAAAAAAAGACTTCAAAAAAAGAATTTAGAAAAAAGAATTTAAAAAAGCTTTAAAAATAAATCCCTTTAAAAAAAAGACTTCAAAAAAAGAATTTAGAAAAAAGAATTTAAAAAAGCTTTAAAAAGAAATCCCTTAAAAGAGAAAGTTTAAAAAAAAAGGGTTTAAAAAAAGAAACCCCTTAAAAAGGGAGTTTCACAAAAGCTTAGTAAGCAAACACATAATTCAAATACACGCTATAGAGCCTGCGGTATTTGAGTTCAGTCCCCATAAAGGAATAGTAGTTCGTGTTAATGGTAGGGATTTTCACGCCTAGTTCAATGCCATGCTGAGCTGCATGATCGCTACCTTTTTTCTTAGCCCTGGCTAAATTCATCCTCAAGCCTAAATTGAATAAGAATTGGAAATTCGCCACATTCATTTTAGCGTT
>NZ_VEZH01000047.1:0-304 GCF_006440215.1 Helicobacter pylori | reverse complement strand
GGCTTTGCTTTAGCGGGGAGTTCGTGGGTAGGGAGTGGTTTGAGCATGTGGGTGAGCCAAACGGATTTTATCAACAATTATTTGACCAATTATCAGGCTAAAATGCACACGAGTTTTTTCCAGATCCCTTTGAATTTTGGGGTTCGTGTGAATGTCAATAGGCATAACGGCTTTGAAATGGGCTTGAAAATCCCTTTAGCGGTGAATTCTTTTTATGAAACGCATGGCAAAGGGTTAAACACCTCTTTGTTTTTTAAACGCCTTGTCATGTTCAATGTGAGTTATGTTTATAGTTTTTAGGGGG
>NZ_VEZH01000046.1:0-316 GCF_006440215.1 Helicobacter pylori | reverse complement strand
GGCACAACGTGCAGGCTTCTTTCCAAAGGGCGAGTTGGGCCCCACAGCATCTTGCTTCCAGCTCTTTGGGAAGCTAAGAAACAACTCGCTCTGCACAGTGCTCTTACAGCCTAGTGGGAACATCTCTTCCAAAGGCCTGTGAAACGCAGTTTCTTTGCAGGCCTGATCTGGCTGAAGTAGGACTTCTGCTCTGGGTGTGCTACTTTGCCCTAGAGCTGAAAGGCACAACGTGCAGGCTTCTTTCCAAAGGGCGAGTTGGGCCCCACAGCATCTTGCTTCCAGCTCTTTGGGAAGCTAAGAAACAACTCGCTCTGCA
>NZ_VEZH01000045.1:0-359 GCF_006440215.1 Helicobacter pylori | reverse complement strand
CTTTTTGGTGGGATCGCATTAGCCGGCACTTCATGGCTTAATTCTGAATTCGTGAATTTAGCCACCGTGAATAATGTCTATAACGCTAAAATGAACGTGGCGAACTTCCAATTCTTATTCAACATGGGAGTGAGGATGAATTTAGCCAGGGCTAAGAAAAAAGGCAGCGATCATGCGGCTCAGCATGGGATTGAGTTAGGGCTTAAAATCCCCACCATTAACACGAACTATTATTCCTTTATGGGGGCTGAACTCAAATACCGAAGGCTCTATAGCGTGTATTTGAATTATGTGTTTGCTTACTAAGCTTTTGTGAAACTCCCTTTTTAAGGGATTTCTTTTAAAGCCTTTCTTTTTTT
>NZ_VEZH01000044.1:0-372 GCF_006440215.1 Helicobacter pylori | reverse complement strand
TTAAATTTAACTCTGTAAGCCCCACTGATGTAAAAATGGGGCTTATCGAATCAAATGGTTCAAAAATGTTGCGCGGGTTAATGAAAGGGGGAATAATAAAGAGTAGGGGATTTTTAAATCGGTTTTGGTAAAAGTTATTGTAAAAGTTACAACAATAGGGTAGCGTTGCTTGATTGTTTGATTGCTTGAATGCTTGAATGATTGAATGATTGATTGCTTGAATGATTGAATGATTGAATGATTGAATGATTGAATGATTGAATGATTGAATGATTGGATGATTGGATGATTGGATGATTGGATGATTGGATGATTGGATGATTGGATGATTGGATGATTGGATGATTGGATGATTGGATGATTGGATGATTG
>NZ_VEZH01000043.1:0-381 GCF_006440215.1 Helicobacter pylori | reverse complement strand
AAAGAAATAAAAAGCAACCACCAGCAATAAAATCAAGCATGCAAAAACAACCATCAAAAAGTCAAACCTAAAACCAAAGAATCTAGACAGAAAAAAGATTTGTTGAAGACATAGCAGAGAAGAGGCATGTTAATTGGTAAGTTTTATGAGCATGAAAGACTTCAAACAACCTTTCATTGGTTTAGGGCATGCAAAAACAAAAAGTTAAACACCATAAATCAAAAACAAAACCAAACCCCAACTAAAAAAGTTAAAAACAAAAGAAATAAAAAGCAACCACCAGCAAAATAAAAGAATAAAATCTAAAACGCTAAAAGCGTTTTTTACAATCAAACTAAAGAGCTTGGTTATAAAGCGATAACTTTTTAAAGAATAAAGAAT
>NZ_VEZH01000042.1:0-417 GCF_006440215.1 Helicobacter pylori | reverse complement strand
AATATTTCAAAAGTTGCTAATGGTGTAACACGCTTCAATGTTTCAAAGCAATTACTTTCAAAAATAACAATCCCCATCCCACCCCTAGAAGTCCAGCAAGAGATCGTTAAGATTTTGGACGCTTTCACAGAATTAAACACAGAATTAAACACAGAATTAAACACAGAATTAAACACAGAATTAAAAGCGCGAAAAAAGCAATACCAGTATTACCAAAACATGCTTTTAGACTTTAACGATATTAATTCAAACCACCAAGACGCAAAAGAAAGATTAACGCAAAAAACCTACCCCAAACATTTAAAAACCTTACTCCAAACTTTAGCACCTAAGGGGGTGGAGTTTAGGAAGTTGGGGGATATTGGGGAATTTTATAGCGGACTTGTTGGAAAAAGTAAAAAATCTTTCTCTCAAGGG
>NZ_VEZH01000041.1:0-417 GCF_006440215.1 Helicobacter pylori | reverse complement strand
CTTTTTGGTGGGATCGCATTAGCCGGCACTTCATGGCTTAATTCTGAATTCGTGAATTTAGCCACCGTGAATAATGTCTATAACGCTAAAATGAATGTGGCGAATTTCCAATTCTTATTCAATTTAGGCTTGAGGATGAATTTAGCCAGGGCTAAGAAAAAAGGTAGCGATCATGCGGCTCAGCATGGCATTGAACTAGGCGTGAAAATCCCTACCATTAACACGAACTACTATTCCTTTATGGGGGCTGAACTCAAATACCGCAGGCTCTATAGCGTGTATTTGAATTATGTGTTTGCTTACTAAGCTTTTGTGAAACTCCCTTTTTAAGGGATTTCTTTTAAAGCCTTTCTTTTTTTGGGGGTTTAATTTTGAAGCCTTTGTTTTGAACCCTTGTTTTGAAACTCTCTTTTTTAA
>NZ_VEZH01000040.1:0-482 GCF_006440215.1 Helicobacter pylori | reverse complement strand
TAGCACCTAAGGGGGTGGAGTTTAGGAAGTTGGGGGATATTGGGGAATTTTATAGCGGACTTGTTGGAAAAAGTAAAAAATCTTTCTCTCAAGGGAATAAATTTTATGTT
This sequence comes from Helicobacter pylori, assembly GCF_006440215.1. Lineage (GTDB taxonomy): Bacteria > Campylobacterota > Campylobacteria > Campylobacterales > Helicobacteraceae > Helicobacter > Helicobacter pylori_CS. The sequence continues at coordinate 372 of NZ_VEZH01000040.1, read as the reverse complement.
CCTTATGTCAATGTTTTTAATAATCCACAATTAGATCTAAATGCTTTAGAAAGCGTTCAAATAGGGGATAAAGAAAAACAAAATACAATTCAATTAGGCGATGTGCTTTTTACTGGTTCATCTGAAAATTTAGAGGATTGTGCGATGTCTTGCGTAGTTACTCAAAAGATTGAAAAAGATATTTATCTTAATAGTTTTTGTTTTGGTTTTAGATTTTTTGATGAGAATTTATTTAATCCATCGTTTCTTAAACATTTTTTAAGAGACTATAATTTTAGGAAAAATATTTCAAAAGTTGCTAATGGTGTAACACGCTTCAATGTTTCAAAGCAATTACTTTCAAAAATAACAATCCCCATCCCACCCCTAGAA
>NZ_VEZH01000004.1:0-102587 GCF_006440215.1 Helicobacter pylori | reverse complement strand
ATCGTTTGGTGCTTTGTAACGTGGAGTTTTTCTTGTTTCTCGGTCTTGTTGTCTTGTTACTTTTGGTTATTTTTTTTTTATTTGAAAACAGAGAAGAGTTTTTTCTTGCAAAAACCAGGCTCGTTAAATTAAATCCGGAAAATTTATTGGTTGTAAAACGAGGCCAGGCGCAGGACTCCAGTAAAAACACCCAGGGTGCACCTAAACCCACGCCAGCAGGCCCGCAAAATCCCCCTACGCCCCCGACACCCCCTACACCGCCAACACCGCCAAAACCTATAGAAAAGCCAAAGCCTGAACCTAAACCAAAGCCCAAACCAGAACTCAAAAAGCCCAACCACAAACATAAGGCTCTTAAAAAAGTAGAAAAAGTGGAAGAGAAAAAAATAGTAGAGGAGAAAAAAGAAGAGAAAAAAATCGTAGAGCAGAAAGTAGAACAAAAAGTAGAGCAGAAAAAAATAGAAGAGAAAAAACCTGTCAAAAAAGAATTTGACCCTAACCAGCTTTCTTTCTTGCCTAAAGAAGTTGCGCCACCCAGAAAAGAAAATAATAAAGGCTTGGATAACCAAACCAGAAGGGATATTGATGAATTGTATGGCGAAGAATTTGGGGATTTAGGCACAGCCGAAAAAGATTTCATCAGGAATAATTTAAGAGATATTGGGCGCATCACGCAAAAATATTTAGAATACCCTCAAGTAGCGGCTTATTTAGGGCAGGACGGGACGAATGCGGTAGAGTTTTACTTGCACCCTAACGGCGATATTACCGATCTTAAAATCATCATTGGCTCTGAATACAAAATGCTTGATGACAACACCTTAAAGACCATTCAGATCGCTTATAAGGATTACCCACGCCCCAAAACTAAAACCCTCATTCGCATTAGAGTGCGTTATTATTTAGGGGGCAATTAAAAAATGGAAATCACGCTTTTTGACCCCATAGACGCCCACTTGCACGTGCGAGAAAATGCACTTTTAAAAGCGGTGTTAAGATATTCTAGCGATCCTTTTAGCGCGGCGGTGATCATGCCTAATCTCAGTAAGCCCTTGATTGACACTCCAACCACCCTTGAATACGAAGAAGAAATTTTAAACCATTCTTCAAACTTCAAACCTTTAATGAGTTTGTATTTTAACGATGGCTTGACTTTAGAAGAATTGCAACGCGCTCACGAAAAAGGTATCAGATTTTTAAAACTCTACCCCAAAGGCATGACCACAAACGCGCAAAACGGCACTTCGGATTTGTTGGGTGAAAAGACTTTGGAGGTTTTAGAAAACGCCCAGAAATTAGGCTTTATTTTATGCATCCATGCAGAACAAGCCGGGTTTTGTTTGGATAAAGAATTTTTATGCCATAGCGTTTTAGAAACTTTCGCCCTTTCATTCCCTAAACTCAAAATCATTATAGAGCATTTGAGCGACTGGCGCAGTATCGCTTTGATTGAAAAGCATGACAACCTCTATGCGACTTTAACTTTACACCATATCAGCATGACTTTAGATGATTTATTAGGGGGGAGTTTGAACCCGCATTGTTTTTGCAAACCTTTAATCAAAACCAAAAAAGACCAAGAAAGGCTTTTATCCCTTGCTTTAAAAGCCCACCCTAAAATCTCTTTTGGCTCTGATAGCGCTCCGCATTTCATTTCTAAAAAGCATAGCACTAGCATCCCGGCGGGCATCTTTTCTGCCCCTATTTTATTGCCTGCGTTATGTGAACTTTTTGAAAAACACAACGCTTTAGAAAACTTGCAAGCCTTTATCAGCGATAACGCTAAAAAAATCTACGCGCTAGACAATCTACCCAGTAAAAAAGTGCGTTTGTCTAAAAAACCCTTTATAGTCCCTACACACACGCTTTGTTTGAATGAAAAAATCGCTATCTTAAGAGGGGGCGAAACGCTATCTTGGAACCTTCAAGAAATCGCCTAAAGCATGCCGCCTTTTTTGTGGGGCTTTTTATCGTTTTATTTTTAATTATAATGACGCATCAAACCCCCCCCTATGCTTTCACGCACAATCAAACCCTTGTTACTCAAAACCCCCCCTATTTCACGCAACTCACTATCCCTAAACCCAATGACGCTTTAAGCGTGCATGCGAGCTCTTTAATCAGCTTGCCTAATGATAATCTTTTGAACGCTTATTTTAGCGGCACTAAAGAAGGGGCAAGAGATGTGAAAATCAGCGCAAATCTTTTTGATGGCAAGATTAATCGCTGGAGTGAAGCCTTCATTATTTTAACCAAAGAAGAACTTTCCAAAAACGCACATGAATACATCAAAAAACTAGGCAACCCCTTGCTTTTTTTGCATGATAATAAAATCTTGTTATTTGTCGTAGGGGTGAGCATGGGTGGGTGGGCCACTTCTAAAATCTATCAATTTGAAAGCGCTTTAGAGCCGATTCATTTTAAGTTTGCGCGAAAACTCCCTTTAAGCCCTTTTTTAAACTTAAGCCATTTGATAAAAAATAAACCTTTAAACACCACTGATGGCGGGTTTGTGCTACCGCTCTATCACGAGTTAGCCACCCAATACCCCTTGTTGTTGAAATTTGACAAACAAAATAACCCAAGAGAGCTTTTAAGGCCTAATGCCCTAAACCACCAGCTCCAGCCAAGCCTAACCCCCTTTAAAGATTGCGCCATCATGGCGTTTAGAAACCATTCTTTTAAAGATAGCCTCATGCTAGAAACCTGTAAAACCCCCACCGCTTGGCAAAAACCCATGCTTACGAATTTGAAAAACTTGAATGACGCTTTGAATTTGATCAATTTAAACGAAGAATTGTATTTGATCCACAACCCTAGCGATTTATCTTTGCGCCGTAAAGAACTCCTGCTTTCTAAATTAGAAAACTCCAACTCGTTTAAAACCTTAAAAGTTTTAGACAAAGCCAATGAAGTGAGTTACCCAAGCTATAGCCTTAATCCTCATTTTATAGATATTGTCTATACCTATAACCGCTCTCATATCAAACACATCCGTTTTAATATGGCTTATTTAAATTCCCTTCTCAAGTAATTAACGATGCTTATACCTTCTTCTTACACGCTGAGTTTTGTATGGCTTTTTTTAATTTTCTTTTTTTTCAAAAATAAGGCGTTAAGTTTAAGGTTTTCGCTCTCTTTGATAAGCGTGATTTTAAGCAATATCGCTTTGAAAGACTCTCTATCGCTCAATGAATTTTTAAGCAGTTTTACAGCCCCCTTAAGCCCTTTTAGCTGTCTTTTGATCCTTGCTTATGTGATCTTTTCTTGTCATATACTCAAAAAACCCCCTTTAGAAACCTTGCAATCTTATAGCGTCATGCTGTTTTTCAATCTGTTGCTTTTGACAGATGTTTTAGGGTTCTTGCCTTTTTCAATCTACCATCATTTCATGGCTTCTCTTATTTTTAGCGCGCTTTTTTGCAGCAGTTTGTTTTTGAGCAGCCCTTTATTAGGTGTGATCGCTTTAGTAGCGTTATCCAGTTCGCTTTTAATGCGTTCTAATTTTCAAATCTTAGATTCTTTATTGGATTTCCCCTTGCTTCTTTTTGTCTTTTTTAAGACTTTATCTCTTGTTAAAAAAAGGTTGTATTAACGCTTATGAAATCCCTATCTCATGCTCTTTTTTCGCTCTTTTTAAAAGGTTTTTATTTCACCTTTTTTATGAGCTTGTTGTTTGTGTTCAATCGTATCGGCTTTATCCTTTATACGGGATATTATAAGCATGCTTTAAAAAACCCTATTTTTGATGAAATCATCAAAACCCTATTCAATGGAGCTAGATACGATAATCGTGTGGTCTCAAGCTTAGCGATCCTTTTTATCATCATCGGGTTATTAGGGTTATTGGCCCCTAAACACCAAACCAAAATGCTTAATATTGTGGCGTATTTTTCTATCGCTATTATCCTGTTTTTAAACATTGCAAACATTGTTTATTATAGCATTTATGGGAATGTGTTTGATGAAAATTTATTGGAATTTTTGCATGAAGACACGCTCACGATTTTAAAAATGAGCGGGGAATACCCTATTTTTTCTAGTTTTTCACTCTTTTTAATCCTTAGCGTTTTAATCTCTTTTATCTATTTCAAACTCCAAAACGCCCTTTTCAAACCCAATGTGTATCAAGCCACCAAACCCCTTAAAACTTTCATTTTATTTGCGCTTTTTTCGCTCACGCAAATGTTTTACATCAATGCGCAGTTGAGCTTTGTTGGCGCGTCTTTAGATCTCAGCATAGAGCCAGCCAAAGATCCTTTTTTAATGAAAATTACCCCCGGAGCGTTTCGCAACCTTTATCTTTTGGCACGCAATTACAGACAAAGCCATAACCTTAAATTCAGCGATTTTGCTAAAGAAACGCCTTTAGAAGTGGCGAAAAATTATTTCAATCTTAAAGAAAACCCTTCAAACAACCTCTATGAGTTGCTTTCTCAAACAAGCCACAACGATTCTCTTCAAACCATTCAACATGTTTTTTATATCGTTTCAGAGTCCTTAAGCTCATGGCATTTTGATAAAAAATTTGATTCCATAGGGCTAACGAGCGCTTTACAAGATTTGGTTAAAAAAGAGCATGCTCACATGCTTTCTGCTTTTATTGAAAGCGCCCCACGAACCGTTAAAAGCCTGGATGTCCAAATCACAGGCTTGCCTTATATCAATGATAATAATTTAGTCAATTCAGGAGTGATTCTCCCTAGCTTTCCTATGGCGATTGGCAATATTACAAAAACTCTGGGTTATAAAAACAACTTTTATTATGGGGGTAGCGGGATTTGGAACAAACTAACCAGTTTCACCAAAAAACAAGGTTTTCACGCCCTTTATTTCAATAACCATCTCTTAGAATTTGCCAAAAACAAGCCCTACCCTAAGCCCATAGAGAGCAACTGGGGAGTGCATGATAATATTTTATTTGATTATATTTTAGAAAACACCAACCCCAATGAAAAAACTTTCAGCATGGTCATGACTTTAAGCAACCATGCGATCAAAAACGTGAATCTCAAAGCCTTTGGCGTGCCTTTAGAAAAAATCCAAAAATTTGTGGAAAAAACCCCCAAATCAGAAAATCTACCGGACGCTAATTCTTTAGGGCATATTTACTGGTATGACAAAGTGATAGTCAGTTTCATCAAAAAAGCCAGCCAAAAATTCCCTAACTCGCTTTTTATCATCACAGGAGATCATTTTGACAGGAGCTATGAATACGCTAAAAACGATTTATATACGATTAAATCCGTGCCGCTTATTTTGTTCGCCCCTACTTTAAAGCCTGAAACAATCAGTCAAGTCGGATCGCATTTAGACATCGCCCCTACGATTGTTGAATTAGTCGCTCCTAAAGGTTTTCCATTTGTGAGTTTTGGAAAGCCTTTATTCTCTAACAACACAACAAACCCTCCAAGCCACCCCAATTACGCGCTAGGTTATGAAGCGATCGCTACCAAAGATTATTTTTATAACCCGAGTTTGGGGTTAAGGTATTTGAATAAAAACCACAAAGAGCAAGAGGATAAACAAAACGACAAAATAAAAGCTTCTGAGTTTTACCAGCAATTAGAATCCTTAAAGGCCATCAGTTATTACTTGCTCTATCATGGGGCTAATCTTAAAGATTGACAAACTGGGTTTTTATTCCATTAAACGCATGATTTTTGCTACAATAATAGGATTTTAATTGATAAAGGACAAATAGGCATGCCAAATAGGGGCGTTGTTTTATTGGACGGGCAAGCACTAGCTTATAGTATAGAAAAAGATTTGAAACATAAAATCCAAACAATAACCGCGCAAACGCATAAACGCCCCAAACTAGCCGTGATTTTAGTGGGAAAAGACCCTGCGAGTATCACTTATGTCAATATGAAGATCAAAGCATGCGAAAGGGTGGGCATGGATTTTGATTTAAAAACCCTCCAAGAAAATATTACTGAAGCCAAATTGCTGTCCTTGATTAAAGATTACAACACCGATCAAAACATTTCAGGCGTTTTAGTCCAGCTCCCTTTGCCCAGACACATTGATACTAAAATGGTTTTAGAAGCCATTGACCCAAGTAAAGACGTGGATGGTTTCCACCCCCTTAATATCGGCAAGCTCTGCACTCAAAAAGAATCGTTTCTGCCAGCCACCCCTATGGGCGTGATGCGTCTTTTAAAGCATTATCATATTGAAATCAAGGGCAAGGATGTGGCGATTATTGGAGCGAGCAATATCATTGGAAAGCCTTTGAGCATGCTCATGTTAAACGCTGGGGCTAGCGTGAGCGTGTGCCATATTTTGACTAAAGACATTAGTTTTTACACCCAAAACGCTGATATTGTCTGCGTGGGCGTGGGTAAGCCTGATTTGATTAAAGCGAGCATGTTAAAAAAAAGGGCTGTAGTGGTGGATATTGGGATCAACCATTTAAATGATGGGCGTATCGTGGGCGATGTGGATTTTAACAACGCGCAAAAAGTTGCCGGTTTTATCACCCCTGTGCCTAAAGGCGTAGGGCCTATGACGATCGTCTCGCTTTTAGAAAACACTTTAATCGCTTTTGAAAAACAACAAAGGAAGGGATTTTAAATGAAATTTTTACGCTCTGTTTATGCATTTTGCTCCAGTTGGGTAGGGACGATCATTATTGTGCTGTTGGTTATCTTTTTTATCGCGCAAGCCTTTATCATTCCCTCTCGCTCTATGGTAGGCACGCTCTATGAGGGCGACATGCTCTTTGTCAAAAAATTTTCTTACGGCATACCCATTCCTAAAATCCCATGGATTGAGCTTCCTGTTATGCCTGATTTTAAAAATAACGGGCATTTGATAGAGGGGGATCGCCCCAAGCGCGGCGAAGTGGTGGTGTTTATCCCTCCCCATGAAAAAAAATCTTACTATGTCAAAAGGAATTTTGCCATTGGGGGCGATGAGGTGTTATTCACTAATGAGGGGTTTTATTTGCACCCTTTTGAGAGCGACACGGACAAAACTTACATTGCTAAACATTACCCTAACGCCATGACTAAAGAATTTATGGGTAAAATTTTTGTTTTAAACCCTTATAAAAATGAGCATCCGGGTATCCATTACCAAAAAGACAATGAAACCTTCCACTTAATGGAGCAGTTAGCCACTCAAGGCACAGAAGCTAATATCAGCATGCAACTCATTCAAATGGAGGGCGAAAAGGTGTTTTATAAAAAAATCAATGACGATGAATTTTTCATGATCGGCGATAACAGGGATAATTCTAGCGACTCGCGCTTTTGGGGGAGTGTGGCTTATAAAAACATCGTGGGTTCGCCTTGGTTTGTTTATTTCAGTTTGAGTTTAAAAAATAGCTTGGAAATGGATGCAGAAAATAACCCCAAAAAACGCTATCTGGTGCGTTGGGAACGCATGTTTAAAAGCGTTGGAGGCTTAGAAAAAATCATTAAAAAAGAAAACGCAACGCATTAAGGTTTTTTGTGCAATTTTTTGATTTCTCTTTAGAAAGTTTTATTACCACCTTAATGAAAATCCTAGCCCTTTTAATCGCTATCATAGGGCATGAGATCATGCATGGCTTGAGCGCGTTTTTATTTGGGGATAGGAGCGCCAAAGACGCTAGGCGTTTGAGTTTAAACCCTATCAGGCATTTAGACATGATGGGTTCGGTGCTTTTACCGGCTTTATTACTCATTTTTCAAGCCCCTTTTTTGTTTGGGTGGGCTAAGCCCGTGCCTGTGGATATGCGTTACATTGTCTCTCAAAAAGGCTCTTTGGCATGCGTAGTGGTGAGTTTAGCCGGGGTGGCTTATAATTTCACCCTAGCCGTTCTGCTCGCTTCCATCACGCATTGGAGCTTCCAAAAACTAGGGATCAACGCTTTAAATATCAATGAATTGAACCTTTATCAGCTCGCTTTAGTAACCTTCCTCATTCAAAGCATTCTTTATAATCTTGTCTTAGGCGTTTTCAACAGCCTCCCTATCCCGCCCTTAGACGGCTCCAAAGCGTTAGGCTTTTTAGCGTTGCATTTTAAAAGCGCGTTTTTATTGGAATGGTTTTCTAAAATGGAACGCTACGGCTTGTTGGTTGTGTTTATCTTTTTGTTTATCCCCCCTTTATCGGAGTTTTTTATCCATGCGCCCACAAGATTTTTATTTTCCTTACTCCTTTCTTAATCTTTTATCAAGGAGAGCTTATGAATAAGCCCTTAAAATCTTCTCAAGTTTTTATAGGCAGCGATCATGCAGGGTTGCATCTTGCAGAGTTTGTTCAACATTTTTTAGAAGACAAACATTTTAAGATCCAAGCTTTTTTACCCACCATGAGAGTGGATTACCCTGATTACGCCAAATTAGTGTGCCAAAAGGTTTTAGAAAATGCGCAAAGCTATGGTATTTTAGTGTGCGCTACAGGGATAGGCATGAGCATGGGCGCTAATCGTTTTAAGGGTATTAGAGCCGCCTTGTGCCTTGATGCTTACATGGCCAAAATGACTCGCTTGCACAATAACGCTAATGTCTTGTGTTTGGGCGAAAAGATTAGCGGTATTGGCGTGGTGGAAAGCATTTTAGAAGCGTTTTTCTCTACAGAATTTGAACAAGGCCGTCATGTGCTACGCATCCAAAAACTAGATGAATCGCTGAAATCATAAACCTAATGTAGTATAATTACATCGTTTCGCTAAAAAGGATATTTTAATAGAATGTTTACCCAATGGTTTATCATCACTATCGCTATTGTTTTTATCCTTTATATGGGTGTGCGCACTTTCTTTTTTAAAACCGTGGCTAAGCGGCAAGAACGCACCAACGCATCCATGAAGCTCACCTTACAAGAAGCTGAAATTTTGATCCAAAAACACCAGTTGCAACTCCAAAGAGCTTTAGGCAATATTGATATTCTCACTCAAGAAATGAGCTCGTTAAAAACAGAACTAAAAGCCCTTAAACAGCGCAACTCTGAATACAAAGGCGAATCGGATAAATATAAAAATCGTATTAAAGAATTGGAGCAAAAAATAGAAGCTCTCCTTTAAAAACGCTATAATAAATCAAAATCCTACAACCAATCAGTGATATTAAAGGATATTAAAATGAATGAAACGCTCAAAGAAGAACTTTTACAAAGCATCAGAGAAGTGAAAGATTACCCTAAAAAAGGGATTTTATTCAAAGACATTACCACACTACTCAACTACCCCAAACTCTTTAACAAACTCATTGACACGCTCAAAAAACGCTATCTCGCTCTCAATATAGACTTTATCGTGGGCATTGAAGCTAGGGGGTTTATTTTAGGCTCTGCCCTCGCTTATGCGCTTGGGGTGGGTTTTGTGCCTGTGAGGAAAAAGGGCAAACTCCCCGCGCACACCCTGTCTCAAAGCTACAGCCTAGAATACGGGAGCGACAGCATAGAAATCCACTCTGACGCTTTTAGGGGGGTTAAGGGGGTAAGGGTGGTCTTAATTGATGACTTGTTAGCCACTGGTGGCACAGCTTTAGCGAGCCTTGAGCTTATCAAAGCCCTACAAGCTGAATGCCTAGAAGCATGCTTTTTGATAGGGTTAAAAGAATTACCGGGTATCCAACTTTTAGAAGAGCGAGTGAAAACCTTTTGTTTGTTAGAGTGCTAGAATAAGGGTGAATTTTGGAAGAATACATCATTGACTTATGGAATCAGCATGCAGCGACTTGGGGGTATCTCATTTTATTCGGGTGGAGCATTTTAGAAGGCGAGATTGGGTTAATTTTAGCAGGGATTGCCAGCTATACCGGTCATATGCATTTAGGGTTAGCCATTTTAGTCGCAGGGATTGGGGGTTTTGTGGGGGATCAGATCTATTTTTACATCGGCCGCACCAATAAAGCTTACATCCAAAAAAAGCTAGAAAAACAACGCCGAAAACTAGCCCTAGCCCATTTATTGTTGCAAAAACACGGCTGGTTTATCATTTTTATCCAACGCTACATGTATGGCATGCGCACCATCATTCCCATTAGCATAGGCCTCACACGCTATAGCGCTTTAAAATTCGCTATCATCAATCTCATTAGCGCGATGATGTGGGCGAGCATTACCATTATTCTGGCGTGGTGTTTGGGAGAAGAGTTATTGCATGCGTTAGAGTGGCTTAAAAAACACCCTTATGTGCTAATATTACTATTAGTATCTTTCTTGGCGTTGATTCTATGGTATTTCCAATACTATAGCAAGAAAAACCGCTAGAGTGCAATACAATTCTTGAAAGATATGAAATTAAAAAAGGAGACTTTATGTTAAAAATCAAATTAGAAAAAACCACTTTTGAAAACGCAAAAGCTGAATGCGGTTTAGTTTTTATTATCAATAAGGATTTTAGCCACGCTTGGGTCAAAAATAAAGAATTGCTAGAAACCTTTAAATACGAAGGCGAAGGCGCGTTTTTAGACCAAGAAAATAAAATCTTGTATGTGGGCGTTAAAGAAGACGATGCACATTTATTGAGAGAGAGCGCGTGTTTAGCCGTTCGCACCCTTAAAAAACTCGCTTTTAAAAGCGTTAAAGTGGGGGTTTATACTTGCAAAATGCTTGCTAAAGATAACGCGCTTTTAGAAAACTTGAAAGCGTTGTTTTTGGGCTTGAAATTAGGCTTGTATGAATACGACACTTTTAAATCCAACAAAAAAGAAAGCGTTTTAAAAGAAGCCATTGTCGCTTTAGAATTGCACAAACCTTGCGAAAAAACTTGCGCGAATTCTTTAGAGAAGAGCGCTAAAGAAGCTTTAAAATACGCTGAAATCATGACAGAAAGCTTGAATATCGTTAAAGATCTAGTCAATACCCCCCCTATGATTGGCACTCCGGTTTATATGGCTGAAGTGGCGCAAAAAGTGGCTAAAGAAAACCATTTAGAAATCCATGTCCATGATGAAAAATTTTTAGAAGAAAAGAAAATGAACGCCTTTTTAGCGGTCAATAAAGCCTCTCTTGGAGTCAATCCTCCTCGCTTGATCCATTTAGTTTATAAGCCTAAAAAAGCGAAGAAAAAAATCGCTTTAGTGGGTAAGGGCTTGACTTATGATTGCGGGGGTTTGAGCTTGAAACCGGCCGATTACATGGTTACCATGAAAGCGGATAAAGGCGGTGGCTCTGCGGTGATTGGGCTTTTAAACGCATTAGCCAAATTGGGCGTGGAAGCTGAAGTGCATGGCATTATTGGGGCTACAGAAAACATGATAGGCCCGGCCGCTTATAAACCAGATGATATTTTAATCTCCAAAGAAGGCAAGAGCATAGAGGTGCGCAATACCGACGCTGAGGGGCGTTTGGTTTTAGCGGATTGTTTGAGCTACGCTCAAGACTTAAACCCTGATGTGATCGTGGATTTTGCAACTCTTACCGGGGCATGCGTTGTGGGCTTAGGCGAATTCACTTCAGCGATCATGGGGCATAATGAAGAGTTGAAAAACCTCTTTGAAACTTCAGGGTTGGAATCTGGCGAATTATTAGCCAAACTCCCCTTTAACCGCCATTTAAAGAAATTGATTGAATCTAAAATCGCTGATGTGTGCAATATTTCTTCTTCACGCTATGGCGGTGCGATCACAGCGGGCTTGTTTTTAAATGAATTTATTAGAGATGAATTCAAGGATAAGTGGCTACACATTGACATTGCAGGTCCTGCTTATGTGGAAAAAGAATGGGATGTGAACAGCTTTGGAGCGAGTGGGGCTGGGGTTAGGGCTTGCACAGCTTTTGTGGAAGAGCTTTTGAAAAAGGCTTGAAATGGGCTTGTCTGTAGGCATTGTGGGTTTGCCTAATGTGGGCAAATCCAGCACCTTTAATGCGCTCACTAAAACCCAAAACGCAGAGAGTGCGAACTACCCTTTTTGCACCATTGAACCCAATAAAGCCATCGTGAATGTGCCTGATAGGCGGCTTGATGCGTTGGCTCAAATCGTAAAGCCCGAACGCATTTTGCATTCTGTGGTGGAATTTGTGGATATTGCCGGATTGATTAAGGGAGCGAGTAAGGGAGAGGGTTTAGGCAATCAATTTTTAGCCAATATCAAGGAATGCGAAGTGATCTTGCAAGTGGTGCGCTGTTTTGAAGACGACAACATCACGCATGTGAACGATAAAATTGACCCCCTAAATGATATAGAGATTATTGAATTGGAGTTGATTTTAGCGGATATTGCCACTTTAGACAAAAGAATCGATCGCTTGCAAAAAGCCCTAAAAAGCTCAAAAGACGCTAAAAATTTTTTAGAATGTGCTTTGAGTTTAAAAACGCATTTAGAAGAATTAAAGCCGGCGAAAACTTTCCCCCTGAATACAAGCGAGACTTTTTTAGAATTGGACAAGGAATTGCGTTTTTTATCTCATAAAAAAATGATCTATGCCGCTAATGTGGGCGAAGAAGATTTAAACGCTCTCAATGAGCATGCCAAAAAAGTCCAAAACCATGCGAAAGCCCAAAATAGCGAGTTTGTTGCCTTGTGCGCTAAATTAGAAGAAGAAATGGTTTCTATGAGTGAAGATGAAGTCAAAGAATTTTTGCAAAGTTTAGGCGTAGAAGAAAGCGGGCTAGAAAAAACCATTCGTTTGAGTTTTAAGGAATTAGGCTTGATCAATTATTTTACTGCTGGAGTCAAGGAAGTGCGATCATGGACGATTAAAAAAGGCTCTAGCGCGCCTGTGGCTGCTGGGGTGATCCATAAGGATTTTGAAAAAGGCTTTATCAGAGCTGAAACCATCAGTTATGATGATTTTATCGCTTATAAGGGCGAAGCCGGAGCGAAAGAAAAGGGAGCGTTACGCATTGAAGGTAAGGATTATATCGTCCAAGATGGCGATGTGTTGCATTTTCGCTTCAATGTCTAGTGTCTTTTCAAACAAGCGTTACTATTTTCTGAATTGGCACCCAATAAGAAACTTTTTAAAAAAATTTATATAGAATTAAGCGATATTTGCGGGTTGCAATGTGGTTTTTGCCCTAACCCCAAAAATATCAGAGGCGTGATGCCTTTAGAATTATTTGAAAAAGTTTGCAAAGAAGTGGCCCCCTTAACCCAAATTATCACCTTGCATGTTTTAGGCGATCCTTGCAAGCTCAAAAATTTAAACCACTATCTCAACACCGCTAGAGGCTTTTCTTTGAAAGTGGATTTGGTTACTAGCGGGGTGTATTTGCGCGATTTTGAGGCGCTTTTACACGATGCAATCTATCAAATCTCTATTTCTTTGGACGCAGGGCTAGATAATCACAACAAAATCAACCAGCACCGCTACATCCAAAAGATTTTAGAATTTTGCCGCTACAAATTTGAAAAAAACAGCGAAGCGTTTTTGAATTTACGCATTCAAGACAGCACCCTTGAGAAACACCAGAATTTGATCAAGCCTTTTTTAGAAAGCTTTGAATGTGTTTCTTTAGAGGGTTTAAAAACGCAAGGCCGCGCTCGTTTGTTTAAAAAAAGTTTTTTGAATATCCAAAAAACCTTTAAATGGCCGAATTTGAACGCCCAAAATCCTTCAAACCAAGAATCAAAGATCCCCTATTGTTATGGCTTAATCAAGCAAATCGCTATTTTATCTAATGGCGTTGTCGTGCCGTGCTGCATGGACACGCAAGCTAATATCAGCCTTGGCGATTTGAACCATACGCCCCTAAAAGATATTTTAAAGAGCCAAAAAGCTATGGCCATCAAAACCCATTTTTTAAAAGGCGAAGCGTTAGAACTCTTATGCAAAAACTGCTCCTACCCTTTGATCCGCTACAAAAAATAAAACCACTCCCTTAAGGATTAGCCCTGCTTATTTCTTGAAAAGGCTGTTATTTTTAGCGCGTTTTGTAATCCTTTCAATAGCTCATTAGTCATTGGTTTTGCAATTGTGGTGGCGTTTAGATCACTTCAGCAATAAACAGCGATTAAAAGCTTTTACTCTTTATATTTTCTTATCTTTTATGTTTGGGTTGGTGCCGCTAGAATTGTCAAAATTTTAAGGGTTAAAAGGCAAATGGCTCTCTCTTTTTTTGTTTGTAATAGCTTGTGGGGTCGAAAAAATCGTGGGCTTCTCTTGATGCCATTCAAAAACACTAATTGACCCCACTCTTTGATTTCTACGCTTTTTAGTTGTTTTGCGTTATTTCATTCAACATTCGCATGTTTTTTGATCGTTTTGGATAAAGTAATTTTCATACAATCGCAGCAGTGCAATAAAAAACGCCGTGATAGTAGGCCCTACAATAATCCCCCAAAAACCAAATTGTGAAATCCCAGCAATCATGGAAAAGAAAATCAGCATTTCATTGATTTTAAGGGTGGTTTTAAAGATTCTTTTTTTGATGAAGACGATTAAAATTGGCTTGATCACGCTATCAATCAGCACGCTAATCAATAAAATGGAATACAAAGCGATAAAAATAGCCTCATTCACATTCCCATGATAAAGCTCATAAATCGCTATAGGGATCCAAATCAAAGCCCCCCCAACAGCCGGCACCAAAGACGCTAGGCCGTATAAAATCCCTAAAGACCAGCCGTCATGCCCAAACCATACGATCATCACCCCAAACGCCACGCCCTCTAAAATAACCGTGATGAGAGAAGTTAAAAGCACGATGCGTAAAATCCCAGCTACTTCTTCAAAAATCTTTTTGCTTTGATGGATTCCAAGAGGCAAGACCCCCAAAAAATAACGATAAAATCTCTCCCCATAATAAAAAAAGAAAAACAACAGCCCTAAAATAAACAAAGCGTCTGTAATGAGTTTCAAGCTGTATCTCCCCACATAGCTGCTTATTTTCAACAAATAACCCGTGATGGAAGCGGCGCTAAAATTTTCTAAAAACTTGCTCACTCCATCATGAATGGCAGGAAAATGCGACAAATTTTCGGTGATTATCCCTTTAAGCCATTTGATTAGGGCTGAAAATTTTTCAAAATTGATTTCAAAAATGATATTAGAACTTTTATAGACAATAAAATACAACGGCACGATCAAAACGCTCGCTAAAACCAAAACGCATAAAAACGAACTGACAACATTGAAAAAACGCTTATCTAAAAAAACTTTCACTTGAAAAAACCCCACGCACAAAAGCCCAGCGATCAATGCATCCATTAAAAAATCTTGATACAAATAGATCATCCAATAAAAACCAATCAAAAAAAGAATCCAAAAGAAATACTGAGCCTTCATGAAATTATCCCCATTAAACTGAACCAAAAATTATCAAATGTTAGCTAAAAAACGCTCTTTTAAGGATAAAAAACCTCTTTTAACTTATAATTAAAATCAAAAAGGCTTGCAATCAATGGTGTTTTACAAATATTCAGGGAGCGGGAATGATTTTTTAATCACGCAAAGTTTCAAAAAAAAAGATTTTTCCAATTTAGCCCAACAGGTGTGCCATAGGCATGAGGGTTTTGGGGCTGATGGGCTTGTAATTGTCTTACCGAGTAAAGATTATGATTACGAATGGGATTTTTACAATTCAGACGGCTCTAAAGCTGGCATGTGCGGGAATGCGAGCCGTTGCGTGGGGTTATTTGCCTACCAACATGCTATAGCCTCTAAAAACCATGTTTTTTTAGCCGGAAAAAGAGAGATTTCTGTTTGCATAGAAGAGCCCAATATCATAGAGAGCAATCTTGGTAACTACAAAATCCTAGACACCATACCCGCTTTAAGATGCGAAAAATTTTTTACCAACAACAGCGTTTTAGAACATATCCCTACTTTCTACCTCATAGATACAGGAGTGCCGCATTTAGTGGGATTTGTAAAAAATAAAGAGTGGTTAAATTCCCTTAACGTGTTGGAATTAAAGGCTTTAAGGCATGAATTTAACGCTAATATTAACATCGCTTTTATAGAAAATGAAGAGACGATTTTTTTACAAACTTATGAAAGAGGGGTTGAAGATTTCACGCTGGCTTGCGGGACAGGCATGGCGGCGGTTTTTATCGCCGCGCGCATTTTTTATAACACGCCTAAAAAAGCCACTCTCATCCCTAAAAGCAACGAATCTTTAGAACTTTCTTTAAAAAATGATGGAATTTTTTATAAGGGTGCGGTGCGTTATATTGGCATGAATGTTTTGGGCATGAGTGTTTTTGATCGTTATTTCTTGTAATAGTAATGATTTTGTTGTAATTAAACATAATGCGCTATCATTTCTAGGCTGTTTTTAGCAATATAAAAAATATCCTAAAGGAATAAAACCATGCAAGCGTTAAAATCATTGCTTGAAGTGATTACAAAACTCCAAAATTTAGGCGGCTATTTGATGCATATAGCTATTTTTATCATTTTTATTTGGATTGGAGGGCTTAAGTTTGTGCCGTATGAAGCTGAAGGGATCGCTCCTTTTGTGGCTAACTCCCCTTTCTTTTCTTTCATGTATCAATTTAAAAAACCCGCATACAAACAACACAAAATGTCTGAATCCCAATCCATGCAAGAAGAAATGCAAGATGACCCTAAAATCGTTGAAAACAAAGAATGGCATAAAGAAAACCGCACTTATTTAGTGGCTGAAGCTTTAGGGATTACGATTATGATCCTAGGTGTTTTGGTGCTTTTAGGGCTTTGGATGCCTTTAATGGGCGTGATTGGGGGCTTGCTTGTCGCTGGAATGACGATCACGACCTTATCTTTTTTATTCACAACTCCAGAGGTGTTTGTCAATCAGCATTTCCCGTGGCTTTCTGGAGCTGGAAGACTAGTGGTTAAAGACTTGGCGTTATTTGCTGGAGGCTTGTTTGTGGCCGGATTTGATGCGAAACGCTATTTGGAGGGGAAAGGGTTTTGCTTGATGGATCGCTCATCGGTAGGGATTAAAACTAAATGCTCTAGCGGGTGTTGCTCTTAAAGAACGAACGCCTTAAAGTAGGCTTAAAGCCTACTAGAAGAATCACAATTAAATAGAAAGATCTTGGTTAGTGCCTTTTTTGTAAATGATTGTTTTTAAAATGTGGCGTTTGACAAAGGAATTGACGCTTTCTACTTCTTCATCAGCTAATCGTCTTAAAACATCATGCTCATCTTTAGAGAGATAAAAAGTCACTGAAAAATTGCGTTTCAACTCATCTACAGCGACACGCTTACGACCGGGTTTTATATTTTTATTTCCTAATTCCATTAAAATTTCCTTTTTTAGTTAGTCTGTAATGTAACATCATAACGGCTATTCTAACATGAAATAAGCGCTATTTTATATTAAATCTAAAGAAAAATATTTTTAGATGTGCTAGAATACCCATTGGTTACAAGATAAGCTTTTTTATCAACAATAATGATGACATAGGGGTAACAAGTGGCAATAAACACCTTTTTAAAACATTCTTTTCTAGTCTGTTTATTAGCGGTTAATTCTTACGCTTTTGATTGGAATATTTTTAAATACAATCTGGGTTTCAATATGTTTATCATGGACCATGAAGGCTCAACGCCTTATTGGGTCAATACTAACACCAATCTTAAAACCCGTTTGACTCCAAATTTTGGGATCCAATTTTATACAAGAGGTGTGGAGCAAAGCTTGACTGTGGGGGCGTATTTTTTTCAAAACTTCCATAACTACAGCACTAATTTTCCCTACCGCTGGGGGCCTACTATGTATTATAAGGCTAGGGGGAAGCGTTTTACTTTTTATGGCGGCATCTTTCCCAGGAAAAACCTCTTAGGAAGGTATGGTTTGAATATTTTTGCCCCTTATTATTGGTTTATCGATCCAAACGCTAGAGGGTTTTTATTGCAATTTCAAAACCATTATTCGCCTTCAAAACCCTATTATGGGCATGCGGAATTCATGCTAGATTGGTTTGGAGGCAATTGTTACAACACTTGTAAGTTTGGGAGAAACCCTTATGGGAACGCGATGGATAGGTTTCAAATGAACGGCTCTGTCGCTTATAATTTCTTTAAGGATTTATTGGGTATTGGAGGGTATTTTGTCTTGTTCCATAATGAAGACAAATACCTTTTGAATGGGGCTGATGGCATGCAGTTTAATGAAAAAAAAGCGATTGAAAATAATAATATTTATCTTATGGATCGCCTCTACTTTAACGCTTACATAGGAACAAGCCTTTTAGACATCGCCCCCTTTATGGAAAAGCTCAACGCCAGTTTTGGTATGGTTTCTGAATCAAGCCGATTAAGGCAAATCCACAAAAATGTGCCTTTTATGAATAGCGTGGGCGGGCAATTGGATGTGGAGATCCAATACAAAGGCTTTGGAATACACAATTTATTTTTCTTCGCCAAGACCCCAGAAATGCCTTTTTATAACCAATACCAATATGTTGAAATGTATTGCACGCCTTCTTACTGCCCCACGCCTATTTATCGTGGCGTGCCATTCTTTCAAGCCAACATGTATAATCGTTTTGATTTTTATTACAATTGGAAAAACGACTTCGCATCGGTCCGCATCAACTTCGTGCTTAATGCGATGCGTGGGGGCTTTGATAGGAGCTTGCCTTGGTCAGAATCTTACCAAGTGTATATGACGGTTGCCTTTGATCCTTATAACCTTATTAACAAAATTGCTAGAAAAAAGTGAAAATTCTTGACAACCAGTTAATTCGTCTTATATAATGCTATTTCATTTGTAGCCATTGTTAAGCAATGATTTTAAGCTATGGAAAAGAGGTGATAGCAGTATGCCAGGGATTAAGGTTAGAGAAGGCGATGCGTTTGATGAAGCTTATAGGAGATTCAAAAAGCAAACCGATCGCAATTTGGTGGTAACAGAATGCCGCGCTAGAAGGTTCTTTGAGTCTAAGACTGAAAAACGCAAAAAACAAAAAATCAGCGCTAAAAAGAAAGTCTTAAAGCGTCTTTACATGTTAAGGCGTTATGAATCAAGACTATAAGAACTTGAACGAATTTAAAATTTAAGGATTATGGAATAATGCAATTCACAGGGAAAAATGTTCTCATTACGGGAGCTTCTAAAGGCATTGGGGCCGAAATCGCCAAAACTCTCGCTTCTATGGGGCTGAAAGTTTGGATCAATTACCGCAGTAATGCTGAAGTGGCTGACGCTTTGAAAAATGAGCTTGAAGAAAAAGGCTATAAGGCAGCTGTCATTAAATTTGATGCGGCTTCTGAAAGCGATTTTGTTGAAGCGATACAAACCATTGTCCAAAGCGATGGGGGTTTGTCTTACTTGGTGAATAACGCCGGTGTGGTGCGCGATAAATTAGCGATCAAAATGAAAACAGAAGATTTTCACCATGTCATAGACAATAACCTCACTTCAGCCTTTATAGGTTGCCGAGAGGCTTTAAAAGTGATGAGCAAGAGTCGTTTTGGGAGCGTGGTCAATATTGCGTCTATCATTGGTGAAAGAGGCAATATGGGGCAGACAAACTACTCAGCGAGTAAGGGGGGGATGATTGCGATGAGCAAGTCCTTTGCTTATGAGGGAGCTTTAAGGAATATTCGTTTCAACTCTGTAACGCCCGGTTTTATAGAAACCGACATGAACGCCAATTTGAAAGATGAACTCAAAGCGGATTATGTTAAAAATATTCCCTTAAACAGGCTAGGGTCTGCTAAGGAAGTGGCAGAAGCGGTAGCGTTTCTTTTGAGTGATCACTCTAGTTACATCACTGGAGAGACTCTCAAAGTCAATGGCGGGCTTTATATGTAGTCCTAAACGAAGGGTTCTTTTAGCGATAAAAGTTGGTAAGTGGCAAAAATCATGCTAACATTATGAGGTTATTCTAAAACAAAGAGGTTGTTATCAAATGGGGATTATTTACTTAATATTATTTCTCATTGTAATTTATTTGTTGTATAGGATTTTAGATGTTTTGGAGCAAAAATAAACGCTCCAATAATGGTTGATTTAATTTTTACAAAACAAGGGAGTTTTAATTATGGCTTTATTTGAAGATATTCAGGCAGTTATTGCTGAGCAGTTGAATGTGGATGCGGCGCAAGTTACGCCAGAGGCAGAATTTGTGAAGGATTTGGGTGCGGACTCTTTAGATGTCGTGGAATTAATCATGGCGTTAGAAGAAAAGTTTGGCATTGAGATTCCTGATGAGCAAGCGGAAAAAATCGTCAATGTGGGCGATGTGGTGAAGTATATTGAGGATAATAAACTAGCTTAATCTTTTTAACTTGGAGCGTTTGTCTCCAGGTTTTAGTTAAAAATTTGGCTTTAGCTAAAATCTAGTTTTATTGAATGAAAGTTTTTGAAATGAGGAGCTGTTGGTGCGTCGGATTGTAGTAACTGGAATGGGAATGATCAATTCGCTAGGTTTAAATAAAGAAGATTCTTTTTTAGCGATCGCTAAAGGGGAATGCGGTATCAAACACATAGAAAGTTTTGATGCGAGCGCATTTCCTGTGCGTATTGCTGGAGAAATCACTGACTTTGACCCTACAGAGGTGATGAATCCCAAAGATGTTAAAAAGGCGGGTCGTTTCATTCAATTAGCCTTGAAAGCCACAAGAGAGGCGATGAAAGATAGTGGGATTTTAGACGCTCACAACAAATGCCCTGAAGAATTGGCAAATCGCATGGGCGTAAGCTCTGGCTCTGGGATTGGCGGGTTAGGCAATATTGAAGCGAATTCCATTTTTTGTTTTGAAAAAGGCCCTAGAAAAGTCAATCCCTTTTTTATCACTTCTGCGTTAGTGAATATGATTGGTGGTTTCACTTCCATTGAGTTTGGCATTAAAGGGCCTAACCTCTCTAGCGTAACGGCTTGTGCAGCAGGCACTCATGCCATTATTGAGGCCGTTAAAACCATTCTGCTTAATGGGGCTGACAGAATGCTAGTCGTGGGAGCGGAATCCACCATTTGTCCTGTAGGGATTGGGGGGTTTGCGAGCATTAAAGCCCTTTCTACAAGGAACGATGATCCCAAAAAAGCTTCAAGACCTTTTGATAAGGATCGCAATGGTTTTGTGATGGGCGAAGGCGCTGGGGCTTTGGTGCTTGAAGAATACGAGAGCGCGAAAAAAAGAGGGGCAAAAATTTATGCAGAATTTGCCGGGTATGGCGAGAGCGGCGATGCTAACCATATCACAGCCCCAGCCCCTGAGGGCGAAGGGGCTTTTAGAGCCATGAAAATGGCTTTAGAAATGGCGAAAGTGGAAGTAGGCTATGTGAACGCTCATGGGACAAGCACGCATTATAATGATTGGTATGAAAGCATCGCTCTAAAAAATGTGTTTGGTTCTAAAGAAAAAGTCCCTCCTGTTAGCTCCACTAAAGGGCAGATTGGGCATTGCTTGGGCGCTGCGGGTGCGTTGGAAGCCGTTATTTCTATCATGGCCATGAATCAAGGGATCTTACCTCCTACCATCAATCAAGAAACGCCTGACCCAGAATGCGATCTGGATTATATCCCTAATACGGCTAGAGAAAAGCAAGTGGATGCGGTGATGAGTAACTCATTTGGTTTTGGTGGCACTAATGGTGTTGTGATTTTCAAAAAAGCCTAGTTTTACAAAGTTAGGATTTTGAATGGCCATTTATTTAGATTTTGAAAATCATATTAAAGAGATTCAAAATGAAATTGAATTAGCCCTTATTAGAGGCGATGAGGACGCTAAAGAAATCTTAGAAAAAAGATTGGATAAGGAGGTTAAAAGCATTTACTCCAATCTCACTGATTTTCAAAAACTCCAATTAGCAAGACACCCTGATAGACCCTACGCTATGGATTACATTGATCTCATCTTAAAAGATAAGTATGAAGTCTTTGGGGATAGGCACTATAACGATGATAAAGCGATCGTGTGTTTTATAGGGAAAATTGATAATGTTCCGGTTGTGGTGATCGGAGAAGAAAAAGGCAGAGGGACTAAAAACAAGCTCTTAAGAAATTTTGGCATGCCTAACCCCTGTGGCTATCGTAAGGCTTTGAAAATGGCAAAATTTGCTGAAAAGTTTAATTTGCCTATTTTAATGCTTGTGGATACAGCTGGGGCGTATCCGGGGATTGGTGCAGAGGAAAGAGGCCAGAGTGAAGCGATCGCTAAAAACCTCCAAGAGTTCGCTTCTTTAAAAGTCCCTACTATTTCTGTAATTATCGGTGAAGGGGGCAGTGGTGGTGCGTTAGCGATTGCGGTAGCTGACAAGTTGGCTATGATGGAATATTCCATTTTTAGCGTTATATCTCCAGAAGGTTGCGCAGCGATTCTTTGGGATGACCCTAGCAAGACTGAAGTGGCTATTAAAGCGATGAAAATCACGCCTAGAGACTTAAAGGAGGCGGGGCTTATTGATGATATTATTTTAGAGCCTAGCAAGGGGGCTCATAGAGACAAATTCTCAGCCGCCAACACGATCAAAGAATATTTTTTAGACGCTCTAAGGACTATCCAACAAGACCCTCATTTCCTTGACAACCGCTATCAAAAATTGATGTCGCTTGGTTCGTTTGTGGAGGGCATGGATTAAATCTATAAAAAACTTTGCCTTAATAAAATATTGATAACTGGTTTTTTAATTTTTAAAATTGTGTTTTTAAACTTTATTTTAAACCCATTTTCTTAAGGAAGTAAGGGGTATTTTGAAATCGTTCCCCCCTACAACTAAAATCCCCCCTAAAGAACGCTTTAAAAAATACCGCTTGAATAAAATCAAACTCTTTACTATCCAATCTTAAAAAATGCAATATTTTTTTATAACCAACGCTCAATAAAAACAAAGCTAAATTTTTCACTACTTGCTATCATTTTAGAAAAAAGCGAATATTTTACATAGTTTGTAAAATAATATAAAAAACATCATTATGTTACCAATCTGCTATTCTCTCCTTTTGTTTGAATATAAAAAGACAATCATCATGATCAGCGTATTGAATGAAAGCATTCTTATTTTACAATACAGAAGTTAGGTCTAATGGTATTTTAAAAAAGAAAGAAATCCCATGGTTATATATGAAAAAATCAAAAGCCGCTTTTCTAGGAATTGGTCTTTAAGGAATAGGGGCAGGCATTTTGCATCTGCAAGCGTGTATTTTTTCTCACTTTTTGTCATTACAGCGGTTAATAGAAGTAGCGCAGTTGCTTGGTTATTGATGCCTGAACATTTGATTTGGTGGTTTTTGATTTTTTTTAGTGGGGAATTTGTAGCAGACATGGCGTTTGGCAAAAAAAGTAAAATCTTTAAAACCCGCTTTGGAATTTCTATTGTGAGCGGCGTTTCACTACTGCTTGGCGCTTTACCAGCGCATTTATTTTTTGTATGGTTTGGTTTTATTAATTGGTGGGCTGTCTTTTTTATAGAAGCGGGAGCTGATCTATTGGTGGGCTGTGTGATACAAAAGATTTTTTTTGGTAAATATTGGGTGGATCGCTATTATTAAGGCTCTCTTTTTTCAAATCTAAAAGCGTATTTTCTTATATTCCAATCAATTGGATAAGGGTTACCCCTACTTAAGGCATCGCATCAAAAACCACGCTAATCCCGTTTTTTAAAATGATAGGGTTTTTCGCGTCAGTGATATGGATAAAACGCACGCCATCAAGCAAGTTAAGAGCGATTTCTTGTTGTCTGTTTTCTTTAGCAATGATTTGAATGATCTTTAAGTTTTCGTCATAAAAGATCACTTTGGGTTGCCATAAAGGGTTATTAGAGCTTATTTTTAAATACGCGTTTTGATTCACGCTCAGCCAGTATTTCCCGCTCGCTTCCTTAAACTCCACAGGATCGCTACTCAAAACTAAGACTCTCGCATTAGGGAGCTTGACTTCTTGTAAAGAAAAATCGTATTCCCACTCTTTTAAAGACACCCGTCTAATATCTGTAAAATCAAAACCATGCCTTTTCATCGTCTCTATCAAAATGTTAGGGTCTAAAACATATTCCGTTTTAAGCTCGTATGAAAAAACATTCTCGCCTGAAGAGCTTTGCATTTTAATGGGCAAAATATACGAATACCCCATCATGCTCAAAGAATTATTGATGCTTTTGGCAAACGCTAGGGGATTGCTTGAAGCCTTGAAAGTGATTTTCAACATGCTTGGCTTGTCAAAATTAAAAGGCAAAAGCCCGTTTTCTTTGAGAGTGTTGAGCAGTTTCAAGGAATCCAAACGCCCCATTACATAGAAAGCCTTACGATTTTTAAACAAACGCTCTAAAAAAAGCTTATTCGTATAGTAAGCTCGCTCCCCCATTAGATTCTCAATCTTATCGTTTAAAGCATCAGCACTTAATAGCGTCCCCCCAACAATAAAAGCTAAAAAAAGGTTTTTCATTGCTGGAGTTCTTTGTATTGGGCCTCGTTGATGAGCGTTAAGCCTTTATTTGGCTCGTATAAAAACCGCCTGGTTTTGCTGTCGTTATAATCTTGTTCTTGATGGTTGTTTTTAAGAATAAGATGCCCATGCCCAAAGCGTAACAACAAGCGGTGGTTTTTAGCCTCTAAAGGATAACTTTTTTTAAAAACCTTTTGAAAAGAGTTTTTTTTCTCATCTAAATCAACCACTTCCACCCAAATATCTTTTTTAGGGATAATATAAATGGTATTAGGATCTTCTTTGATCGCTTCTTTTTCTTGCTTGTCTTGTTCTTTGTGTTTTTCTTCTAGTTTAGGCGTTGGCTCTGGCTTGTTTTCTTCTGCAAGATTAGCGTCATTGAAAGAATTCTTTTTAGTGCCGGATTTAATAGCGCTTTCTTGCCCTCTTTCTTCTTTCAAAGAAGAGCTGTTTTGAATGATAACGACCGCCAAAATAATGACAACCACCCCTAAAACCAAAACAAAGGGTTTCCATTTGGAAGATTTTTTGGATAATGAAGTATTGGCCTGATTGATGCTGTAATCTATCTCAACTTTCAAAGGGTTTTTTGTTTTTTCTTCAGGGTCTGTTTCTTGATTTTGCTCTTCGCTCACACCCTCTTTAAAAGCACACGCCTTATCAAATTCTTTCATCCATGCACTCAAATCAATTTTATACTCGCGCTCTAAAATCTGTATAAAACCCCTAGCATGCACCCTTGATAAAGACTCATAGCGTTTTTCCAAGATAGAATGGATATTTTTAGAAGCGATTTTAGTCGCTTTGCAAATTTCTGCCACTCCAACTTCTTTTAAAATCTGCAAATTTTTATCTAAATTTTTAAGCGATAATTCTTCTAAAGCCGCACCAGAAATATCTTTAGAAATGTTTTGAACATCAGAAAGATCTAAATTTTCTAAACTTTTTTTATTCTGTTCCATTCAATTGACCACCTAGTTGATTTTATCCATTAGGATCCCTGCTGCCACGCTCACATTGAGCGAATCAAAATCTCTTCGCATTTTTACGCTCAATATAGCATCCATTTTAGCAAGGATTTTTTTAGACAACCCCTCATGCTCGCTCCCCAAAAAAAGAGCGCATTTTTTTAAGGACAGATTTCCTGCTTGGCTAGAGCCTTGCATGCTCGCGCCCAAACATAAAAACCCGCTCGTTTTTAATTCATTGATTAAATCCAGCGTGTTAGGCATAACGCTAAAGGGCAAATCATACATAAGCCCCAAGCTGGATCGCACAATCCCCTCATAAGCCAATTCTTTAGCAAAATCTAAAATAACGCCATCCATTCCTAAGCAATACGCGCTCCTAAAAATACCCCCAATATTCCCCACATCCGTAATCCCACAGAGCACCAAAAGTTTTTGAGCTTTTTTAACCTCTTTTAAAGGAAGCGCTAAAGGCAATTCCACCTTAGCTAAAACCCCTTGATGATTCCCCCCCTTAGCCAAGCTTTGCGCTTTTTTATTATCCACTTTGATGATATTAGGGCATGCTTTTTTGAGCGCGAAAAAAAACTTTTTGTCTATTTCTTTAGAAAGATAGATTTCTTGCAATTTTTCTTGATGAGAGTTTAGAATGCGCATAATCACCTGCTTGCCATAAATTACTGCTTGCATGCTAAACCCCTTTTATTGATTTTTTTCTTCTAACAAACGCTGGAAATAAAGCTCTTTAGCGTTTTTTTGTGTCATAGCGGCTTCAATTTTAGCCTTAATTTTAGGAGGTAAATCCAACTCCAATAACGCCGATAGCCCCATGCAAGGCTCTATTTTTTTCTCATTCAAAAGCACTAAAACCCATTCCCCTTGGATATTATTTTGTCGCAACCGCTCTATAATTTGAGAAACCTCTCCTAAATAATATTGCTGGTGGAGTTTGGTAAGCTCTTTAGCCGCAAACAAATGCATGCCTTTAGCCAAATCGTTTAAATCCTTTAAAGTCTCTAGCAATCGGTGTGGGCTTTCATAAAAAACCACCGGGGTTTTTTCTTCTAAATACGCTAAAGCGTTTAAAATTTTAGCGATTTTTAAGCGTCTTTCCTTGCTCTTATGAGGTAAAAAGCCGGCGTAAAAAAACCGCCCTTCTAAAAACCCGCTCGCGCAAAACGCCGTAGTGAGCGCGTTAGCCCCAGGCAAAACATCGTAGGGAATATTATATTTTAAAGCGTGAACGACTAAACTCATGCCTGGATCGCTCAAACTTGGCATGCCCGCATCGCTCATCACAGCGATTTCTTTGTCAAAAAAAGAAAGCTCTACTTTGTTTAAAAATTCCCGGTCGTTGTGCGAATGGAATGCGATAAATTCCCTTTTTTGAGTAGCGATATTGGGGAAAGAATGGCTAATAATAGGGTTTTGTGCAAGCAAGTGCAACAACCTCTTACTCACCCTTGTATCCTCGCATAAAAAAACCTCGCAACGCTCTAAAACTTCTAAGGCGCGTAGCGTAATGTCAGCGAGATTACCTATAGGAGTGGGCAAAAAATACAGCACAAAAAGCCACGCTTTTTAAAAGAATTACTTCAAGTTGTAGCGTTGCTTGAATTTCTCTACTCTCCCTGCAGTGTCAGCGATTTTATCGCTACCGGTATAGAAAGGGTGGCAAAAGCTAGAAATATCAATACGCATTTCAGGTTTGGTGCTTAAAACTTCAATTTCTTTCCCGCTAGTTACGCAAGTAACTTTGCATGGGATATATTCGGGGTGAATGCCTTTTTTCATCAAGTATCCTTTATTTTTAAATTTAAACTTAAAATTATAGCATAAGTAACAATAAATTAAAACCACTCTAAAGTTAAAATAAAATTTGACTTTATTAAAAAAATTATGATAGCATAGTCATTACAAAATCCAACACCTTATGATCCACCATTTTAATTTAAGTATCTTGTTGGTTATACCATTTTTTGCCTTATTTGCTTTTTGTATTTTTATCTTAATGGCAGCAAACTAGAAACCTCTTTTTTTAAAAGGAAATTTAATGAACGAAAACGCGCCTGCACACAAGAGTCCGCACAAAGTCAAAACACACACGCCAGTGAGTGGCTATCACATTGAAGATTTACGCACCTACCCTACTGAAAAGCTTTTAGAAATCGCTAACAAGCTCAAAGTGGAAAACCCTCAAGAATTCAAACGACAAGACTTGATGTTTGAAATTTTAAAAACCCAAGTCACGCAAGGCGGATACATTCTTTTTACCGGGATTTTAGAGATCATGCCTGATGGCTATGGCTTTTTAAGGGGGTTTGATGGGAGTTTTTCAGACGGGCATAACGACACTTATGTCAGCCCTTCTCAAATCAGGCGTTTTGCTTTAAGGAATGGCGATATTGTTACCGGTCAAGTGCGATCCCCCAAAGACCAGGAAAAATACTACGCCCTTTTAAAAATAGAAGCCATCAATTACTTGCCTTCAGATGAGATTAAAAACCGCCCTTTGTTTGACAATCTAACCCCCCTATTCCCTGATGAACAAATCAAATTAGAATACGAACCCACTAAAGTTACCGGTAGAATGCTAGATTTATTCAGCCCTGTGGGGAAAGGTCAAAGGGCTTTGATCGTCGCGCCACCAAGGACTGGGAAAACGGAGCTAATGAAAGAACTCGCCCAAGGCATCACCTCTAACCACCCTGAAGTGGAACTGATTATCCTTTTAGTGGATGAGCGCCCTGAAGAAGTTACGGATATGCAACGAAGCGTTAAAGGTCAAGTTTTTAGCTCCACTTTTGATTTGCCCGCAAACAACCACATACGAATCGCTGAGTTGGTGCTAGAAAGGGCTAAAAGGCGAGTAGAAATGGGCAAAGATGTGGTGGTTTTATTGGATTCTATCACCCGTTTAGCCAGAGCGTATAACGCTGTAACGCCTTCAAGCGGTAAGGTTTTAAGTGGGGGCGTGGATGCGAACGCCTTGCACAGGCCCAAGCGCTTTTTTGGAGCCGCAAGGAATATTGAAGAAGGCGGGAGCTTGACGATTATCGCTACTGCATTGATTGAAACGGGATCTAGAATGGATGAGGTGATTTTTGAAGAATTTAAAGGCACCGGGAATAGCGAAATCGTTTTAGCGAGGAATATTGCAGACAGGCGCATTTACCCGGCCTTTGATATTTTAAAATCCGGCACACGAAAAGATAATATCTTGCTTGGTAAAGACCGCTTGACTAAAGTGTGGGTTTTAAGGAATGTGATGCAGCAAATGGATGATATAGAAGCCTTAAGCTTTGTGTATTCTAAAATGCAACAAACTAAGGACAATGAAGAATTTTTAAATTTAATGAATGAAAAATAAAATCCCTAATTAATCCCATTAAATTAAAAAAGTGTCATGAAAATAGGCGTTTTTGATAGCGGTGTGGGAGGGTTTAGCGTTTTAAAAAGCCTTTTAAAAGCGCAATTATTTGATGAAATCATCTATTATGGCGATAGCGCTAGAGTGCCTTATGGCACTAAAGACCCCACCACGATCAAGCAATTTGGATTAGAGGCTTTGGATTTTTTCAAACCGCACCAGATTGGATTATTGATTGTGGCATGCAATACAGCGAGCGCTCTGGCTTTAGAAGAGATGCAAAAGCATTCCAAAATCTCTATTGTGGGCGTGATTGAACCAAGCATTTTAGCGATCAAACAACAAGTAAAAGATAAAAACGCCCCCATTTTAGTGCTAGGGACAAAAGCGACGATCCAATCCAACGCTTATGACAACGCCCTGAAACAACAAGGCTATTTGAACGTTTCGCATTTAGCCACTTCTCTTTTTGTGCCTTTGATTGAAGAAAGTATTTTAGAGGGCGAATTGCTAGAAACTTGCATGCGTTATTATTTCACTCCGTTAGAGATCTTGCCTGAAGTGGTTATTTTAGGTTGCACGCATTTTCCCTTGATCGCTCACCAAATTGAGAGCTATTTTATGGAGCATTTTGCCCTTTCAACGCCCCCCCTACTCATCCATTCTGGCGATGCTATTGTAGAATATTTGCAGCAAAAATACGCCCTTAAGAAAAACGCATGCGCATTCCCTAAAGTGGAATTTCATGCGAGCGGCGATGTAATTTGGCTAGAAAAACAGGCTAAAGAATGGCTCAAATTGTAACGCTAAATGCTTTCTATCCACAAACCCCCACTTTACTAAAAAATCTAGGTGTTTTTGAATGGTCATAGAATCAATCTCTGTAACCTGCGATAAATCACTAAGATTTAATCCATCCCCAAAAGCATGCAAGCAGAATAGAGTGAATTCCCCTATATATTCAATTCTTTCCAAACAAAAACTTAACTTATACCCCTAATAAGGAACACTCACATCTACAAAACTAATGCCATGCTTCACTCTTATAGCTCCTAAAATTCTCTCTTTATAACTCTTAATTAAGTTTCTTTATCAAAGGGTTAAGTCTTTTTGGGGTAAGAAATACCCATGCAGACCTTAAAGAATAAAGCCTTTCGTGTTAGTGTCTATTAGGGTGCTTTAGTTAGGAAGCCCCTTGCTTTTAGCAAGGGGTGTTTCTAGTATTCCTCGATCCTTTAAGATTTCTGGAAACCACTTTTTGTATTGATATTTTTGACTCCAAGTTCCACATTTGCTTTCGCCAAGCTGTAAGATCCTGTAGAAAATGTATTGGTTAAAAATTGCACAAAGCTAGACTTAATGTCTTTTACGGCATTGTTCAACTTGGTGGAAAACTTGAACGAATCAGAATAATCTTTCATATTCTTTTGGTTGAATCCAATTTTATCATACTCTGACAAATGAGCGCTTCCCACATTATGCGCAACTATCTTATCATTCACGAGCTTGAGCCACTCAGGATTTTTTTGCGTTAGCATGCCGGTCGCTTTTTCATTGATTGCTCCATGTTGGACATTGCTATTAATGCGTGTGTGGCTGTTAGTAGCGTAATTGTCCAATTTCGCTTGCAAACCAGTAGGCACTTGTTTCGCGCTTTCAACCCATAGCTTCACAGCATTCTTTTTTGTAGAATCTTTGAGTTCATCTATCTTTTGTTCTAGCTTGTCAAAATGACCTGTTTTAGCTTCTGATACCGCCTGATTGAGATCGCCAATTTTACGAGTCAATTCTTGTTCCCTTGAAAGCCCTACTCTACTGAGATCATCAAATCCAGCGCTTCTCCTCAAAGGGAAGCCTGCTTGATTGGCCTCATCAAAATCAATTGTAGCGTAAATGGGTTCAGGGCTAGCTGATTGCCCTGCTCCACCGAAATTGCCCACTCCTTTACCTGCTGATGCAATTTTGTTAATCCGGTCAATTTTTCTATTTATTGCTGATGTAGCTTCGTTGAGTTGGTCAATTTTTGCACTCACCTTTTTGGCAACTTGAGCGTAAATGGGCTCTTCAGGGCTAGTTGCTTGTCCTGCTTTCTTTTTATTGACTTTAGCGTAAATGGGCTCTTCGTTGTTTTTGAGTCCATTGCTATTGTTATTGGATTTTCCAAAAAGTTTCTCACTCAACTCTTTCCTAATGTCTGAAAAATTTTTGGAGAGCTTTGTGGCTTCTGTTTTAGATAACCCGTTACCGACTAGGGTTCCCCTCACACTATCTCTAACGAATTGTAGATCAGAATTTTTTCCAACATTAAAACTTTCATTTTTTTGATCCAATGACAAGTTTTTGAGTTCGGCTAGGGCTTGCTCTACCTTACTGAAATCGCCTGTTAATTTAGTCTCTGATACAGCCTGATTGAGATTCTCAACTTTATCCGTTATCTTTTGATTAATGATCACATCCTTAATGGAATTTTCAAGGTCGCTTTTTGCTTGTGTTACCTTGCTGAAATCCTTATTTTTGCCATTTTTGAAATCATTCAAAGCTGCATTAAGGTTTTCAATTTTTGAAATCCATTCTGGATTGATGCCTAAATCTTTCACCGAGTCTTTAAGGGCTTTTAGCGTTTCTTCTGCCTTGCTGAAATCATTATTTTTGCCATTTTTGAGTTCATCAAAAGATTTGCCAAAGTCTTTCAAATTCTTGTTGATATTTTCAAGTTTATCAGACAATTCGCTCCTAACGCCTTTAAGATTCGGATCGAAAGCGGCCGCTCTTGCTTCCTTACTAGCCTCTTTATTGATAAGTGCAAAAATCTTATCTTTTTGGCTGTTAGCTTGAGCTTTTGCTTCCATTCTATTTTTGTTGTCGTTTCTGCTTTCCAATTTTTTCGCTACTTCTTTCTCTAAATGCTCTCGTTTCCTTAGAGATTTTTCAAGATCTTTCTGAGCTTTTTTCACTTCATCATAATTGCCTGTGTTTTTAGCTTCAGCTACAGCTTTATTGAAGTTTGAAACTTTTCCAACCATTTCTTTGTTGCTGTTCAAAAAGTCTTTGATGAGCTTATTAGCTTCTTGTGGGGACAATCCTTTAGCCCACAATTTATCTTCTAAATCTCGCCTTATATAATTAGTGATAGCGAGATTATTTAAATTAGGCAAATTAAAGACAGCTACCTTGCTAAAATTTGCTTCCAAATGGGAAACGCCATTCGTAGTGCCCACGCCCTTATCAGGACTCTTGGAGGCGTTGGTGTATTTGAAATTAGAATAATTAACAAACATCACGCCATCATATTTTAGGCTACCTTGAAGAGTGGTTTTTACCTCCCCATCTAAAGCTTTATCTTGTTTTTTCCCATAATCTTTGAGAGTATAGCTCACTTCCCCATTACCAAACTCAGTAACCAAAGCTAAATGCTTGTTGTCTTTTTTAGAAACAAAAGCAATGTGATCATTCCCTAGAGCGTCCAAATAAGCCTTACGGTCTTTTTGGAAATTTTCAATCTCAGTTTGGAATTTTTCTTTCTCTTTCTCGCTCAAGTTATCTAGTTTAGCATTGTTTCGTGCAAGAAATTCCATGAAATCCACTTTGTTTTGGATCTCTTCTTGACTCATTGCTTGTTTCAAACCTGTGAGTTGGTCTTCTTTATAGAGGTAGAAGCTAGGGTTTTTAATCCCATCCTCATTACCCGCTATGACTAACCCACTGCCGTTATAAAGATGCGCATTAATGAGTGTGGCCACATTACTGCCTTGTTGGTCTTTATAACCAACGGTGGCGTTCCAATCATGCCTAGCTTCAGGACCACCATTATCCCCATACAATAATGAAACTTTTTCAGGTTCTATGTTACTATGACCCCCCATTAGCACAGAAGATAGAGCGTTATTGTGGATCAATAATTGATTGAACTTGTAATTAGGATCCTTGTCAGCGACTCCCTCAACATCCAACATCTCCATATCGCCAAGAGTGAATTTAGAAAAATTACCCCTTTCATCAAGCAAATCCCTAGCTTCAGGCGGTAAGCCTTGTATGTCGGTGGTGGTGGTGGCTAAATTTTGTTCAAAATCAGGCCTTGGCTCTTGATTGAGCGTTTCTTTGAGATCGGAAGATTGTTTTTTGTTGAATACAAATGATAAAAAAATATCAAGCCAATCCCCACCACTAGGCTCTGCATTTTTTTCTGCTTCTTGCCTCTCTTTCAAAGATTCATCAAACACGCCCATGAACTTTTGATCCGATCGGATTTGGTTCCCTATGATAATTCCTGCAAAAGATTGTTTGGCAGACCTCAAAAACTCCGCTTTTTCCTTATCATCAGAGATAGGGGGTTGTATGATATTTTCCATAAAATTTCGGATTTGTTGGGTGTTGATTTTAGACGGATCTTTTTGAAGGGACACCCAACTCGTAAAAATTTGGTAACGCTGATCCCCAAATTTCTTAAAGCTATCTACGGAAGAATCTACAGCAATGAGATTGTCTTTGTTGATTAAATCGTTGCTCTTATTGATAAAGTCTGAAAAATACTGATTCTTTTTGGCAGGATTTTTGATCGCTTTATTGGCGTATTCTTCCCTTAATTGCGAGATTTTCTCAAAAGCTTGCCTGTTATCCCTATCATTCTTATCAACGATTGGTTTTTGATCGGGATCAAATGAAGCGACAGCGTTATCAACTTTAATAAAAGCTACTTGAAGATTATTGATAAATCGTTGCGGAACAAAATCCGTTGGGTTTAGTGTTTGATCTGGTGTTGTTGTTTGATCAATGGTTTCGTTAGTCATTATTTCTCCTTCTATACCTAGAATTTGACCTAGAATTTGGTATCAAAGACCGCTAAAAGCCACTACACGCTTTGAGTGGTCAATTCATGTCTTTGAACCTTCTCATTATACCACAATATTTAGAACAAGGTGAACAAGCCTACTATAATTTTAATTCAAGAAGTCTAACTAAAATAAAAGGAGAAATTTTAGTTAGGGCTTTATTATAGCAAAAATTATCAAGGATTACAAAGGGTAGCACTTATGGTTTGGATTTAGGGCGTTATTGTGATTGTTTTGAGTTTCATTTACTTTTTGTTTCATAATAAATCTTAACTATCATAGACGCATGATTAAAGTATGTAAGTTATTAAAAATTTTAAAACAAAAGGATATAAAATGAAAACCATTAGAAATAGCATGTTCATTGGAGCGTCTTTACTCGGCGGTTGCGCTAGCGTTGAAACTCGTTTTGACGCTTTGCGTGTTGCTTGCATTAAAGATACTTCTATAGAAAAAGAATCGCATTACACGCCTAAGGACTTTGGTGGCTCTTATTTTAGCAATCAAACTGATATTGGGTTTTAGGGTTTTTTCTTCTTAAAAAATGTTTTGGCTTTTTTGTTAAATGTTGATTGAGCCAAGCATTTCAAGATATTTCAAAATAAAGAAAAATTAAAATAAAGTCAATCCAACTCAAGCTCTCATCTAGGATCTTTGAGTATTTTAAAAGTCATGCGATGGATCGGTAGATTATAAAGTTATGGCTCACCATAAAGTAAAGCATTCAAAAAATAAGTTTGCAATTTAGGAGCGTTTTGAAGCGAAGAATGTCTAATGATTATCTTTGGAAAAGATTACCTATTCTACAGACTTGCAAAATAGCGTTAAAGATATTCTTCTCATCGTTTCGCAAATTCTCAAAGAAAGACTTTTTACCCACAAAAATGAGATTTTCTTTTGCCCTAGAAATAGCTACATTCAAGCGTTTAGAATCTAGCAAGAAAGAAAGATTACCACAAGTTTTCACGGTGGAATAAATAATAATGTCTGCCTCCTCGCCTTGAAAGGCATCCACAGTGTCTATTTTGAGCTCATCAAAATTCTTGAAGCCGTATTTTTCCACTTCTGATCGCAAGCGTCTTTTTTGGGCATTATAAAGTGTGATAATTCCTATGGTTTTTCTGATTTTTCTTTGGTTAAGAGCGCGATTGATTTGCTCTAAAAGCTCTATGATTTTTTGAACTTGATCTTTGTTATAGCTACTTGTTTTTTCTAGTTGATGCTCTCTTTATAACCCTTAATTAATTCTGCACTATAGCACGAACCCACTAGCACAATCAAATTTAATTTTAAGCAAAGGGTCAAGTCTTTTTGGGGTAGGAAATATCCATGCAGACTTTAAAGAACAAAACCTTTCGTTAGTGTCTGTCGGGATATTTTAAGATGAAGTGCCCAACCGCTAAAGACGATTGGGCTTCCTAGGCTGATGTTGCCCGTAGGGAGAGTTTGGTTCTCACTCTGTGTCCCTATAGTAGGGATTTTACAGAGTTTGAGCTCCAACGCATTCCCTACAGGTCTCACACATCATATCTCCAAAGGCGTAACTTTGCGCACTTCCTGCGCTAGATACGAATGTATGGGGATATGATACCATGAATTGGTAGCATTCATCCCAACCACTAAAGACGATTGGGATTTCTGCTTGGGTAGTTTAAAAAACCCCTTGTTTTTAGCAAGGGGTGTTTCTAGTGTTCCTCGATCCTTTAAGATTTCTGGAAACCACTTTTTGTATTGATATTTTTGACTCCAAGTTCCACATTTGCTTTCGCCAAGCTGTAAGATCCTGTAGAAAATGTATTGGTTAAAAATTGCACAAAGCTAGACTTAATGTCTTTTACGGCATTGTTCAACTTGGTGGAAAACTTGAACGAATCAGAATAATCTTTCATATTCTTTTGGTTGAATCCAATTTTATCATACTCTGACAAATGAGCGCTTCCCACATTATGCGCAACTATCTTATCATTCACGAGCTTGAGCCACTCAGGATTTTTTTGCGTTAGCATGCCGGTCGCTTTTTCATTGATTGCTCCATGTTGGACATTGCTATTAATGCGTGTGTGGCTGTTAGTAGCGTAATTGTCCAATTTCGCTTGCAAACCAGTAGGCACTTGTTTCGCGCTTTCAACCCATAGCTTCACAGCATTCTTTTTTGTAGAATCTTTGAGTTCATCTATCTTTTGTTCTAGCTTGTCAAAATGACCTGTTTTAGCTTCTGATACCGCCTGATTGAGATCGCCAATTTTACGAGTCAATTCTTGTTCCCTTGAAAGCCCTACTCTACTGAGATCATCAAATCCAGCGCTTCTCCTCAAAGGGAAGCCTGCTTGATTGGCCTCATCAAAATCAATTGTAGCGTAAATGGGTTCAGGGCTAGCTGATTGCCCTGCTCCACCGAAATTGCCCACTCCTTTACCTGCTGATGCAATTTTGTTAATCCGGTCAATTTTTCTATTTATTGCTGATGTAGCTTCGTTGAGTTGGTCAATTTTTGCACTCACCTTTTTGGCAACTTGAGCGTAAATGGGCTCTTCAGGGCTAGTTGCTTGTCCTGCTTTCTTTTTATTGACTTTAGCGTAAATGGGCTCTTCGTTGTTTTTGAGTCCATTGCTATTGTTATTGGATTTTCCAAAAAGTTTCTCACTCAACTCTTTCCTAATGTCTGAAAAATTTTTGGAGAGCTTTGTGGCTTCTGTTTTAGATAACCCGTTACCGACTAGGGTTCCCCTCACACTATCTCTAACGAATTGTAGATCAGAATTTTTTCCAACATTAAAACTTTCATTTTTTTGATCCAATGACAAGTTTTTGAGTTCGGCTAGGGCTTGCTCTACCTTACTGAAATCGCCTGTTAATTTAGTCTCTGATACAGCCTGATTGAGATTCTCAACTTTATCCGTTATCTTTTGATTAATGATCACATCCTTAATGGAATTTTCAAGGTCGCTTTTTGCTTGTGTTACCTTGCT
The DNA here is from genome assembly GCF_006440215.1 of Helicobacter pylori. Lineage (GTDB taxonomy): Bacteria > Campylobacterota > Campylobacteria > Campylobacterales > Helicobacteraceae > Helicobacter > Helicobacter pylori_CS. Next base: position 66,244 of record NZ_VEZH01000004.1, on the reverse strand, counting down.
GAAATCCTTATTTTTGCCATTTTTGAAATCATTCAAAGCTGCATTAAGGTTTTCAATTTTTGAAATCCATTCTGGATTGATGCCTAAATCTTTCACCGAGTCTTTAAGGGCTTTTAGCGTTTCTTCTGCCTTGCTGAAATCATTATTTTTGCCATTTTTGAGTTCATCAAAAGATTTGCCAAAGTCTTTCAAATTCTTGTTGATATTTTCAAGTTTATCAGACAATTCGCTCCTAACGCCTTTAAGATTCGGATCGAAAGCGGCCGCTCTTGCTTCCTTACTAGCCTCTTTATTGATAAGTGCAAAAATCTTATCTTTTTGGCTGTTAGCTTGAGCTTTTGCTTCCATTCTATTTTTGTTGTCGTTTCTGCTTTCCAATTTTTTCGCTACTTCTTTCTCTAAATGCTCTCGTTTCCTTAGAGATTTTTCAAGATCTTTCTGAGCTTTTTTCACTTCATCATAATTGCCTGTGTTTTTAGCTTCAGCTACAGCTTTATTGAAGTTTGAAACTTTTCCAACCATTTCTTTGTTGCTGTTCAAAAAGTCTTTGATGAGCTTATTAGCTTCTTGTGGGGACAATCCTTTAGCCCACAATTTATCTTCTAAATCTCGCCTTATATAATTAGTGATAGCGAGATTATTTAAATTAGGCAAATTAAAGACAGCTACCTTGCTAAAATTTGCTTCCAAATGGGAAACGCCATTCGTAGTGCCCACGCCCTTATCAGGACTCTTGGAGGCGTTGGTGTATTTGAAATTAGAATAATTAACAAACATCACGCCATCATATTTTAGGCTACCTTGAAGAGTGGTTTTTACCTCCCCATCTAAAGCTTTATCTTGTTTTTTCCCATAATCTTTGAGAGTATAGCTCACTTCCCCATTACCAAACTCAGTAACCAAAGCTAAATGCTTGTTGTCTTTTTTAGAAACAAAAGCAATGTGATCATTCCCTAGAGCGTCCAAATAAGCCTTACGGTCTTTTTGGAAATTTTCAATCTCAGTTTGGAATTTTTCTTTCTCTTTCTCGCTCAAGTTATCTAGTTTAGCATTGTTTCGTGCAAGAAATTCCATGAAATCCACTTTGTTTTGGATCTCTTCTTGACTCATTGCTTGTTTCAAACCTGTGAGTTGGTCTTCTTTATAGAGGTAGAAGCTAGGGTTTTTAATCCCATCCTCATTACCCGCTATGACTAACCCACTGCCGTTATAAAGATGCGCATTAATGAGTGTGGCCACATTACTGCCTTGTTGGTCTTTATAACCAACGGTGGCGTTCCAATCATGCCTAGCTTCAGGACCACCATTATCCCCATACAATAATGAAACTTTTTCAGGTTCTATGTTACTATGACCCCCCATTAGCACAGAAGATAGAGCGTTATTGTGGATCAATAATTGATTGAACTTGTAATTAGGATCCTTGTCAGCGACTCCCTCAACATCCAACATCTCCATATCGCCAAGAGTGAATTTAGAAAAATTACCCCTTTCATCAAGCAAATCCCTAGCTTCAGGCGGTAAGCCTTGTATGTCGGTGGTGGTGGTGGCTAAATTTTGTTCAAAATCAGGCCTTGGCTCTTGATTGAGCGTTTCTTTGAGATCGGAAGATTGTTTTTTGTTGAATACAAATGATAAAAAAATATCAAGCCAATCCCCACCACTAGGCTCTGCATTTTTTTCTGCTTCTTGCCTCTCTTTCAAAGATTCATCAAACACGCCCATGAACTTTTGATCCGATCGGATTTGGTTCCCTATGATAATTCCTGCAAAAGATTGTTTGGCAGACCTCAAAAACTCCGCTTTTTCCTTATCATCAGAGATAGGGGGTTGTATGATATTTTCCATAAAATTTCGGATTTGTTGGGTGTTGATTTTAGACGGATCTTTTTGAAGGGACACCCAACTCGTAAAAATTTGGTAACGCTGATCCCCAAATTTCTTAAAGCTATCTACGGAAGAATCTACAGCAATGAGATTGTCTTTGTTGATTAAATCGTTGCTCTTATTGATAAAGTCTGAAAAATACTGATTCTTTTTGGCAGGATTTTTGATCGCTTTATTGGCGTATTCTTCCCTTAATTGCGAGATTTTCTCAAAAGCTTGCCTGTTATCCCTATCATTCTTATCAACGATTGGTTTTTGATCGGGATCAAATGAAGCGACAGCGTTATCAACTTTAATAAAAGCTACTTGAAGATTATTGATAAATCGTTGCGGAACAAAATCCGTTGGGTTTAGTGTTTGATCTGGTGTTGTTGTTTGATCAATGGTTTCGTTAGTCATTATTTCTCCTTCTATACCTAGAATTTGACCTAGAATTTGGTATCAAAGACCGCTAAAAGCCACTACACGCTTTGAGTGGTCAATTCATGTCTTTGAACATTCTCATTATACTACAATATCAAGCATTTTTTCATTAATATATTGTTGATATTGAAAAATTCCAGTCGTTGCAAGCGTCTAAAGGCTAGGAACGATTCACATTTTTACCCGCAATTGACAAAAACTTGCTAAAATAGACAAATTTTAATAAGAAGTGTTTGTGATCCACATGGAAAATAAATCAATAGGACAGATTTTCAAAGACAGCTTCAAAAAAAGTTTCTTTAGTGGTCTATGGAGTTGCTTAAAATGGAGCTTTATTCTCACTCTGATCAGCTTGGGTTTGTTTTTGCTTGTTTTTAGGTTTCAACCTGAGATTATTAAAAAATACATCAAAGATCCTAAAGATCTACAATTCTACAACGACTTGAGAAACAAAAAAGGTTGGGACAAGTAGGTTTATTGTTCTAAATTGTGCCAATTGTCAAACAAAAGTGTCGGTTTTTCTCTAAATCAAGAAGGATACACACAAGACCAGTTAATCTAGTGGTGCTTGCGTGGAAGTGTAAAAATATTTTTTTTTGGTATAATCACACCATATTTTCAATCTGAAAGGAAACGCATGAAATTTCTTACAAAAATCACTGACAGCTACAAGAAAATTGTAGTAACTTTAGGGTTAATGATGACAACCAATCCTTTAATGGCGGTCACCAGTCCTGCAACAGGCGTTACTGAGACTAAAACTTTGGTTATTCAGATCATTTCTGTTCTAGCGATCGTGGGTGGTTGCGCTCTAGGGGTCAAAGGCATAGCGGATATTTGGAAAATCTCTGATGACATCAAAAGAGGTCAGGCGACTGTTTTTGCTTATGCGCAACCCATAGCTATGTTAGCGGTGGCAGGCGGTATTATTTATTTGAGCACTAAGTTTGGCTTCAATATTGGCGAGAGTGGAGGAGCTAGCTAAATTGAATAACAATAATAGTAATAAAAAGCTAAGAGACTTTTTTTTGAAAGTTCTCTTAAGTCTCGTTGTTTTCAGTTCGTATGGGTTGGCAAATGATGATAATCAAGCGAAAAAAGAAGCGCTAGAAAAAGAAAAAAACACTCCTAGTGGGCGTGTTTATACGAATTTAGATTTTGATAGTTTCAAGGCGACTATCAAAAATTTGCAAGACAAGAAAGTAACTTTCAAAGAAGTCAATCCCGATATTATCAAAAATGAAGTTTTTGATTTCGTGATTGTCAATAGAGTCCTTAAAAAAATAAAGGATTTGAAGCATTACGATCCAGTTATTGAAAAAATCTTTGATGAAAAGGGTAAAGAAATGGGATTGAATGTAGAATTACAGATCAATCCTGAAGTGAAAGACTTTTTTACTTTCAAAAGCATCAGCACGACTAACAAACAACGCTGCTTCCTATCATTGCGCGGAGAAACAAGAGAAATTCTATGCGATGATAAGCTCTATAATGTTTTATTGGCCGTATTCAATTCTTATGACCCCAATGATCTTTTGAAACATATTAGCACTATAGAGTCTCTCAAAAAAATCTTTTATACAATTACATGTGAAGCGGTATATCTATAAAGAGAGGGGTGTTTGTGGCAAGCAAGCAAGCCGATGAACAAAAAAAGCTAATCATAGAGCAAGAGGTTCAAAAGCGGCAGTTTCAAAAAATAGAAGAACTTAAAACAGACATGCAAAAAGGTGTCAATCCCTTTTTTAAAGTCTTGTTTGATGGGGGGAATAGGTTGTTTGGTTTCCCTGAAACTTTTATTTATTCCTCTATATTTATATTGTTTGTAACGATTGTATTATCTGTTATTCTTTTTCAAGCCTATGAACCTGTTTTGATTGTGGCGATTGTTATTGTGCTTGTAGCTCTTGGATTCAAGAAAGACTATAGGCTTTATCAAAGAATGGAGCGAGCGATGAAATTTAAAAAACCTTTTTTGTTTAAGGGCGTGAAAAACAAAGCATTCATGAGCATTTTTTCCATGAAGCCTAGTAAAGAAATGGCTAATGACATCCATTTAAATCCAAACAGAGAAGACAGACTTGTGAGCGCGGCAAACTCCTACCTAGCGAATAACTATGAATGTTTTTTAGATGATGGGGTGATCCTTACTAACAACTATTCTCTTTTAGGCACAATCAAATTGGGGGGCATTGATTTTTTAACCACTTCCAAAAAAGATCTCATAGAGTTACACGCTTCTATTTATAGCGTTTTTAGGAATTTTGTTACCCCTGAATTCAAATTTTATTTTCACACTGTTAAAAAGAAAATCGTTATTGATGAAACCAATAGGGACTATGGTCTTATTTTTTCTAATGATTTTATGCGAGCCTATAATGAGAAGCAAAAGAGAGAAAGTTTTTATAATATTAGTTTTTTTCTGACCATAGAGCAAGATTTATTAGACACTCTCAATGAACCTGTTATGAATAAAAAACATTTTGCAGACAATAATTTTGAAGAGTTTCAAAGGATTATTAGAGCCAAGCTTGAAAACTTCAAGGATAGGATAGAGCTCATAGAAGAGCTATTGAGTAAATACCACCCCACTAGATTAAAAGAATATATTAAAGATGGGGTTGTTTATTCCAAACAATGCGAGTTTTACAATTTTCTTGTGGGAATGAATGAAGCCCCTTTTATTTGCAACAGAAAAGACTTGTATCTCAAGGAAAAAATGCATGGTGGGGTGAAAGAAGTTTATTTTGCCAATAAGCATGGAAAAATCTTAAATGACGATTTGAGTGAAAAATATTTTAGCGCTATTGAGATTAGTGAATACGCCCCCAAATCACAGAGCGATTTGTTTGATAAGATCAACGCTCTAGACAGCGAATTCATCTTTATGCATGCTTATTCGCCTAAAAACTCACAGGTTTTAAAGGACAAACTAGCTTTCACCTCTAGAAGGATTATTATTAGTGGAGGCTCTAAAGAGCAGGGCATGACTTTAGGTTGTTTGAGCGAATTAGTGGGTAATGGTGATATTACGCTAGGCAGTTATGGTAATTCTTTAGTGCTGTTTGCTGATAGCTTTGAAAAAATGAAACAAAGCGTCAAGGAATGCGTCTCTAGTCTTAACGCTAAAGGTTTTTTAGCCAACGCAGCGACTTTCTCTATGGAAAATTACTTTTTTGCCAAACATTGTTCTTTTATCACGCTTCCTTTTATTTTTGATGTAACTTCTAATAATTTTGCTGATTTCATCGCTATGAGAGCGATGAGTTTTGATGGCAATCAAGAGAATAACGCTTGGGGTAATAGCGTCATGACGCTAAAAAGCGAGATCAATTCGCCTTTTTATCTGAACTTCCACATGCCTACTGATTTTGGTTCAGCTTCAGCAGGGCACACTTTGATACTTGGCTCAACCGGTTCAGGTAAGACGGTGTTTATGTCAATGACTCTAAACGCTATGGGACAATTTGCCCACAATTTTCCTGCTAATGTCAGCAAAGACAAGCAAAAGCTCACTATGGTCTATATGGATAAAGATTATGGCGCTTATGGGAATATTGTCGCAATGGGTGGGGAGTATGTCAAGATTGAGCTAGGGACAGATACAGGATTAAATCCTTTTGCTTGGGCGGCTTGTGTGCAAAAATCCAATGCAACAATGGAGCAAAAACAAACAGCTATTTCTGTTGTCAAAGAGCTTGTGAAAAACTTAGCCACCAAAAGCGATGAAAAAGATGAAAATGGCAACAGCATCTCTTTTAGCCTAGCTGATTCTAACACGCTTGCAGCGGCAGTAACCAACCTTATCACAGGAGATATGAACCTAGATTATCCCATCACTCAACTTATTAATGCTTTCGGAAAAGACCACAATGATCCTAATGGGCTTGTTGCGCGATTAGCGCCTTTTTGCAAATCAACCAATGGTGAATTTCAATGGCTTTTTGATAATAAAGCAACCGATCGCTTAGATTTTTCAAAAACGATTATTGGCGTTGATGGATCAAGTTTCTTAGACAATAATGATGTTTCGCCCTTTATTTGTTTTTATTTGTTCGCTCGTATCCAAGAGGCAATGGATGGGCGTAGATTTGTCTTAGATATTGATGAAGCTTGGAAATATTTAGGCGATCCAAAGGTCGCTTATTTTGTAAGAGACATGCTAAAAACTGCAAGGAAAAGAAACGCTATTGTTAGACTTGCGACTCAAAGCATCACTGATCTTTTAGCTTGCCCTATTGCTGATACGATTAGAGAACAATGCCCTACAAAGATTTTTTTGAGAAACGATGGGGGAAATCTTTCTGATTACCAAAGATTAGCCAATGTTACAGAAAAAGAATTTGAAATCATCACTAAGGGGCTAGATAGGAAAATTCTCTACAAACAAGATGGAAGCCCTAGCGTTATCGCTAGTTTTAATTTGAGAGGCATTCCTAAAGAATATTTGAAAATTTTATCCACAGATACTGTATTTGTCAAAGAAATTGACAAGATTATCCAAAACCATAGTATCATAGATAAATATCAGGCCTTGAGGCAGATGTATCAACAAATAAAGGAGTATTAAAATGAAACAAAGTTTGCGTGAACAAAAATTATTGAAAATTTTAGAAAATGATGTCTTGACGATTTTGGATAGTTTTTCTAATTATCTTTTTGAACTGAGAGAAGAATTGGACTTCATAGAAGAAGAAATGGAGGGCGAAATCACCGAACAAAACCTTACCACTCTTTATGATTTTTCTAATTTCTTAGAAGACCATGTCAATGTGTTTTATGAGAATGTTTTAAATATAGATGATGTCAAAACAGAACACCTTTATTCAGGTCTCATAGATAGTCTCAATGCTAATCTTCACTTTGTCAAGTCATTTCTCAGTAATCAGGATTTAGACTTCCGCTTTTTTAAAGAAATAAACGATGGGCAAGATCCCCAAAAAACACTATCAAGATTAATTCCTCTTCAAAGTGGGAAAAATGATGCAAGCTCGTTTAAAGCAAATAATTCTTTTGTCTCATTAGTTTATGTTTATGTTTACTTCATGTTAGAAACTATCATGCAGTCGTATAGGATTCTCAGATTGCTAGAAAAACCTATCAATAACAACATAAGCGAGGATATGCAGAGCGATATAGAGAATTTTTTTGTTCAAGCGAATTTTTTAGAATACTATGTTCAAAACAAAATATACCCAACCAATCATGCCTATGACTTCACGCATTTAATCATGGACTCCATTGTTCCTAATTGGATTCGGGTTGATATGAGCGTTGAAGCTAAAAAGAAAGAGCTTTTTGAAAAATATTTTCAAAACATTGATGAAGTAACAAACAAAATGCTCGATCAAAAAAATCAAAATAAAAATAGCGATTGAGCGGTGTTAATGCGCTAGAATAGTGCTAAAAATAAGAATAAAGGAGTCAAAAGTATGAAAACGAATTTTTATAAAATTAGATTACTATTTGCTTGGTGTCTTATCATTGGCATGTTTAACGCTCCGCTTAACGCTGACCAAAACACTGATATAAAAGATATTAGTCCTGAAGATATGGCACTAAATAGCGTGGGGCTTGTTTCTAGAGATCAACTAAAAATAGAGATCCCTAAAGAAACCCTAGAGCAAAAAGTGGCGATACTCAATGACTATAATGATAAGAATGTTAATATCAAGTTTGATAACATAAGTTTAGGGAGTTTTCAACCTAATGATAATCTAGGTATCAATGCGATGTGGGGCATTCAAAATCTTCTCATGAGCCAAATGATGGGCGATTACGGCCCAAACAATCCTTTCATGTATGGTTATGCACCAACATATCCAGATTCATCGTTTTTACCACCAAGCTTAGGGGGGTTTTAACATGGCAGGCACACAAGCTATATATGAATCATCTTCTGCAGGCTTCTTATCGGAAATCTCATCAGTCATCTCAAGCACAAGTGGTGTTGCAGGGCCATTTGCAGGAATAGTAGCGGGTGCTATGACAGCAGCGATTATTCCTATTGTTGTGGGATTTACTAATCCGCAAATGACCGCTATCATGACCCAATACAATCAAAGCATCGCTGAAGCCGTAAGCATGCCTATGAAAGCCGCTAACCAACAATACAACCAATTGTATCAAGGTTTTAACGATCAAAGCATGGCTGTGGGGAACAATATCTTAAATATCAGCAAATTAACAGGGGAATTTAACGTGCAAGGCAACACGCAAGGCGCGCAAATTAGTGCTGTTAATAGTCAGATTGCAAGCATTTTAGCGAGTAACACGACCCCTAAAAATCCTAGCGCTATTGAAGCTTATGCGACGAATCAAATCGCTGTTCCTAGTGTGCCAACAACGGTTGAAATGATGAGCAGTATCTTAGGCAATATTACAAGTGCAGCACCAAAATACGCCCTAGCTCTACAAGAACAACTGCGTTCTCAAGCAAGCAACAGCTCAATGAATGATACAGCCGATTCCCTTGATAGCTGTACCGCTTTAGGTGCGCTTATTGGCTCATCAAAAGTGTTTTTTAGTTGCATGCAAATTTCTATGACTCCTATGAGTGTCTCTATGCCCACTGTTTATGCCAAATACCAAGCGTTAGCCGCTAATGCCCTAACTTCAGGCGTTAATCCTATGACCACTCCTGCATGCCCTATTGGGGACAAAGTTCTTGTCGTTTATTGCTATGCTGAAAAAGTAGCAGAAATTTTGAGAGAATACTATATAGAATTTGTGAAAAACAGTACCAATTTGTTGCAAAACGCTTCTCAAATGATACTTAATCAATCAGGATTAGCTACTAGCACCTATGACACTCAAGCGATTTCTAACATAAGCTCGCTATATAATTACAATATAGTAGCGAATAAATCTTTTTTAAAATCGCATTTGACTTATCTTGATTACATCAAAGACAAACTTAAGGGGCAAAAAGATAGCTACTTAACAGAAAGGGTGCAAACTAAAATAATCGTGAAGTGAGGAAAGAGATGTGAAATGTTTTTTAAGCATATTTTCTTTCTTAACTTTTTGTGGTTTGTTTCTGAATGGTGCAGGGGCAGTAATAACGCTTGAATCTGCCTTAAAAGCCATTCAAGCGGATGCACAAGCCAAACAAAAAACCGCTCAAGCCGAATTAAAAGCCATAGAGGCTCAATCTAGTGCCAAAGAAAAAGCCATTCAAGCGCAAATAGAGGGACAATTGAGAACTCAGCTTGCAACTATAAGCGCTATGTTAAAAGGGGCTAATGGCGTTATTAATGGTGTCAATAGCATGACAGGGGGGTTTTTTGCAGGTTCAGACATCTTGCTTGGCATCATGGAAGGGTATTCAAGCGCGCTTAGCGCATTGGGAGGGAATGTCAACATGATCGTGGAAAAACAAAAAATTAATACCCAAACAGAAATCCAAAACATGCAAATTGCGCTCCAAAAAAATAACGAAATGATCAAACTCAAAATGAACCAGCAAAACGCTCTCTTAGAAGCGTTAAAAAACAGCCTTGAACCGAGCGTTACCCTAAAAACACAAATGGAAATGCTTTCTCAAGCTCTAGGAAGTTCTTCTGACAACGCTAAATACATCGCTTACAATACGATTGGTATCAAGGCGTTTGAAGAAACCTTAAAAGGTTTTGAAACATGGTTGAAAGTGGCTATGCAAAAAGCGACCCTTATTGACTACAATTCCCTAACAGGCCAGGCTTTGTTTCAAAGCACCATCTACGAGCCTGCTCTTAGTTTTTTTTCAAGCATGGGTGCACCATTTGGAATCATTGAAACATTTACTCTAGCACCCACAAAATGCCCCTATCTTGATGGGCTAAAAATTTCAGCATGCCTTATGGAACAGGTTATTCAGAATTACAGAAAGATTGTAGCCCTTATTCAAAATAAACTAAATGATGCAGATTTTCAAAATATCGCTTATTTGAATGGGATCAATGAAGAAATCAAAACCTTAAAAGGATCAGTAGATTTGAATGCACTCATAGAAGTTGCTATCTTAAACGCAGAAAATCATTTAAGCTATATAGAGAATCTTGAAAAAAAAGCCGACCTTTGGGAAGAACAACTGAAATTAGAGAGAGAAACGACAGCAAGAAACATTGCTAGCTCTAAAGTTATTGTCAAATGAAAACACTCGTGAAAAATACCATATCTTCTTTTTTGCTATTGTCTGTTTTGATGGCAGAAGATATAACAAGCGGTTTAAAGCAACTTGATAGCACCTACAAAGAGACCAACCAACAAGTGCTCAAAAACTTAGATGAGATTTTTTCAACCACTAGCCCTAGCGCTAATGATAAAATAGGTAAAGAAGATGCTCTAAACATCAAAAAAGCGGCCATTGCTTTGAGGGGAGATTTAGCGTTATTGAAAGCCAATTTTGAAACCAATGAGTTATTTTTCATCTCAGAAGATGTGATTTTCAAGACTTATATGTCTAGCCCTGAACTTTTATTAACCTATATGAAAATCAATCCCTTAGACCAAAAGACTGCTGATCAGCAATGCGGAATATCCGATAAAGTTTTAGTTCTTTATTGTGAGGGGAAGCTGAAAATCGAGCAAGAAAAACAAAATATAAGAGAGCGTTTAGAAACTTCTCTAAAGGCGTATCAGAGCAATATTGGAGGTACAGCTTCCTTAATCACTGCTTCACAGACGCTTGTAGAAAGCCTAAAGAATAAAAATTTCATTAAAGGAATCAGAAAGCTCATGTTAGCTCACAACAAGATCTTTTTAAATTATTTAGAGAAGTTGGACGCATTAGAAATATCCCTAGAACAAAGCAAGCGACAATACCTACAAGAAAGGCAATCAAGTAAGATTATTGTTAAATAATTTTTCTGAGACAACAAGCTATGATTTCTAACCTTTGGGATTTGTTTCTCTAGTTGTTTTTTTGAGCTAATAATTTTGATCGCTATTTTTTTCCATGAGCAATGCTTTGTTCTATTTGATTGATGACGCTACTAGGCAGTTCAGATTTAGAGCGGTTGTTTGAGAATGCTGCATCTTTGGCTTCATTTTCTTTTGTGTCAGTAGCTCCAAACTCACTTGCATTTGTAGTATCTTGGTGGTTGTTTTCTTGCTCCATTTCTTTTTTTCTCTTCTCACAAATAGCGCACGAAGCTATAAGAAAGGCTCTATTGTTGCTGTTATTAAGAGCGAGTTTTAAACCACTCAAGTGTTGTCTAGAAAACTTGTTGTTTTCTGTCTCTATTTCTTGAATTTTTTCTAATAAGGGGGCAAGAATTTTTTGATCCTTGATGCCTTTGATCAAACACTTTCTTAACCCATCGTAATCGTTGCTTGAAATAATACACTCATTGATAATGATTTCAATTTCAGGTGTTCTCCACTCATTAGGCACAAGCGGAGCAGCAGGTTTCACAAAAGCTTCATTCACCTTATTGATCATCTCATCAAAGTTATCATCTTTATTGGATTTGGTTTCAGTGGAAGAATTGCTATTAGGGTTGTCATTCAAAGGGTTAGCGTTAGTTTCGTTTAATTCTTGTAGTCCTTTGTGTTTAGCCGCTTTTTTTTGAATAGAAGAGTTGTTCTTTTTTTCAAACGCTTCAATATTCTTTTGAATTTGCTCCGCTCTCGCCCTATCGTTTCGTAATTTTTCTCTCAAAGCGTTAGTGGCGAATTTTTTTTCCTCTTCTGTAATTTCTTTGTCGTCATGTCTTTGATGGAATGTTTTGATTTTTTTAAAGCCTAAAGCCACTAATTTTTTGTATTCACTCGGTAATAATGCTGTATTGATAGCGTTTAAGCCCCCATAAATAACTAAAAAATAAAGAGCGACAGAACCTAGTTTTTTGAAGATACTTTTCAAGAGTGTCTCCTTTCCTATTCAAAGGGATTATTCTTGGCAACATTGTTTCGGTATGCAGAAAGCACTGTTTTGAAGAAATTAAATATCTTGTAGTGTTCTTTTTGCATAGTTGTTTTGTCGCTCATCATAGGATCGCTATCTACGAAAATATTGTATTCATTAGTCTTTTTTAATATAGATTTTTTGGATTGGGTATCAAAATTGAAGCTGTCTAAAACCAACAAACACAATTTTTGTTTTTGAGCGAAACTCAATTTTTGATTGGTAAAGTTTTTAGTCAGAGTATTCAATTCCACATCATCTTTGACATTTTTCAACAAGTTAGAAAAAGCCTCATAGCCCCTTAAGTATTTCTCATTGATCTTATCAATCGCCATGCTAAACGCCAAGCGTTCCGAGTTAAAAATAAGCGTGTTGGTAGCTTTTTGGGCAATATCTTTTGCTTTGGAGTCAAACTTGTTTCTTTCAAGCTGTAAGTAATAATCTATATTATCCAATTCTTTTCGGCTCAATAAATTAGAAACGTTATTGGAATATTCTTCAATCGCTTGCTTGTAAGATAAAGCTAATCGGCTCGCTTTTTTGTTTTGTTCTTCATCTAAAGAAAACACACCCATTTGAAGCAAAGCCTGAGCCTTATCTTTAGTGGTAGCGGTGGTTTTTTTAAAAATACTGCTCGTTTTCACTTGAGGGTAGTAATAACTCAAACGCTCCTTATCTTCTTTGGTGAATGTTTCTTGGTTTAAAACATAGGCATAAGGGTTAGGGAGAAGTTTCTTATAGAGAGGGTTATCTTTTAAGGCTTGCTCTAGATCCCCATAAGCCTTTGACTTAGCAGTAAGGATTTTACCTCTTGTCTCTTTCTCTAAAGCCTCTTTTTCTTTTTTGTATTTGTTTTCTAAGTCTGAAAGAACTTTAGCTCTATGATCCATAAGCTCTTTGATTTTTTGTTTTCTAAAAATCAAGTCTTCTAAGAAATCATGCGTATTGTTTAAGAGCTTCTTGCGAGCCTTAAGAGCGTCTTCTTTTGCAGCCACTTCTTCTTGTTCTTTTTTTATCTCGTTGAAAAATGAACCAAACTGCTCCACATTAGCCGACAAAACTCCAAACGCAACCAATGAGCTAAAAACAATTTTTGCAAGCATCTTATAGTTTTTGTAACCTTAAAATTTCAAAGAATATCAATACATTTTACCACAATTTTTACAAAACTATGAATCAAGATTTTTCCATATCCAAAAGGTAAATAAAATCCAGGTCTTATAGTGTTATGTTTTTCTTGCTTGTATGCGGCTTGTTGGTATTTTTTAAGTTTTTCTTAAGATTATTTTTATACAATGAAATTGTGTTTTTTAGATGGAAAACTCCTTTATTCTTTAACAGATGTTTTTTGTTTGGCATAAACAAACAAATCGTTGGTTTGTGCTATACCACATGTTAGTATCAGCAAGTGGGGTATTCTTTGAAATTTGGAGTTAGATTAGGGTGGTTTTGTAAAATACTTATTATTTCCTATGCTCCTTTGCTCCTTTATAGGTTCACCGCCTTGAACTAGTTCTTTCAAAACCAAAATGAAACAACCAATTAGCCAATTAAAACAAAATTTCTTACAATTCAAACATTCTTTCAACAAACATTTAGATAAGTACAGCCTTTATTATAGGCTGTTCAATATCAGCTCTATCGTTATAGGTTTTTTAATAGCGCTTTTTTCTTATGGGGCAGGAGTGATTTTAGTTTATCCAATATTATTCTTATTCGCTCTTATAATAAAACCTAGCTTTTTTTATTACACTACTTATCTTTTGTTGCTCGTTTCTCTCAGCGTAATAAGCAAATACTATCTCTTAAGCCACGCAAATTTCACAATGAAGCTAATCATACTTATGACTCAATGGCAAAATTGGTTCTTGTAAGTATCTCAAGCTCTAATGATAACTTTATCTTACTAGCGAAAAACTCCGTCCTTTAAGGCACTACATGTAAGTGCCTAGCCCATTAGGCTATTTTTAGTATCGTTCTATCTAATCCATTTAATTTTTAGTGTATTCTGCTAAACATTGGAGAGACCCCACAACTCCTAACAATAGATCAATTTAAATTAAAAAGTGTTAAGATGCTTCTATGAAATCCAATAAAGGTTTTAAATTCCGTATAAATTACAACACTCCTTTTGTCTATAACCAAGCCTATTTTTGTGCATAACCATACAAAAGCTTTTTGGCAATCTTGTTGCAAGCCTAATGGGTCATTTAGAGTCTTGTTTAAAAATTTTTCAAATTTGTCCATAAAATACAAATTTTTTAGGGTATCGTAAAATTTTCTAAACTTTCTTTATTTTTAAAAATCCATAGAAATCTTAATCCCAAACTCCACGATTTTAAATTTAAAGGAGCGTTTTTTAAAAACAACTCTGCGTTCAGTGTGTTGGCAATTTTGTTTTTGGTATGGTGGTGGTTTTCCAATTTAATATTAAGAAAAATTTGCTATAATAAGCAATAAAAACAAAAAGAATATGAATGTTTGGTGGCAAAAAATATTTGATTTGTTTGTGGTTGGTGATTATTATAGCTCTTGATTTCATGGATAATTTTAGGATTAAAGGATTTTCTTAGTGGCTTAGGTATATTGCTGTGGAATGCTCTCTGCTAAAACACGCATTAGAACTCCGAGCAAGCAAGAACTTGTGCAACCAAAAATAAAAGGATTGGTTATGGGAAAAATTTTAGCTTCTTTGTTGGGTGGCGGAACAAATCTTTTTACAGGTTTATCTAGTGATTTGTTTTCTATGATATTAAATTTTTTGTTCTTTCTAATGTTAATGATGGGACTTAATGAAATATTAGAGAAGAAATTCAACTTACCCATAGATAACATCAAGGATTTTATGATGGAAGTGCTGAAGAATGGATTTGATAGTATCAAAAACATGGGATCTGCTTTGGTTGGTAATGGTTTTGGTAGCAGCAAATCAAACAAAACCACTAATAAAATGAGTGTCTCTCAAGTAAGACTCTAATGGTGTATTAACTATGTATTAACTATCTAAAGGTGAAATTTTTTCATCTTTCACAGAGAGATTTATTTAATCAACAAGGTTTTTACCGCCCTTAATTTTCTACTCGCTTCAAAAGAGACTTTAGAACAACAAGACAAAGAATTTTCAATCAGTGGAATCAAAGAATTAAAAGAGAAGCGCTTGTATCCATCAGATAAAAACGATTGCAATATCAATAACTAAACCACCGCAATACCCACTAAAATCTGTCTTTTCACTACAAAAATCTTGAAGAACCAATGATTTTCCACCTAAAAACACGCTAAAAACGCATACTCTTTTTATGATTTTAATTTTACTTAAACAACCTTTTTAAAAGGATCAAAAACTCTCTATGCTATTTATTCTTTAAGAGTTTCACTCTATAGTGTGTTTTGATGCTCTCATCAAGGTTGCTAAATCCCTTAAAATGGGTAATAACTCACTAGCTGAACATTATGATTTTATTGATGTTTGATTTATGATTGATTTTTGCTATTTTGAAAAGCTCAACATCCATTGAAAAATATTGAATAATCTCTCTGAATTTGGTCTTGAGAATCTTAATTAAAAACTTGTTTAACATCGTAATAATGGTAACTTAAGACTCCTTTTTGAAAATTGAGTTATCTTGACACTTTATTTTAGTTGTAACGCATTTTTACGACTTGTCTTGCTTTTTTACAGCATTAAAACTTTTTTAAATCGGTTTTTAGAGCTATTTGTGAAAGCGTTTTTTGTAGGTTTTGAAAAATAGATATAAGAGTGGTTGAAACAATATTTTATGGTTAAAAAATAGTTTCTTGCTCTTTGAATGATGACCGCTCTGAAATTTTCACACAACAGATATTGTATAATTTTAATATAAAACTTTACGATTTAAACAATCTAAAGAGAAACAAAATCCATTGAAGGGACCAAGAGCGATATGAGTAATAACATGCGAAAACTTTTCTCAATGATTGCTGACTCAAAAGATAAGAAAGAAAAACTTATTGAGAGTTTGCAGGAGAACGAACTTTTAAACACTGATGAAAAAAAGAAAATCACAGATCAAATAAAAACCATGCATGATTTTTTCAAACAGATGCATACAAACAAGGGAGCGTTAGATAAGGTTCTAAGAAATTACATGAAAGATTATCGCGCTGTTATCAAAAGCATTGGTGTTAATAAGTTTAAAAAGGTTTATCGATTGCTTGAGGGTGAGACTATGGAGCTGTTGCATGCGATTGCAGAGAATCCTAATTTCTTATTCTCTAAATTTGATCGATCAATTCTTGGAATATTTCTGCCTTTCTTCAGTAAGCCCATCATGTTCAAGATGAGTATTAGAGAAATGGACTCGCAAATAGAATTGTATGGCACTAAGCTCCCACTATTGAAATTGTTTGTGATGACAGATGAAGAAGTGAATTTCTATGCTAATCTAAAAACCATTGAACAATATAACGACTATGTTAGGGATTTGCTGATGAAATTTGATCTTGAAAAATACATGAAAGAAAAAGGAATGCAAAATGCTTGATGTAAAAAATGAACAAAAAATCTCGGTGTAACTAACAAAATTCAGTTTGAAAAGTATTTGTCTCAGGCAGAGACAGAATTAAAAAACGATGAGTGCTTTAAAAAGATTACCTACTTGATCGCCTTACCTATCAAGTAAGGCTAACGCCTATTGGCGTTGCTCTCTACCTTTAGAAAAATCTACTCTCTCCCTTTCCCCTTTCTTCCAATCACTTACCACTGAGCAAACTTCTGATTTGATTGCGCAAGTATTCATTCTCCCTTTCTTCTTGTAGCTTCTCCCTAACTTCTTCCTCTTTGGCTTGCATGTTCAAGTTGCCATTCTTAAAAATCTCAGAACTAATCACATTCTGCCTCATTTGATAACCTGCACGATTACTCAATGTTTCTAAAATTTCTCGTTGGTTATTTTTCCTAGTGGTATATTCTTGTTCCTTGTCTTGTAAGAGAGTCTTGTAATACTGATTGATTTTTTCTAGCTGAGCTTTTTCTCTTGCCACTTCATTGATCACTTGCTTGTTGTTTGCTCCACTCACATCATAGCCATGCAAATTTTTTGTGTTAGCTCCTAGCATTGGCTGACTTCCTTGCAACACATCAAAGGTCTGTGGTTGTTCTTTGTTGTTAGGATTATCATTGTAATTACTCGCTATCATCACCACACCCTTTTGATTCAAAGTAGGCTGCAAGTAAAAATCAATGTCGGATCTCGCTCCATTAGCTTGGAAGTAATTCTTGTATTGAAGTATCTTATTGGCATCGCCTATGAGCGTAATCTTTTTAGAATGATGAACAAGTTTGAAAGTTAGTACAACTTGTTTATTATCCAACAAATAGTCCTTGTAATTTGGCAACTTCACTTGCACCATGAATGGTGTGTCTTTGAGTTTGTCATTTAAGGGTATCTCACTATACTTCTCTATCAGTTCATTATACACAGGCGTATAAACATGGTTCTTTTGTTTCACCACTTTTTTCGCATAATTACTGCATGCGCTTAAAGTTAAGCACAGAATTGCCGCACCGATTAAAACACTCGCTCTCAGTTTCATTGTTGTTTCTCCTTATTGCTCTTGTTTCTTTGAAGTGAAAAGACCATTGATAAAATTTTTTATACCAATAACCTTAATAACTTTATAAATCAAATAGCCCATACCTATAAAACAAATGTTTTTCAAAACAAAGAGTACCTTGTCGTTAGTGCTACCAATTCCTAATATATACAGTTCATAAATAGATCTAATTGTTTCTAATCCAAAAAACAAAACCGCACCCACACCAAAGGCATAGTAAAAATACTGAAGTTTTAGTTTTGTTTTTAGACTTTCCACCAAATCCACATTTTTGCTAGTTCTTAAAAATACAAAATAGATTGCAAACAAAACAAATATCCCACCCATACATAACCCTAACAGATGCTCTAGTCCCCCTATATATCCTAAGAATGAATGAGCGTATGCTTCCATTATTCTCTGTTTGGCTTGTCCTATCTGCATCAGAAGTTCATACCTTTTTTCTTGCGGTAGCTTTTCTATTTCTATTAGGATATTTTTCAACTCTTCTTGATTCTTTAGAGCTTCGTGAAATCTTTGCTCCCCTAAACTCCCTTTGGGATATAACGAGTCTAGTAAATTTAAAAGATCATTGCTCTGTGAGTTGCTAGGTGGTGGGGCGTTTAGCGAATTAGATCCATGACGCTCTGTTGTATCGTTCATGAAACTCCTTTCAAGAATTAAATTGAGAAATTGTTTTGTTATTATACCATTCTCTCTCTGAGTTGTGATTGTCTTATCTCTTTGAATTAGGCGCTTCTAAAATTTCATTACTAGGTTACGACTGCTTACTCATTGCTCTTACTTTTTGAATTGCATCGTGTTTCATCTTGCTTTTTGTTTGGAGCAATCCGCTACTTACATTTATTATAAGGAATCTTTGTTCAACGCCTTATCCAAAAAGGTTTTTGTTAAAGGTTTTTTCAAATATATATTTTTATAGAAATTTTGCTATAATTGAGATTATTTTAAGGGGTTATTAATGAAAAAATTTCTCAAGTTCTACAACCAACAAACCAATAACTAAACCATAAAGCTGTCGCATGTTAGGGAAAAAAAACGAGGAAGTCTTGATTGATGAAAATTTAGTTGGGGGTGTGATAGCCCTTGATAGATTGGCAAAACTCAATAAAGCCAATAGGACTTTCAAAAGGGCTTTTTATCTCTCTATGGTGCTCAATATCGCCACTGTAACGAGTATTGTAATGATGATGCCTTTGAAGAAAACGGATATATTTGTTTATGGCATTGATCGATACACAGGAGAATTTAAAATTGTCAAACGCTCCGATGCTAGGCAAATTGTCAATTCTGAAGCTGTTGTGGATAGTGCAACTTCAAAATTTGTTTCATTGCTGTTTGGTTATAGCAAAAATTCTTTGAGGGATCGCAAGGATCAACTAATGCAGTATTGCGATGTGAGTTTCCAAACCCAAGCAATGAGAATGTTCAATGAAAATATCAGACAATTCGTAGATAAAGTCCGAGCAGAAGCTATCATTAGCTCTAACATACAAAGAGAAAAAGTCAAAAATAGTCCCTTAACGAGATTAACATTTTTTATTACCATCAAAATCACGCCTGATACAATGGAAAATTACGAATATATTACTAAAAAACAAGTAACTATTTATTATGATTTTGCTAGAGGTAACTCTTCTCAAGAAAATCTTATCATCAATCCTTTTGGATTCAAAGTGTTTGACATTCAAATCACAGATTTACAAAACGAACAGACGGTAAGCGAAATTTTGAGAAAGATTAAAGAAGTGGAATCAAAAAATAAGGCGTTAAAGCAATAAGAGCATGTTTAATATTAAAAGGACTTTTTTAGTAACGATCATAAGTTTTTTTCTCATTGTTCCTAATTGGTTAAAAGCTATTGATTTGCCCATTGTCTCAAATCTCAAAATTTACCAAACAGTTTATTGCATGCTGATACCGAGTTATGTTTTAACCAACAAAAGTTTTGCAGATATTTTGACAGGCTATACATCTATTGGCGCATCAGGGAGTGGAAAGAGTTCAGGGCAGGGTGTGATTGAAGCGCTTAGCACGCCATTAGCCACAAGTTTAGCCGCTAGCAATCTGGTGAAATATTTGAATACTTTAGGTCCTTTATGGGGATCGGCGTGGGCAAGTGTTGCTACAGCTATACAAGGTTTTGCTCTAACGCCATCAAGTGGCTGTAATTTTGGTTGGAACGCATTGATAAATAAAAACATAGATGTATCCATGGATAGCGTGCTAGACAATTTGAGCAACAAGATTCAGAATTTCACCAAAGGCGGTGTTGAGGACAATGTGAAAGGCAATATTCTTTTGCAAATAATTGGCTCAATAACCGCTCAAGCTTCTACGAATATTACAGCTGATGGTTTAATTTGGCTGATTGGCAAAGAATTTACTGCAAATAAACTGCAAAACAACACTACAGCCATGCTTGCTTTTGCCGCATTAGAATCTGTTGTTAAAGGAGCGGACGCTGCTGTTCTTCCTGCATATGGTGTAGTCAATCTGCCTGATATTATCATAGGGCAAGGGTCATATCTTGATTTTGTTTCTTACCTAATTTATATTGTTTTTGGGATTTTTGTTTTTATTTCTTTTATGAAATTGAGGGATATTTCAAATGGCGTTCAGCTTAACATAGGTTTTGAATACATGCGGTTTGTTGGGGGGACATTATTCAAAATGGCGATGGTCTCTTTTATCGCCTATGCAGGTTTTGGTTATCTTTATAAAATCTCTTATTCTATTTATTTTGGTTTAGCAGGCGCTTTTGGGCTGAATCAAGTTCTTTTTTGGGCTTTAGATTTAGTGCTGAATTACACTGTTAATTCAATTTTACCTGCGGTAAGAGCTGTTTTTTCTAATGTTGGTAACAACGCTCCTAGTTTGTTACAAGGCTTGCAAGTGGCAGGTATTTCTTTATTCGCTATTTTTATGCAAGTAACTATCATTATGAGAATAAGCACTGTTGTTGTGAAACCTTTGATAGCAGGGGCTTTTAGCGGTATTGTGTTCCCTATTGCGGTATGTTTGATCGTGCTAGATTGGTTCAAAGATTCTATGAAAAACATATTGATATGGTTTATTAATAATTTGTTTATCTTGGTTCTAGCTATTCCTATTTTGCTCTTTGGTGTTTTGGCATTATTGGCATTCAATTTGACCATAACGCCCTCTGTTGCTATACAGAACATCAATCAAGGGGGACTGGGTATCGATTCAACTATTGCGAGTTTGATCACCCTATTTATTTTAAAAGGTTTCATAGAGACGATTATTGAGAGTGTCAATGCGATCGTTAATACTATTTTCAGCTCTGTTTCTATGGATGGCAGCAGAATGGATAGAGAAAGAGATGCCTTAATGGTGGGAAGAGTTGGTGGATCTATGTTTAAAGGATAAGCCACTTTATTCTTGTGTTACAATTACAAATATTTTTTAAGAGGAATTGTTGATGGAGCAGGCATTTTTTAAAAAAATTGTTGGCTGTTTCTGTCTTGGTTATTTATTTTTATCTAGCGTAATAGAAGCAGCACCTGACATTAAAAATTTTAATCGTGGTAGGGTGAAAGTGGTGAATAAAAAGATTGCTTATTTGGGAGATGAAAAACCTATTACGATTTGGACTTCATTAGACAATGTTACTGTGATCCAACTTGAAAAAGATGAAACTATTTCTTACATCACAACAGGTTTCAATAAAGGTTGGAGTATTGTGCCTAATTCTAATCATATATTCATTCAACCTAAATCGGTAAAAAGTAATCTCATGTTTGAAAAAGAAGCAGTGAATTTTGCCCTAATGACAAGAGATTACCAAGAATTTTTAAAAACAAAAAAACTTATCGTAGATGCACCTGACCCTAAAGAATTAGAAGAACAAAAAAAAGCTCTAGAAAAAGAAAAAGAAGCTAAAGAACAGGCGCAAAAAGCGCAAAAAGATAAAAGAGAAAAAAGAAAGGAAGAACGCGCAAAAAATAGAGCCAATTTAGAAAATCTCACTAACGCTATGAGTAACCCACAAAATTTGAGCAATAACAAAAATCTTAGCGAATTTATCAAGCAACAACGAGAAAATGAATTAGACCAAATGGAACGACTAGAGGACATGCAAGAGCAGGCTCAAGCTAACGCGCTCAAACAAATTGAAGAACTCAACAAGAAACAAGCTGAAGAGGCAGTTAGGCAAAGAGCCAAGGATAAAATCAGTATTAAGACAGATAAATCTCAAAAAAGCCCCGAGGATAACTCCATAGAATTATCTCCTAGCGATAGCGCTTGGAGGACTAATCTTGTTGTGCGGACCAATAAAGCCTTGTATCAATTCATTTTGAGGATAGCTCAAAAAGACAATTTTGCTTCAGCGTATCTAACCGTCAAACTAGAATACCCACAAAGACACGAAGTTTCTAGCGTTATTGAAGAGGAATTAAAAAAGAGAGAAGAAGCAAAGAGGCAGAGAGAATTGATCAAGCAAGAAAATCTCAACACCACAGCCTACATCAATAGAGTAATGATGGCGAGCAATGAACAGATTATCAACAAAGAAAAAATAAGAGAAGAAAAACAAAAAATTATACTAGATCAAGCAAAGGCGCTAGAGACCCAATATGTGCATAATGCGTTAAAAAGAAACCCTGTGCCTAGAAACTACAATTACTACCAAGCACCTGAAAAACGCTCTAAACATATTATGCCCTCTGAAATTTTTGATGATGGCACATTCACTTATTTTGGTTTCAAAAACATCACTCTCCAACCTGCTATTTTTGTGGTTCAGCCTGATGGGAAATTGAGCATGACTGATGCTGCTATTGATCCTAACATGACCAATTCAGGATTGAGATGGTATAGAGTTAATGAAATTGCAGAAAAGTTTAAGCTCATTAAAGACAAAGCCCTTGTAACAGTAATAAATAAAGGCTATGGGAAAAATCCATTGACAAAAAATTACAATATCAAAAACTATGGTGAATTGGAGCGTGTGATTAAAAAGCTCCCTCTTGTCAGAGATAAATAAAAAGGCGTTAAGACATGAATGAAGAAAACGATAAATTTGAAACTTCTGAAAAAACCCAACAACATTCACCCCAAGATTTATCCAATGAAGAAACAACAAAAGCCAATCACTTTGAAGATTCTTCAAAAGAATCCAAAGAAAGCTCAGATCATCATCTTGACAACCCCACAGAAACTAAAACCAATTTTGATGAATACAAGTCAGAAGAAACCCAAACTCAAATGGATTCTGGTGGTGATGAAACTTCAGAATCTGGCAATGGCAGTCTAGCAGACAAGTTATTCAAAAAAGCCAGAAAATTAGTTGACGATAAAAGACCTTTCACTCAGCAAAAGAGTTTAGATGAAGAAGCCCAAAAACTGAACGAAGAAGACGATCAAGAAAATAATGAGTATCAAGAAGAAACTCAAACGGGCTTAATTGATGATGAAACTTCTAAAAAAGCCCAACAAGATTCACCCCAAGATTTATCCAATGAAGAAGCAACAGAAGCCAATCACTTTGAAGATTCTTCAAAAGAATCCAAAGAAAGTTCAGATCACCATCTTGACAACCCCACAGAAACTAAAACCAATTTTGATGAATATAAGTCAGAAGAAATAACTAACGACTCTAACGATCAAGAGATTATCAAAGGAAGCAAAAAGAAATACATTATTGGTGGCATTGTAGTCGCTGTTCTTATCGTGATTATTTTATTTTCCAGAAGCATTTTTCACTACTTCATACCTTTGGAAGATAAAAGCTCTCGTTTTAGCAAAGACAGGAATCTTTATGTTAATGATGAAATCCAAATAAGGCAAGAGTATAACCGATTGCTGAAAGAACGGAATGAAAAAGGCAATATGATCGATAAGAATCTTTTCCTCAATGACGATCCCAATAGAACCTTATACAACTATTTGAATATTGCAGAAATTGAGGACAAAAACCCATTGAAAGCCTTTTATGAATGTATTAGTAATGGCGGCAACTATGAAGAATGTTTGAAGCTTATCAAAGACAAAAAACTTCAAGATCAAATGAAAAAGACTCTAGAGGCTTATAATGACTGCATCAAAAATGCCAAAACTGAAGAAGAAAGGATCAAGTGTTTAGATTTAATCAAAGATGAAAACCTGAAAAAAAGCTTACTGAACCAACAAAAAGTTCAAGTGGCGCTAGATTGTTTGAAAAACGCCAAAACCGATGAAGAACGAAACGAGTGCCTAAAACTCATAAATGACCCTGAGATTAGAGAGAAATTCCGTAAGGAATTAGGGATTCAAAAAGAGCTTCAAGAGTATAAGGATTGTATCAAAAACGCCAAAACAGAGGCTGAGAAAAATGAATGCTTGAAAGGCTTGTCTAAAGAAGCTATAGAAAGATTGAAACAACAAGCGCTAGATTGTTTGAAAAACGCTAAAACCGATGAAGAACGAAACGAGTGCTTGAAAAATATTCCCCAAGACTTGCAAAAAGAACTACTAGCTGATATGAGCGTCAAGGCTTATAAAGACTGCGTTTCAAAAGCTAGGAATGAAAAAGAGAAAAAAGAATGCGAGAAATTGCTCACGCCTGAAGCGAAGAAATTTTTAGAGCAACAAGCGCTAGATTGTTTGAAAAACGCTAAAACCGATGAAGAACGAAAAAAGTGTTTGAAAGATCTCCCTAAAGACTTACAAAGCGATATTTTAGCTAAAGAGAGCCTGAAAGCTTATAAAGACTGCGCATCTCAAGCCAGAACTGAAGCTGAAAAAAAAGAATGCGAGAAATTACTCACTCCTGAAGCGAAAAAACTTTTAGAAGAAGAAGCCAAAGAGAGCGTTAAAGCTTACTTGGATTGCGTATCAAAAGCCAGGAATGAAAAAGAGAAAAAAGAATGCGAGAAATTACTCACCCCTGAAGCGAAAAAAAAGTTAGAAGAAGCTAAAAAAAGCGTTAAGGCTTACTTGGATTGCGTGTCTCAAGCCAGAACTGAAGCTGAGAAAAAAGAATGCGAAAAATTGCTCACGCCTGAAGCGAAAAAGCTTTTAGAGCAACAAGCGCTAGATTGTTTGAAAAACGCTAAAACCGAAGCTGAGAAAAAAAGGTGTGTCAAAGATCTCCCTAAAGACTTGCAGAAAAAGGTTTTAGCCAAAGAAAGCGTTAAGGCTTATTTGGATTGCGTATCTCAAGCCAGAACTGAAGCTGAAAAAAAAGAATGCGAGAAATTACTCACCCCTGAAGCGAGGAAACTTTTAGAAGAAGCTAAAGAGAGCGTCAAGGCTTACAAGGATTGCGTGTCTCAAGCCAAAACTGAAGCTGAGAAAAAAGAATGCGAGAAATTACTCACCCCTGAAGCGAGGAAACTTTTAGAAGAAGAAGCCAAAGAGAGCGTTAAGGCTTATTTGGATTGCGTTTCAAAAGCTAGGAATGAAAAAGAGAAAAAAGAATGCGAGAAATTGCTCACCCCTGAAGCGAAAAAACTTTTAGAAGAAGCTAAAAAAAGCGTTAAGGCTTATTTGGATTGCGTATCTCAAGCCAAAACTGAAGCTGAGAAAAAAGAATGCGAGAAATTACTCACGCCTGAAGCGAAAAAACTTTTAGAGCAACAAGCACTAGATTGTTTGAAAAACGCTAAAACTGATGAAGAACGAAAAAAGTGTATCAAAGATCTCCCTAAAGACTTACAGAAAAAGGTTTTAGCTAAAGAGAGTCTGAAAGCTTATAAAGACTGCGTGTCTCAAGCCAAAACTGAAGCTGAGAAAAAAGAATGCGAGAAATTGCTCACCCCTGAAGCGAAAAAACTTTTAGAAGAAGCTAAAAAAAGCGTTAAGGCTTATTTGGATTGCGTATCTCAAGCCAAAACTGAAGCTGAGAAAAAAGAATGCGAGAAATTACTCACGCCTGAAGCGAAAAAGCTTTTAGAAGAAGCTAAAGAGAGCATCAAGGCTTATAAAGACTGCGTTTCAAAAGCTAGGAATGAAAAAGAGAAAAAAGAATGCGAGAAATTGCTCACGCCTGAAGCGAAGAAATTTTTAGAGCAACAAGCGCTAGATTGTTTGAAAAACGCTAAAACCGAAGCTGAGAAAAAAAGGTGTGTCAAAGATCTTCCTAAAGACTTGCAGAAAAAGGTTTTAGCCAAAGAGAGCGTTAAGGCTTATTTGGACTGCGTTTCAAAAGCTAGGAATGAAAAAGAGAAAAAAGAATGCGAGAAATTACTCACGCCTGAAGCGAAAAAGCTTTTAGAAGAAGCTAAAGAGAGTCTTAAAGCTTATAAAGACTGCCTCTCTCAAGCTAGAAATGAAGAAGAAAGGAGAGCTTGCGAGAAGTTACTCACCCCTGAAGCGAGAAAACTTTTAGAGCAAGAAGTTAAGAAGAGCGTTAAGGCTTATTTGGACTGCGTTTCAAAAGCTAGGAATGAAAAAGAGAAACAAGAATGCGAGAAATTGCTCACCCCTGAAGCGAGAAAATTTTTAGCGAAGCAAGTGCTAAGTTGTTTGGAAAAAGCTAGAAATGAAGAAGAAAGAAAAGCATGTCTTAAAAATATCCCTAAAGACTTACAGAAAAATGTTTTAGCTAAAGAGAGTCTTAAAGCTTATAAAGACTGCCTCTCTCAAGCTAGAAATGAAGAAGAAAGGAGAGCTTGCGAGAAGTTACTCACCCCTGAAGCGAGAAAACTTTTAGAGCAAGAAGTTAAGAAGAGCGTTAAGGCTTATTTGGACTGCGTTTCAAAAGCTAGGAATGAAAAAGAGAAACAAGAATGCGAGAAATTGCTCACCCCTGAAGCGAGAAAATTTTTAGCGAAAGAACTCCAACAAAAAGATA
Source organism: Helicobacter pylori (assembly GCF_006440215.1). Lineage (GTDB taxonomy): Bacteria > Campylobacterota > Campylobacteria > Campylobacterales > Helicobacteraceae > Helicobacter > Helicobacter pylori_CS. The sequence continues at coordinate 39,650 of NZ_VEZH01000004.1, read as the reverse complement.
AAGCGATCAAAGATTGCTTGAAAAACGCCGATCCTAACGACAGAGCGGCTATTATGAAGTGTTTGGATGGTTTGAGCGATGAAGAGAAGCTCAAATACTTGCAAGAAGCTAGAGAAAAGGCTGTCTTGGATTGTTTGAAAACGGCTAGGACCGATGAAGAAAAAAGGAAATGTCAAAACCTTTATAGCGATTTAATCCAAGAAATCCAAAATAAAAGGACACAAAGCAAACAAAATCAATTGAGTAAAACAGAAAGATTGCATCAAGCAAGCGAGTGCTTGGATAACTTAGATGACCCTACTGATCAAGAAGCCATAGAGCAATGTTTAGAGGGATTGAGCGATAGTGAAAGGGCGCTAATTCTAGGAATTAAACGACAAGCTGATGAAGTGGATCTGATTTATAGCGATCTAAGAAACCGCAAAACCTTTGATAACATGGCGGCTAAAGGTTATCCATTGTTGCCAATGGATTTCAAAAATGGCGGCGATATTGCCACTATTAACGCCACTAATGTTGATGCGGACAAAATAGCTAGCGATAATCCTATTTATGCTTCCATAGAGCCTGACATTACCAAGCAATACGAAACAGAAAAAACCATTAAGGATAAGAATTTAGAAGCTAAATTAGCTAAGGCTTTAGGTAGCAATAAAAAAGATGACGATAAAGAAAAAAGTAAAAAATCCACAGCAGAAGCTAAAACAGAAAGCAATAAGATAGACAAAGATGTCGCAGAAACCGCCAAGAATATCAGTGAAATCGCTCTTAAAAACAAAAAAGAAAAGAGTGGGGAATTTGTAGATGAAAATGGTAATCCCGTTGATGACAAAAAGAAAGCAGAAACACAAGATGAAACAAGCCCTGTCAAACAGGCCTTTATAGGCAAGAGTGATCCCACATTTGTTTTAGCGCAATACACCCCTATTGAAATCACTCTGACTTCTAAAGTAGATGCCACTCTCACAGGTATAGTGAGTGGGGTTGTAGCCAAAGATGTATGGAACATGAACGGCACTATGATCTTACTAGACAAAGGCACTAAGGTGTATGGGAATTATCAAAGCGTGAAAGGTGGCACACCCATTATGACACGCTTAATGATAGTCTTTACTAAAGCCATTACGCCTGATGGTGTGATAATACCTCTAGCAAACGCTCAAGCAGCAGGCATGCTGGGTGAAGCAGGGGTAGATGGCTATGTGAACAATCACTTCATGAAGCGCATAGGCTTTGCTGTGATAGCAAGCGTGGTTAATAGCTTCTTGCAAACTGCGCCTATCATAGCTCTAGATAAACTCATAGGCCTTGGCAAAGGTAGAAGTGAAAGAACACCTGAATTTAATTACGCTTTGGGTCAAGCTATCAATGGTAGTATGCAAAGTTCAGCTCAGATGTCTAATCAAATTCTAGGGCAACTGATGAATATCCCCCCAAGTTTTTACAAAAATGAGGGCGATAGTATTAAGATTCTCACAATGGACGATATTGATTTTAGTGGCGTGTATGATGTTAAAATCACCAACAAATCTGTGGTAGATGAAATTATCAAACAAAGCACTAAAACTTTGTCTAGAGAGCATGAAGAAATCACCACAAGCCCCAAAGGTGGCAATTAATTCAAGAGAAAGGATAAAATATATTTATGTTATTAAACTCGGTTCTTTACAAAATAAAAGACAAAACCAACAGCAGGCTCTTCCAATAGGATATAGTGGCGGAAAAAACCAAGCAAAAACAATGAAAGGAAACAGCAATGGAACTCGGTTTCAATGAAGCAGAAAGACAAAAGATTTTAGATAGCAACAGATCTCTTATGGGAAACGCAAATGAAGTAAGGGATAAGTTTATTCAAAATTACGCCATTTCTTTAAAAGACAGCAACGATCCGCAAGATTTTTTGAGAAGAGTTCAAGAGTTAAGAATCAATATGCAAAAGAATTTTATTAGTTTTGACGCTTATTACAACTATTTGAACAACCTTGTGTTAGCCAGTTACAATCGTTGCAAACAAGAAAAGACTTTTGCAGAAAGCACGATCAAAAATGAACTAACGCTTGGGGAGTTTGTTGCAGAAATTTCTGACAACTTCAATAATTTTATGTGTGATGAAGTGGCAAGAATTTCAGACCTAGTGGCTTCTTATCTGCCAAGAGAGTATTTACCGCCATTCATAGATGGCAATATGATGGGCGTGGCGTTTCAGATTCTAGGGATAGATGATTTTGGAAGGAAGCTCAATGAGATTGTCCAAGATATAGGGACTAAATATATTATTTTGAGCAAAAATAAGACTTATCTCACTTCTTTAGAAAGAGCTAAATTGATAACCCAATTAAAATTAAATGTGGAATAAGAATATGACTGAAGACAGATTGAGTGCAGAAGATAAAAAATTTCTAGAAGTGGAAAGAGCTTTAAAAGAAGCGGCATTAAATCCTCTAAGGCATGCTACTGAAGAACTTTTTGGTGATTTCTTAAAAATGGAAAATATCACTGAGATTTGTTACAATGGGAACAAGGTTGTATGGGTTTTAAAAAATAATGGCGAATGGCAACCATTTGATGTGAGAGACAAGAAAGCCTTTAGCCTGTCTCGTTTAATGCATTTTGCTCGGTGTTGTGCGAGTTTTAAGAAAAAAACAATAGACAACTATGAAAATCCTATTTTGAGCAGCAATTTAGCGAATGGTGAAAGGGTGCAAATTGTCCTTTCCCCTGTTACAGTTAATGATGAAACCATTTCCATATCCATAAGGATACCTAGCAAAACAACCTATCCTCATAGCTTCTTTGAAGAGCAGGGTTTTTATAATCTACTAGATAACAAAGAACAAGCGATCAGCGCAATTAAAGATGGTATTGCTATTGGTAAGAATGTGATTGTTTGTGGTGGCACAGGAAGCGGTAAAACGACTTATATCAAAAGCATCATGGAGTTTATCCCCAAAGAAGAAAGGATTATATCCATTGAAGACACCGAAGAGATTGTATTCAAACACCACAAGAACTACACACAGCTTTTTTTTGGTGGGAATATCACCTCTGCTGATTGCTTAAAGTCATGTTTGAGAATGCGACCTGATAGAATCATTTTAGGAGAACTCAGAAGTAGTGAGGCATATGATTTTTATAATGTGCTTTGTAGCGGTCATAAAGGCACGCTAACCACTCTACATGCAGGGAGTAGTGAAGAAGCGTTTATCCGTTTAGCCAACATGAGTTCGTCTAATAACGCAGCAAGGAATATTAAGTTTGAAAGCCTCATTGAGGGCTTTAAAGATTTAATTGATATGATTGTCCATATCAACCACCACAAACAGTGTGATGAATTTTATATCAAACATAGGTAGTAGGCACAATGGAAGACTTGTTGTATAACACCTTATATTTCATAGAGGATTATAAGTTAGTTGTTATTTTTAGTTTCATAGGGTTAATAGCGTTATTTTTTCTCTACAAATTCATAAAAGCTCAAAAAAAGGCTTTTAAAGATAAAGCTAACCAACCTCAAAAGAAAAAAAACTTTAAAGAAATCATTATAGAGGGGCTGAAAGAAAGAGTTAAAACCTTTGGCTTTTGGTTACAAGCTACACTATTGCTATCCTATTCTTTTATCACATCAGGATTATTTTTCTTGATCCTCTTAGGTAATTTTTATGATGATAATAAATTGCCTGAGAGTGATGATGATCTTTTTGATATATGGATCTATGCGATACAAGATTTTCCTGCATACTATTTTAAGGCGCTTTGTTTTAGTTCACTCAAGATTTATGGGTTCAATATATCCTTAGTCGTATATAGTTCTATTTTATGCTCTTATATCTTCATTACCTTTTTTGTGTGGTTCTTAAAATACTTAACTCGGACTAGAGATATAGGAGCGAATAAAAAAGTTGATGATCTCTTTGGTAGCGCGAGTTGGGAAACTGAAGAGAAAATGATCAAAGCCAAGCTCATCACGCAAAACAATAAAAAACGCGCCTTTGACAAACGAGAGGTGATTGTAGGCAGGCGAGGTTTGGGGGATTTTATCGCTTACGCAGGACAGGCGTTTATTGGACTCATTGCCCCTACTAGGAGCGGTAAGGGGGTGGGTTTCATCATGCCTAATATGATCAATTACCCTCAAAATATCGTTGTGTTTGACCCTAAGGCTGACACTATGGAAACTTGCGGAAAAATCAGGGAAAAACGCTTCAACCAAAAAGTGTTCATCTATGAACCTTTCTCCTTAAAAACACACCGATTCAATCCTTTCGCTTATGTGGATTTTGGTAATGATGTGGTTTTAACTGAAGACATACTCTCTCAAATTGACACACGCTTAAAAGGTCATGGGATGGTGGCTAGTGGGGGGGATTTTTCCACTCAAATCTTTGGATTGGCAAAGCTCGTGTTCCCTGAAAGACCTAATGAAAAAGATCCTTTTTTTAGCAATCAAGCGCGAAATCTCTTTGTCATCAATTGCAATATTTATAGGGATCTCATGTGGACTAAAAAGGGGCTTGAGTTTGTCAAAAGAAAAAAAATCATCATGCCTGAAACCCCCACGATGTTTTTCATAGGTTCTATGGCAAGCGGTATCAACTTGATTGATGAAGACACAAACATGGAAAAAGTCGTGTCTCTGATGGAATTTTTTGGAGGTGAAGAAGATAAGAGTGGTGATAATATAAGAGTGCTTAGTCCTGCCACTAGAAACATGTGGAATAATTTCAAGACAATGGGCGGCGCTAAAGAAACTTACAGCTCTGTTCAAGGGGTCTATACTTCAGCGTTTGCCCCCTACAATAACGCCATGATCAGAAATTTCACGAGCGCTAATGATTTTGATTTCAGGCGTTTAAGGATTGATGAAGTGAGTATTGGCGTGATCGCTAATCCTAAAGAAAGCACTATTGTTGGGCCGATATTAGAGCTGTTTTTCAATGTGATGATTTATAGCAACCTTATTCTACCAATCCATGATCCACAATGCAAAAGAAGTTGTTTAATGCTCATGGATGAATTTACGCTCTGTGGCTATTTAGAGACCTTTGTTAAAGCGGTAGGGATCATGGCAGAATACAACATGCGCCCTGCTTTTGTGTTTCAAAGTAAGGCGCAACTAGAGAATGACCCCCCACTTGGTTATGGTAGGAATGGCGCTAAGACTATTTTAGACAACCTTTCTTTGAATATGTATTATGGGATTAACAACGATAACTACTATGAACATTTTGAAAAACTTTCTAAGGTGTTAGGGAAATACACTAGACAAGATGTGAGCCGAAGCATTGATGATAATACCGGTAAGACCAACACTTCTATCAGCAACAAGGAGCGGTTTTTGATGACCCCTGATGAATTGATGACTATGGGCGATGAGCTTATCATTTTAGAAAATACGCTCAAACCCATCAAATGCCACAAGGCGCTTTACTATGATGATCCCTTCTTCACCGATGAGCTCATTAAGGTGAGTCCAAGCTTGAGCAAGAAATACAAATTGGGGAAAGTGCCTAATCAAGCAACATTTTATGATGATTTGCAAGCCGCTAAAACCAGAGGCGAATTGAGCTATGATAAATCTTTAGTGCCTGTGGGTTCAAGCGAACTGTGATTTTAGTTTCTAATCATTAGTTTCGTTCTGGAAATCCTTCAAAATCAGATCAAACGCTTCTTTGCTAAAAAATAATCTTTGTCTTGCATGAAGCGTTTGAGTTTTCCTATATCTTTAGTGGAATTTTCACTCATCAAAAGCTTGTGTGTTCTTTGATTTGCCAGCCATCGCTCTTATTGGATTGCTGCATGCGCTAGATTAAAATTCATCAATCCATTTTTACAGCACCCATGCCCAGAGAAAATGGCATGAATTGGAAGAATTCTTACGCTATATGTCTTTATAAGGAAAGCAAAAGCCTATTCCAAAAAATAAAAAGACAAAATATCTTAACAAAAAGAATCAAAATATATTTTAAAAAGATTAAAAGATAATGATGCAAATAATATTATTATAAATTTGTAAGATAGTAGGAGTATATCACCAAGATTGCTTATAAGAATTATAAAGATTCAAAATAAGTTAGTTCTAGCATGCTTTATTCGTTGTAATGCACTTGCGAATAAATGCAACGAAACTTCTTCACATAAGCGCCATTAGGGTTGTGCTTCATTCCCCCATTGTAAGCGCCTATTGCCATTTCTACTAATTGATACACGCTTTTGTTAGGATATTTTTGTTTGTAGTAGTCAAAATTTTCTTTCAAAATTTGTTTGGCTAATTGGATCGCAAAACCCACATCATTGAGCAATTTGAACTTGAGGAGCGTTTTAGAATAGGTAGGATAGAATTTTTTAGCGGTGTTTAAGGTGATATGAAACATGGAATAAGAAGTGTCTTTTAGGGAAATTTCACGCTTGTTGTTCAACCCTAGAGAGCTTTCTAATAAAGCGATAGAAATGAGCGTTCTGCACACCACTTCATTATCGCAGCCTTTTTGATGGATTTGGATAAGATTTTCATACTGCTTGAAACTAATGGCTACCTTTTGGCATGGATAGGCTAAGGAATTAAGAAGTAAAAAGAGACCAATCCATTTCTCAAACAAAACTTTAACTTACTTTGAATCTTTCAGTAACGCTTTTTGTAACTTCTGCTTGTCGTATTTGAGCTTGTCTTTTAGTGGTGAGAGCAGATTTTGAACACTCTCATAACCACACAGCATTCCCTCTTTGTAGGGATCATTTTTGATTTTGACATAGAGACTAATGCCATTAGCGTAACACAAGCCATTAGACTTAATATAGTAGCTCTTAATTTCTTCTTCTAAGCTTCTCAAGTCATTAGGGTTGAGAGGTGTTTTTTTGCTGTAAGAATTTTCACTAATCAAAGTCCCTTGATAGCTTCGTTTGATCGTGGTTTCTTTATCCACTAACAATCCGTTATAGTTTTCTTTTTCCTTGACAACTCTCATTGTTTCATCAGGATTACTTGTTCTAGGAGAAATAGGCACTTCCACTACTCTAGGTTTCTTAGCATTTTTCTTTTTCAACTCTGCTTCTAAAGCTTTTAGTTTCTTTTGATTTTCTAAGTCTTTGAGCTTGTATTTAGCCAATTCAGCCTCTTGTTTTTCTTTTTCTGCTAAGAGTTTCTTTTCCCTCTCTTCTTCATTGGCTATGAGTTGGGAGTTAGCGATTAGCTCTTCTATGAGCTTCTCTTTGCTGTTTTCAGGAGCGGTTTGAGTGGCATAAGGTGATGGTTGAGCCTCATTGGCGTTATTTGTCTCTTTTAGTCTATACAAGCTATAAGGAGCAATGATATTAGGTTTTTGAGTAGCGCTATCGCTAGTGGGCATAGCTACCATTTCATCTCTTAGAGGCGAACACACTTCATCATTGGGTCTGCAGATCACATCGTTGGCGTAGTTGAAATACGCGCGTTTTTGTTGTTCAAAAAGCTTATTCTCATCAATTGACGCTCCCTTATCAAGCGTATGGGCATTGGGATCGCTTCTTTTTGGCACTCTCAAAAAAGTCGCTTGGGCGTAAGGCAGGTTTTCATTGATTTTTAAGACAAACTTAGCGTTTCGTTTGTTGAGTGCTTTTAGAATGTTGTAATACCCATTGACTTGTTCTAGTGAGCCTGTGATGATGATGAGATCCGCATAGGTTCCCATTGCTCTTGTTTTGATAATGGGGTTTTCTATGGATAGATAGTTGTTGTAATCCAATAGATCCATAGCGTAGAGATAGGTTTTGTCTTTCAAAGCGCTATTACCAAACCAATCCCCAAAGCTTTTGTCATTCACATTCAAAGTGTCATATATATCAAAGAGCGCTTGAGTTTTTGTGTCATCAACAGAGACATATTGAGGCTTCTTATTATCAGGGATCTGTTGGCGTTGTTTAGCTTCTTTTTTGAGTCGTTTAGCTTCTTTCTTGGTCTCTTTAGTTTCTTTAGTGGCCTTAATGACCTTATCGGCTTCACTTATTTCTTTAGCATAAAGAGTGTTAGAGGTTAGTAAGCCTATGAGCGATACAGAGATTGCTAGTTTTCTAAACATTAGTTTCCTTTTTTTTCAGATTGATATAGAGACAAAATTCCATTGCATTTAAGATAAGTGATATAGCTGTAAAAAATTCATTGTTTTTGAAATTCTTTCTTCTTTTCATTAATCTATTGCATTTGGGACATTTAGGATCTTGTGAATCCATACTAGCAGTCCATTTGCACTTAGGATAATTTTTACATCCTAAGAAAAAAGAATTTTCTTTAATATTAGCTTTTACACCAGCCAAAATGAAACGCTCAAGGCGTTTGATTTTTTGCTTTTCAATCTTATTAAGCAATTCTTTTTTTTCTTTTTCTAAATCTTTTTTTCGTTCGTTTTGTTTTGCAAGATCGATAAAGTAAAACTTCCTATTGCAATTCTTACAAGCGTAAGCTCCTCCCCTACCACTTTCTACTTTTTCCATTATGGGCGTGTTTTCACAATGCAAGCAGACCATTTTCATTGAGCCATTTATTTCTCGTAAAACGCCCTTACAGTCGCCTTTATTTACATAATTAGAGCAACCATAAAATGAGACACCATTCAATTCTCTTTGTATCATTTTAGGTGTGTTACAAACAAGACAAATCAAATATTCTCTGACTCTCTTAATATTAAACTTAGAAAAATTATTACTCACATTGTAACTCGTAGCTAGACTCATATTGCAAATAACTACTCTTAAATCTAAAAAAAGAATTTATAGGTCGCTTGTGTGGGTCATGCAGTGAGTAATAAACCACTAGAACACCTAAATTTTTGAAATTTTCTCTCATTCTTTCTTCAGTCAAAATCGCTGTTTTACCTCAATCTTTATTCTCTTTAGCTTCAGTTGGTCCGTTGGTAACGCTTGTTGCTTGAGATTTTTGGGTTTCGTTATTGACAGTTGTTGCCGCTTTAGGTTGTTTTTTGGACAATTTTTCAACTAATTTCACTAAGTTGATATTAGAAAAAGACAAAAAGATTCCTATTGCGACAAAGATTATCCCAACAATCCCCATAGCACCGCTCAAGACACAACATAAAACCCCTGCTCCAATGAGACCTAATGCATCATAACGCTTGTCAGTCAAACTGTTTTTGAAAAAATTTACAAAAGCGTTTGGTTTCTTTGTTTCATGGGTTGTTTCAGTTGTATTGATTGTGTCAGCCATAGTGTTACCTCCATTAAGGTATATTCTCAATTTGTTACTATGAAACAAATTCATGCCATTATAGCAAAAAATATAAAACCATCTCTATGTTGCCATTATGCTGTTGTTTGTAATTTAAAAAAAGATGATAAAACAGGCTAAAGAATGGCTCAAATTGTAAAAGGACTTGACATGTTTAAAGATTTTTATCGCACCACCCTCTCTTTTTTAAAGCCTTTATTGCTTTTATTGGGTTTATTGTTGCCGTTTTCGCTTTGTATGGCTGATGAATATATTAGCATAAGTGATGATTGGGATGAAAGGGCGCGAAATCAGTGGGATGAAATTGCGCGAAATCATAAGACATATTATTTTGAAAATGGTTTAGACCATTTTAATCAAGGCCAATACGAGCAAGCCTTTAAAGATTTTAAAAAGGCGCAAGAATACAGCATTGGGCTTGGCAGCGTTTATTTAGCCAAAATGTATTTGGAGGGAAAGGGCGTGAAAGTGGATTACAAAAAAGTGCAATTCTATGCAGAAAACGCTATCAAAGGGTATGGGAGCGGGTTGTTAGGGGGCGCTCTTATTTTAGGACGCATGCAAGCAGAAGGCTTAGGGATGAAAAAGGATTTGAAACAAGCACTTAAGACTTACAGGCATGTGGTTCGCATATTTTCTAATAAAAGCACAAATTTTGCTAACAATTTTAGATTACCAAACCTTGCGGAATTCACTAGCATGCTTATTGGATCGCGATTCATTGATCTTTCAGGTTTGAGCGCGAATCCTATAAAATTTGGAAAGAAGTTTGGAATACTTGTTAAGAAATCCACTCAAATCAAAGATAAGACACTTCTTTGGGAAGACATTGCTGAAATTTCAAGCAATATTATTTTACTCAAACAACAAATGGGGGAAATCCTTTATAGAATTGGGATCGCTTATAAAGAAGGGCTTGGCACTAGAAAACAAAAAAGTAGGGCTAAAAAATTCTTGCAAAAATCCGCAGAATTTGGCTATGAAAAAGCCATGGAAGCTCTGTAGTTTGTAATCAAACTTGTATCAAGCTTTTAGGATTAGAAAAATCCGCTTCAATCGCTCTCATTAAAACAAAGCCCTATTTTTCCATTACAATAGACACTTGATCGTTTTCAATCTCTATGTAGAGTTCTTTTTGAGAATGAGAGCTATAAGAGAGCTTGTTTTGCTGGTAGGCTTTGTAATCTTGGTCAAACGCCACATAAAACAAGCGCTTGTTCTGGGAGTTGGGGTAAGGGATCACACTAATAGAAGAAAAAGCGATATTCTTTTTTTCATTTTTTGCAAACACCCTTTTTTTATACTCTTTAAAAGCGTTGAATTTCATGCCGTCATAGCGAGTGAAATCGGGGTTATAAAAACGCATGTAGCGTTCAAAATCGCCCCTAGCCCAGGCTTCTTTCCATTGGAAAAGGGAGCTTAAAATCATGCTCAATTCCTCTTTAGTGCTAGGAGAAAACTTGTCTTCATAAGTGATAAGGAACGCTTTTTCGCCTTTCAACACTTTGTCATAAGAGCTTAGAATAGGGTTTTCAATCGCAATACAGCCCTTAGTGTTCAATTCATTCCGATCGCCATTTAAAGGCATTCCATGCACCCAAATGCCATGCCCGGTGCGTTTTTTCAAGGTATCATACAAATTAGGGTAATTCGTTACAAAAGCCAAAACGCCATAATATTGATCCAAGCGTTCTAATTTCTGCGTGATGCGATACACTCCAATAGGCGTGGCCAAATCGCCCTCTAAAGTTTTATCGCCCTTTTTAGAGCCTACAAGGGCTTTAGAGCTGTTGATTTTTTTAAGCATGTTGTTGTCTATTTCATAAAACTCTAAACTAGGCTTGGATTTATCCGCCACAAATAAAAACTGCTTGTTTTGATAATAGCCAAAATCCGTGTCCTTATTTTGAAGCTCTTCTGCCCAAAAAGATTTATCCGCTAAATAAGAGTCCAGCTTTTGACCCACCACTTCCAAGCCTTGCTTTTGATAAAGGTGCATGATTTCTAACAAACGCTCATCAGCATTCAATCCCACAAACCCCATTAACAGAGCCGGTAATATTTTTTTCAATCCCTATTCCTTTGATGGATATAACCCAGTTTTTGCAAGCTCTTTTCTTCCTTGCTCCATGATTTTTGAGCAATCACTTGCAAGTTTAAAAAAACCTTTTTTTCGCCCACTTCTTGCATTTTCAATCGCGCGCTAGTCCCGATGCGTTTGATATTCACCCCGTTTTTGCCTATCACGATTTTTTTTTGGCTTTCTTTTTCTACGATAATACGCGCATACACCTTGTCCATGCGTTCTTCTTCTATAAATTTATCAATCATCACATCGCTTTCATAAGGGATTTCATCGCTCAAAAAATCAAACAAAGTCTCCCTAATGATTTCCTTATAAATATCGTGCATTTTTTCATCGCTCATCAAATCCTTTTCAAAAAGCCATGCGCTAGGGCTTAAATGCTTGCTGATACATTCTAAAAGCGTGTTTAAATTTTGAGATTTTTTCGCGCTCAAAGGCACTAGGGCTAAAAATTGCGAAGCGTATTTTTGATACTCTTGTAATTTTTGTAAAACTTGTTTATGCGTGGCTGTGTCAATCTTACTCAAAGCCAAGATATGGGGTTTTTGGCACAAACTCAAAAACTCTTCATAGCCTTTTAAATCATCATGCACAGAAGCCAAAAAAACGCATAATTCGGCATCGCCCATTGCTTTTAAAGCCTGTGAGAGCATGCACTGGTTGAGTAATTTTTCTTGATGATGGAGCCCTGGTGTGTCTAAAAAAATGATTTGGCTCTCATACCCTTCTTTATCTTTAAAAGGCACGATGCATTTCATCAATTTTCTGGTCGCATTAGCCTTATGCGAAACGAGAGCCAAATGAGCGTTTAAAAGAGTGTTTAAAAGAGTGCTTTTTCCAGCGTTTGGTTTGCCTATAAGAGCTACAAAGCCCGCCTTAGTTTTCATTATAAAATATACTTCACTAAATTTTCATCAGCCACTAAATCCTCTAGCTTTGATTGAACCAATTCTTTAGTGATAGTAATCTTTTGCCCCGAATAATCCTCCGCTTCAAAACTAATGTCTTCTAGCACTTTTTCAATGGTGGTGTGCAACCTTCTAGCGCCTATGTCTTCGCTTTTTTGATTGGCGTTATAAGAAAGTTTGGCTAACTCTTTGATCGCATCGTCTTCAAACGCAATTTCTACGCCTTCCACTTTTAAAAGGGCTTGGTATTGCTTGATGATAGAGGTTTTAGTTTGGGTTAAAATCATATACATGATTTCTTCGGTTAAATTCTCTAACTCTACCCTTAAAGGGAAACGCCCCTGCAATTCAGGGATCAAATCGCTTGGTTTAGAAAGATGAAAAGCCCCGGCTGCAATGAATAAAATATGCTCTGTTTTAATAGAGCCATACTTCGTATTCACCACACTCCCCTCTACAATCGGCAACAAATCCCTTTGAACCCCCTCTTTACTGGGATCTTGACGGCCTCCTTCTTTAGAGCTTACAGCGATCTTATCAATTTCATCAATAAAAATCACCCCTGAACTTTCCGCGCGCTTCAAACCCTCCATTTTAATGGCTTCGCTGTCTAAAAGCGTGTCGCTGATTTCTGCTTTTAGGGCTTCTTTAGCCTCTTTAACGCTTAAAGTTTTTTTGACTTTATCCTGTTCTTTATGGAAAACCTTAATCAAGTTTTCTTGAACCCTTAAAATTTCAGGCGGCACATTAGAATCAATCTCTATGCTTTTTTTACGCACTTCAATTTCAATTTCTCGGCTATCCAACTCGCCTTGCGCGATTCTTTGTTGCATTTTTAAAAGGCTGTTAGCGTATTCTTGTTTTTTTTCTTCGCTCACACCATTAGGCAAGGGGGGTAGGAGTTTTTTAGCGATTTTTTCTATAACCGCTTCTTCAATCTTGTCTTTTAATTTTTCTTTATGCTCATTTTCCACTAAAAGCACGCTGTTATTGACTAAATCCCTCACCATAGACTCCACATCGCGCCCCACAAAACCCACTTCTGTGTATTTGCTCGCTTCCACTTTCACAAAGGGGAGTTCCATGATTTTTGCTATTCGTCTTGCGATTTCCGTTTTACCCACGCCAGTAGAACCAATCATTAAAATGTTTTTAGGCGTGATTTCTTCTTGTAAGGATTTTTCCAGTTGCAAACGCCTGTAACGATTCCTAAAAGCGATAGCGATAGACTTTTTAGCTTCCTTTTGCCCAATGATGTATTCATCCAAATAAGCGACAATTTCTCTTGGGGTCATATTCAATTTAGACATTAAAGCTCCAAAATTTTAATATTCGTGTTGGTGTAAATGCAAAGATCCCCTGCGATTTTTAAGGACTCTTCTACAAGTTTTCTAGGCTCTAAATGAGCGAAATTATCTAAAGCCCTAGCCGCGCTTAAAGCAAAATTCCCCCCACTCCCAATAGCAGCGATCTTATTGTCTTCGGCTTCTAAAACATCGCCCGTGCCGCTCAAAATAAAAATGTGATCGAAGTTTAAAACGATCATCATCGCTTCTAGTCGGCGTAAATACTTGTCTTTGCGCCATTCTTTGCTGAAATCCACCACGCTTTTAAACAAATCCCCTTTTTTGCTCTCTAAAATGCGTTCAAACATATCAAACAAACTAAAAGCGTCCGCAGTGCTCCCGGCAAACCCGCTTAAAACCTGGTTGTGATACAAGCTTCTGATTTTTGTCGCATTGGTCTTGACTACACAACTACCCAAAGTTACCTGCCCATCGCCTCCAATGAGCGCAAACTTCTTGCCCCCCATCTCCCCTCTATAGCCTAGAATCGTCGTCGCTTCAAACATTTTCTACTCAGTCACCACATCAATTTTAAACACGCCCACAACCCCAAATCCAAGCTTGACTTCAATCTCATAGATCCCTGTGCTTTTAATCGGGTGTTTGAGTTCAATGTCTTTTTTATCTAAATCTAAATTCGCATGCTGTTCTTTCAAACGCTCTGTGATTTCTTCCTTAGTGATCGCTCCAAATAAAGAGCCGTTCGCACCGACTTTTTTATGGATAGTCAGCGTGATGGTCTGTAAGGTTTCTACCATTTGCAATTTTTGTGCCTTTTCTAGGGCTTCTTTTTCCGCTTTCTTTTTAACTTCGGCTTTGTATTTGTTGATCACTTCGTTAGTGGCGAGTTTGGCTTTTTTGTTAGCGATTAGAAAGTTATTCCCATAGCCATCTTTAACCTCACACACTTCACCCGCTTTGCCTAAATTTTTCACATCTTCTAGTAATAGAACCTTCATTATATCCCCTTTAAGTTTTAGGTAATTTGTAATTATACTCTTTATTTTAATAAGTTGGGTTTTTATTGCCTGTTCCTACTACCCATCTGTTTTTCTAAAACTTGTTTGATCAACCCCAAACAATAAGGGATATTTTCTTTTGTTTCTAGTTTGATTTCTATGTCCCCATTCCCCAAATGACCTTTATTAGTCATATCCCTTGCCAGATTTTTTTCGTCTTGCAGTTCATTAAATGGCATATTTAAATACAATTTTAAATCCTTGTTTTGCACAACAATATCCACAAAATTTTTGTCAAACATATAAGAGATATACTCTTGATTAAATTTTTCGGTTATCCTTTCATCAAGAGCTTTAATCTCTTTGCTTAAAATATCAAACAATTCCCTTGAATGAGAACCAAACTTATAAGAGCTTAAATCATAAGCCTTTTTTTCTCTTTTGCCTTTCTGTTTATATTTCTCTAATGTTTCTGCATCTAGCTTGGGGTAAGTCCAAATCTTTAAAGCCCAATCCGCTAAATCATTAGCTCTTTTTTTAATCTGTTCTTCGCCAAAAACTTCTAAATCCCTCAAACCCTGATTGAGTCTCAACGGGCTTTGTTTGAAGCCCTTCTCCATATCTCTTTTTTCTTTGAAAGGCTTGTTGTTATACTCCTTGTTATAACCGGTTAGAGTGAGATTCCCTATTGTGTGGAGGTATTTATCGTGTATTGCTTGAAAATTTTCACCCAAATCCCTTTCCCATTCTTCCTCGAGTGTTTGAGACATGATGTGTTCAGTAGTGTATTCATGGGCATAAACTCGCTCTTTTCTTTCAAAATTTTCTAACCTTTCAAGAAAGTATTCCCTTTTTTGAAAATGATAAAAATCTATCGTAATAAAATGCTCTTTAAACTCGTCATTGTTTGGAAATCTTTGTTTTTCTGTCAGATAGCCAAAATGCACTTTTATACTTTCAAGATATTGATCTTTATTGATCTTTTTTGTAACAAAGGGAAAGACTTTATTGAGACTATTTGTGCCAAGCCCGCACACCGCCCTTCTGTAAAGATAGCTCTCTGTTAAATAGATAATAGAGGTAAAATCCTGATCGGATAAAACCCCATCTCTATAATCGCTATAAAGCTCTAGTAGTAGCGGATAGATCACATCCATCTCTAAATCCACCAAAAAACTTAAAGCCTTTTTTAAATCTTTATCAGCTTCTTTATCAGCTTCTTTTTTGAACACGATTTGGCAAAAATACCCGCAATATTTTTGCAAATCTTTTAATAAATCCTCTATTTCTATCCCCTCTTTTTGCTGATAATCCTTGAAAGCTTTATAAACTCTTTTCTCATTGGGAATCTTTCCTATTTTAATCGTGAGGTAATGCTTAACAAACCGATCAAATAATTTTTCATTTTGTTTAAAATCCTCCTCCATAGCCCTCCAATATTGATTATAAAAGCCTTCTTGCTTTTCAATCTCTGTTTCCATTACGATATAGTTTCTGATCAAATCTGTTTGCGTGAGTTCGATACCTTTTGAGTTCATGCTCTCAAAAATAAGTTGAGGATCATCTTTTTCTTTCTTTAAAGCAATCCAAACTATCATGAGTTTTTCTAATCCTTTAAAAATGGTTTCTAGTTTGTCGGTGTTTTTACGAATCCATTCTTCAAATAATTTAAGATTTTCCACTATTTTTAATGAAGGCTCGCTCGGTTTTCTTTTGTTTTTATCAATCAAAGACAGCAAGGTGTCTTTATCAGACTCTGAGAGGATGAGTCTGAATTTCTTATCGCCGTCCTTATTGTTGTTAATAAGATAGCTCTCTATTTCTTTACGCGAAAATTTTCCCAAAATTTTAACTTCATCGCTTAAGTGATTCCTTAAAGCGATAAGCAAAAGCGTGATAGTGGTGAGCCTTTGTTGGCCGTCAATGATGAGTAATGGATTGTTAGAGTGCGTATTACCATCTAGCACATACAAAATAGAACCGATAAAATGCCCGTCCATCTTATCATTTCCACCAATTTTTATAATATCATCCCATAACTGCTTGCATTGTTCCTTTTCCCAACTATACAACCTCTGATAAATGGGAATGACCAATTGATTCTTTTTATTGTCTTTAATAAAATTTAATAGTGTGGTTGCTTTTGCGTCCATAAAACACTCCTTGATTTAGCGGATTTTACCGCATGCGTCTTAATAAAACTTGATACAGATTTTACTTTTTTTACCCCATAAATGCTATAATCACCCCTATCAATCAAACTCAATTCATAACAATTAAAGGTGGTTAATGGTAGTAAGAACTCAAAATAGTGAAAGCAAGATCAAAGAATTTTTTGAATTTTGCAAAGAAAATGAAGTGGAATTTGTGGATTTTAGATTCAGCGATATTAAAGGCACTTGGAATCACATCGCTTATTCTTTTGGGGCTTTAACGCATGTCATGTTTAAAGAGGGGATCCCTTTTGATGCGAGTTCTTTCAAAGGCTGGCAAGGCATTGAACACTCCGATATGATTTTAACCCCCGATTTGGTGCGTTATTTCATTGACCCTTTTAGCGCGGATGTGAGCGTGGTCGTGTTTTGCGATGTGTATGATGTGTATAAAAACCAGCCTTATGAGAAATGCCCTAGAAGTATCGCTAAAAAAGCCTTACAACATTTAAGAGATTCAGGTTTGGGCGATGTGGCTTATTTTGGCGCAGAGAATGAATTTTTCATCTTTGACTCCATTAAAATTAAAGACGCTTCCAATTCCCAATACTACGAAGTGGATAGCGAAGAGGGCGAATGGAATAGAGATAAGAGCTTTGAAAATGGCGTGAATTTTGGCCATAGACCGGGCAGGCAAGGGGGCTATATGCCTGTGCCGCCAACGGATACGATGATGGATATTCGCACTGAAATTGTGAAAGTCTTAAACCAAGTGGGGTTAGAAACTTTTGTCGTCCATCATGAAGTCGCGCAAGCACAAGGCGAAGTGGGCGTGAAATTTGGGGATTTAGTGGAAGCCGCTGACAATGTCCAAAAACTCAAATACGTGGTTAAAATGGTCGCTCATTTAAACGGCAAAACCGCCACTTTTATGCCAAAACCTTTATATGGGGATAACGGGAGCGGGATGCACACCCATGTGAGTGTTTGGAAAAACAACGAAAACCTTTTTAGCGGCGAAACTTACAAGGGCTTGAGCGAGTTTGCGTTGCATTTTTTAGGAGGCGTGTTGCGCCACGCTAGAGGGTTGGCCGCTTTCACTAACGCTTCCACTAATTCTTACAAACGCCTGATTCCGGGCTATGAAGCCCCATCTATTTTGACTTATTCGGCTAATAACAGGAGCGCGAGCGTGCGTATCCCTTATGGGATTTCTAAAAACAGCGCGAGGTTTGAATTCAGGTTTCCTGACAGCTCATCAAACCCCTACTTGGCTTTTGCAGCGATTTTAATGGCAGGCATGGATGGCATTAAAAATAAGATTGATCCCGGCGAGGCGATGGATATTAACCTTTTCAAATTGACTTTAGATGAAATTAGGGAAAAAGGTATCAAACAAATGCCCCACACTTTAAGAAGATCGTTAGAAGAAATGCTAGCCGATAAGCAGTATTTAAAAGAAAGTCAGGTCTTTAGCGAAGAATTTATTCAAGCCTATCAGTCTCTTAAATTCAACGCTGAAGTGTTCCCATGGGAGAGCAAACCCCATCCTTTTGAATTTATCACCACTTATTCATGCTAAAACAATGAGCAAATCAATAATCCCACTTTAAAAGTTTAGAATAAGGCAAAAATACCTTATTTTTAAAAGAGTGGTTGAAAAAATTGATTTTCTTTGCTTTTTAAATAAGTCTTACTTAACGCTCTTTAATCTTTGAAAAGGGGGTTTTAACTTTATTTTATGTAAAACCCATTTTTTAAGGGGATAGAGAGCATTTGAAATAACACCCCTAAAACCTCCAACTAAACCTACCTAAACCCAATATTAGTTTGATTGCTAAAATAAGGGCTATCAAAGTCTTTGGGCGTGTAGTGCGCTTCTTTCTCTATAAACAAGCGTCTTTAACGCAAGCAACACGCAAAGCATCAAAGCGAGTCCCAACGCTAGCACAACCGCCGAGCAAAGACGCTCCAATGAACACGCTATTTCTAATGGTTTTCATTTTATATCCTTTTATTTTAGAATTTTTTAATAACTCAAATCCTTTAATCATGCGTTTATGGTAGTTAAGATTTATTATTAAACAAAAAGTAAATTAAACTCAAAACAATCAAAATAACGCTCTAAATCCAAAAACAGAAACGCTACCCTTTGTAATTCTTGATAATTTTTGCTATAATAAAGCCCTAACTGAAATTGTTCATTTTATTTTAGTTAGGCTCCTTGAATTGAAATTGTAGTAGGGTTTACCACACTTGCCTTGTGTTAACTAATCACACAAGGCAAGATTAATCCTTACAAAATAAACTCTTCCAATACAGCTTAATCGTCAGCAATATCCCCTATAGTAAAAAGCCTTTTAGTAAGGCTAACAAGTGGTGGTATTTCATTATAGAAGCGTGAATTATCTATACAAAAAGAATTAAAACATTCAGCCAAACATCTCGTTGATTTCATATTTTTTAGCGGCTTTATCTTTAAGCCATAGAGCCACTTCTAAAGCCCCTTTAGCAAAAATAGATCGGTTAGTCGCTGTATGGCTAAGCTCTATGTATTCGCCCTCTAAATAAAACCCTATCGTGTGCTTCCCGGCAACATCGCCCCCCCTTAAAGCGGCTATGCCAATGCTTTCTTTAGAGCGCAAACCTTCTCTGTGAGTGGTAAGAGCGTTTTTTTCATCATACCCCCTAGCCTTAGCGCAAGTTTCATACAAACTCAACGCAGTGCCGCTCGGGGCATCTTTTTTGAGATTGTGGTGCGTTTCTACAATTTCAATATCCGCATCTTTTAATTTCAAAGAAGCTAAAAAGGCTAATTGGTTGAGCATCATAATCCCTAAAGACATGTTGTGCGCATGCAAAAGCGGTGCTTTTAAGGCTAAATGTTGCATTTTTTCTAGCGTTTCTTTTTCTAAACCGGTCGTTCCAGAAACTAAAATTTTAGGGCATTCTAAAAGAGCTTCTAGCAAATTATCCACGCCTTTAGGTAAAGAAAAATCAATCACGCATTCGCAAGCCCTCACAAACGCTTTTAAATCGTTGGTTACTAAAGGGGTGCGCGAAAAAGAGCTGAAATCTGTTTCGCATTTTTGCCTGACAAACACGCTAGATAGCGCTAATCCCTTATACCCCCCTTTTAATTCTTCTAAAAGCAGTTTCCCTATACGACCGCTCGCTCCATAAACACCGATTTTCATGTGCTTTCCTTGCTTTTAAATCTTACAACCCCATTTTAAAAGGGTTTAAAATATTATTAGGATCAAGGGCTTTTTTAATATTCCTAAAAAGCTCCATTTCACTCTGATTGAACGCTAAAGGCATGAATTTGGCTTTAGACAAGCCTATGCCATGCTCCCCGCTTAAAGTCCCCTCCAAACTAATGGCGGCCTGAAAAATCTCTTCCATAGCCTGATGCCCTTTTTCTAAATCCCTTTTAGGATCTTCTAGCATGATATTCACATGCACATTGCCATCGCCCGTATGCCCAAAACAAGGGATTTTAAAGCCGTATTTTTGGCTTATTTTGGCGACTTCTTGCAACAAACTCGGCAAACTCGCCCTAGGAACGGTCACATCTTCATTCAATTTCTTTTTACCATAAACGCTAATACTTTGAGAAGCGTTACGCCTTGAAAACCACAAATCCTGCTCTTCTTGTTCGTTTTGAGCGATCTTAAAACCCACGCAACCATTGGCTTTAAAATGCTTTTCTATCTCATTGAGTTGCCATGCAATCTGCTCTTTAACCACGCCATCCACTTGAGTGATGAGTATCGCTCCAGCGTCTTTGGGTAAGCCTTTAGAAAATCGTTCTTCAACCGCTTTGATACTCAAATTATCCAAAAATTCCATCGCTACAGGCGTAACCCCGCTGCTCATTGTCTTATAAACAGCGTTCATGGCGTCTTCAATATGGTTAAAAATCCCCATTGCGCTTTGTTTTAGGGGCGGTTTGGCTAAAAGCTTTAAAGTGATTTCAGAAATCACGCCCAAACACCCCTCACTAGCGATCATCAGCCCTGCAACATTAAAACCGGCGACATCTTTGATCGTTTTTTTGCCTGCTCTTATGATTTTGCCATCCGCTAAAACCACCCTTAAAGCCATGACATAATCTTTCGTGATGCCGTATTTAGCCGCACGCATGCCGCCGGCATTTTCAGCGACATTCCCACCTAAAGTGCTTTGATTCTCGCTCGCTGGATCTGGGGGGTAGAATAAATCCAATTTTTCCACTTCGTTTTGGAAATGCTTGTTAATCACGCCCGGCTCTACTCTAGCGATTAAATTTTTAGTGTCAATCTCTAAAATCTTATCCAAATGCTTTTCTACGCTTAAAACTAGCCCCCCGCTCACGCTCAACGCCCCCCCTGTAAAACCGCTCCCAGCCCCCCTAGGCACAACGATAAGGCGGTGCTCGTTGCAGTATTTTAAAATCTGGCTGATTTCTCGCTCGTTTTTAGGGAAAATCACGCCGCTAGGCAAATGCCTTTCTTTAGTAGCGTCATAGCAATAAGCGTTCAAATGCGCTAAATCGGTGAAAAAATCCTCTCCCCCTACCAAGTTTTTAAAATATTGGATGTGTTGCTTCTCTAACATGGGCCTACTTCTTATTCATTTCTAAAGCTTTTCTTCTTTCTTCAAGCTCTTTTTCATCTCTTTCTTGATGCTCTCTCGCTCTTTGTTCAAATTCTTTTGCCCTTTGTTCGGCTTTGGCTTTTTTCCTTTCTTCTTTCAAGCGGCGTTTTTCTTCTTTAGAGCTTGGTTTTGACGCTTCTTTTTTAGCGGCACTCTCTTTTAAGACAGAAGTATTTTCTGTGTCTTTTGGAGTGGCGTTGTTTTCACTACTTGGCTCATTAGCGGATTCTTGATTGATTTCTTGCTCGTTTTCTTTGGCATTGACTTTTTCATTGCCTTTATCCATTTCTAAAGCTTTTCTTCTTTCTTCAGTCTCCCTATCATCTCTTTCATCATGCTCTTTTTCTCTTTCTTCAAATTCCATAGCCTTTTTGGTGGCTTTGGCTTTTTTCCTTTCATCTCTTAAATAACGCCTTTCTTCTTTATCATCAAGTTTGCGCTCTGCTTTTTGGTAGTTTTTCTCTTCTAAAGTAGGAGCGTTTTCTGTGCCTTGATTGGCTTTTTTAGGCTCTTTAATGGCTTCTTGCTTGATTTCTCGTTTAATTTCTCTGGCATCAACCTTTTCTTCTTTCTTTTTAATCCTCACTTCTTTGCGTTTTTCTTTTTTCACTAAAGCGTCATAGTAAGCGAAGTAATTTTTAGACTGACTGCCTGAAAAAAGTTTCCCCAGCGTGCCTGCATCAATGCCCTCAACCCTAGAAAAAAACGGCGTAGAAGTTTTAGTAACACCGCTTGTATCCAGCTCTCTTTTTTCTAAAATTTCAAAACTCTCACAGCTTAAAATATTGAGCGTGTTCGTGGTTACAATATAAATCACCCCCACGCTATAAACATTGCACGCTTTTCTTAAATTAGCGATTTTTGGGTCAAACCCGTTCAAAAAAGTCACCAACAAATCAGAACTAATAAAATTAATATCGGTGTTAGTCGCTCTAATTTGCTCATAGAGTTCATCATTAGGAGCGATTAAAAACGCTTGGTTGTTGAATTGCCTAAAATAGACTAAATCACCCTTTCTAGCGACCATTCTTGGAGTGGGTAAATGGCTTTGTTTCATAGACTCAAACGCTCTGAATTTAGCCGTTGCGACACCATTTTCAACGGCAATAATGACCACTTCAGAATTAACGATTTCATAATCTGAAAGTTTAGTAACGACAAAACCAAACTCCCCCACTTGCAAATCATGAGCAGGAAAACGAATGATTTTTTTAGGCAAATCCACAAATTCTATACTCACTCTTAAGGGTTCTTGCCAAGAGGCTGATTGCAAGCTTATAAAACTCATTAGAAGAAGTCCTATCAAAAGCCTTAACATAAAATTCCTTTTAAACATTTTTAAACTTTTTTAAATGCCATAAAATGGCTAAAGACAATCCGGTGGTTTTAGCGTATTGAAAATCCATTATAAAATCAAAAGCTTTTGATCGCTCTAAAAACAGCACTTCAATCTTTTCGGTATCAATCCCCCCACCCTTTGAAACCCTCAAATTCTCGCGCACTTCAGCGTAATAGAGCGTTTGCAAACTCCCGCTCAACCCGGTCGCACTATAAAATTGGCCTATGGTTTCTAAGTTTTTAGGGCTAATTTGATAACCGCATTCTTCTAGCGCTTCTTCGCAAGCGATTTCTTCTAAACTCTTATTAGCTTTATCCACAAGCCCCGCACACAATTCATAAGTGTATCCGTCAATAGTTTGATCTTGATCGTGCTTAAAATGAAAATGGCGCGCATAAATGGCTGGGCGGAATTGTTTCACGATCACAAAGCAATCGGATTCTTTTTCATAGAGTAAAACCGCCACGCTGTCTAAAGACTTAATAATATCCCATGTTTTCTTAGTATTCTCTTCATTATAATGCATGCGTTTTAATTCTATGAAATTAGAGCTAGAACAAGGCTCTAAATACACACTGGAATCATCTATTAAAGATTTTTGATTGAAAGCATTCTTAAAATAAGACATTAAAAACCCTCTAAAAGATAAAATGAATTTTTTTCAAAAGAATGGGTTTTAAAAAGTTCTTCTAATTTTTGCTTAGAATGCTGAGCTTTTTCTAAAAAAACCTCTCTTTGTTTGCCATGCAACTTGCTTTTAGCGGTGCGGATATAGCCTAAAGGATTAATGGGGCGGGAGTTTTTATACACGCCAAAATGCAAATGCGGCCCGGTGCTTAAACCCGTGCTTCCCACTCTTCCTATGATTTGCCCTTTTCTAACGAATGATCCTTTTTTTAATCCCTTGGCAAACATGCTCATGTGGGCATACACCAAACGCAATTCATTCAAATGGATTTCAACCACATTCCCATACCCCACCTTAACCCCTATAAAACCCACACGACCATCTGAAGCCGAATGAATCAAACTGCCATGTTTAGCCGCATAATCCACGCCGTAATGAGGCCGTCTGACTTTTAAGACAGGATGGAATCTCCCATACGAAAAAGGCGAAGAAATGCGGGTGTATTTCACCGGGGTTTCTAGTAAAAACCCTGCCACTTCTTGCGCCTTTGAATCGTAATAGCGCCCGTTTGAATGGGAAAAAAGATAGTATTGGTGCGAACGAGAGCTAATCATGGCTATTTTAATGGTTGGTTGGCCAAACGCTTGCCCCACACGATAATCTCTTGTATAAACGATAGCGATTTTATCGTTTTTTGCTAGGCGTTTAAAAGGCACGCTTTTTTTATACGCGTTCATCAATTGGTTGGCTAAAAGGGGGTCATTGGTGGCTTTGACAATATCTTGATAGGGCGAAGTTTGTAAAGAAAGAAGGAGGGTTTTTTCTTTACGAGTGAAGATAATGGGGATAAAGTCTAAAAAATAGTCCTCCCCTTTTTTGTAAATATGGATTTGTAAATCCTGGCTTATAGGGATAAGGGCTTGAATGAGCGTGTTGTTAGCATCTCTTAAGGTGTAATAGGTAACATTGCTTTGGATTTCAGCGCTCAATTCTTTATCTTGAGAGCTTAGGTTGTAGTAGAGTTTTTGGGGGATATGATTTTTTTCTAAAAACCCTAACAGCGTGAGCTTATCCCACACAAGCCTTTCACCCACCAATAAAGTTTGCTTTTTAGCCATTTCATCGGCTTTTAAAAGAACCCCATGGGATAAATGGGATAAAAAAGCAACCATTAAAAAATAGATAAAATTTAAAATAATTTTCTTATGAAAAAATACCATGCAGTTGTTTAATGCCTTCAATCAAATCTGTATTTTATTAGTATAACATAAGCCATTAAAGAAAAACGATACAAGTTTAAAGCCTAGCCTTGTTTTTATAGCTTTATGAAGCGCGTTTTATTGATGCATGGTGGTTTCTCATAAATGGTTTTATCCCGCCTAGACCTTATAGCGTTGGATATTCCCTTTTTAATCAATCCGTGTCATTGTTAATTTTGAAGTATTTTTTCTAAAATCTTTAACACATCGTTATGGTGCGCTTGGCTTAAAAGTCCAAAAATTTTAAACATTTCTAAAAACATGAGAGCGTTGGTTTTATGGATAATCAAAAGGGCATGTTCTTTGAGAGCAGCCGTTCTATTTAATAAGGGGGTAGCGGTTTTTAATTCCAAAATAGAAAAGCAAAAATACAGCATGGGTTTTAGAGCCATATTGTTGCTCTCTAATAACGATTTCACTCAATTGATTATCATTGAAAGAATGAATGAGTAAGGGATAAGAAATGCGTGAAAGTTCAAAATCCATGCCCCCAAATTGATGCGATCTAAATCTTTCTCTTGTAATCATAAAATTATCTTCTATAAATTGTTTTTGTTTTTCTAAATATTTTAAAGTATTTTCTAAATTTTCTAAACTGATTAAATTTAATTGCTTAGCGTAATCAATCATTTCGCTCAATTCATAAAGAGTCTTTACTTTATTATTAGCCCCTAAAAAATGATATTTTTCATCTTTTAGGGTAGTGAGCTCCAATTTTTCTTTATCTTTAATGGGGACATCATAACCGATTTGCCACTCTACATAATGCTTTAAACTAAAAGGGATTTTTCTAGTCGCCGTTGAAATACCATAATCGCTAAAGGCATGTCTGATTTTCACACGCACTTTGCCTGAAATTGAAGTTAAAGGAATAGAAACCTCAATCACTTTTTCATCATGGTTAATTTTAATCAAACTCACAAGGGTGTCCTTGAAACAATTTTTTAAAATATTCTAAACGCGCTCTTTTATCTTTTAAAAAAGCGTCTTTAATTTCTAAAAAAGCAAAACGATCAATGATAATATCCAAATTACCAAAATAATAAGGGATTTTGGGAGCGATTTCCTTAAAATAATGGATATATTGGTAATAAATCAATTTATCTTGACTGATTCGCACTGCATTTTCGCTTGGCGCGTTTAAAAAAGTTTTGTTGCGTTTGAGAGCGTTAATGTCTCGCATAGGGAAAAAATAGCCCACGCATGCACCAACCTTTTTAGCGTTAGGGTATTTATCCACATAGTTGGCTATATAGTCAAAATCGTTTAAGCATAGCGTCGTATTGCAATCAGTTGGAAAAACAAAACGCCTAATATCTGCATAGTCCATTCGCCCTCGCTCATATAAAGCTATCACGATAGGAAACTCGTTATTTTTAGTGAAATGTTTGGAAGAAACAACAAGAGCGTCTAAAAGCCTGTAATTATCCTTAAGTAGCTTTAATTGCTTAAAATTAGCTTCTTTGATGAGATAAGATAAAGGGTGTAACACGCAAATAAACGCCGGCTTTAAAATTGCAAAAGATCTTAAAAAACTTATCCCTAAATCCCTAGATTTCAAATCGTTGTCTATCTCAAAAGTGAAATCTTTATTTTTAATATCTTGTTTGATAAAGGAAGTTCTATCATTATAGGGGGGATTGCCCACGATGATTAAAGGCTCATCTTGGCTAACGCCATAATTTTCTCTTTTAGGATTGGCTAGAGCGTTTATCATTAAAGCACCACACTCAGGGTCAATATCCGCTCCTATTTTTTTAGGGTGGTGGAGTTTTAAAAATTCTTTATTGCCACATGCGGTGTCTAAAAGCGTGTAGTTTTCAATACCAACATGCTTTTTTAAAAGCTTGTAAGCGCAATCCACTAAATAAGGGGGCGTGTAGTAAGCCCCTAAGTTCACGCTCTCTTGCTTGGTTAAATGTTTAGGGGTTCTAATCAAAATCCCTTACACATCTAGCTGTTTCACATCTTTAGCATGCGCTTGGATAAAGGCTCTTCTAGGCTCTACTTCATCGCCCATGCAAAGCGAAAAGACTGCATCGGTTTTTTCCAAATCTTCAATTTTGAGTTTGATTAAGCTGCGGTTTTCTTTATGCATGGTCGTTTCCCATAAATCATTAGGGTTCATCTCGCCTAGCCCCTTATAGCGCTGGATATTCGCTCCCTTTTTAGCGTGATTTTCCACTTCTTCTAAGAACGCCAAAATATCCTTATTTTCTAAGAAATCTAAATTATACTCCATAAGCTTTTGGTAAGTGTAATTCGCTTCTTCAAACAACACCTCTTCAAAGAGGTTGTCATCTAGGTTAAATTCCACCAAGCCCTTAGGGGTTTGTGCGTGCAAATGCAAGCTTTCTTCAGTAGCAAAAGAGCGTAAGATCTGATAATTCAAGCCCTCTAATTTTTCTAAAATGCTTTTTTCTAAAACTTTCATATCAAGGCTTAAGGCGTCCTTAGTCTCAATCAAAAAGCGTAAAACTTCTAGCAAGTTGTAGCGTTTTTCTAATTCCAAAAGCGTATAGCGGTAATGGCGTGCCACTTTTAACAAATTCATCAAATCGTTCTTGCCAATCCCTTCAATATCCACCGAATTGATGCCATGCTCAATTAAAAAATGATCCAAAGCGACGCCGTCTTTAAGATAAATTTCTGTCTTGCCTTTCTTATATTTGTAAAGAGGGGCTTGAGCGATAAAAACATGCCCTTGTTCAATCAGCGGGCGTAAATAACGATAGAAAAAAGTCATCAGCAAGGTTTGGATATGACTCCCATCCACATCAGCATCGGTCATAATAATGATTTTATGATAGCGCAATCTTTCTATATCAAAACTCTCTTGAATGCCGCACCCAAAAGCCGTGATCATGTTTTTAATTTCTTCTGATTTTAGAATCTTTGACAAATGGCTTTTTTCCACATTTAAAATCTTACCTTTTAGAGGTAAAATCGCTTGAAAAACCCTATCGCGCCCTTGTTTAGCGCTCCCGCCCGCGCTATCGCCCTCCACTAAAAAGATTTCACTCTCAAGCGGGTCTTTACTCTGGCAATCGGCTAATTTTCCAGGCAAAGTGCCGACACTCAAATTGTCTTTTTTCCTTGTAAGCTCTCTGGCTTTCTTGCTGGCTTCCCTGGCTTTTGCGGCTAAAAGGGCTTTATTGGCAATGATTTTGGCTTCGTTAGGGTTTTCTTCTAAAAATTGGTGGATTTTATCATAGACTAATTTTGAAACCAACGCGCGCGCATACGAACTACCGAGTTTGGATTTAGTCTGCCCTTCAAATAAAGGCTCGCTCATTTTCAAGCTCACAACCGCAATCAAGCCCTCTTTAATGTCCTCAGAAATGGGGCGGGATTCTCTTGTCTTAATGTTTTCATCAATATATTGTAAAATCGCTTTAGACAAGCCCATTTTAAAGCCCGCTTCATGCGTGCCGCCCTCAGAAGTTTTAATGTTATTCACAAAGCTTAAAGTGTTTTCATTGTAATCATCAGCATACGCTAGAGCGACTTCTATAGAAGTGCGCGTTTCTTCATCCATGCTTTTAAACGAAATAATGGGGGTGAGCAGTTCTTTTTTAGCGCTGTCTTTAACGAATTGTTTCAAGCCGTCTTCATAGAAATAAGTCTCTTGCAACTGGGTTTTTTCTTCTTTGAAAGAAATTTTTAAGCCGTCGTTAAGATACGCCATTTCTTTGAAGCGTTTTTGCAAAATACCCGCTTGAAATTCAACGACTTCCATCACGCTTTCATCAGGGAAAAATTCAATAGTCGTGCCGCTTTCTTTAGCGCTTTTGGTTTTGCCAATGATTTCAAGCTCGCTAATGGGGATACCCTTTTCAAACTCCTGGCGATAGATTTGACCCTCTTTTTTAATGGTCATAATCAAGCGTTTGCTCAAAGCGTTCACAACCGAAACGCCCACGCCATGCAAACCGCCTGAAACTTTATAAGTATCATTATCAAACTTGCCCCCCGCATGCAAAATCGTTAAAACCACGGTGCAAGCGGGGATTTTTTCCGTGGGGTGAATATCTACAGGAATGCCTCGCCCGTTATCTTCTACAATGCATGAACCCTCATCAGTCAAAGTGATATTAATCGTATCGCAAAAACCTGCCATGCTCTCATCTACAGCGTTATCCACGACTTCATACACCATGTGGTGCAACCCACCCACATTGGTATCGCCAATATACATTCCAGGGCGTTTCCTAACCCCCTCTAAGCCTTTTAAAACCTTGATACTATGGCTCTGGTAATTTTGCATTCAAATCAGCCTTTATAATGTGATTGGCATCATCAAAGTGGAAATTTTAGCGTTCAAGTGGCTTTGCTTTTCATCAAGAGGCTCTTGGATCAAAAAAGGCGAAGAAGGCTCATTGCATTTTAAAACAAATTGCGTTGTCCCTAAAGCGTTTAAGGCTTCAAGGAAAAATTTCGCGTTCACGCCCAAATGAAAGGCTTTTTCAATATCCAAACCTTTTTCAATCTCAACAGAGGTTTTAGCCGTTTCGCTATGCTCAGAATCTAAAGATTCAAACAAAGCGTTGTTTTTTTCTAAAGTGAGTTTAATCGTGGAGCTTAAAGAACTGCACAATTTAATGCTCTCTTTAAATTCTTCTTTACCTAAAGTGAAAGAAGAAATGTATTCTTTAGGGAGGATTTTTTGATAATCAGGGTAATTCCCATCAATGAGCTTGGTGAAAAAAGTGTGCGTTTCGTTTTCAACCACCGCTAACATGCCATCGCTTTTAAAACTGAAATTTTCATAAAAAAGCTTAAGGATTTCTAATAAAGCCCTTTTAGGTAAAATGCAAGAAATGTCTTCTTCAGTGGAATGGATAGAGACTTTTTCTAACTGCGTGTAAGAAAGCCGTTTGGTATCCGTGCCTACCACTGAAAGGGTTTGATGTTTTTGATTGAATTGCATTAAAATACCGGCTAATTCCCTTTTGTGGCTGGTTTGCTCAATCACAGGAGCGATCTTTTTAAACGCATCTGTTAAAAAGGGGGCATTGACTTCTAAACTCACTTTTGGCTCAATAACAGGGAATTCAGGGAACTCATCAGCGTCAAACATGGGGAGTTTGAAAGAGCTTTTATTTTGTTTGATCACCAAGCTGTCATCTTTAGTCTCTAAAATAATGTTAGAGTCTTTTAAACATGAGATAATATCCAAAAACTTTTTCCCATTGATCGTGCCAACGCCCTCTTTATCGCTAGATTGCGTAAAAATATAGCTTTTTAGCCCAATATCTGAATCGCTGGCTTTTAAAAAAAGCTTTTCTTTAATGACTTCTAAATGGATGTGTGAAGCGATAGAAGAAGCGTCCTTTTTATCCAAAAAAGCTTGCAAGTAGCGCAAAGTATTTTCTAAATCGTTTTTACTAACACTGATTTTCATAGCTGAATAATCCCCTTGAATTTTTGGTCTTAATTATAGCATAAAAGAACGCTTTTTTAAGGGTTTAAGCGTATTCCTACCCCTATACGATTGGAAAAAACATCGTATTCATACAAGCCATCGCCATAGCCGTTAAACCACTGCGCATAAATCCCTACAAAAGGGTTAATGCGGTAGGTATAGCCTAAGCGGAAAGCTCCATGCCAGCGATCGTAACGCCAGTATTGCGTGAAAATATCATAAAGCTGCAATTCAAAATGGTGGTGCCCTCTCCTGTAATCAATTTTAGCGTTACCATACCCCATATAATCAATCAAATTAGGGTTGGATTGATCATAAGGGACATAGGGCCAATAAGCGACCATGATTTTCAAGCCTCCCTTTTCCCACACCAAACGAAACACAGGGCGTTGCCCCGCGCTCACCGAACGACACCCCCCCCAGCGCACATCTTTTTGCCCGTTATAATCTTTAACGATTACAGGTTGTCCGGGAAACTGGTTTTCAGGATTGCCTTCTTTATTAAAAGGCTGGTAGCATTGCGCACCCCCTACGCCATTAGAAATGTGTTGCCAACCTATCCAAATCTCAGAAAAATTCCCTATTTTACCCCCAAAAGGTTCAAAATTGATAGGATAAACATAAATGAGTTCAGGCATGAAATTGATCATTCGCATGGGAGCGGATTGGGGGTTATTGTAAATTTGAAACCAGTTAGTTTGGGTATAAGCCAGATAAAGCGTGCCTTTAGTCCAAAGAATATGCCTAAATACAGGCACTCTAAAACTAATTTGGAACTTAAACTCATTGCGTTGATATGGGTTGATATTGGGGTGGTACCATTGAAAAATGGGGGTGAAACTATGATAAAAAGGCAGAAAATAAGTGCCTAGATAATCCATCATGTTTAAATATTTTTTAGCAAAATCCGCCCAAGAATGTTCTTTGGGGGCTTTTTGTGGAGGGAAATACCAGGCATTGGACAAATCGTTTTGCGTTTTAATGATGTGCAAATCCTGTTTGCGCAAATAGTAGTTATAATCCACCTTAAAATTATCTTGTGAAAATTTTTTGCCTTCTAACTGACAAACTATAAAAATCATAAAGAGCAAAATACTTTTCATCAAGCATCCTTATTTCACTTAAATTGCAAGATGAAAATCGCTAAAATCACTACAGGCGCGATAAAACGAACGCTAAAATGCCACGCTTTAAAAGCGTTTGCGTTAAAGAAATGCTTCGTGGCTAAAAAAGAGCACTTTTTATTTAAAATCCATCCTACAAACAAGACTGAAAACAAGCCTCCCAAAGGCATTAAAAATGAAGAAGTGATGAAATCCAGCCACCCAAACACGCTCTTATGAGCAAAACTCAAAAACTTAGCGTATCGTTCATTCATAGAAAGGATGACTAAAACGCCTAAAACATACACAACAATCCCTATCCATAGCGACGCTTGAGTGCGCGAAAAATTAAAACGATTGATTAAATAAAGCGCTAAAGGCTCTATCAAAGAAACCGTAGAAGTGATCCCGGCAAAAACAAGTGCCATAAAGAAAAAAAGCGAAACGATCTGCCCGCTTATTCCCATTTTAGCGAAAGTCAAAGGTAAGGAAATAAAAACAAGCCCTGGCCCTTGAGAAACATCTGCATGGTATTCAAACACAAAGGTAAAAATCATCACCCCGGCAATCAAAGAGATTAAAATACCGGGCAAGACAATAAATAAAGAGCTTTTGAACAGATTTTCTTTTTTGGGCGTGAAAGCTGAATAAGTAATGATCGTGCCTACCCCCAAACTCAAAGAAAAGAACATCTGTCCTAAAGCGTCCATAACAACCTTAAAATCAATCTTTTGAATCTCAAAATTAAATAAAAAGCGCAAAGCTTTAGGCATGCTTTCTAAAGTCATCGCATAGATTAAAAGCCCTATGAAAATCACAAACAACAACGGCATCAGTACCACATTTAATTTTTCAATCCCCTCTTCAATCCCCCTAGAAACAAACCATATTGTCGGCAATAAGCATGCGCTAAAGCCAATAACAGGCCAGATTAAACTGCCATTTTGGAGCATGCTAAATTGCATCTTAGCCTGCTCTAAATCTTTAGGCAAATCAAAAGTTACCACAAAAAGATAGTAAAGCACCCAGCCTAACACTACCGCATAAAAGGATAAAATGAGAGGGCCTCCTAAAATAAAAAAAGAAGTGAAAGGGTAATATTTTTTTCTTTTAGGATCTAAGATTTGATAATTAGAAACAACATCTTTTTTACCCAAATTCCCAATCAGCATTTCCACTAAAAGCATAGCAATGCCTAAACTCAAGGTTAGCACTAAATATAAAAGCACAAACGCGCTCCCCCCATTATGGCCCACCATATAAGGGAAGCGCCAAATATGCCCTAAACCGATAGAGCTACCTAAAGTGGCTAAAATAAAGCCTAATTTAGAAAATTTTCCCATGCTAAATGTTTTAATAAATCTTGCTCAACCAAATAGAAAACACAATTAAAGGGGTGATATATTTGAGCAAGAAATACCAAGTTGCAAACAATTTAGGGCCTAAAAAGTGTGTGCTCAAAAGACGCAATTTTTCTTTTTTCAAAACCCAACCCATAAAAATAAAGGTTGCCATCCCGCCTAAAGGCATGATAATGGTGCTTGAGGCGAAATCCAACCAATCAAAAAGACTTTTTTCAAAGAAAGTGAGTGAGTCTTTATAATCGTTATGAAGCGAAAAAATCAACACCACGCCTACGATAAAAATTAGCGCTACAAGACCCCAAGTAACCTTAAAACGAGAATATTGATACCTTTCGGTAAGATACATCACGCTTGGCTCTAATAAAGCCACCGTAGAAGTGATGCCAGCAAAAGCGAGCGCGAGCAAGAAAAGAACTGAAACAAGAATGCCTATCGCTCCCATTTGGCCAAAAACCACCGGTAAAGAAGTGAAGATTAACCCTGTGCCTTGTGAGACATTCGCCCCATATTCAAACACAAAAGTGAAAATCATAAGCCCTGCCACAAGAGAAATTAGAATTCCTGATAAAACCACCCAAATAGTGCTTTTAAGCAAATTCTGCGTTTTATCAGTAACCGCAGCGTAAGTGATATTGATCCCTAAACCTATGCTTAAGGAAAAGAAAACCTGCCCCAAGGAATAAGTGAACACTTGAGAAGTCAAATCTTTTGGTTTGAAATCAAACATGAAATGAAAAGCTTTAGAAAAAGAATCCATGCTCATCGCATAAAAAAGCAAACCAAAAAAAGTAGCAAAGAGTAAGGGCATTAAAACCAAATTGAGTTTTTCAATGCCTTCTTTAATCCCCCTAGAAACAATCCATCCGGTTATCAATAAAACGCTAAAAAGCCCTATGGATTGTAACCTAATGGATTGTAAGGTATCATTAAAGATTTGTTCAGATTCTTGGATACTGTTAGGCAAATTGAAACTAATACTCACTAAATAATAAAGCACCCAACCTAAAATCGTGCCGTAAAAAGTCAGTATTAAAGGTCCAGAAATAAGCAAAAGCCCTGCGTATTTCCAGCGTTTTTTAGGGTTAATGTCAAGCTCTTTAAAAGCTTCTGTTACATTTTTTTGCGTGCTTTGTCCTAATAGCATTTCAGCGATAAACATCGCCGCGCCAACGCTTAAAGATAAAAATAAAAACAATAAGACAAAAGCACCCCCACCACTCACCCCAGTCATATAGGGAAAACGCCAGATATGCCCTAAACCTATCGCGCTCCCTAATGCGGCTAAAACAAATCCTAATTTAGAAAAATGATTACCCATATCTTAACTATCAAACTCCTTGTCAATGATTAAAATTAAAGAGCTATGTCTTTAATCGTCCAACTATTGCTGTATCAGTTTTTTAAAATCTTTAAAGATCTTAAGATTTAAGAAAAAACCCACTTTAAAAATACCTAAAAAACATAAAGCAACGCCCCTAGATTATACTATAGTTAAGTTACATATTGTATAATCTTAAGAAAATTTCATTATTTAAGTAAGGGGAATTAATGCGCTGTAGGGTATATTACGAAGATACCGACTCTGAAGGCGTGGTCTATCATGCGAATTATTTGAAATATTGCGAAAGGGCTAGGAGCGAGTTTTTTTTTAAACAAAAGGTCTTGCCAGAAAATGAAGAAGGCGTGTTTGTTATCCGCTCTATCAAAGCGGATTTTTTCACCCCCGCAAGCCTTGGGCAGGTCTTAGAAATAAGAACGCAAATTAAAGAATTAAGAAAGGTTTTTGTGGTGCTTTTTCAAGAAATTTATTGCATCCAAAACGCTTCTTTAGAGCCTATGAAGCCTTTTAAAGTCTTTGCTTCAGAAATCAAGTTTGGCTTTGTCAATCGCTCTACATACAGCCCTATTGCCATTCCTAAATTGTTTAAGGATCTGTTCAATGCCGTCTGATTTAAAAAAACCCACTATCATTTACCCTTGCCTTTGGGATTATAGGGTGATTATGACCACCAACGATACAAGCGTGTTAAAAGAGCTTTTAGAAACCTACCAACGCCCCTTTAAATTGGAATTTAAAAACACTTCTAAAAACGCCAAATTTTACAGCTTTAATGTTTCTATGGAAGTTTTAAATGAAGCAGAACGGAACGAGATTTTTCAAAAAATTTCACAATTAGATGTTGTGGCGCATGCGCTTTAATCCTTTAAAACAAACGCTTTAAATTTTTCACCCCTTTCTTTATACGAAGAAAATTGATCCAAACTGGCCGCACTGGGTGAAAGCAAGGCAACTTCATTTTGTAATAAAACGCTTTTAATTTCTTGAACCGCTTTTTCTAACTCCAAACAAACTTGACAAGAAACATTAAATTCTAACGCTAAGGCTTGGATAATAAAAGCGCTTGATCCTATCGCATAAAGGCTTATTTCATAATTTTTAAATTCTTCAAAAAGGGGGGTTAAATTGACCCCTTTAATATCGCCCCCTAAAATCAAATGGATTTTTTGGTTTTTAAAGGTTTTTAGGGCTTGCAAGGTGGCATCAATATTTGTGGCTTTGCTGTCATCTACCCACAAACGCCCTTCTTTATCCCTAAATTCTTCCATTTTATGCGAGCCGATTTTAAAAGCGTTTAATCTTTTAAGGGCGTTTTCTCTATAATCTTGCCATTTTAAATTCTTTATTTTTAAAAATTGTTCATAAACCAAAAGGGCTAAAGCCGCGTCTAATAAAAACGCTCCCTTAAAAAAAAGGGCGTTAGAAGGGATTTTTAAACACTCTAAAACCTCTTCGCTTTTGTCAAAAAAGATTTTTTGCGCTTGCGAGTTTTGAATAATGGGGTGTTCTTTGAATTTTAAAGGGAGGATAGCGAGCGAAGTTTTAGGCATCAATGTTAGAACCTTGAGTTTAGCGTTCAAATAATTTTCAAAATTGCAATGCCAAGTCAAATGATCGGCTTCTACATTGATGAGCAAGTAGATTAAAGGGTAAGCCTTATTGGTGTAATGCAAAGAAAAGGAGCTTGTTTCTAGCACCCACAAGGGCGATTGTTTTTCAAACAATTCAATCAAGGGTGTGCCGATATTCCCCCCACTCACAGCCTTAAAATCTTCTAAAAGCATGGTGAGCATTTCTGTCGTGGTGGTTTTCCCGTTAGTGCCGCTAATACTGATTATAGTAGGCGTGAAAACCAAATCAAACAAGCTGTCAATATAATCGTATTCGCTCACTAAATGCTTGGCTTTTATGACTAAAGGGTGCGTGAAACTAATGCCAGGACTGACTACCTCTAATTGGGAATCATTAGGGTTAAAATCCTTACTAGGATAGCAAAGAAAACCCTCTCTATCCTTAAAAAATGAAGGGAATTTATCATCAAAAAATTTGACTTCGTTATGGTTTTTTTTAAAAAAACGCGCTAAGGCTAAAGTGGTTTTACCATGCCCCAATAAAGAGATTTTCATTTTAACGCACCTTCAAGCTTAAAAGAGCGACTAAATTACTCAGCATAGAAATGATCCAAAAACGCACGATCACCTTGTTTTCTGCCCAACCCTTTTGCTCAAAATGATGATGGATAGGCGCCATTAAAAAAAGGCGTTTTTTACGGGTTTTATAGCTCCCTACTTGCAAGATCACAGACAAAGTTTCTACCACAAAAATCGATCCCATTAAAACGAGTAAGATTTCATTATGCGAAACAATAGCGTTATAAGCGATAAACCCCCCCAAAGCCAAGCTCCCGCTATCGCCCATAAACACGCTTGCCGGGTTGCAGTTATACCACAAAAAGCCAAAGAGCGATCCCACTAACGCCAGCGAGACAACAAACAATTCCCCCACATCTATGACTTTAGGATAGAGCAAGTATTTAGAAAATTCCGCATTCCCTGCCACATACACAAAGATAGAAAGGCTTAAAAGGGTGAAAATGCTAGGCACGCTCGCTAAGCCGTCTAACCCGTCGGTTAAATTCACCGCATTGCTTGTGGATAAAAAAACCAACACCCAAAAACCAACCGCTAACACCGTTGGCATTTCAAACAAAGGGTTTTTCAAAAAAGGCGCGTATAAAAAAGTGTCTAACCCCTTAAAACTCAACAAAACAGACACCACAAGCGAAAGGACAAACAGCATGCCAAATTTCATTTTCGCGCTCATTCCAGCGTTATTTTGTTGGTTGATTTTAGTGTAATCGTCTCTAAAACCCACAAAACTAAAGCCCACTAACACTATTAGCCCTAACAACACATAAAGATTACTCAAAGACGCGCACAACACGCTCGCAACAATGGTTGCAAAAACAAAAATAATCCCCCCCATCGTAGGGGTATCCTTTTTATTCTGGTGGCTTGGCACGAAGCTAGAAATGGGCTGGTTAGCCTTTTTAGCCTTGGCCCATAGAATGAATTTAGGCATTAAAAAAAGCGTGAGGAAAAAGGCTATGAAAAACCCTAACCCTGCTCTAAAAGTCAAATACTGGAAAAGATTGATATTGAAATAGCCATATAGTAAAGAATAGAGCATAAAATCCCCTAAAATCGCCATGCCATGCTTATAGATTAAAAAAAGCATAATTGTAGCGCAAATTGACTCGCTTAAAATCAGCATGAGTTAAAGTATAATCACGCTATAACTTAATTTTTGGGAGTGCTTCATGAATTGTTTCTTTTTTAAGCGTTTATTTTTTTCTCAAAGACTTTGTTTTAAAACGCTAATCGCTTTGGGGCTTTCAAGCGTGTTGGTTGGTTGCGCGATTAAACCAGTTGCTGAAGTAAAACCCCAAAACCAACAAAAAAAACCCATTCAAGTTAATGAAAAAATCCAAACCACTCAAAAAGTAACGCCATTCAATTTTAACTACTCTTTGCATGTCGCCCAAGCCCCACAAAATTATCGTTTAATCGGTATTTTAGCGCCGCGCATTCAAGTGAGCGATAATCTAAAGCCTTATATTGATAAGTTTCAAGACGCTTTAATTAATCAAATCCAAACTATTTTTGAGAAAAGAGGCTATCAAACGCTCTTTTTTAAAGATGAAAGCGCTTTAACTTTACAGGATAAAAGAAAGCTTTTTGCTGTTTTAGATGTGAAAGGGTGGGTGGGCGTTTTAGAAGATTTGAAAATGAATTTAAAAGATCCCAATAATCCTAATTTAGGCACGCTAGTGGATCAAAGCTCAGGCTCTGTGTGGTTTAGTTTTTATGAGCCAGAAAGCAATCGTGTAGTCCATGATTTTGCTGTGGAAGTGGGAACTTTTCAGGCAATAACCTATACTTACAAACAGAGTAATTCTGGAGGGTTTAATTCTTCAAACAGCATTATCCATGAAGATTTAGAAAAGAATAAAGAAGACGCGATACATAAGATCTTAAACAGAATGTATGCCGTTGTCATGAAAAAAGCTGTAACAGAACTTACAGAAGAAAATATTGCCAAATACAGAGACGCTATTGACAGAATGAAAGGGTTTAAAAGTTCTGTGCCTCAAAAAAAGTAGTTCTCAAACGAACCATTTAAAAATTAGCCTTAAAATCAGTCTTTTTAAAGGCTATTTTAAGTATAATACAAAGTTTATTTCAATAATTAAGGATACACAATGGCAAAAAGATGCGCTTTAACTTTTAAAGGGCCTATGATAGGCAATCATGTCAGTCATGCGAACAACAAAAATAAACGCCGCTTACTCCCTAACTTGCGATCTATTAAGATCCAATTAGACGACGGCACGACTAAACGCATTAAAGTGGCTGCTTCCACTTTAAGAACCATGCGTAAAGGGGCTTAGTTTTTAGAATTTCTGTCCATTTTGATTGTAGGGGTGGTTTTGATGTTTTTGATAACCTTTTTAAAACTCCCCTTAAAACTAAACTTCTTTTTAAGATTAAAACACAGCTTAGGTTTAGCGTTTTGATTAAATTTAGAGGTGAACGCTTTCAAAAGAATTTATTTTGATCTAGGAATTGGTTTTGTTTGAAAAGTTGAAATTTTTTAAAATCAAAAAAGACGATGAAATTCAGCCAGAAGTCAATTTAAATTCTGAAATCTATGAGCAATTTAAGGTTTTTAGACTCCCGCTTATTTTAATCCAACTGCTTGTGCTTTTAGGCACTCTGGGATACTTCGCCCTAGAAAATTATAGCCTTATGCAAGCTTTCTTTCAAACGACTTACACCATGACAGCTACAGGGTTTGGCGCTTTAAATGAAAGCCAGTTTGGGCCTATAAGTATTTTTTTAACTTCCATTTTAATGTTTTTTGGGGCAGGAATTATTGCCTTTAGCGTGGCTATTTTAGTTAGCGTGGTCAATAAAGGCACGCTTACCAGATTGATTAAGGAGAAAGGTATGATTTATAAAATCGCACGCCTTAAGGATCATTATGTGATTTGTTACCACAACGAATACACCATTGAGTTGAGCAAGCAGTTCCGCTCCGCTCAAATCCCTTTTGTGGTCGTGGATAATGACCCTAGTTTTGAAGAAGAAGCCATTAAGCACAAATACCCCTACTATATCATAGGCGATCCGCACACCAATTTAGCCATGCTAAAAACCCACTTAAGCAGCGCTAGGGGTGTTGTAGCTTTGTCTAAGATTTTACCGGTGAATGTGGCGTTAATGGTGAGCGTGCGCTTGTTTGAAAAGGAATTAAAGCGCAAACCTTATTACATCATTGCGAGCGCGCATAGCGATGAAGGCTTAGAAAAATTAAAAAAATTAGGGGCTGATATGGTGGTTTCCCCTACAAAGCTCATGGCGCAGAGAGTGAGCGCCATGGCAGTGCGTCCGGATATGGAAAATATCTTAGAGCGCTTTATCAATAAAAAAGACACGCTTTTAGACTTAGAGGAAGTGATTGTCCCTAAAACCAGCTGGCTTGTGTTAAGGAAATTAAAAGAAGCCCATTTTAGAGAGATCGCTAAAGCGTTTGTGATTGGTATCACTCAAAAAGATGGCAAATACATCCCCATGCCTGATGGAGAAACAATCATTGCAAGCGAATCCAAGCTATTAATGGTTGGCACTTCAGAAGGCGTTGCGACCTGTAAGCAACTCATCGCTAACCATCAAAGACCCAAAGAAGTGGATTACATTTCCTTGTGATTGATACAGCCTTTTGTGAATAAAAAATGTTTTTGCTAATTGGCGTTTAAGATGTTCGTTACTTCTTGCTCGTTGCTTTTCATGCTCGTATTGAAATCGCTAAAAAAGCCCTCGTATTCTT
>NZ_VEZH01000039.1:0-567 GCF_006440215.1 Helicobacter pylori | reverse complement strand
AAAGATTTGGTTAAAAAAGCAGAACAAAATTGCCAAGAAAATCATAGTCAATTCTTTATTAAAAAAGTAGGAATTAAGGATAGTATTTCTATAGAAATAGAAGCTGAATGCAAAACCCCTAAACCTACAAAAACCAATCAAACCCCTATCCAGCCAAAACACCTTCCAAACTCCAAACAACCCCGCTCTCAAAGAGGATCAAAAGCGCAAGAGCTTATAGCTTATTTGCAAAAAGAGCTAGAATCTCTGCCCTATTCACAAAAGGCTATCGCTAAACAAGTGGATTTTTATAAACCAAGTTCTATCGCTTATTTAGAATTAGACCCTAGAGATTTTAATGTTACAGAAGAATGGCAAAAAGAAAATCTAAAAATACGCTCTAAAGCTCAAGCTAAAATGCTTGAAATGAGGCATTTAAAACCAGACTCACAAGCCCACCTTTCAACCTCTCAAAGCCTTTTGTTCGTTCAAAAAATATTTGCTGATATTAATAAAGAAATAAAAGTAGTTGCTAATACCGAGAAAAAAGCAGAAAAAGCGGGTTATGGTTATAGTAAAAGGGTGTAG
>NZ_VEZH01000038.1:0-656 GCF_006440215.1 Helicobacter pylori | reverse complement strand
GCTTTTAATAAGCAAACACATAATTGAGATACACGCTATAAAGCCTTCTATATTCTAGTTTGGTGTCTAGAAAAGAATAGTAATTCGTGTTAATGGTAGGGATTTTCACGCCCAATTCCATGCCATGTTGAGCCGCATGATGACTATCCTTTTTCTTAGGCCTAGCGAGATTGGTCCTCAAGCCCAAATTGAATAAAAATTGGAAATTAGCCGTATTCACTTTAGCGCTATAGACATTACTGATGGTTTTTAAATTCACGAATTGAGAATTAAGCCATGAAGTCCCTGCTAGCGCGATGCCTCCAAAAAGCCCAAAAGAAATCTGGTTATTCTTGCCTAAGAAATTGGTGTTTTTATCATTAATGAAATTAAACAATAAATCACTACCCACCCCATAAGTCCACACATCAGAAGCCGAGTTAAAGAAATTGGATTTGATATAGGCGTGGTTGTAATCAAAGAAACCATAATACCTTAACCCCCATCTTTTCTTTTCTCCAAAAAATTGCTTATAACCCACTTGCACCCCAAGGCCATTCATCGCCCCGTTATTGGTTTGAGAGCTGATGATGCCCACTCGTTTGAAAGGGTTATGACCGAGTTCTTGAACGATGGTATTAGCGAGGGTTTCAGCTTGATTGATTTGAGGCGTTTGG
>NZ_VEZH01000037.1:0-1218 GCF_006440215.1 Helicobacter pylori | reverse complement strand
ACGATTCTTTGTGTTTTTGTGTTTGTTTATGTATATATTTCTTCATTGTGAGGTGATTCAGGAATAGTGACTTACTGTCATCTCCTTGCCTTAGTGTGTGTGTTTATGGTTCTTGTTGTTGGTTTTTATGATGGAGTTTCGAGATAGATTAAGGCTTGCGGAAGGGGATGAAATTGGGAGGTATTGATGGGAGGTTTTTTGGTTTCAAGGGGGGGGGGGGTTGTGGATTGTGCAAGATTTCTTGCATTAACGCTTCGCTATCATTCCCTTTTAAATGAGGCAAATCGCTCGTTAAAAATCCAAGCGTTTTTTGGATTTCAATCGTGCGCGCGATGACTTTAATGATGTTGCTTACATGATCAAAGTCACAAGGCTCGTCTTTATGGCTTTTTAAATATTTGTCTAAAACGCTATACCCCCCTATCATGTAATTATAAATTTCCTCACTCACCCCCCTAAAATAAGCGCTATGGTTGATATAAAGCCGTTGTTCGTTATGAGAGGGTTTTTTGGAGATGGTGGAGTCATGCGCTTCTTTATAGCAGGATTCGCCTATGGTGGCGTCTTTTAATTTTTCAAAGCTGTAATTCAGGCTTTCTTGGTTTAAAACATGCAAGCCGATTAATTCAATCCCTAAAAGGCTTAAAACCCTAAACAAATCTTTATTGTTTGTGAAAAGGATTTTAGGGTAATCGGCTTTGAGAAAATCTTTATAACGCTTGCGGTAATTTGGGGAATACAATAACGCATAGATATAGCCTAAAACCTCTAGCGGCTCAAAATGGTGGCTATAGTGTTTGTCTATGAAGCTTCTAAACTCTAGCGTAAAATTTTCGGTGTAGTTGGGGTTATGGTATAGTGGATTTACATAATCGCCTCCCTCCATTCCTGGACATGTCCAAGTGCGCAAATCTGAAATTTTATTACTAACAAATCCTACGCCGCTTTTTTGTGATTGACAAAATCTGCGAGAAGTAATTAGCGCGACATTTTTGCGCGTTTGATTGGGTGTTTTAGGGTTTGTTGGGGGGGGGGGGGGGTAACAGTTGCTTAAAAACAGATTAGACATGATGATCATAAAACGTCCTTACTTAAGGTTGAAAAAAAGTCTGGTGTCGAAACAATACATCACCTACCAGAGAACCATGACGTGGAAGAGCCGGCGGGCCGTCGGATACGCAACGAAAACATAGGAGCAGCGGAGGAAGATGTGCAAGG
>NZ_VEZH01000036.1:0-1293 GCF_006440215.1 Helicobacter pylori | reverse complement strand
ACGGCGTTTTTTTAAGCGTGGGTTATCAAATCGGTGAAGCGGTTCAAAAAGTGAAAAACGCCGACAAGGTGCAAAAACTTTCAGACGCTTATGAACAATTAAGCCGGCTTTTAACCAACGATAGTGGCTCTGGCTCAAAGACAAGTGCGCAAGCGATCAATCAAGCGGTTAATAATTTGAATGAACGCGCAAAAACTTTAGCCGGTGGGACAACCAATTCCCCTGCCTATCAAGCCACGCTTTTAGCGTTGAGATCGGTGTTAGGGTTATGGAATAGCATGGGTTATGCGGTCATATGCGGAGGTTATACCAAAAGTCCAGGAGAAAACAATCAAAAAAATTTCCACTACACCGATGAGAATGGCAACGGCACTACAATCAATTGCGGTGGGAGCACAAATAGTAATGGCACTCATAGTTCTAGTGGCACAAATACATTAAAAGCAGACAAAAATGTTTCTCTATCTATTGAGCAATATGAAAAAATCCATGAAGCCTATCAAATCCTTTCAAAAGCTTTAAAACAAGCCGGGCTTGCTCCTTTAAATAGCAAAGGGGAAAAGTTAGAAGCGCATGTAACCACATCAAAGTATCAACAAGATAATCAAACTAAGACTACAACTTCTGTTATTGATACGACTAATGATGCGCAAAATCTTTTGACTCAAGCGCAAACGATTGTCAATACCCTTAAAGATTATTGCCCCATGTTGATAGCGAAATCTAGTAGCAATGGTGGGACTAATGGCACAAACACCCCTTCATGGCAAACAGCCGGTGGCGGCAAAAATTCATGTACGACTTTTGGTGCGGAGTTTAGTGCCGCTTCAGACATGATTAATAATGCGCAAAAAATCGTTCAAGAAACCCAACAACTCAGCGCCAACCAACCAAAAAATATCACACAACCCCATAATCTCAACCTTAACACCCCTAGCAGTCTTACGGCTTTAGCTCAAAAAATGCTCAAAAACGCGCAATCTCAAGCAGAAATTTTAAAACTAGCCAATCAAGTGGAGAGCGATTTTAACAAACTTTCTTCAGGCCATCTTAAAGACTACATAGGGAAATGCGATGCGAGCGCTATAAGCAGTGCGAATATGACAATGCAAAATCAAAAGAACAATTGGGGGAACGGGTGTGCTGGCGTGGAAGAAACTCTGTCTTCATTAAAAACAAGCGCCGCTGATTTTAACAACCAAACGCCTCAAATCAATCAAGCTGAAACCCTCGCTAATACCATCGTTCAAGAACTCGGTCATAACCCTTTCAAACGAGTGGGCATCATCAGCT
>NZ_VEZH01000035.1:0-1443 GCF_006440215.1 Helicobacter pylori | reverse complement strand
CATAGCCCACTCCCAAGCCCCCTAGTCTTGCCCCTAAAAAAAGCGAAAAAAGTAACACTACAATCTGAAAAAAGGTATCCACCATTAACTCTTTTTAAATTTATTTTAACGATGTTTTACTATACTATAAAACCTTTTAAATTTCAAAAGGT
Organism: Helicobacter pylori; assembly: GCF_006440215.1. Lineage (GTDB taxonomy): Bacteria > Campylobacterota > Campylobacteria > Campylobacterales > Helicobacteraceae > Helicobacter > Helicobacter pylori_CS. The sequence goes on along the minus strand of NZ_VEZH01000035.1, from coordinate 1,291 downwards.
GGTCTATAATGAGAATATTTTTGAAATTGTTGATTCTTTTATTTTGTTTGAAGGGGCAGGTTATGGCTCAAAATTTACCCACGATTGCTTTACTGGCGACAGGAGGGACGATTGCAGGGAGTGGTGCGAGTGCGAATTTAGGTAGTTATAAGAGTGGTGAGTTGGGCGTCAAAGAGCTTCTTAAGGCTATCCCCAGTCTCAACAAGATCGCTCGCATTCAAGGGGAGCAGATTTCTAACATCGGCTCACAAGACATGACTGAAGAGGTATGGTTCAAACTCGCCAAACGCGCCCAAGAATTGCTAGATAATAGCCGTATTCAAGGCGTGGTGATCACGCATGGCACGGACACTTTAGAAGAGAGCGCGTATTTTTTAAACTTGGTTTTACACTCCACAAAACCGGTCGTGCTGGTGGGAGCGATGCGTAATGCTGCTTCTTTGAGCGCGGATGGGGCTTTGAATTTGTATAACGCGCTGAGCGTAGCGACTAATGAAAAAAGCACGAATAAAGGCGTGTTGGTGGTGATGGACGATAATATTTTTAGCGCTAGGGAAGTGGCTAAAACGCACACCACCCACACTTCCACCTTTAAAGCCTTAAATAGTGGCGCGATAGGGAGCGTGTATTATGGCAAAACGCGCTATTACATGCAACCTTTGAGAAAACACACCACAGAGAGCGAATTTTCCCTTTCACAACTCAAAACCCCCCTGCCTAAAGTGGATATTATTTACACGCATGCCGGCATGACCCCTGATTTATTCCAAGCGAGCCTAAACTCGCATGCAAAAGGCGTTGTGATAGCTGGGGTGGGTAATGGGAATGTGAGTGCTGGGTTTTTAAAAGCGATGCAAGAAGCGAGCCAAATGGGGGTGGTTATTGTTCGTTCTAGCAGGGTAAATAGCGGTGAAGTTACTTCAGGCGAGATTGATGACAAGGCTTATGGTTTCATCACAAGCGACAATTTAAACCCCCAAAAAGCCAGAGTGCTTTTACAACTCGCTCTAACTAAAACGAATGATAAGGCAAAAATCCAAGAAATGTTTGAAGAGTATTGAACGATTTTCTTAAATCACCCAATTATCAAAGATAATTGGGTGATTTGGTTTATTTTGTTTTTGACTTTATTTTCATCAAATATTGATAACTATCAAAATAGATTTGATGAAGCTCCCCCTATTTTAAAAAAGAGAGCTTTTAATAAGCAAACACATAATTGAGATACACGCTATAAAGCCTTCTATATTCTAGTTTGGTGTCTAGAAAAGAATAGTAATTCGTGTTAATG